>JAHEXW010000005.1 GCA_023251915.1 Actinomycetes bacterium
TTTGTACTGATGCCCAGAGTGCTCGCGATATCGCGATACGAGTCTCCAGCCGCCCGGCGATGCAAAACGGTCGCTTCTTGAGGTGTTAATCTTCCCTGCACCCTTTTTAGTTCTTCCTTGCCGATTACCGCCGTTAGCGGGTTGATTGCGGCCAAATCTCGCAGAGCGGCGTCGGCGTCACCGTCGCCGGAATAGTCAAACGGGACGGACATGTTTAGAGGGGTGTGTTTCTTGCGCGTTGCGGAACGAAAAGCTGTAGTAAGCTGCCGCTCCACGCACATGTCAGCGAACGCGCCGAAGGGTGCGCCGGTCGCGGGGCTGTAGTCGCGAATTGCTTTGAACAGACCTATCATGCCCTCTTGCACCATGTCGTCATGCTCTAGGCCGGGTGGCGCGGGACGGCCGGCTTTTGATTTTGCGACCGCCTTATAGCGCCGCAGTAATTCATCAAGACTACCTTGATCTCCGCCTTGAGCGGCTTGTGCCAGGGCTTCGTCTGTTTGACGCACTAGCCATCCTTCTTGACACGCCATTTGGTACCCTCGGGCGTATCCTCGATGACGACGTCGAGCAAGGCTAGGTCGTTGCGGATGCGGTCGGCCGCATCCCAATCCTTGGCAGCTTTGGCCGCCTGCCGGGCAGCTATCTTGGCATCGACGTCGGCCTTGAAATTTACGTCCGCGCTCCCCGCAAAACCGGTAAACGACAAGCCAAGTGCGTCTCCTAAACGAGTTAGGGTCGCTTTGGCCTCATCCAAAGCGTCGATTTCGTCTAAGGAAAAGCGCGTTCTGTCCTTAATAAAGGTATTTACCTCCCTGGTCACAGTAAACATAGCGCCGAGGGCGTCGGGAGCGTTAAAATCGTCGTCCATGGCCGCGACGAAAGCCGCCTCGGCCGAGCGCAGCGCGTCGAGCAACTGCCGTTCCTTGCCCGCACCCGTGAGCACCGTAATCTTGTCGTCCAGAGCGGCGGCGATTCGGTCGATGTTGCCGACAAGGTTGTTCAACCGGTCGTAAGCCCGGCCTGCCTCGGCCAGCTTGTCGGCATTGAAGTCGATCGGGCTGCGATAATGCGTGCCAAGAAACAGCATGCGGATGGCCATGGGCCCGGCTTCGGCCAGCGCGTCGCGCACCCGGATGACATTACCCACCGACTTGGCCATTTTCTCCCCGCTCATGGTGACGAAACCGTTATGCAACCAATAGCGCACAAAGGGCGATTCACCTGTTGCCCCCTCGGCTTGCGCGATCTCGTTTTCGTGGTGGGGGAAGATCAGGTCGAGTCCGCCGCCGTGAATGTCGAAAGAAAAGCCGAGATATTTAAGCGACATCGCGGAACATTCGATGTGCCAGCCCGGCCGCCCCTTGCCCCAGGGGCTGTCCCAATTCGGTTCGCCCGGCTTCGCCGACTTCCAAAGAGCAAAGTCCGGCGCGGCCTTCTTGCGGCTATCGACATCGACGCGTGCGCCGGCCTGCAGATCGGCTAGATCGCGGTGGGATAATCGGCCATAAGCCGGAAACTTGGCAACCTCATAGTAGACATCGCCGTCGACGACATAGGCGATTCCTTTGTCAATCAGGCTCTCGATCATCTCGAGCATGTCGCTGATGTGTTCGGTGGCCAGAGGAGCGATGTCCGGCGGCGCCACGCCCAATGCGGCCATATCCTCTAGGAACGCTTCGATGAACGTGGCCGTCAAGACAGTCGGATCGATACCCTGTTCGGCGGCGGCGTTTATGATCTTGTCGTCGACGTCGGTAAAGTTTTGGGCGTATAGGACGTCATATCCCCGGAAAGCAAGATAGCGTCTGACCATATCGAATGTCAGATAGCAGCGGGCGTTGCCGACGTGGATATAGTTATAGACGGTCGGTCCGCATACGTACATCGCGACGCGACCCGCGTCGCGGGGAACAAAGTCATCCTTGCGGCCCGTGAGGGTGTTATGAACCTTAAGAACCATTCCCTGTCTCCCCTTCGACTTCTGTGATGGCGCTATCCAGGCTGTCCAAGCGCCGTTCCAAATGTCGGAACATTTCGGCGACCGGATCCGGCAAACGCTCGTGATGCAGGTCAGTGCTGGGAATCTGTCGGCCGCTGTGCACCACGAACCGGCCCGGCACTCCGACGACCGTTGAGTTGGGCGGCACTGATTTGATGACGACGGCCCCCGCTCCGACATTCGAGCCGGAACCGATGGTTATATCACCCAGCACTTTCGCGCCGGCCGCAATCACCACGTCTGATTCAACGGTCGGATGACGTTTGCCTTTGTCTTTGCCGGTTCCGCCCAGTGTGACTCCTTGGTAGATAGTAACATTGTCGCCGACGATGGAGGTTTCACCGACAACGACACCCATACCGTGGTCGATGAAGAAACCGCGCCCGATTTTCGCGCCCGGATGAATCTCTATCCCGGTTGCAAACCTAGTCCATTGGCTGGTTAATCGAGCCACAAGTCGAAGGTGAAGGCGCCAGAGCCAATGCGCGTAGCGGTACGCCCAAACAGCATGCAAACCTTGGTTCGTAAGAAATATCGTCAGACCCGAACCGGCGGCCGGATCGCGTTCTCTGGCTAATCTGATATCGGAGGATATGCTCATGCCTTCTCAAGCAGGGCCACGGCTTGGGCGGCGGCGCCTTCTCCACGCCCGGCGAACCCCATGCCTTCCGTTGTCGTCGCTTTGATGCTCACGCGGGCCGCATCAATGCCCAAAGCGGCGGCGATATTAGCCGCCATCTCGTCTCTATATTTTCCGACCCTTGGTGTCTCCATGATTAAGATGGTGTCGACGTTCGCGACCGCAAAGCCCAAATCGCCGACCAGTTGCCCCACGCGCGCTAATAGATCCAGGCTGGAGGCATTCTTGAAGGCTGCGTCTCCCGGCGGAAAATGCTGTCCGATATCGCCGGCGCCAGCCGCGCCTAATACCGCATCAGCCACAGCGTGGGTCAGAACATCGGCGTCCGACCAGCCCTCTAGCCCTGTGGCATGCGGCAGAGTAACGCCGCCCAGAATCAATGGCCGGCCGGCTGCCAAACGGTGTGCATCATATCCGATACCTATCCTAGTCATTCTTAAGTCTCCCCTCCCGCCAGGCGATCGTTAATTATCGCCGCGGCTATGACCATATCTATCGGGGTTGTAATCTTAATATTCTCCTCCAATCCGGGAATAACGCGGATCGGATGATTAATCTTCTCGATGAGGGTGGCATCGTCCGTGCCGTAGAATTTAGCCTGCTTGGCTACCCGGTGGGCGTGAATCAAAACATCGGCGCGAAAAGCCTGCGGGGTCTGGATAGCCCACATATGACCGCGGTCGATCGTATATTCGACCACTTCTTCTTTGGTTACTCTCTTAATTGTATCTTTAACCGGTATCCCCGGAACGACGGCCGGCCAGTGTTTTGTCTCTGCGACCGCTCGCTCAATCAGCGCGGGCGTCACCAGGGGCCTGGCCCCGTCGTGAACAACAATCACGGTTGTATCTGGCGGCAACACCTTCAAGGCATTGCCGACGGAATCCTGCCTGTCGCGCCCGCCCACCACATACTTTACGACTTTTGCAAAACCGTAGGCTTCGACAATATCAGTCCGCACCATATCCATGTCTTTGGCTTTGCCGACAATGATAACCGCGTCGATGCTGTCCGCCGCTTCAAACGCGGCTAAAGTGTGAGCCAAAACAGGCCGTCCGGCGAGAAGGAGCAGTTGTTTATTGGTAGGAGAGGCCATCCGCGTACCGCGGCCCGCGGCCGCGATTATCGCCACGTTCACTTCTTCCGCCTCACAAAAATCATTCGGCCAGCTGGCGTCTGGAGAACGCTTGTGACGATTGTCTTGAGGTCCTTGCCCAACAGTTTCTTGCCGTCTTCGACGACAACCATTGTGCCGTCATCAAGATAGGCGACGCCCTGGTTAGCCTCTTTGCCTTCTTTGATGACCTTTACTTCCATTTCCTCGCCCGGTAAGACTATCGCCTTAAGTGCGTTGGCCAACTCATTGACGTTAAGAACCTTTACCCCCTGCAGGCGAGCAACTTTGTTGAGGTTGTAGTCAACTGTGATTACCGTGCCGTCGACTTCTTTGGCCAGATGGACCAGCTTGCTGTCAACGCCCGCAATGTCCTTGTAGTCGCGCTCCATTATCTCGACAGACCCGACTCCCTTCTTCTTGAAGCCATTGAGAATGTCCAGCCCGCGCCTACCGCGTTGACGCCGCAGCGAATCAGATGAGTCGGAAATCAACTGAAGCTCATCAAGAACAAAGCGTGGAATTATCAACGTGCCTTCCACGAATCCCGCCTCAACGATGTCGATAATGCGGCCGTCAATAATCGCGCTGGTGTCGACAAGTTTGGGGCTGGAGCCGCGGCGCCCATCGCCCGGTTTCGCTTTGCCCATCTTAAACAAGACCGCCAAGTCGTCACGTTTGGTAAAACCGATCAGCAGCCCCGCGCCGCCCAGAACAAAGAATGCGATGACGACAAACCAGGTGCTGTAAGGCAAGAGAACCAGAGCGAACGAGAGAAAGAACGCGGCCAGCAGACCGATAATGAGTCCGGCCACGGAAAATAGGATATCCGACCCGGAATACCGGTCGAGTTTTGATTCGAGGGTTTCGAGAAGTTCCGCAAAGGCCCGGCCGAAGATACCGCCCAGGACATAGCCCGCCCCGCAGAATATGGTGATGATCGACAGTATGATCAGTGCCCGCAGAGTGATGGAACTGGTCAAAGAGACAGCGCTGATAAAATCGTTGCCGCTTTCCCAACCTGCGATGGCGCCGAATATAATAAAGATAACGCGAATAAAGACAATCAAAAGATGGCGCTCCCGCTATTCAATTTTGGCCACACAAAAACCAAACCGGCAGATAAAAGATGAAAAGAATGAATGAACCGGTCGTGGTGTTTCTTACAGCGCGGCTTCGATAGCGCGAATCGCTTCGCTCTCTTCTACGCCGCGGGCGAAAACAAGTTCACTGATGAGGGTTCTGCGAGCCTGCTTCAATAGGTCCTTTTCCTTGGTCGAAAGGGCTTTGGATCGTTCAATCGAACTAAGATCCCTGACAACCTCGGCGACCTCGCGAATATTGCCGCCGCCCAGTTTGCGCCAATTCTCCTTGAATCTCTGGTTCCAATTGGCGGGGAGGTCGGAACATTCCGCCCCCAGGACTTCCATAACCCCATCGATTTCAGTCGGTTCGATAACGTTGCGTAAGCCCAGTTCTCCGGCATTGTCAACAGGCAACATAATGGTGATATGTCCATAGAACGGTTTGATGATGAAGTATTGCCGTTTTTCGCCCAGCACCCATTTGTCTTGGATGCCCTCGATGACTGCCGCTCCGTGCGGAGGACAAACTACCCTGTCGCCACTTTTGAACACGCTACCGCCCCCTTGATGTGCTTATTCTAGCACAATGGGCATTTTATGTCACATTAGATTCGGATAAACGACGTAAGCCATCCTGCAAAATCCTGGCGCGCGCGACGCCAACACCGTCGACCGCTTCCAGTTGTTTGCGGCCCGCCCGGACAATGTTGTTAAAGTTGCCGAACCGTTCAACCAGCTTTGTAATCACGGGTTGGCTGATGCGGGGTATACGAGCGAGCATCCTGTATCCTTTAGGCGTCACATACTGGGCGAGCGCCTCGTTGGTCCCGGCGTAACCCATTGATCGGGCGATAACCGGCAGCTCCAGCAGCTCCTCGTCCGTCAATGCCGACAGGCGCGTTTGCATGTCGGCCAGAGAACAGTTCTTCTTAAGCCGGCAGTAATCCTTAAGGAGGTTATCGTGTTCCGTTTTAACGCCTGCCGTCATTTCCTCTAGTTGCATTTCGACCAGGCGACCGTCAACGCCGAGTTCGACGACGAATCCGTCTATCTCCCTGGATATTCGTTCAACCATCTCAAAACGCTGAACACAGAGCGCTACATCCTCAAGTGCCGCCAAACCTTCAAACTCCAAGCTGGTCAAGGTGCTCAACACACTCTGCAGCCGGGCCGTATATTTTTCCAGCGCCTGCAGGGCCTGGGTGGCGCGGGACATTACCAGCCGGAGATCGTCCAGGCTGTATTTATCGCCATCCATAAAAAGGAAGATAGACCCCATTTCTTCGGAGACGCACAGGACCGGGGCGCCGGTTTGTTTGGCGACGCGCTCGCTGGTTCGGGAGCGTGTACCGGTCTCCCGGGACGTTATTGAAACATCCGGCGTTAGATGTACGTTGGCGCGTAAGATACGACTATAGTCGGAGGCAACGATTATGGCGCCGTCCATCTTCGCAAGCTCGTAGAGCCGGCTGGGCAGAAACTCGCTGTTGATCTCGAATCCGCCTTGCGCCAGCGACATTACTTCCGGCCGGTTGGACAAGACGATCAGCGCGCCATGCCGGGACGCGATGATGCGTTCGCAACTCTGGCGAAGCGGCGTTCCCGGCGCGACTTTTCTTAAGACGGCCAGCAAACGTTCGTTACTCTTTGTCTCCATGAGCGCCTCCTGCTAGTCCCTAATACGCGGCTTAAGCCTTCTTCAGCAGCGCGATAGCTTCCTTAATTGTAGCGGCCTCGATAACACGGATTCCGGCCACTTTGGATTTGGCTGCGCCTCGCGGAGCAATCGCCTGTTTGAATCCCAAACGAGCCGCTTCCTTAAGCCGCCTGTCGGTCTGGCTGACAAAACGCAGTTCGCCACCTAAGCCTAATTCTCCGAACACGACAGTATCAGCCGGAGCCGGCGCGTCTCTGTAGGCCGAGGCGACCGCTAGGGCTATACCCAAGTCGGCGGCGGGTTCGGAAATCTTCAATCCCCCGGCCGCGCTGACATATATGTCCTGGCCGCCTAGTTTTAAGCCGGCCCGGCGCTCAAGGACGGCCGTCAGCAAGGCGATCCTCTGGTAATCCAGACCGGCCGCTACGCGACGCGGGTAGGCCAGCGACGTCGGGGCCGCCAGAGCTTGCAACTCAACAAGGAATGAACGCGTCCCTTCGATCGAGGCGACGACAACACTGCCGGGCGTTCCCGTTTGCCGGTCCGATAGAAACAACTCCGAAGGATTGGACACCTCACGCAGGCCTCCGTCACCCATTTCGAAGACACCGATCTCGTCCGTCGAGCCGAACCGGTTCTTTACGGCACGCACGATGCGATGACTCTGATTTCGCTCGCCCTCAAAATATAGAACGGTATCTACCATATGTTCCAGGACCCGAGGGCCGGCGATGGCGCCTTCCTTGGTGACATGGCCGACAATGAACACCGCTGTCCCGCTTTCTTTGGCGAGTGTCATTAGCCTGTGAGTGCACTCTTTAACCTGGCCAACGCTGCCCGCCGTGCCGGACGCCGCGGCGTCAGACATTGTTTGAATGGAATCGACTATCAAAACACGAGGCCCGCCAGCGGCCGCTTCTTCGATGACGCGATCGATGTCGGTCTCGCTCATGAGCATCAGGGTGCCGCCTGTCAGACCCAGACGTTCGGCTCGCAAGCGAATCTGACGCGCGCTCTCTTCTCCGGAAGCAATTAGGACGGAATTTCCGGCGCCGGCCAGATATTGTGCGACCTGAAGCAGGAGCGTCGATTTGCCGATACCCGGCTCGCCGCCGATTAAGACGAGCGAGCCCGGAACGATGCCGCCGCCCAGAACGCGATCAAGCTCGGCGTAGCCGGCGGAAAAACGGGGCGTCTCGGTTAAATCTACGTCGGCTAACGGCTGGGGATAGGAAGCGCCTGCCGGACGCGTACGTGCCGGTTGCTTTTTTGCGTCTGCAACGGCCTCTTCAATCAGTGAATTCCAGGCCGCGCACTCGGGGCAGCGACCCATCCAGCGGGGTGAGACATAGCCGCAATCGGTGCAGCGAAACGTTGTCTTAGAGGCCGGCATAGGCGTAAGTTAGTCCTTCTTCTTTGAAGCAACCAGTTTCTCTGGTTTGCCCTCTTTATTTTTAAGGAAGACGATTTCGTTATCTATGGCGTCGACAGTGATCGTCTCGCCGGCTTTCGGCTTCGCCTTTAATATACTTTCGCTTAGCGGGTCTTCGACCAGCCGTTGCAACGCCCGGCGCAACGGCCTGGCGCCCAGCGCCGTGTCGTAGCCCTCTTTGGCAAGCAGAGCCTTGGCGGCCGCGGTCAACTTGATCTTAAGACCCAGTGAACCCAAACGAGCTTGCAGGCCGGCGACCATAATATCGACAATTGCCCGGATATTTGCGGGCGACAGCTCGTGGAAGACAATTATGTCGTCGACTCTGTTTAAGAATTCCGGCCGGAAAGCGCGCTTTAACTCGGCGGTAACATTCTCTTTCATCTTGTCATAGGAGATCTGGCTGTCGTCTTCGGCGCCAAAGCCCATCCCGTGTGCCCGCTTCAGATCCATGGAACCGAGATTGCTTGTCAACACGATTATCGCGTTCCGAAAATCTACGGCGTGACCTTGGTTGTCCGTCAGACGCCCGTCTTCTAGTATCTGCAGCAATATGTTGAACACGTCGGGATGCGCCTTTTCTATCTCGTCCAGCAGGACAACAGAGTAGGGACGGCGCCGCACCGCTTCCGATAGCTGACCGCCCTCCTCATAACCGACATAACCCGGCGGCGAGCCGACCAGGCGAGAGACGGAATGCTTCTCCATATACTCACTCATGTCCAGCTGTATCAGCGCGTCCTCGTCGCCGAACAGGAATTCGGCGAGCGTTCGGGCCAGCTCTGTCTTGCCCACTCCCGAAGGCCCCAGGAAAATAAAGGAGCCGGTTGGACGGCGCGGATCCTTTAATCCGGCACGGCTGCGGCGAATCGCGCGGGACACCGCTTTGACCGCTTCCTCTTGACCCACGATGCGCATATGGAGAGCGTCTTCCATGCGCATCAGCTTCTCGCTCTCTTCCTCGGTCAGCTCCTGCACCGGAATCCCGGTCCATTGACTAACGACGGCCGCGATGTCCTTTTCGGTCACCGAGACGCGGCGACCGCCCGCTTCCGGTTGTTTCCACTCCTTCTCCATCTGAACCTTTTCGAACAGCATCTTCCGTTCGCGGTCGCGGAGATTGGCCGCCTTTTCGTATTCCTGCGCCTCGATCGCGGCTTCTTTCTCCTGGCGCAGTCGCTTCAAGCGGTCCTCCATCTCCCGGAAATTAGGGGGAGCCGTCATGCTTATGATCTTGAGCCGGCTGGCTGCTTCGTCTATTAGGTCGATCGCCTTGTCCGGCAGAAATCGCTCGGATATATAGCGTTCGGCCAGATAGCCGGCCGCGGTCAGCGCCTCGTCCGTTATGGTTACACCGTGATGCGCTTCGTAGCGGTCGCGCAACCCCTTGAGTATCTCGACAGTGTCCTCGACCGTTGGCTCACCGACGAGAACCGGCTGGAATCGTCTTTCCAGGGCGGCGTCTTTCTCCAAATATTTGCGATACTCGTCCAATGTCGTCGCCCCAATAGTCTGGAGCTCGCCTCGCGCCAGCGCCGGTTTCAGAATGCTAGCCGCGTCAATTGCGCCTTCCGCCGCACCGGCGCCAACCAGGTTATGCACCTCGTCGATGAAGATGACGACATCTCCCCGGCTGCGGATTTCTGCCAGGAGCTTCTTTAGCCTCTCCTCAAAATCGCCGCGATAGCGGCTGCCGGCCACTAAAGCGCCAAGGTCAAGCGTGTATAGTTTCTTGCCTTTCAAGCTCTCCGGTACGCGTCCCTGGATTATGGCCTGTGCGAAGCCCTCAACGACGGCGGTCTTTCCGACTCCAGGCTCCCCGATCAGAACCGGATTATTTTTGGTCCGGCGGGAAAGGATCTGCATTACCCGGTCGATTTCGTTCTTCCGGCCGATCACAGGGTCCAGTTTGCCGTCCTGAGCCATTTGGGTCAGATCCCGGCCGAACTGGTCGAGCAGTGCGCTCTTGCCAGCCGTTGCGCCTTCCTTTGAGGTTGGCGAGGGAGAGACGCCTGTCGCCGTGTAGGCTCCAGACAGTTGTTGGATTACTTCGTTGCGGACTTTTTCCAGGTCAGCGCCAAGGTTAATTAAGACACGAGCCGCCACGCCCTCGCCCTCGCGGATCAGCCCGAGCAATATGTGCTCCGTTCCGATGTAGTTGTGACCCAGCTGCAACGCTTCGCGTAAGGACAATTCGAGGACCTTCTTGGCCCGAGGCGTAAAAGGTATATGGCCGATGGATGTTGCTTCGCCGCGTCCGATTATCTTCTCGACCTGCAGGCGGACATCATCGAGACTGATGTCCAGGTTTTCCAGAGCCTTAGCGGCGACGCCTTCGCCCTCAAGAATCAAACCAAGCAACAGATGCTCGGTTCCGATGTAGTTTTGATTGAGCATTCTGGCTTCCTCGCGAGCCAGAACGACGACGCGGCGGGCGCGTTCGGTAAAACGTTCAAACATGGCTTGGAATCGCCTCCTATAAGGGCTTTATTACTCCTAATATAACATAGGGGAGCTTGGCCGCAGTAGGGTCAACATGAGGTAAAGCGGCGAGGGGGTTAGCGCAACGCGTCCAGAAGGCGCTCAACCCGGCCGGCGTCAACCAGCGAGTAATGGCTCCAAGTACCGCGGACGGAGCGTCTTACCAAACCCGCGTCAACCAAGATCTTCACGTGATAGGACGCTTTCGGCTGGGATAGGTTCAAACCCGCCTGGATATGGCAGGCACAGATGTCATTCTGCCGTTTTATCATTTCGACAATCTCTAGTCTCGTGGGGTCGCTCAGCGCGTGCGCGACAGCCGCCATCTTCTTAGTCTCGTCCATCTCGGGCCCTTAATCAACTTTTCTTGATATTATGTCTCTCATCATATATCATTAGAAGATATTGAGCAATACTTAACCGCGAGGCAAGGAGATTCACATGGACGTTAAGATTTTGGGCTCAGGTTGCGCTAATTGCCACGCCCTGGAAGCCGCCGCCAAAGAGGCGGTTGCCGAGCTGGGACTAGACGCGACGGTTGAAATGGTAACTGACTACACCCGGATTCTCGGATATGGCGTCATGTCGACTCCCGGCCTGGTAATCGATGATAAGGTGATCGTCTCGGGACGCGTGCCATCCAAAGAAGAGGTAAAACGCTTTTTGGCCGGCGCCGTCTAGGTTTCGCTGATGCTTACCGCTTTCTCGCAGATGATCGGCCAGTTCGCGCCCTTTGAGTATTTGGCTGATCTCATCTCTTACCGCATCTTCGGCTTCGATCCGGCCACGACATTCGGTGAAGCATTCCATTTCTTCGTCGGTGATATAAGCAAGATATTTGTGCTGTTGACGATTATCGTTTTTGTCATCGCCGTCATTCGCAGCTACTTCCCGCCTGAAAAAGTTAAGAATTATCTGGCGCGTCGGGGCATCACTGGAAACATCCTCGCTGCCTCGCTCGGCATCGTTACTCCGTTCTGCTCGTGTTCGGCAGTGCCGATGTTCATCGGCTTCGTGGAATCCGGCGTTCCGTTAGGTGTAACGTTCTCGTTCCTCATCTCAGCCCCGACTGTCAACGAGGTCGCACTAATCTTGCTCTGGGGATTGTTTGGCTGGAAGATCGCGCTTCTCTACATTGCCACCGGACTGGTTGTCGCGACTGTCGGCGGGGTCATCATCGGCCGCTTGAATCTGGAGCGGTTTGTCGAGGATTATGTCTGGAAGATTAAGTTCAACGACGGACAGATTGCCTCTCCGCCGTTCCGCGAGCGAGCCGCCGCGGCCTGGGTTTATACTAAAGACCTCCTGAAAGGCATTTGGCCATATGTGGTCTTTGGCATCGGCGTGGCCGCCGGGGTCCACGGTTGGGTCCCGGTCGGCTTCGTCGCCCGGATAGCCGGGCCGAACAACCCGTTCGCGGTCGTCTTCGCGGTTCTACTGGGCATTCCCCTCTACAGCAACGCAGCCGGTACGATACCTATCGTGCAGGTCCTGTTAGAGAAGGGACTGCCCCTGGGTACGGCTTTGGCCTTCATGATGAGCGTTACGGCAATTTCCCTGCCCGAGCTGGTTATTCTGCGTAAGGTCCTAAAACCGCGCCTGCTGCTGGTTTTTGTCGCCGTCGTTAGCGCCGCAATTATCTTCCTCGGTTATCTCTTTAACATAATCCTCTAGGCAGCTACAGTCCGCGGCTCAAAAACAGAACGACGATTCCGGCAATATATAGAATCAGGACCAACAGCGAGTCCGGACCAACTCTGAAGAATGTCCGGCGCGGTCTAACAATCAGTCCGATAATATAGATGCCTGTCAGCAAGACCCCTAGCGCAGCGAACCACATGTCGTTTTGGTTTGCCGTCAGCAAGACCGACTTGCCCGCGATAAGATCGGCGACCAAAAACAGGGCAGGCATGAAAGCGTTGCCGCCGAAAATGTCGCTGAAAGCCAACCTGTAGTCGCCTTTCCTAACGGACGCGATACCCGTACTAAGCTCGGGCAATGCAGTTGCCGCCGCCATGAACGTCGCGGCGAACAACCCGGTTGCCAGGCCGAAACTCTCGGCCAAGCGCGTGCCGGCTTCTTCCAGAACCACGCCGCCAAGCAGGGTGGCGACGGCCGCGGCGACAAAAATCCCTACGATCACGCCGAGCGATTTTGTTTGAAACGGTGGATGATTGATGACCCGGCGCCTGGCGCTATGATCGCGACCGGGCGTTGCGTCAATGGCTTCCGCCTTCCAGGGCAATCCCGTTCGCGCCCTCTGCACCATCCATAAGCCCAAAACCCAAAGTAAAAGAATTAGCAAAGAGGCGGCGCTTAGGGCCGTTCCGGGGATAACCGCCGGTGTCCGCATTGCCATGATTGCGGCGACGGCGACAAGCACAACGGTGTTCGCCTCCAGGACAAGCGTCAAAGAGGCGGCGGCGAATGACAAGGCTCGCTTCTCCCCCATGGCCGCGTCCAGAAATACCAGGACAACCGTTTGGATAGCGATCCCGCCGATCAGGTTGCCGAGCACGACGGAGAAATGATGGCTATACGCGGCACTGACGGTGATAGCTATCTCTGGCAGGCTGGTCGCAATGCCCAGCAGGATCAGACCGCCAAAGGCGCTGCCGAGGTTGAAATGAGTATCGATTGCGTCGGTCGACCGCACGAGCCAGATGCCTGCGATCCAAATAACCCCAGCAGCTGCTAGGAAAGCGCCAAGCAAATACACATTATTCATAAGTTCACTTTAGCAATAAATGACTAGTCGGACACTCCGTTGGCCCCGCGGCCGGCGCCGTGAATCGGACTGCCGTTCTTGCCTTGCTCGTGGCAGACCTGACACGCCCATATCCAGTAGTTGTCTCCCTGGAATTTCATAGTTATCTCAGCGTCCGCGGCGTTGCGGGTTACATGCTCCGCGTGAGTACTGTTGTGACAGGCCTCGCAGAATATCCGGCCATTCATGCCCTCGCCCGCGGTGTTGTTAAGTACAGAGTTCCGGTAAAGGGTGTTGGCATTTTCGGCATAAAGCGAGCCGTGACAGTCACTGCACTTAGGCTCGTCCAGCCAGGGCCGCCGGCCTTTCTGAAGCGCTGTTGTCATCTTCACTAAATCACCGTGGCAATCGACGCAGCTCTTGCCGGCGCGCGCCATGATGCCCCGCAAGCATTGCGTATTCGGCCCGGGATGGCAGTTATAGCAATCCGGTTTCAAAGGCGACTTCTGCATCTTGTCTTTGTGCGAGTTATGCATCGCCAAAGATAGGCTCTCGACGCCCGGCTTTCCGGCCATCTTTAGGGCGTTGTCCGAATGACACTCGGCGCAGGCGTGCGGCGTGCCGGCTTGCTGGTCGGCGACTAATGTTCCTCCGTTGAGTTTGTCGTGTTTTGCCAGGATATCCAATTGCGGATTGGCCGTGCCGTGGCAGATTGAACAACCCAGTTCAGTCGATACAGGCGCCACGACGTTGGCGGTCTGCAGAGTGTTTCCTTTGGCATCTTTGACGGTTATGACCGCCGTCCCAAAGGGATCCCATGTACCGTCGTCGTCATATGGGCTGACCGGGATGGCGGCCGCCGCATAGGTAATCCCGTCGCCCGTTGGCTTCATAACGCCGAACGGGCCGTTTCCCGCCAATCCAACGTTGGGCGTTCCGTTCCACCCGAACTTGGCGGCATATTGCCAGAAATTCGTCTGTGACGAGGGATTCTTCTTTTTGGGAAACTCATAGGTGACGGTAATGTTCTTTGTCGCGCCGTCCTCGGAACTACGCGCGAAGACCTGCGCGTAAAGGTTGTTGGCGGGGGGCAGTATTGCGAAATATGAATAGTCATCCTGGTCGCAATGCATCCCGAGATCGTTCCAGGCGAGAATTGTGTATTGCATGCCGGCCGCCGGAATACTTTGGGTGCCGTACGCCTTGGTTAGGTGCCAGTCGGCCTTTGTGATCATAGCAGTCGCGATTGTTGCACGTTGCGTGGTCGCAGCGTAGTTGGCCGCGCTAACCGATAGGGTCATTTTGCCGATAGGCGCAACTAGGCGGTAAACGCCGTTCGCGTTGGTTGTCGCAGTTTGACCGCCGGCGCTAATCGTGGCGTTTGCAATGCCCGCGCCGGTCTCGATATCTCTCACGGACCCGTTAACAACGCCCTTGCCTGTGACTGGCGGTGGATTGTTCGTTGTTGTGTTGGTGAGAGACAGACCGTTCCTGCAGCCAGCTCCGGCTACGGTCAGCAAGCCCGCCAGCATAACATAGACCAGAAATAATGACTTTTTCATACGCTGCTCCCTTTTCCTTGCGTGGTTTAAAACATAGGGTCACAGCGTGGGGGTGAATCGTGAGGACAAGTCTGTTGTTCAGTTTACTCTTCCGAGGGTTTCGTTTTCAACTGTGGGAACAAGATGACGTCGCGGATGGACGCGCTGTCAGTAACGATCATAACCAAACGGTCGACCCCGATACCGATACCGCCCGTCGGCGGCAGGCCGTGCTCGAGGGCCATGACGTAGTCCTCGTCCAGCTCGTGCGCCTCCTCGTCACCGGCGGCTTTGTTGGCCTGCTGGGCCTCAAAACGGGCGTGCTGGTCTTGCGGGTCGGTCAACTCGGAAAAGGCATTGGCAACCTCCCTGCCGGCGATAATCAGCTCGAACCGCTCGGTCAGCTCCGGATTACCGGGTTTCTTACGAGCCAAGGGCGACGTTTCTAAAGGATAGTCAAAGACGAAGGTCGGTTGAACAATCAAATGCTCGACGTGCTTCTCGTAGATTTCGGTAATGACTGCGCCTTTGCCGGAATTCGGCTTCAGGTCCACCCGCATCTCGGCGGCCAACGCTTTCAGGTCGTCCAGGCTCATGTCAAACGACAGATCCTGCCCGGTATATTCCTTGACCGCGTCAATCATCGACAGCCGGCGCCACGGCCGCGTAAAGTCGAGTTCCGTTTCCTGATACGTGATTTTGGTTGAGCCAGCCAGCTCCTCGATGACCCCGTTGATGAGCGTCTCAACCAATTCCATCATGTCTTGATAGTCGGCGTATGCCTGATAGGCTTCCAGCATCATGAACTCGGGATTGTGCTTAACCGAGATGCCCTCATTACGAAAACTCTTGTTGATCTCGTATACCCTCTCTAGGCCGCCGACGATCAACCTCTTCAGATAGAGCTCGGGCGCTATACGCAGATATAGATCGGTATCGAGTGCGTTGTGATGCGTTATGAACGGTTTGGCCGCCGCCCCGCCCGGGATCGGGTGCAACATCGGCGTCTCGACTTCCAGGAAACCTTGCTCGTCAAGTATGCGGCGCAGTATGGCTATCGTCCGTGTCTTTTTGATAAACGTCTCTTTGACGTCGGGGTTCATAATCAGGTCAAGGTAGCGTTGGCGGTAGCGCGTTTCAACATCCTTCAAACCATGCCATTTCTCCGGCATCGGCCGCAGGGATTTTGTCAGCAATTCGTAAGACGCGACTGCCACGGACAGCTGGCCGCGCTTGGTCTTGAAAACCTCACCCGTGACACCGACAATGTCGCCAATGTCATAACTCAGGAAGGTGTCATAAGCTTCTTCTCCCAAAGCGTCTGCTGTCAGATAGAGCTGGACACGACCGGTCTTGTCCTGGAGTTCCGCGAAGCTGGCTTTTCCGTGGCGTCGCAACGCCATCAACCGGCCGGCGATGCTGACCACGTCCGCGGTGTGTACTTCCGGTTCGATAGCGCCATAAGAAGCATCGATCTCAGCGACCAACCGGTCGCGGTCGAACTTTGATTTATAGGGATCGACGCCAGAGGCGCGAATATCGCTTAACTTCTGCAGCCGGTGAACGCGAAGGTCGTTCGGCTCATCTGTCATTTTTTAATGTCCACGATCTTGTATTTGAGCGCGCCGTGCGGCAACTCTATCTCGACCAAATCGCCGATCTCTTTGCCGACGATCGCCCTGCCGACCGGCGATTCATGAGAGATCTGCATCAAGTCGGGATCAGCCTCGAATGAACCAACGATTTTGAACTCCTGGTTCTTCTTGGTCTCCATATCCCGCAGAATTGCTGTCAGCCCGACGCGAACATGTTTTAAGCCGCCCTTGTGCTCATCGACGATTTCAGCGTTGGCCAAAATATACTGGATTTCCGAGATTCTTCCTTCCGTGAAGGCCTGCTCGTTCTTTGCGTCTTCATATTCGGAGTTTTCGGAAATGTCGCCGAAGTCTTTGGCTTCCTTTAAACGCTGGGCGACCGCCTTACGACGTACGCCGATCAATTCTTTTAACTCGTTATCGAGCATTTCCTTGCCGTGGGTGGTTAATATTATTTCTTTGCTCACAGTTAATTATCCTCTCAGGTCATTAGCAACAATAAAGCACTGCCGTGCATGTTAACATGTGCGGCAGCGCCCCGGGTTTTTAAGTGAGCCTAATTATAACCGATTTAATAGAATTAGGAAACTGTTTCCATTTCCCGCGCATTGGCGGCGGCAGTGCGGATTGCGCGTATCCTATCTTCCGTTAATGCTTTTTCGAAACTGCGGAAACCGGCCAGCTTGAAGCCGTGCCGCTCGGCCATCTCGGCAATCTCATTTACCTGCTCAACGGTTATGTTCTTGCCGATTGTGTAATCTTCATAGCGGCCCTCGAGGGCCAGGATCATCGTCTCAGCCATGCATGCCAGACTTTGACCAGGCGGCAAGCCGAAATCGAAGTTGAAATTAACTTGACCGGGAACCTGAACGACACCGCCGTCGATAACCAAAACGTCATCCCGGTTCTCAGCCACGGCTTCCGCCACATCTCGCGGCCGCGCGACGTCACAGACAACGGCGCCCGCTTTAATGTCAAACGGGTTGATGATCTCGTCCACAGCGCTGGTCGCAGAGATGATTACATCAGCCCGGCGAACGGCCTCGGAAATATTTGTTGTTATTTCAACATTGCCGCCGCGTATCGCGTCTCTGACAACCTCTAGGCGACCTTCGTTGCGGCCTACCAGGATTGTCGTTCCGGCTTCCGCCGCCATTATGTGGGCGGCGATCTTGCCGATGCTGCCGGTCGCTCCGACTATGGCGACGACTGCCGTCGCCAGATCGATGTCCATGACGGCCGCGGCTTTGCGGGCTCCCTCGATCGCGGTCGCGACAGTATAGGTGTTGCCGGTGGTAACGGCAACGCGGCCGCCATCGGCGATGTCCTTGCCGCCCCCGCCGACAAGGGCGGTAAACGCACCCAGACCGACAATGCGGGCTCCTAGTTCCTCGGCGACCTCGCAACCTTTGATGATTTTCTTAACCACGAACTTCTCTTTTAGGTCAAGAATTTGGGACGGCAGCAGCGGGACGGCGATAAACCAGCCGACCGCCTCCTGGCCCGTCTTGGATTTGATACCTGTTATTTCGGAAAGAGCCCATGGTTTCTTGTGCTTAACAGCCCAGGCGACAAGTTTGTCAGGCAATTTTTCCGCGAACTTGTACTTACGCGTAATGCCGCCCATATCCAAAGGGTGAATGATAAACGCGAAACGAGCGACGTCAGGATTGTGATTTGCCTGCGGCTTCGGGGTTTTGGCTGGCTTGGGCGTCTTGGGAGTTTTAGGCTTCGGCAAAACGTTCCACCCTGGGCTCGAAGCCGAGCTCCTTGAGGACTCGCAGATAGTCATCCGGAGTAATGGAATCGGCGTCTTTATCGAGTAGAGCGACGCAAGTCGCCTCCATGACATTCGTGCCAAAGGACCGCCCGTCAAACTCCGGAGTCGTCGTCACCAGCAACATGACGCCGCGTGACTTCATGTCCTCGACATCCGAGGCGGTAACCGTATTGGTAATTATCACCTTGCCGGTCATGTCAGCCGGCATGTACTTCTTGATAAACAGGTAATCGCCCGCGATAATGTCGGCTTCCCGGAAGTACTTACCGTATTTGTCAACCGATTTCTTGTCCTGCTCCGACCCCGTCGGATAGAGGATTTTGAACGGCAGCTTGGTAGCAATGGGTAACAGGATGCGAGCAATCATGGAGAATTTCTTCATGCTGCGGATGGCCACCGGGATACCGAGCCCGAAAATCAGATCGCCGAAAACCATCTGACATCCTGCCCCGTTCAGGGCATCCGCCATGCCGAACCGGTCGACGGCCGAAACCATCAAGACTTTCTTATCAACAAAATCGATTTCTTTTTCGTCCCTAAGAAACTCAATGGTCTTGCGCTCCAACGTGTTCTTGAGTCCCGAGCCGTCCACCATGTCGCTGATTTTCGCGGCCTTCTTAAACTTCTTGGCCTCGCGTATCTTGTACCGCTTTCCGCCGGGGGCGAACAGGTAGAGATCTATGCCGCCCAAACCGAACGCGTCGATATTGCCGTCCAAATCCTTAATCATTTGCTTAGCTTTCTTCACGTCGCCGTCTGTGCCAACCCGTCTGATCTTAAAACTCTGACCCAGCAGCTCCACGTCAACCTCGTGGTCCCGCGTGGACGACCCGATACTGACGCTGACAACTTCTTTCTGTGCCACTCTTACTCACACCCTCTTCTGGTTTAGTTAGCCTTCTGGCCGGCCAATCGCTCCAGCCTAGGCTTAAATCCGAGCCTCTGTAATATATCGTAGTAATCGCGCGGCGTGACCTGGTCAGCCGGCTTATCCAGTAAGGCAACGCAGGTCGCCTCCATAACGTTTGTTCCAAACGAGCGGCCGTTGAATTCGGGTGTCGTGGTCACCAAAAGGGACACACCGCGTTGTTTCATGTCAGTCACGTCGGACGCGGTGACCGTATTAGTTATTACTACTTTCCCGCGCATCCCCATGGGCATATATTTCTTTATGTACAGATAATCGCCCGCGATGATATCGGCCTCGCGAAAGTACTTGTCGTATTTCCCCGCGCTGATTTTTTCCTGCTTTTCGCCCGTTGGATAAAGGACCTGAAATGGCAGCTTGGTCGCGACTGGCAAGAACACTCTTGCCAACGCCCTGAACTGGCGCATACTGCGAACCGCGAGCGGCACTCCCAGACCGAATATCAGGTCACCGAACACCATTTCGCAACCGGCATCTGCCAAAGCTTCCGCCATTCCGAAGCGATCAACAGCCGATATCATCAGGCATTTCTTCCCGGCAAAATCGAACCCCTCGACGTCACTCAGGTAGGTGATCGTCGATCTTTCGAGCGTGTTCTTGAGGCCGGTGCCGTCCAGCATGGGTGATTTTGTTAATCTCTTGAATTGGTTGGCGGAACGGATGTTGCTGCGGCGGCCTCCCGGCCCGACCAGACAAAAACAAATGCCGCCCAGACCGAACGCCGCAACCTGGTCATCCAAATCCCGAAACATCTGCTTGGCTCGCTCGACATCGCCGTCCGTCCCGACCCGGCGGATCTTGAAGCTCTGGCCTAACAGCTCAACGTCAACCTCGTGGTCCCGGCTCGACGAGCCAATGCTTACGCTGACCACTTCTTTTTGCGTCACCCTTCTTCTCACCTCGTCTAACAGAACGATACGCCCGCCTGGTCCGCTTGCCCGCGAATTCTGCCAGCACTTCCTCAAGAACTTCTTCTTTGGCCGGCGCGATGCCGATTATCTTTTTGTCCAAGACCGTCTCCAGCAACCGGTGCTCGGTCGCCGGCCCGAGAAATATTATAAAGTCGATGTCCTTCAGAATCGTCAGAACGCCCAGCGCGTCCTCGATACGGGTCATGCCATCCGCATTGATAAAGACGTGCTCAAAACCTAGATCGCGCGCGACACCGTCAACCCGCTCGGAATCAACCACACCTGATCCGATGAAGGCGATCTCTTTTGACTTGCGGACCTCCCCGATGCCCTCCAAGTGAGAGATAAAGGACCGCTCGATGCCGAGCATCTTGGCGACTTCGGCCTGCGTCGATCCCGTCGAACGCAGGTCGAAGATTCTATCAACCAGGGCGTTGGCGCGCTCCAGGCTTATGACTTTGTCTCCGATGGCGAATTCTTTTTTCACGCGGGTTATACCTCAAGACTCAAGACGGATTTTGTGCACACATTTGTGAACAAGTATAGCGCCGAAAGCTAAGAGGGGTCAAACGGGAGGTTGCTTCGCTCACTAACGTTCGCTCGCAATGACGTGGAGCGTTTGTGATAGGTTTCCGTCCAGGGAGGTTGCTTCGTCGCTACGCTCCTCGCAATGACGGAACGACGCGACTAGTTGTTTCTCGTCCAAATCAGTCTGAGGCCTTCGCGCCGTGGCGTGGGGGAGGATAGACAATTCCACTGAAAGTTGTGGAATCAAGGTGGGGGTGCGTGTCCTAAGACGAAGAGGTTCAGCGGCGGAGTCGGGTGCTGCGAGCCGTGAGAGTCAAGAACCAAGAATGTTGAATAGTAAGACCTGACCTCTTGGCCTGCGGCGTTTTGCAGGGAACTTGAGGCTTGCGCGCCCGAGTTTGAGGTGGCACATGTACGATTTGCTTAATCTAAACGCTTGGTCTTGATCGCCTTGTATTTGTCGATCCAGGTGATGCTGTTATTGGCGGCGCAGTAGTCAAATGGATTTTTGCCTTGCAGGCTGCCGGATCGTAGCAACGCTTCCCTGCTCGCAACCCCTTCATTAACAGCAGATAACCTGTAGACTAACGACTGGGTTTCTCGCTCGTCGAGGTTAAAGATCAAGGACTTCTTTGACTGGTCGAGGAATAACTTGTCAATGCTCACGATGTTTCCTGCATTAACGTGCGTCTCGTCGATTGCGACCGGCGGGCGGTCAAGGCTCCATAAGCCCCTTCTTGTTTTCCTTGATATGTCAAGAACGCTTACGTTTATAAAGCTAAGACCGTCCCTTTCGTAAACGTAATAGAGGTTATTGCCGTCCATCACTCCGGTTAAGAAAGATCCGCCAGATGACTCGACAAGGTTTGACGAAATGTTTGTTTTGGTGTCCAACGCAAACAGGCTACCTCCTGCGGCGGAGCTTCCGCGCACCGTGTAGATAAGATACCGTC
The DNA here is from genome assembly GCA_023251915.1 of Actinomycetes bacterium. Lineage (GTDB taxonomy): Bacteria > Actinomycetota > JAHEXW01 > JAHEXW01 > JAHEXW01 > JAHEXW01. The sequence continues at coordinate 21,355 of JAHEXW010000005.1, forward strand.
CATCGTTTGACCATGTTAGCCCGTCCCCCTTGACAAGCTCGCTGCCTACCGAAGAACCCACACCTGCCGTGTTAATGACGGATGTTCCCTCGCTTGTGGTTGAGTACCAAATTGTCTTCTCGTCCTTCCAGCCGTACGCGAGGGAACGCTCGGGAATCCTAGACACGACCTTCCGCGTCTTAATGTCCATGACCTCCAGATACCCCGTATCCCATTCACCGAACGAAATCAGCTGCCCCCCGCGTGAAAAAAGCATATACTTGCCGCTCGGAGACACAACGATGTCATTTATGAGTTTTGCGCCTCTTTCTAGCAGTATCTTATCGCTCATGTCGGGTTTCTGAGAGTACAGGCGGCAATCGTATGACTTCTTAGTGTTTATGTAGAGTTCAACCGTATAGATGTTTTTACCGCTCGGGGCCCAGCCTACGTTAAGATACTTTTCAAAGTGCGTGGCGTTTAACGATTTTTTCTGGGCCGCGGTTTCTTTTTCTTTAAAGGCACACCCCGCGATCAGCAACAAACTTAGCATAAGGACGGTGAGGAACAGTATCTTTGCTAGTCTTGCCAATCTCATAGCGTGGCTCCTTTCCGAGGATTTTATGACTCCCCGACCGTTTCCGAAAGCCGCAGACGACCCAGACTACCAACAATGCGGAGAAATCTTTTGCAGCCTCAGTCTATTCAACCAAAAAGTTATTGTCCACAAAGGATATACCGGATTGGTTTTGGGGCTGGGGTACGGGGAGGTTGCTTCGCTCACTAACGTTCGCTCGCAATGATGTAACGCGTTCTATGCGGCTACGCGGCGTTGTTGCGGTTCCAGACGAGCAGGAGGCCTTTCAGCGTTAACAGAGGGTCATGGATGAACTTCGTCCGGCAAGCGTCGAGGATCGTTTCGGCCAAACCCCCGGTGGCGATGAGCTTTATGCCGGCCCCCGGTCCGCCGAGTTCGGCGGATATCCGATCGGTCAACGCGTCGACTTGTCCGGCGTAACCGAACACTATGCCGGACAATAGGCCGTCGGTGGTGTTTGTCCCGATGGCGCGCGCCGGCGTGACTATCTCAATCTCGCTGAGCCTGGCTGTTCGGCCGAACAAAGCGTCCAGCGAAATCTCCACGCCCGGGGCGATAGCGCCACCCATGTATTCCCCGGCGGCGGAAACGGCATCGAATGTAGTCGCGGTGCCAAAGTCCACAATCAGCGCCGGTCCGCCGTACTCTGCCATCGAAGCTGCGGCGTTAACGATACGATCGGCGCCGACCTCGGCGGGATTGTCTATCTTTACGGTGACGCCGCAATCAGTCGAGGGTCCGACAATCAGCGGGTCCAGCTTTATAGTGTTGGCACACATTGTCGCGAGGGCTTGGGTGACTTCGGGCACAACGGAACATATGACCACACCATTAATCTCGCTCAGCCGGGATTCGTTTATTGTCAACAGTTCAGACAGGGCTAAAGCCCATTCGTCGCTCGTCTTGCGCGGATGCGTCGAGATGCGCCAGTGACGTTTCAGCATTTCCCCGGCAAAGACACCAATAACGGTTTGAGTGTTGCCTACATCAATGGCTAGCAGCATCTTGTTCTACGCGTTCTTCAGGCTTTGGGAAGGACTGATCTGGCCATCAAGGCCGCAGCGGCCGCCTTGACGATGTCGCCGGCAATAAACGGAGCCGCGCCCAAAGCGAAAACACCGGCGAAAGAAACAGCCGCGCCTTTGATCACGCTCAGATAGATTGCCAACCATAGCAATCCCAACCCATATATCACAAGGAGATCGACCGTGAGCATCAGGGCGAACATGGGGCCGAACCGGCGAGCTGTCGGATACCGATCGCTGACGTACCCGATAATCATCGCCGCAACTATAAAGCCGGCCAGATAGCCGCCGGTAGGTCCGGTCAGAACTGCCGGGCCGCCGATACCGCCGTTGAACCACGGTATACCGGCCGCGCCCAGGCCGGCGTACATTATCATGCTGACGCCGCCAAAATTGCGGCCCAGGAGTATGCCGGCCGCGAGAACCGCAAATGTCTGGCCCGTGATAGGCACCGGGCTGAAAGGCAGGGGAATCCGTATTTGCGCCGCTAGACCGGTCATGGCGGCAAATGCGAGCGCTAGCCCGAGTTTTCCGGCCCACGACAGGGCGTCGCGTCTGGTAAAGACAGCGGTTCTGACCGCCGCGAAACGGGTGGCGTAGGCGTTAATATAGTCCATATATCCTCCTTGAAAACGTGTCTAGCGTGTTCGCCAATAGTAACAACAACCCTCGTTAACTGTCAATCAAACTGTAAGGTCAAGTCGCCGGCGTGGACGGTGTGTGCGGCACCGGCGGCGTCAACGATCGTCAGGCTTCCATCGCTGTTGATGTCGCGCGCCAAACCCGACACCGTGTTGCCGGCCGAATCGATAGTAACCCGCCTGCCGAGGGTTACCGATAGATCGCGCCAGCGGTTCAGAACCCCCGCGCGGCAGTTGGGCCAACCATAATAATCTTCCTTAAAGGCCGCCAAGATCATCTCTAAAAGTTCGCTCAAATCTGTCTGCCGACCGGTCTCACCCAATACTGTAGCTGGAGGCAGACGCAGATCATCTGGCATAACCGCCGGATCGATGTTCGCATTGACGCCCACCCCGACTAGAATATACTTGATCCCGTCACGGCCAGTTTTCATCTCCATCAAGATGCCGGCCAGCTTCCGACCGTCAACCAATATGTCGTTCGGCCATTTAATCCCGGCCTCCAGTTCGGTAACGGAACGCAACGCCTCCGTCACGGCAACTGCCGCCAGGAGGTTCAAGCCTGGCGCTTCCGCGGGCGAGATATTTGGGCGCAGGAGCAAGGAAAACCAAAGCCCTCCCGCGGGCGAAACCCAGGCCCGGTCAAGGCGGCCCCGCCCGTCCGTCTGGACGGTGGCCGTCACGACAGTGCCTTCCGGGGCTCTCTGTTGAGCGAGCTGCCTGGCCCTGTCTTGCGTAGAGCCTAGACTCTCGTAACGATCAATCTCCGGCCAATAGTTTGGCTTCACGTTTCATGTCCCTTCGCCGCCTGACGTAGACAACACCGACGATACCGGCAACAAGAAGCGCTAGTGCGGCGAGTCCCATGTTCCGCAGAATCTTCTCAACCAGCTTCCAGTTTCCGCCTAAGAAGTATCCCAGTAGTGAGATAACAATCGACCATAGCGCGGCGCCGGCGACGTTGTAGGCGAAGAACTCTCTGTAGGGCATCTTCACCGAGCCGGCTGTTATCGCGCCCAGCGCGCGCAGGAACGCAGTGAACCGGGCGATAAATATTGTTTTACCCCCGTGCTGTTTGAAGTATTTCTCAACCGCCTGTAAGCGTTGCCTTTTTACAAAGAAGTATTTGCCATACTTGAGTAAGAAGCGCCGCCCGCCCCGCCGGCCGATATAGTAACCGATATTGTCGCCAATCACCGCGCCGGTGAAGGCAAGCACGACAATCCAATAGATGTTCAAGCTGTGTTGGGCCGCGTAGAAAGCCGCGATGATCAGAATAGTCTCGCCCGGAATTATTACGCCCAGCATCGCCGAATTTTCCAACATCACGCCCATAAAGACGAGCAGATAACCGTAGTGCATGAAATACGGTTTTAGGATTTCGACGACTTTAGTAATGTCCATTGGCTAGCTGACGATAAGGCTGAAATCGAACGCCGGCGCCGATTGAGTGATGGAACCAACCGAGATGAAATCAGGCCCGGCGGCGGCCTTAGCGGCCAGGTTCTCGAGGGTAACTCCGCCAGACACCTCGACTTCCGCCTGTCCGTCAATTAACGCTACGGCTGCGGCTATTGTCCGCTCGTCCATGTTGTCAAGCATGATGATATCGGCGCCGACCAGCAGCGCCTCCTCAACCTGCTCAAGGGTCTCTGTTTCAACCTCAATAGGAAGCGGTTCCTCCAGATTTTCGCGCACTAGCTCAACAGCGCGAGTGATACTGCCGGCCACGGCGATGTGATTGTCTTTAACCAGCACCGCATCGTACAAGCCAAACCTGTGATTCGTGCCTCCGCCGACCAAGACCGCGTATTTCTCTAGAGGGCGCAGGCCGGGTGTTGTCTTGCGTGTATCTTTTATGGCGGCGCCATGTTGTGCCGCCATTTGGACGTACTCTCTTGTCAGAGTCGCTATGCCCGACAGGTGAGCAATGAAATTCAAAGCGACCCGTTCGCACGATAAGATGCTGAGGAGATTGCCGCTTAACCGCACAATAATCTGATCAGGTTCGACCTCGTCGCCATCGTCAACCCGGCTGTCGAAGACCGTATCGGGGTCCAGAGCATGGAAAACCGCTTCCCCGACAAACAAGCCCGCGACTACCCCGGATTGCTTGGCGACGATTACCGCCTCTCCCAGCAGGTTCTCAGGCATGATCGTCTGGCTCGTGATGTCCCCGGCCAGTCCAAGGTCTTCCGTCAGCGCTTCCGCCACGATTCGTTTTAGATAATCTTCAGCTTGACCCACTCGTCTCCGCCCTCCTCGATTACGATATGCCGGCGCCATTTCTCGTCGTTTTCTTCCGGGAAGTCCTCCCGCCAATGCGACCCACGGCTTTCTTCGCGTGTCTTGGCCGCCATCGCGATAATATAACCTACGGTCAACATGTTCGACAACTCATAATCGTCCGCCCACGGACCACCTGGAAATGTATAGCCGGCTTTCGAGCGAATGAAAGCAAGAAGCGCGGTCAAACTGGCCGCCGAGCGCATCACTCCGGCCAACTCTTGCATTCGGTCCTTGAGATCGGCCATTACGGCCCGGCCCTCCGTGTGTGTACCGCCGTCGTCTGAGGTGATTGACTTCAGCGGCGGCACGCTGCGGCCGGTGTGCTTTTCTATGTAGGCGCGCGCATTCGTCGCTGCCCGGCGGCTGAAGACCAGACCCTCCAAGAGAGAGTTGCTGGCTAATCGATTGGCGCCATGCACCCCGGTGCAGGCGACTTCACCGCACGCGTATAATCCGTCAATGCCGGTCCGGCCCTCTAGATCGACCTTAACGCCGCCGCTCATGTAATGGGCCGCCGGTGTGACTGGTATCAGATCCCGCGCCGGATCGATGCCGTTGGATAGCAACTCGTCGTTGATTGCGGGGAATCGTTCCGCGAAATATGCTCCGCCTAGGTGGCGGCAATCTAAATAGACGTGATCCGCACCGGTCGCGCGCATTACCTCGAATTCTCCGCGGACGACAACGTCGCGCGGCGCCAGTTCGGCCATTGGATGCCGATCAACCATGAATCTGACGCCATTCTTGTCCACCAGATATGCGCCTTCGCCGCGCACCGCTTCGCTGATCAAAAACCGCGGCGACACCGGAGTATGCAGCGCTGTCGGGTGGAACTGAACGAATTCAATATCTGTCAACATTGCGCCCGCCCGGTAGGCCATGGCCAGTCCGTCGCCTGTCGAAATGGGCGGATTTGTCGTGACGGAATAGAGCTGGCCCATTCCGCCCGCGGCCAAAACGACAACGGGGGCTAGAAACGCAGTCAACCTCCCGTTCAATACGGCCAAGACGCCGACGCTGCGTTTATCGTCGGTAATCACGTCAATCACGAAGACTCGCTCAAATATGGAGACACCGGACATACCACGGACTGTCGCGGCCAGGGTTGATTCGACTTCGCCGCCGGTCGTATCCTTGCTGTGAACGACGCGGGCACAAGAGTGTCCAGCTTCGCGCGTCAGACTCAGGCTGCCGCTCGGGCGGCAATCAAAAGCGGCCCCGATTTCTCGCAGCGTCGCAATTTCCGCCGGTCCCTCGGTGACCAGGACGCGGACCGCCTCTTCGTCGCACAGGCCGCGGCCGGTTAAGATAGTGTCCTCAAAATGGCTTTCAGGACTGTCGCCCTCGCCCACAGCAGCCGCTATACCGCCCTGGGCATAGCGCGTCGCGGTAAGGGACAGTTCCGATTTGGTCAAAACGGCAACTTTGGCTGTTTTTCCTAAATGATAGGCTGTGGAAATGCCGGCTACGCCGCTGCCGATAACGATGGCGTCAAAATCAAGTGAGGGCAGGTCGGTGAGGTCAAAATCGGTCAGATAACGGGGCGGTTTAATCATGAACCGAGTATATCACAGCCTGTTTGGTTCATAGTTCGTGGTTCATAGTTCGTGGTTTTTGGTTCAAGATCTGGGCTTTGTTGTTTCTATGAACTAACGACTAATAACTATGAACTGGTTTTAGCAGTCGTCTTCGGGTGGTATCTTGTGCTCGACGTGCGTAATTGTGTTCGCTTCGTCGACAAAGACGACGGTTGGACGGGTTGTGGCAGCCTCCGCCGCCTCCAGCTGCGCGTAGGCAATGACGATCACAGTATCGCCCACGTGAATGAGGTGCGCGGCCGCGCCGTTTAAGCAAACGATACCCGATCCTCGTTTACCAGCAATCGCGTAGGTCTCGAGCCGAGCGCCGTTGGTCACGTCAACCACGGCAACCTTTTCGTAAGGCAGGATGCCCGCCGCATCCAAAAGATCGCGATCCAACGTGATGCTGCCTTGATAGTGCATGTCGGCTTCAGTCACCGTCAGCCGGTGTATTTTTGCCTTAAGCATGGTAAGAAACACTAGGTCTCCTCGATCTCGACAATAATGTTGTCAATCAATCTGGACGTCCCAAAGCGAGCCGCGACGGCCAGCAAGATTTCTCCGGTAAGTATAGACGGCGCTTCTTGCCCGGCGGCGTTTCGCGCTTCTACATATTCCAGCTTGGCCAGCGGCTCCGCCGTAATATGGTGCTCGACCATCGTAATTATCTTATCACGCGAGCGTTGACCCGATTCGATGGCGTCCCGGGCCACCCGCAAGGCCTGGTACAAGACAGGTGCGGCGGATCGTTCCGGCGGGCTGAGATAGGCGTTGCGGCTGCTTAAAGCCAGACCGTCCGGTTCACGCACAATCGGGCAGCCGACAATTTCTGGAACTAACGCCAGATCGCTCGCCATGCGTCGAATGACCGCCAGCTGCTGAGCGTCTTTCTGCCCGAAATATGCCCGAGCGGGCCGGACAAGGTTGAGCAGAATATCTACGACCGTTGTGACGCCGCGAAAATGGCCCGGTCGGGACGCGGCGCACATCCCTGACGTCTCGACCCCGACTACATCGATAAAGGTAGAGAATCCCGGCGGATATAATTCCGCCGTCAACGGCGCGAAGATGGCGTCAACGCCCGCCTCGGCCGCCAGCTCGGTGTCTCGCTCCAGGTCGCGCGGATAGGCCTCGAAATCTTCGCCCGGCGCGAACTGAGTCGGATTTACAAAAATACTCATGACGACGATGTCGTTGTCGGCGCGCGCCGTCGCTACCAAGCTCAGATGACCCGCGTGTAAAGACCCCATTGTCGGCACCAACCCGATGGATTTACCGGCGCGGTGATACGGCGCCAAATACCTGTTTAGGTCTAAAACTGTTTCCAAAACTTTCATCGTGTCGTTCCGTCATTGCGGGAAGCCTGTCCTTTAGGCGACGAAGCAACCTCTCCCGACGCAACCTCCTTTGAAAACAGCCTTACCGAGTCAATGTCCACACCTTTAATGGCCCAGCGAACGGGTTCACCGGTAGGGAATATCGCGTCCGCGGCCACCTCCAACAGCGGCACGAGCGCGAAAGCCCGCTGCCGCAGCCGTGGGTGCGGCACTTGCAGATCAGGCAGTCTGACCTCGACAATGTCGTAGAGAAGAATGTCGACGTCTATGACGCGCGGACCCTTGTCGGTTGTTTTGACCCGCCCCATCTCAAGCTCGATTCTCTGCGCCGCGGCCAATAGGTCCTCCGGCCGCAGGTCGGTCTCAGCGGCGGCGGCGGCGTTTACGAAATCAGGTTGGTCGAGAAAATCGACCGGCGCGGATTCATAAAGGGATGAGACTTGGGTGATCTTGAGGCCTGCGGACTCGTCTAACAGCCGAATCGCCTTCGCGATGTTAGCGGCCCGGTCTCCCAGATTGGAGCCCAAGCCAAAAATGACGCGTAACATGTTTAAGCCGTCCGGCCCGCGATCGCGTCCGCAACCTTTACGACCCGTCCCATTTCCTTGACGTCGTGGACACGAACGATGGCCGCTCCGTTCAACACCGCCGCGGAAACTGCGGCGGCGGTACCCTCCAATCGCTGATCCACCTCGGTACCCAATATCTTGCCGATGAATGCCTTGCGGCTGGGACCCAGGAGAACCGGATAGCCGAGCGCCGTCAATTCACGCAGGCGGCGGATGATTTCCAGGTTATGCTCGGCTGTTTTGCCGAAGCCGATACCCGGATCGATAATGATTTTGTCGGCGGTAATGCCGGCTGCCAGTGCGACGTCCGCTTGAGTACGCAGATAGTCGGATATCTCTCCCATAACGGACACATATTCAGGGTTCTTCTGCATATTGCGCGGCGTGCCTTTGATGTGCATCAGCACTACCGGAACACCGCGTTCAGCGACCAAATCCGCCATGGCTGGGTCGAATGAAAAACCGCTGACATCGTTGACCAAAGCTGCTCCGGCGTCCAAGGCTGCCCGCGCAATGTCCGCTTTGTACGTGTCGACTGAAATCGGTATGGTCAGCCTGCCCGCCAACGCCTCAATAACGGGCAAAACCCTTTGTTTCTCTTCCTCGGCGGTTATCGCCGCGGCACCCGGACGGGTTGATTCGCCACCGATGTCGATAATGTCCGCGCCGTCGGCGGCAAGTCGCAGTGCCCGCTCAATGGCCGTAGTGGAATCGGCAAAGCGGCCGCCGTCGGAGAACGAGTCGGGTGTAACATTTAAGATCCCCATGACGCATGTCCGACGGGACAGGGGCAGAGAGAAACCGTTCCAGACGATATCGGCCGGGGGACGTCCGAACGCCTCAAGAGCGCTGTCCAGCTCCTTGCCGACCTGCTTTAGTCCATACGGTTGCAGTCTAAGGTTCTCGACCAACGTCTTCAGCTGCCGAATTGTGCCCAGCAGAAGAACATCGGTTTCTTTTGACTGAGCCTCCTGGGCGTCCCACGGAATGGCCGCGTCTCCGCCTCGGGCCAGCATCTCTTGTTTGAGTATGTTGGCGGCCCGCCAATCGACACCGCTCAGCCGGACAACACGCATGACCGCCTTGGGAGTCATTATGGCCGCGCCCGCCTTGTCAGACCGGATGGCCGCAATGGCCGCGGCCGCTTCAGATTGATCGGAGATAACTAGAACGCGCGGATTGAACGTCATTCTACAGCTGCCTGGAAGATTTGTTGATAAGAGCCAGCACTTCCTGACGGCTGTTAAGTTTGGTTTTGAAGATGCCTCGGACCGCCGAAGTAACCGTCACTGAGCCCGGTTTGTTGATGCCGCGCATGCTCATGCAAAGATGCTCGGCTTCGATGACCACCATGACGCCGCGGGGGTTCAGGCATGTCATCAGCGTATCTGCCACTTGAGTGGTCAGTCTCTCCTGGACCTGCAGACGCCGGCTGACAACGTCAACCACACGCGCCAGCTTACTGATACCGGTGATCCGGCCGTCGGTCCCGGGTATGTAGGCGACATGCGCTTTGCCGACAAACGGCATGATGTGATGCTCACAGACGGAGTAGAACGGGATATCTTTGACCAAGACCATTTCTTCGTGGTTTTCGCCGAACGTCACTTTGAGAACGTCTTGCGGATCTTGACCGATGCCGCGGAAAATCTCCTCATACATAGCGGCTACGCGTTTCGGTGTGTCGCGTAGACCCTCGCGGCTCAAATCTTCTCCGACACCCTCCAAAAGCAGGCGAACGCCTTGCTCGATCTTAGCCTTATCCATGTCTAGTCCTTCGGTTTTGGCTTCTTGACCGGCGCCGGTTTGTATGACGGGGCCGACTTAAAGGGAGCGGCCGGCTCGTTCTCGCCGGCGTTACGCTTGCTGCTGTTGTGACCGAGCAGTTTGTCTAGCTCCTTGCCCTCGACCGTTTCGGACTCGATCAGCTTCTTGGCTATCTTGTCGAGTTTGGGCCGATTCTTGGTCATGATCTTCTTGGCTTCGTTGTAGGCGTCCTCGATTATGCGCCGTACTTCGGCGTCGATTTCTGACGCAACACGATCAGAGTAGTCCGGGGTGGCGGCGAAGTCGCGACCCAGAAAAACCTGGTCCTCTTTGTGACCCAGCGTCATAGGACCTAGCCGATCGCTCATCCCAAATTCGCATACCATCTGACGGGCGATTTTCGTTGCCCGCTCTAAATCATTTTGCGCTCCGGTCGTAACCTCGTTGAAAACCATCTCTTCCGCGACGCGGCCCGCCAAAAGTTGCGCCAGCTTGTTGTGCAGCTCGGTCTTGGCGACCAGGTATTTATCCTCTGTCGGCAAAGTGATCGTATAACCTAATGCTTGTCCGCGCGGAATAATGGAAATCTTATGGACTGGATCGGTGAACGGCAGTTCGTCGGCTACCAAAGCGTGACCGGTTTCGTGATACGCAATGATCTCCTTCTCGCGATCGCTGATTAGCCTGGTCCGGCGCTCCGGTCCGGCGATGACGCGCTCTATGGCTTCCTGCAGTTCCGGCATGTCGATCTCTTTCTTGCCGTGCCGGGCTGCGAGCAGCGCCCCTTCGTTTAGAAGATTAGCGAGATCAGCGCCCGTAAAACCGGGAGTCGACCGCGCCAGCACGCTGATTTCAATGTTCTTCGCCAACGGTTTATCTTTGGCGTGCACCTTAAGTATTGCCTCACGGCCGCGAAGATCAGGGCGGTCGGTAACGATCTGCCGGTCGAATCGTCCCGGCCGGAGCAAGGCAGGATCTAAGATGTCCGGGCGATTCGTAGCGGCAATCATAATTATGCCCAAACGCGGGTCGAAGCCGTCCATTTCGACCAGCAATTGATTCAAAGTCTGTTCACGTTCGTCGTGGCCGCCGCCCAGACCGGCCCCGCGCTGGCGTCCGACGGCGTCGATCTCGTCGACGAATATTATGGCCGGAGCGCTGGCTTTGGCCTGGTCGAACAGGTCGCGCACCCGGCTGGCGCCCACGCCGACAAACATCTCGACGAAGTCGGAACCGCTGATGTGAAAGAACGGTACGTTTGCCTCGCCGGCGACCGCTTTCGCGAGCAGGGTTTTGCCCGTGCCGGGCGGGCCATAGAGCAAAATGCCCTTCGGTATCTTGGCGCCCAGCGACTGAAATTTCTTAGGGTTGGCGAGGAACTCCTTGATTTCTTCCAGCTCTTCGACCGCTTCGTCCAAGCCGGCGACATCGGCAAATGTCGTCTGCGGCATATCTTTGTTAGTCTGCTTCGCCCGGCTCTTGCCGAACGACATGACCTTGTTGCCCCCCTGGACGTTCCTGATCATTAAGAAATACAGGATGACCATGAAGACGATGAAGATTATGACGATGGGCAGCAGCGAAAGCATATAAGTCACAAGCTCACTGGGTCTTTGGACTTCTGTCTTGACGCCGTACTTGATCAACAGATCAGCGACCGCATAGTTCTCAGGGTAGCTGACAGTGAACGTCTTTTTGTTCTTTAGCGTCCCGTCGACTTCGCGAACGCTGTCCAGCACGGTCGCGCTCACAACTTGCTTGGTTTGGACCGCCTTGATGAACTGATTCATGTTATAGGCAAGCGGTTTTTCAGTTTGGGGGCCGAAGGCCTGGAAAAGTATCACTACGGCTACGAGCACCGCGAACCAGATCAGCAGATTGGAATACTTACGCATATTACCTCCGAGCTGCGGCTGTCCGTGACGCCGCGCCATTTTTTCCATTGTTATCGCGCACGACCCGCAGTCTCGCAATGTAAGGCAGATTGCGGAATTGCTGCGCGTAATCTAAACCATAGCCGACAACGAATTCGTTGGGAATGGCAAAACCGACGTACTTCGCATCCAGGTGAACCTTATCTGTTTCCGGCTTCCTGATTAGCGAACATATTTCCAAGCTCGCCGGATGACGAGCTCGCAGACTCTTGTGAAGGTAGTTCAATGTCAGTCCTGAGTCAATTATGTCTTCGACTATAATAACTTCTTTACCAGTGATATCGGTGTCCAAATCCTTTAATATCCGCACGACACCGCATGATTTTGTACCCGACCCGTAGCTCGAGACTGCCATGAAATCAAACGACACGGGGACTGTAAGTTGGCGGCACAGGTCGGAGAGAAAGATAAAGGCGCCCTTTAGAATGCCTACAAGAACAACGGGTCGGCCGGCGTAGTCGCTGTTAATCTCGGCGGCCAGTTCGGCGACCCTCGCCTTAAGATCGTCTTCCGTTATCAGAATGTCAGAGATTTCCCCGCTCAACGGCTTCCTCTCACCAAACTCAGAACCAGGATTTTCTTTGTCTTATCGGTAACCTTGAAGTTTTCGTCGATGCAATGACCCGCCACCCAGGCGATGCGGCCATCGATCAAAACAACTGGCTCCCTGTCACGCAGATCGCGAGTCGTCTTGTCATCTATGAACAAATCGCTGATCAATTTGTGCCCACGCATTCCCAGCGGTTGGATCCGGTCTCCTGGCAATTTCCGCCTGGCGACTATTGAGCCGGCCGTCAGACTCGCATCCAGCCAAGCGACGTCAGCGCCGGCTGTCTTGTCTAGCTCTTCTGCCGGCACAACCCGCGCATCGATTGCAAACAGGCCTCCCGACAGCACAGTTAGACCCGGCACAGACAAAATGGTTTCCGAGCCAACCGGCGCGTCGAGCACCGGTTCCGGCGCAGAAACCTTAATCACTATAGTATCATACTCCCGCGCCGCCGATAACCCGCCGGGCAGGTCAAGCGCCGCGCCGCTGTTGCCGTTCACGACCTTTGTCAGGATATCATCAACGTGAGCGAAGCCTAGAGGTTGCGGCTCCCCGGCCGTCCGCAAGGCGGCTAAACGGATCAGCCGCCGCCGGATTGCTAGAGGTTGGGCGAGCAAGGCCGAGCGGTCTAGAGAAACGACGCCTTCGCCTGGAACAGCCGCGGACGCAAAACTGTCCTCCGCTAGGCCCTGCAGAAGAGTGGCGTCCTCGTTGATCGACTCCATCTCCCGGCGCAGCTCGGCGCGAATATTGGGGTTATATTCTGCCTCCAAGAGCGGCAAAAGGCGAAGGCGGACCTTGTTGCGCGTCATATCCGGGATCGCGTTTGTCTCGTCATGCCGCGGCTCAAGGTTATGCTCCCGGCAGTAAGCCTCGACATCGCCCCTCGTGAGATTGATCAAGGGACGGATTATCAGACCCGCGATCGGCTGAATCGACCGCAAACCGTCCAGGCCCGCGCCGCGTAACAAGCGCATCAAGAATGTTTCGACGCAGTCATCCGCTGTGTGGCCGAGAGCGATCTTCGTCGCGCCTGTATCCTCCGCCACCTGCAGCATAAGCGAGCGGCGGACTCTGCGAGCGCCGTCTTCCGGGCTAACGCCATTGGCCTTGATAAAGGCGGGAACGTCAGCGGATAGAACTGTCGCGGGAACCCCCATGGCCCGCGCCGTCTGCGCAACAAACTCGGCATCGGCCGCCCCCGAGTCACCCCTCATTAGGTGGTTGAGATGAAAGACGTGGAGGGAAATGGGATAGTCAGAGGCGATCCCGGCCAGAATATATAAGAGGGCCAGCGAATCAGGACCGCCGGACACCGCAACCATGACCTTATCTCCGGCAGACAGCATATTGTTGGACGCGATAGTGTCTCGGACCAGGTTACTAGGGTTATCTCTAGTATTCATCATACTGATGATTATATCGTTGACACCCTATTGACCGTAGAGGATATTGAGGTTCATAGGATATTCATAATTGCCGAATGGTAATGTTAACGAAAGGAGTGTACCATGCGCCGAAGCACTATCCCCGTTTTGATCACCTTGGCTTTCTACGCACTCGCAATCATGCTGGTGAGCACCGGACGCGGTTTGGCCGCGCAAAACAACCGCGGTATGCAAGCGGCCCCCGATTCAGGCATGGCTGCCAAACAGAACGGCATGGGCGGCACCGGCACAGGTGTAGCCTATTCCTCGAACAAGACCGCCGGAGCCGGGGCGGCAGACCTGATGATGAAACGAACAACACCGGCCGAGCGGCAGGCTGCGGCGGATCGCGCGACAGCGATGCGGCTGCTGTTTCCGCCGAAGCTAAACGCCTCCGGCGTAATCGCCCAGATTCCATCGGTCGGAACGACTGACTATTTCGGCAACGTCCCGAACTATGCCAATAGTCCTCTGCCTACTGTTCTGACGACTGCGGCCACTACGATGGGTGTTGCGTCGATGTGGTCTTTGGGTCCCGCGAACTTCGACGCGACGCGCGCCAAGGCGACTTCAGGCGACTTTAACGGCGATGGCCTCCAAGACATCGCTTTCATTTACGACTATGGCAACGCCACCAGCCGCATCTGGATACTCGAGTCGAACGGCGCGACCTTCACGCCGATTATGGCCTGGTCGAGCGGACCAGGTAATTTCGACGCCACGCGAGCTCAGATAACAAGCGGTGATTTTGACAATAACGGACGCACAGACTTAGCGGTCTTATACAACTACGGCGGCTCGACAAGCCGGCTCTGGGTCTTCAAGTTCGTCGGCACGGCAACGACCATGACACCAACCCTCGGTTGGTACAGCGGCGTCGGTAACTTCGACGCGAGCCGGGTAACAATGACCAGCGGAACATTTGATATCGATAATCTGGCGGACGTGGCCATGTTGTACGACTACGGTAGTTCGACCTGCCGCCTGTGGACTTTCAATTCTAATGGCACGATATTCACGCCTCATATGGCCTGGTATAGCGGACTCGGCAATTTCAATGCCGCAATGGTCAAGATAACGAGCGGTGACTATGACGGCGGCGGGACCTCCGACGTCGCGATGTTGTACAACTATGGGGCCGCGACAAGCCGCCTTTGGACTTTCTTGTCTAGCGGCTTTACATTTACTCCTCACATGGCTTGGTCCAGCGGACCGGGTAATTTTGACGCCACACGAGCCAAGATCACCAGTGGCGACTACAACGCCGACAATATATCCGACGTTGCGGCGCTCTACGACTACGGGAGCGCGACCAGCCGTATATGGACTTTCTTGTCCAGCGGAACAGCCTTTACGCCCCACATTGCGTGGTTCAGCGGAGCGGGCATGTTTAACGCATCCCAAGCAACGTTGATAAACGGAAATATCAGCCTGTTCGGTTCGGCTATAATCCCTATTCTCTATGACTACGGCAACGCTACCAGCAACGTCTGGAACTTCGGTGCCAACAACTCGATCACGACGGTGACCGCCGGTACGGGCATTAGGAAGTTCGTCGACAAACTGCCCGGCTTAACGCAAGCCGGCGCGAACAATGTCCTGCAAACCAACGGAGTAGGCCAATATCTGCCGGTGGCGGTGCCTGATCAGGGTACGGCACTGGGCGGCGACTACTACGAAATAGCGGTCGTTCAATATATGGAAAAGCTCCACAGCGACCTGCCGGCCACGCGTCTGCGGGGTTACGTACAGTTGGTGACGCCGGTGAACACCAGCCTGCCGGGCCACCTCCATACACCGCTGTTCTATCCGGACGGCGTTACACCCATCATGTACACGCCCGTTCCCGCCGGACCGTCCGTGCAAGCGGTCGCGCTCGACCCACCCAGCTATCTGGGGCCGACCGTCGTCGCCAACCGCAATGTGCCGGTTCGGGTTAAGTTCTATAACCTTCTGCCCACCGGTGCCGGCGGCGACCTGTTCATTCCGGTCGATGAATCCGTCATGGGCGCCGGCATGGCACCAGGCGGCACCGAGACCTACAAGCAGAACAGGGCCGTCATCCACCTGCACGGGGGCGCCACTCCGTGGATAAGCGACGGAACGCCGAACCAGTGGATCACACCGGCGGGCGAAACGACGACTTATCCGCAGGGCGTGAGCGTTTACAACGTGCCTGATATGCCGGACCCGGGTCCCGGTAACGATCGGGATGGTGTAGAAACGATGTTCTACACGAATGACCAAAGCGCACGCCTGATGTTCTACCACGATCACTCATACGGAACGACGCGCTTGAATGTGTACGCCGGCGAAGCGGCCGGCTACATCCTGCGCGACGCGGAAGAAGCGGCTTTGGTCGGCGGCGGCACAATCGGCGCGACGCCGATCGCCGCAGGCACTGTCCCGGCCGATGAGATTCCTCTGATCATCCAGGACAAGAGCTTCGTGCCCGACAATACAACGCCGTTCACCAACACGGTCGGCACGTTCGCGTCACAGCTGGCCGCGCAAGACCCGACCTGGAATGTTACCGGATGGGGCGCGAAGGGAAGCCTCTGGTTCCCGCATGTTTACATGCCCAACCAGAATCCAGCCGACCTCACAGGAGGCGCCAACGCCATGGGACGCTGGGACTACGGTCCCTGGTTCTTCCCGCCGCTAACGACAGCGGCCGGCTTGATCAACGGTCCGGTTCCCAACCCGCTGTTCGGCACAACGCCGCTGGAGGCTTCTGTTAATCCCGGCACGCCGAATCCGTCATTGACGCCGGAGTCCTTCATGGATACACCGCTGGTCAATGGAACAGCGTATCCTTACGTCCAGGTCGGCAGGAAAGCCTATCGTTTCCGCATCCTGAACGCGTCCAACGATAGGATGCTTAATCTCCAACTGTATTACGCCAAGTCAAACACGCCGGACAGCGTCGATGGCGCTGGAAATCCGACTTTGCAGACTAACTCGGGCGAAGTTCCGATGGTACCGGCGGTACCGCATCCTGGTAACCCCAGCTGGCCGGCGACTTGGCCGACCGACGGCCGTGACGGCGGAGTGCCTAGCCCGACCGCCGTCGGTCCGAGCATGATTCAGATCGGCACGGAAGGCGGACTCCTGCCCGCGCCGGTCGTTCTGCCGAACACGCCGGTCGGTTACGAATTCAACAGGCGGAACATCGTCGTCCTGAACGTGACCAACAAGACTCTGTTCCTGGGCCCGGCTGAACGTGCCGACGTCATAGTCGACTTCTCGAACGTGCCCGACGGGTCGAAGCTGATACTGTACAACGACTCCCCGGCTCCCGTGCCGGCGAGCGACCCGAGATACGACTATTACACAGGTAATCCTGATCTGACCTCGACCGGAGGCGCGCCTTCGACCCTCCCGGGTTATGGTCCGAATACCAGGACATTAATGCAGATCCAGGTGACATCGGCTCTGGGAACCGGTCCGGCGTTCAGTCTGCCGGCCTTGCAAGCGGCCTTGCCGTTGGCTTTTGCGGCGTCGCAACCGCCGGTAGTAGTGCCCGAGCCAACGTATCCGGCTCCTAATAACGGCGCCAGCAGCACGTACTCGAAGATCCAAGATACCCAACTGACCTTCAGCCCGGTCGGCGCCTTGTCGCTCGGCACTGGAGCTGTCGGCAGCGTCGTGTTGTCCGCGGCGGGATCAGGTTATGCGACTGCGCCTCTTGTGACCTTCACGGGCACAGGCACGGGTGCCGGAGCTTTGGCCACGCTGTCTGTCACCAACATAGCGGTGACCAACGGCGGGTCTGGCTACACAACGGCTCCGACGGTCAATTTGACCGGCGGCGGGGGCGCCGGAGCGACCGCGACCGCCACTGTATCCGGCGGAGTTGTCACTGGTGTGACGATCACTAATAACGGCCTACGCTACACCTCCATGCCGACCGTGTCGTTTACCGGCGGCGGGGGCACACTCGCGGCCGCTACGGCAACCGGCGGAGTTAGTGAGGTTCTCGTGACAAGCGGCGGCACCGGGTTTACGACCGCGCCCAGCGTCGTCTTTACCGGAGCGAATACTACGCCTGCTGCGGCAACCTCGAATTTCGACATCACCATGAACATGCGTCCCAAGGCTATACAAGAGCTCTTTGAGCTCAACTATGGACGGATGAACGCGACGTTGGGTGTTGAGTTACCATTCACCAACTTCAACATCCAGACAACCATCCCGCTGGGTTATATCGACCCGCTGACTGAGGAAATCAACATGTCAGCGTCGCCCGGACCGGTCGTTCTGGGTGACGGAACCCAGATATGGAAGATCACCCATAACGGGGTGGACACGCATGCGATTCACTTCCATCTGTATAATGTCCAGTTGATCAACCGGGTCGGTTGGGACGGCGCTATCGTGCCGCCTGACGCTAACGAGTTGGGCTGGAAAGAGACGGTGCGCATGCATCCGCTGCAAGACGCTATAGTGGCCTTGCGGCCGGTCACACCGACACTGCCCTGGACCATACCCAACAGCGTCCGCTTGATGGATCCGACCAAAGCGGCCGGCGAGGCTATGACGGTGACCAACCCGGTAGACGGCAATCCGCTGGCCGTCACCAACGACCTTACCGATTTCGGTTGGGAATATGTCTGGCACTGTCACCTGTTGGGTCATGAGGAGAATGACATGATGCGGCCGGTCGCATACCGGACGGAGCCGCAGCCGAACACATTGACGGCGGCTGCCGCTCTGCCAGGTGTGACGCTAAACTGGCTCAATCCGGCCGCCGGCTTGCCGCCGATACCAGCTGTCACACTGTATACGGTACAGAGAGCGACGGACGCGGCGTTCACTGTCGGGCTGACGACATTCACCACGCCGGCGCCGGCGATCACGTACACCGACGCGACAGCGGCCGCTCTGACCACCTATTACTACCGCGTCAAAGCGAGCGGCGGCGGCAGCGACTCATCGTGGTCAAATACCACGATGATTACAACGCCTTAGGTAGCTGCGTAAGATGCAATCAACCCCGGGAGGCTCCTGGCCTCCCGGGGTTTTCTTTACTCAGAAGAGAAAGAGCGCGCCATGCGAAGACTTGCTATTCCAATAATCATCACAGTCTGTTTCTACATCATTGCAGCATTATTGCTGACGACAGGCTATGGTCCTTTCAAACAAGAGAACGATGAAATAAAGGCGCGGGCGAACTCGGCCGTTAACGCTCTGCAGCAAATGAGTTCGGAGCCGGTGGGCGATAAAGACTCCCGTTAGGCAACGCTCCGGTAACTGAGAAACGCCCGTCCCTCTCCTAATTCCCCCACAAATATTCTTTACACAGTCGCTTGACTCTAACGTTACGTAAGGGTTTAGAATCTTTATCAGGAGGTTCTAAACATGAGATTGACGGTCAAGCAAGTCAAGGAAGCTAGCGGCCAAAGCGTCAGAACGCTGCACCACTACGACGCGATCGGCCTGTTGCGGCCCGACGAAATTAGTGCGGCCGGATATCGTCTGTATTCAGCTGACGATCTGGAACGGCTCCAGCAGATAATGTTCTTCAAGGAGCTTGGTTTTAGCCTGGCCGACATCAAGGACATCCTGGACAGCCCGGGCTTCGACCGGCGG
Organism: Actinomycetes bacterium; assembly: GCA_023251915.1. Taxonomy (GTDB): domain Bacteria; phylum Actinomycetota; class JAHEXW01; order JAHEXW01; family JAHEXW01; genus JAHEXW01. Next base: position 40,643 of record JAHEXW010000005.1, read on the forward strand.
GGCGCCTTTCTAGAACACCTGGAGCTTCTGCGGCAAAAACAACACCGGCTGAACGGCCTGATTAAGTTAGTGGAACACAATTTAGAAGCATTGGACAAAGGAGAGAAAATGACTGAGGACAAGATGTTCGACGCGTTTGACGAAGCGACGATGGAGGAATACAAACAGGAAGCCAAGGAACGGTGGGGAAACACAGACGCTTACAAGGAAAGCATGCGAAAGACGGCGACCTATAGTAAAGAAGATTGGACGCGCATCGCCGCGGCCGAGACAGACCGGCGGGAACGCATCGCCGCCTTGATGGACAAGGATCCGGGCGACCCGGCCGTGCAAGCGATTATGGAAGAATTCTTCAAATCCATCTGCGAGCACTACTATTCCTGCACGCCGGAGATATTCAAGAACCTGGGCGAGATGTACGTCGCGGATCCGCGCTTCGCGAAGAATTACGAAACCATCAAGCCTGGAATGGCGGACTTCATGCGCCAAGCGATGGCGATCTACGCCGACAAGAAGTAATGCCAAACATCTGATTTTGCGACCTGCTCAATGAAAGGGTCAGGCCCGGCGCGGGTATGCGACAGGGCCTGACCCTATTAACGTAAGCGGCGACGAGCAAATATCCTCTGGGCTCGAATGTCGCGGCTTAAGCCGCAAGGTCGAGCTCTCCGGCAAACAAAAAACCTAGATAAGCCATATGGTTTATCTAGGTTTTTTGGCTGGGGCGGGAGGGCGTCGAACCGTCGGGCAGCCACCCAACAGTCTGCCCTCCTCAGAGGTGCAACCAAAGGTTTCCCCTCTGATATCTCCCCTTCCTTGGTCCCGTCTCAAGGTGAAGCCTCTCCCCCTTGAGAATCCCCCTCAGGTTCGACCCCTCGGGAACAAAGTAAAACGCCTGGACAGTCCATTGTTAGGTGTTATGAACTCTCTAGGCGTTTGGCTGGGGCGGGAGGGCTCGAACCTCCAATCTCCAGATCCAGAATCTGGCGCCTTACCGATTTGGCCACGCCCCAATAATTAAGACAAAAACTATTTTAGCAGGTCTATCGCTCTCGTGACGCGAGCCACGACGCGGTCGCGGCCCAAGACCTCGACCATGTGGAACAAGCTGGGTCCCTGCATCCGCCCGCTGACGCTGACCCGCAGCGGATGAAACGCTTGCGCCGCCTTAATCCCTCGTTCCTCGGCCTGGCCGCGCAGCAGTCCTTCGATGGACCCGGCGTCAAAAGGCTCAACGGCCGCGAGTTTATCTTTTAAGACGGCCAAGTACTCTGGCACGTGTTCTTGGGTCATGATCTTCTGCCAGGCCGCCTCGTCGTAGGCATAATCATCGGTGAAGAAGAACCGGGTCGCGTCCACGATGTCCGGCAGAAGCTTCAGGCGTTCCTGCTCCAGAGCCACCACGGCTTCGGCATAAGCCATCTCGGCAGCCGACATGTCGTCAGCAATCAGACTCGCTTCAATCAGATAAGGCTTCACCAGTTCGAACAGCTCCGCCGGCGGGGTTTTGCGAATATACTCGCCGTTCATCCAGAGCAACTTCTCCGTGTCGAAGATGTTGGGGCTGCGCCCGACCCGTTCTAACGAAAATTCCGCAATCAACTCTTCATGGCTAAATATCTCCTGGGTCGAGCCGGGGCTCCAACCAAGCAAAGCGATATAATTGGCCACCGCATCCGGCAGATAACCCTGTTCCTTGTATTCCATGACCGAGGTGGCGCCATGCCGTTTGCTTAGGCGCGCCCCATCGGGTCCCAGCGTCATCGACATATGAGCAAATTTAGGCAGGGGCGCGAAGCCAAGCGCCTCGTACAGCAATATCTGTCGCGGAGTATTGGAAATATGGTCATCACCGCGGATGATATGGGTGATCTCCATGAGATAGTCGTCGACGACGGCAGCGAAGTTATAGGTTGGCATCCCGTCTGTCTTCATGATGACAAAGTCGTCCAGCAGGCCCGCCTGAAACTTGACCTCTCCTTTTACGATATCGTCAATCACAATCTCGCCCGTCTCCGGCATAGCAAACCGCACAACGCAAGATTCTGAACCGGCTCGTTGTTCCGCTGCCTTCGCCGGTAGCTCGCGACATGATTTATCGTATTTAGGCGGTTGCCCGGCTTTCTGCGCCGCCTCGCGTTTGGCAGACAGCTCGGCCGGCGTGCAAAAACAGCGGTAAGCTTTCCCGCTTGTTAGCAGTTGGGCGACATACTTGGAGTAGATATCCAGACGTTCGGTTTGAAAATACGGACCGTGGGCCCCGCCGATCTCGGGACCTTCGTCCCAATCAAGTTTTAGCCAGCGCATCCCGTCGATGATGTGACGCACGGCCTCGCTGGTGGAACGCTCGCGGTCTGTATCCTCAACCCGCAAGACCAATGAACCGCCTGCGTGGCGGGCAAATAGGTAATTAAAAAGAGCCGTCCTGGCCCCGCCTATATGCAGGTGGCCGGTCGGGCTCGGCGCGAAACGCACGCGCGGCGCGGTGTTAGTCATTTGACACCCCTTTCCTTCACGGATTATAACACAGGTAGGAGGTTTTCTAATGATGAGACACCGGTTCACACTATTGCTGGCCGGAACCGCGCTGATAGCCGCGGTGGCCGGCGGCGGCTGCGGGAATGGATCCAACCAAACGAAGACGACAAATTCAAAACCCGCGGTACGGCAAAACTACGCGGTGGCGATCAAGAATTTCGCTTTCCACCCAGCAAACCTGACGGTCGGAGCGAAGTCCAGGGTGACCTGGACAAACAACGACCAAGGGCCGCACACGATAGTAACAACGGTTTTTAACAGCGGCATGTTGGGCCAAAGCGAGACCTATAGCTACACTTTCATTAAGCCAGGCACATACCGGTACCACTGCGCAATCCACCCCTACATGGAGGGCGTGATTGTTGTCAAGTGACGGAAAACCACGTAGAATAGACTTTTGTTCGTGGCGCATTCGTCTAGAGGCCTAGGACACCTGGTTCTCAGCCAGGAGATCAGGGGTTCGAATCCCCTATGCGCTACCAATGACCCCGAGTGACATCAAATGTTTGGCCGATGTCAGTCGGGGTTATTTATTTAGGGCACAGGGGATTCGAACCGAGGGGGGCTTTCCAGCGGGGGGAGAGGCTTCCCCCGCTGTCTTCGTTAAGGAAGGGGGAACTCAAGGGGGAAACCTTTGGTTGCCCCTGTGAAACGGCCGGACAGTTGGGTGGCCGGCCGTTGTTCGATTCCCCTATGCGCTACCAATGACCCCGAGTGACATCAAATGTTTGGCCGATGTCAGTCGGGGTTATTTATTTAAGGTCAACACAATGCCCTAGAACAACCTCATAATCCGCAGAGCGATGCCGCCCAGCAATAACGCCAGGACAACCGTTGTGGTAATAATCAAGGCGGCCCGCTTCCAACCGAGTTCCCGGCCGAGGACGGTGACGGCAGCCAAACAAGGAATGTAGATCACTGTGACAAGTCCATAAACGAACAGCTGGGTCTTGTCCATAAAGGTCAGCAAGTTATGGGCCGAATTACCATACTTGGCAACGGCAAAGGTCACCAAGAACTGCAGGGCCAGCTCTTTTCGAAGGACGGCGAAAATCAAGGCGACACCCGCAATCATCGGCAAGCCCAGCCAACCTTCCACCAATGGCTTCAGAGGCGCCGATAGGGGCCATATCCAACCCGTTTCATACAGGCCGCCAAGCACCAGGCTGCCCCCGATTACTACAGGCAAGGCGACATAGAAGAACTCCCTAAAGCGCCACCACGTCTTTTGCGCCATCGCCCTTAGCGACGGGCGCCGCAAACCGAACATCTCCATAACCAGCCCGGACGGCTCCCCCGGCAGAACCTTATTAATCCCCAACCCCAGCAGCAGAATCAGCAACCCGCTGATTGCGAAGATGGCAAGGGCGTACCAGATGCCGGCGTAGCGCCCGACGCCGCCGATGACGACAGTGATCCGCGCGCTGCAAGGAACGAGGACGATCAGCAGGGAGGCGATCGTCTTCTCCCTCCTGGTCGTTAAGACGCGTGTACCGATTAAAGCCGGCACATTGCAGCCCATTCCCGCAATCATCGGAATGACCGCCCGGCCATGCAATCCGAGTTTGTGTAGCATGGTGTCGGTTAGAAAAGCGATAGAGTTTAAGTAGCCCGAATCTTCCAGGACGGCGAGCATGAAATAGAAGACCAAAACGTAAGGCACACCGATTGTTAAAGCTGCCTCTATACCGGCATCAAAACCCCACAGAAGGGTTCGGGCCAGCTCTCCCTGGCCAAGAAAACCATGTACGATAAACTTGATTGCCGGTGACGCTGTCACGGCCCACCCTTGCGACATTACCAAGCTTAGATAGTTGCCGACTACAAACAAGAATGTAAACAACAGCGCCAGAACCGCCAACATAATTGGAATGCCGGTCAACGGCTTAATTGTTAGGCCCCATAGCCGCTGGCTAAGCGGTTCGTCCGGACGGGCCATGGCGGTCGCCGTCTCGGCGATGACCCCAGCCAAACCGAACCTCTCTCGGCTGATTCGCGTCCCGGCTGATTCGCCGTGCTGCGCGGCTATCTTGGCGGCCAGGCGATCGGCTTCCGCGCCTACCTCTGCCCCGCCAGCGGCATCGGCGACTTTGCCCTTAATGTCCTTATCGTCCTCCAACAACATAAGCGCCAGAGCGCGGGCCGGCAAACCGTACGGCACCGCGTCCATCTTGATAGCGACCGTGCTTGTCAGGGCCTCGATATCACTCTCGACGTCACGGCCGTAACTGATGCGGATAGGCTTAATTTTCCGCTCCCCTGTCGCCACGCCGACGGCAGCGGTAAACGCCTCTGAGACGCCGCGGCCCTCGGTTGCCACAGTCGGGATAACTGGAACACCTAAGAGAGAAGCCAAGCGATCAGCATCGACCGTCATGCCCCGCCGGCCCGCCTCGTCAACCAGGTTAAGCATCACGACGAGCGGGATTTTGAAATCAATCAGCTGGAGCAACATGAAAAGATTTCTCTCGAGGTTCGTCGCGTCCAGCACGTAAATAACCGCGCCGGGCGGTTCTTCAAACAGAAAGCGGCGGGTAGCCATCTGGTCTTCTGCTGCTGCGCCGAACGAATAAGCGCCGGGCAAATCGATAACCCCGACCTTGTGTCCCTGGAAACTGGTGGTGCCTAGACAAAAATCTACAGTAACCCCGGGATAGTTGGCGCAAATAACCCCAACGCCCGTCAGTTGGTTAAAGATTGCCGACTTGCCGACATTGGGATTCCCGGCCAATGCGACAGTGAAGTCGACAGGCTCACTGAACCGCCGGCTGATCACGCCATCAATCATTCAACTCAACCCACTTTAAGACGCGGACGGCTTGACGAAAATGTGTTGTGCAACCTGACGGCCTAGGGCGTATTTGGCCCCGCGCGCTTTGACGATTATCGGCCCGCCAAACGGGGCAACTTCTTCAATCTCAACCATGACATCGGGCATCAAACCCAAGTTGGCCAGGTATTGCAGGAATTCGGGTTCCTCGTTGGTGATACGGGTTATGCGGCCTTTAGAACGAGCGCTCATCCCGACCAGCGGCTCAGCTGTATCGGCTGCCACGGTACCGTCCGCCTCCGGAATCGGGTTACCGTGCGGACATGTAGCCGGGTTCCCTAGCGCCTCGGAAAGCTTCCGCTCCACCTTATCGCTGATCACATGCTCGAATTTGCAAGCTTCGTCGTGCAATTCATCCCACGGCACATCCAGCATGTCGGCGAGGAATCGTTCGCTCAAACGGTGGCGTCGGACCAAAGCGGCCGCAGCCGTCCGGCCGCGTTCGGTAAGATAGACGCCTTTGTATGGGGTGTGTGTGACTAGCTTCTGCGCCGTCAGCCGCTTGACCATTTCCGTCACTGAGGCCGGTTTTAACTTTAGGTGTTCGGCAAGCGCCTTTGTCTGAACGGCGCGATTCTCCTCTTCCAGGTGGAAAAGCGCTTCCAGATATTCTTCGACGCCCGCTGTTATCTTGGTCTCCATAGGTATACCTCACTATTGTTATTAGGTATACCTAACTATACCATAATTGCTTCCCTGTTGTTATGTTTGGAGGTATGCCGCTGCGGCTGAGACCATGACCCCATACTCGAGCACGTAGATAGGTATCATATATCTGATGTTCACTATCGGGTCGGCGAACAGCGCGAAGAATAGAGCGAAGACGCCGATGAATGTCAAGATGACGGCCGCAGCGCTGCCGCCGGGCAAGGCGCCCGGAATCCGGCGCAGAGCAGCAAATATTGCGATGATAATCAATAAACCTAGCAAAACCGCCGAATAGTTGCGATACAGCTTCGTCAACGCGGGGTGCCCCGCCGACATTCTTGACTCCACGTAATCGGTCGATTGATTCCGGATCGCGAAGTTCAGCGCCTCAGTCGCGGGCGCCAGCAAATTGCCCGTGAAGTCACCAACCGTGGACCAAACAATCTCCGGATAATAATGGCTCCAGGTCACCTCAGTGATCCTGTTCATGGCTGCGGCACCGCCATGTTTGTGTCCCAAAATCTTGTCCAGCACTACCCTGTTATAATACGTCGGCCATCTATCGCTAGTTATCGCGTCTTCACGTGTGATGATTTTCTTAATATCCGCCGGCAGATACTTATAGGCCTTGGCCAGCCTCGGCCAAGTGACTCGGGCGTACAGGGAGACTGCCAGGCTAGGCTGCGTTCGCTGCGCCGCCGCGCCCCGCCCGTAGTTGTTGATTATCGTTGCCCCGGCGAAACCTACAGCTATCGCAACAATCAAGATAATTACTTTCGGGTGGAGGACGATTCTATGCTTGAGAGCCGCGGCGACCGCGAAGTAGAGCGCCACCGCTCCCGCAACCGCCAGACCGATTAGCAGCCGTTCCGGCCGTGTAATGGCCATCAGAGTATACGCGCCCATCACCGCGGCTCCGTACCCGTATCTAGCGCTGCCCTTGGCAAACAGGCCGACCAGGCTGGCGACAAAAATAATCGTGAACGACAGAGCGAACGAATCAGACAGAACGGATAGGTTATAATGCGCCACCAAGGGCGTCGTGAAGACAAACAACGCCAGACCGATGTTTATAGCGACGCTCTGTCGCTTGGCAGTCTGATCGGTGCCTCTTCTCGAGACGGGGCGCAACATTGTGAACAAATATAACAAGGATAGGTAGCTCACGATCAGCTGACACAAATAGACAATCGTCTGGTACGGTATCGGCAAGCGCGTTGACAACCACAGCGGTCCCCGCAAAAACAACGGATACAATATGGTCCTGAAGTTGTCCAACGCTAGGGTCTGCGCGAGGCGTAAATATTCCGGGGTATCACCGTATTGCGGAATGTGACCCAGATTTCTAAGAATCCAAAAACCGCCCAAAAGCACCTGGGCGGCGCCTAAGGCGATTATCAGATAAAGTAGCGCTCGCTTGGTGCGCGGCTTTAGAAACTGCTTCAAGCTCTTTCTCCCCTATTCGCTTGAATTATAACAAAAGAAGGTCCCCCCGGATGTTCGTCCGAAAGGAACCTTCTTTTATACGCATTGGTAGCGGGGGCAGGATTTGAACCTGCGACCTTCGGGTTATGAGCCCGACGAGCTACCAGACTGCTCCACCCCGCGAGGTGAATTTAAAGTATACACCAGTCAGCCAGCTCGCGCCATATGTGACGAGAAGCGGTTATCTAGATACCGAGTGAAACGAGCGCCGTCTTTTCGCTGCCGATTTTGGCGCTGCGAAGTTCGACCTGTAACCCCTTTGCTCCAGCCGGCACCTCGAACACGGCTCTGGTTGTGGCCTTCTCACCAGGTTGCAAGTTGCCAAACCAGACATTTTTCAGCCGGGTCGTTTCCTTCTTGCAGCAGGACGCCGAAGCCTCCAGGTTCATTTCGTAGAGCTGCTGATCGGCGTCGTAAAGCTTGGCCATCTCACCGTCAAACGCAGTTTCCGTTGTTCCAACGTTTTCCACATCCATCTCAACAACGACGTATTTGCCGTCCTTGAGTTCGAACGTGTTCCCGGCGGCGCCAACAGCCTTAGAGGTCTCAGCACCAGTAACCGTGAACTTCAGGTTATCTACGTTCACTGCCTCGCCGACCTTAACGACGGATCCGGTCGCTTTAGTCCCTGGGGAGCTGCAGCCGGCAACAATCAACATCAACATGCCCAAGCAAAGCGCGACTGCAAGGGATTTTCTTGCGGACGAATTTCTCACTTGGTATCACCTCCTTGTGGATTTAATGCAATTTACCGCATATTTCGAGATAAGAGACATCACGTGAAATTATTCACACTCTGTAACTATTATTCTATTCATTTCGGGGATGATTGTCAAGAAACCGTGAGCTCGGAACGCATTAACAAGCTTCCCATCTATGGCTCGATGAGATTGAAAAACGCTGTCCTGGCTTGCTTCTCGCGCCACGGGGTATGACCGCACCGATCGAGACGGACAAACCGCCCGGCGGGCAAGGGCGCCACGGCAGCGGCGATTGCGCCAGCCGGGTGCGGATCGTAATCGCCGTGAATCGCCAAAACGGGAGGCTTCAGCCTGCTAAACGCGGTCAGCAGCTTTCCCGAGCGACGCAACGCGACAGCTTCCGGCCAGACCCCGGCAAACGTTTTGTAACTGTAGTCCACAGCCGATTCGGGGTCATCAACAGGGTCAAATGTGTCGGCTCGATTGATTATCTGGCCAAGGCGGCGAAACAGATTGTCTTTGTCACCGTCCGGTGCGGCCAAAAAGGCCGTTATATCCGCAACGCTATCGCGGTCTATCGCGGATAGACGCAACAGACGGGTCTCGTTGATTCCGGCTGCGTCTTTCTGATCCGGCGGTGGGCACCCGACCAGCACAAGTTGACCAAACTTCTGGGCACTCTGGGTCGCGTAGATGACCGCAAGCCAAGCTCCCCAGGAGTGGCCGATCAGGGTAACCGAACCGTCGCATTTGGCAAGCGTTCTGTCCAGTTCGGCTAACTGGTCGGCGATCGATAGACCGGCAAACAGCGGTTCTAAAACACCGCGTGATTTCCCCAGCTCGACCGCCACGGGCGCCATCTCGCCCGCCGCTCCCGGCCCGCCGTGTACGACAACAACATTGTATGGAGGTTCACCGTAGGATCTGATTTTTTCCATGGGTTCAGACTAGGGATTAAGGCTTGGCGGGTCAAGCGGACGTCGCTGGAACGACCCCCACGACCCAGAGGTTGCATTGATATCGAGCTTGCGGACCAAGAGCGGTATTGGGAGGTTGCTTCGTCGGCCAAAAACCGGCCTCCTCGCAATGACGCAATGCGTTATATGTCGTACAGAATCGCTCTACGTCATTGCGAGCGAATGGAATGAGCGAAGCAACCTACGAGACTGGCGCAGGCCGGGAGTTCTCATCCTTCAATTCCACTAAAAAAGGACCCACGAAGGGTCCATCTTTAGTGGAGCCGGCGGGGAGATTCGAACTCCCGGCCTGCGCATTACGAGTGCGCTGCTCTACCACTGAGCTACACCGGCACGATTTCCAATTATATCTTAGAAGAGGTTTCGCCGCTGTTTGCCGGTTTGGCCGTCTCCGATTTTTTGGGGTCGCGGCGCGGGCCGCGATTACGGCGGCGAGGCGGACGATTGCCCGGCGCGCCATTCTTATCCCCGGCCGCCGGCTTGCCGCCAGGCTTGCCGGATTCGCCAGCATCCTTGGGTCGTGTCGCTCCGTCATTGCCGGCCTTGCCGGCAGGCAGGCGAGGAGGCCGGTTTTTGGCCGACGAAGCGACCTCACCCGCCGGCGTTTTCTTTATCGCGCTGCGATCCACCGGACTGATATCGCTCAACAAAACCTGGATCTGCTTGTTTGTCTCTTCTAGCCCGACCAAGACGGCATCTTTGGGAGCGCAAAACCCGATGACCCGGCCGATACCCTCGGGCGTATTGACGTCGCGACCCATGTGAGGCGCGCGTTTGCGAAAATCGACATAGGCATCATTCTCATACTTCAGACAGCACATCAGACGGCTGCAGACACCGCTGATCTTTATCGGATTCAACGGCAGATTCTGTTCCTTGGCCATCTTGATAGAAACGGGTTCGAAATCGGCCAAGAAAGTCCGGCAGCACAAATCGCGTCCGCACGGCCCCAGTCCGCCGATAGATTTTGCCTCATCCCGTACACCGATCTGTCTCATCTCGATGCGCGTCTTGAACTCGGCTGCCAAATCCTTGACGAGCTCGCGGAAGTCCACGCGACCTTCTGCGGTAAAATAAAATACTATTTTGCTGCCGTCAAATAAGCACTCCGTCTCGACAAGTTTCATCGGCAGCGCGTGTTTGCGAATCTTATCGTGCCCGACTTTTGATGCCTGGCGCTCTCTGTTCTTATTAGCCTCGTCCTTGGCGATATCGTCAGGCGTCGCTAAACGGGTGACTTTCTTCAATGGCATAATGACCTCGTCGGCCGCCAGCTCTCTGGCCGTAGCGATCACCTCGCCGATCTCGGTTCCTCGGTTTGTCTCGACAACAATCTTATCTTCCGCTTCCGGGCGCAGACTACCCGGGTCAAAATAGTAGACCTTGCCTGCTTTCTTTAATACAACCCCAATGACAGTGGGCATTATCCCTCCAGGCGAGCCACCGTTGGCGGCATGCAGTTAATGGCCAGTAAGGCCTCTTCCAACACCAAATCCTTATTGGCGTTAGTACGCAACGCATCTCCGGCGCGCGCCAAAATATCCAGCGCGGCGGCCGCGTTAGCCGAACTTATCCGTTCCGCGGCAAGCGTCAGCTGTGACGCTCTATCTTTGTTTATCAATAGCGACTCGTTTCCTGTTTCTCTCAGTACGATCAGGTCGCGGTACCAGGAACCGAGGATCGCCAGGGCTTCGGCCTCAATTGAAGAGCCGTCGCCTTTGTCTTTCTCTTTAGCCAGCGGCAGCAAGGCATCCTTGGCCGCGAATACATCGATTATGCTTCCCTCGCTTATCTCCGCCGCGCGGTCCAAGATGATAGCTCGAATGTCGCCGGCCGCTCCCCCGATTACCAGCCGTTTCGCCTTACCGACAGAACCGCCTGATAGCGCCGTCGCAATCTCGGCGGCGTCGTCCTCCGCTCCGGCTGCAAGCAAAACCGACTGAATAACACGAGGCGGCACCGCCCGAAATACGACTTCTTGACAGCGAGACCGAATGGTCGGGAGCAGACTATCAGCGCCCGCTGCCGTCAGAATAAACGCGGCATAGGCGGGCGGCTCTTCCAGGTTCTTCAGAAGCGCGTTGGCTGCCTCTACTGTCATCAGGTGCGCGTCCTCGATGATGTACACCTTGCGCTTTCCTTCGAACGGTTTCAAGCCGATCGATTGTCCGATTTCACGAATTTGTTCGATCTTAAGGCTATTACCCGCCGGCTTGATGCTTTCGACATCCGGATGAGCGCCATTCTTAATCTTCATACAGACAGCGCAGCTCCCACAACCGCCTTGCGCGCAGTTCAACGCAGCCGCAACACTCACGGCCGTGGTGCGTTTGCCAACTCCGTCCGGCCCGGTAAACAAATAGGCGTGGCTGGCAGTGCCGTGCTCTAAAATGTTTTCTAGGAAGGAAATAGCTTTTTCCTGGCCGACTATATCGTTGAAGATGTGCACGCTTAAATTATAGCATCAAGAAAGCTGTTCACGGCGGCAATAACCTGCATGTGGATTGCCTTTGCGGGTTGGGTCGCGTCAAGCACACGGAAACGCTCGGGGTAGAACTCGGCTAGCTCCCGGAAGCCTTCCCGGACGCGCCTGTGGAAATCGATGTCGGCAAGCTCGATCCGGTCCAAGTCGTCGGGGCTGAGACGCCCCAGGGCCTGCTCGACCGGCAAATCCAAAAGCAGCGTCAGGTCCGGCATCAGGCCGCCGCTGGCCCAGTCGGATATCCGTCTAGCCTCTGCCACCGGCAGACCGCGGCCGTACGCCTGATAGGCGATAGTGGAATCAACATACCGGTCGCAAATAATAATCTTGCCGTCCCCTAAAGACGGCCGGAGAACTTCGGCAACGTGCTGGGCGCGGCTAGCAGCAAACAACAGCAGTTCACTCCGCGGATCCATGCCGGCAAATTCAGTCGAGAGCAATGTCTCGCGCAAGACGCGGCCGATTGCGGTCGCTCCCGGTTCGCGCGTGTGAACAACCCCGTAGCCTGTCTCAATTAGATGCTCATATAGCATTTTGGCCTGCGTGCTCTTGCCGCAGCCCTCGATGCCTTCAAATGTTATGAAGCCGCCGTCGGACTCGATGTCCATTTGGGCCACTCCTCTTCATATATGTCGCCGCCGTAAATATCGTCGGCGACGATTGCCGGAAAATCGTCCAGAACCAACCGGTAGATAGCTTCCGGACCTAACTCCGGATAGGCCGCCACCGTTGCTTCGCCAATATGGCGCGCCAGGAGCGCGCCCACGCCGCCGACCGCAGCCAGGTAGACGGCGCCGCTGGCTTGCATCACGTTCCGCGTTTGGGCCGAGCGCCTCCCTTTACCCATGAAAGCTTTGACCCCATGGCTGAGCATGTCAGGCACATACACGTCCATCCGTCGGCTCGTCGTTGGACCGGCCGCCCCTATGACGTGCCCGGGACGCGCCGGAGTCGGACCCATATAGAAGATAAGCTGGCCTTCGAGGGTGATTGGCGGCGTGCCAGCGCGTAGGTCGGCGCTGAGACGCTTGGCGGATGCGTCTCGCGTCGTATAGACGGTTCCGCTGATCCTGACTGCATCACCTGCCCGCAATTCCGCGATTGTCTCAGGGCTTAACGGCGTCGTTATGGATTTGGCGGTCTGTGGTCTGTTGTCTGTTGTCATCATAGAGTCTCGCTGGCTCTTCTCAGGCAATAGCAGCTGATATCGACCGCGACCGGCAACGTCGCGATATGCGAAGGCCTTTCCAGAATGCGTACGCCTAGGCATGTGATACGGCCGCCCCACCCAGCGGGACCGACGCCAGTACCGTTGATTGCTGACTCCAGTTCTTCTTCCAGCGCGTCCAGTTTCTTGTTGGAGTTGGCGACATTCAGTGGCCGGAGCAATGCTTTTTTGGCCAGAAGACCGGCCGCGTCCAGGGTCCCTCCGATGCCAACGCCGATAATCAGGGGTGGGCATGGATTTGGACCGGCGGCTCGCACGGCCTCCATGACAAACTGCTTAATGCCGGCCACACCGGCCGCCGGCTGCAGAACCGTCGCCGCGCCGACGCTTTCGCTGCCGCCTCCCTTTATGAAAACAGTTATTTTCAACCTGTCCCCGGAAACGATTTCCGTGTGGAGCACAGCCGGGGTATTGTCGCCGGTATTGACGCGGTGTCCTGTCGGATCGGCAGCGACTGAGTTCCTTAGGTATCCAGCTGAGTAGCCCGCCTTGACGCCTTGATTGATCGCATCATTTAGGTTTTGGCCGGTAAGAATAACCGCCTGTCCGATTTCAACGAACACGACTGCGAGACCCGTGTCCTGGCATAAGGGGGTCGATTCGTCGGCCGCGATGCCGTTGTTGTCCAGCATCATCTGCAAGACTTCCCGCCCGCGCGATGATTCCTCGCGCTTCAGTGCTATTTCAAGAGCTTCGACCACATCGTCGGGTAGGGCAAAATTGGCCTCTTGGACCAGCTTGCTAACCGCTTGGGAAACTAAAGAAGTATCAAGCTCACGCGTCTTGGCCATGCAGCGCCTCCACGGCGGTGCGCACGTCGTCGGCTGCCTCTTGTAGGCCGGCAAGCTCGTCCGCTGTTAACGCGATCTCCTTAACGCCTTCCATTCCGTTCCGGCCAAAGACCGCCGGAACGCCTATGACCGCCCCATTAATACCATACTCGCCGGTCAGATAGATCGCCGCGGGCAGAACCTCTTTGGTATCCTGCAAGATAGCTTCGACCATCTTGGCGACCGCGGTGCCCGGTCCATAGTACGCGCTGCCGGTCTTTAGGTGAGATATGATTTCCGCCCCGCCTCGGCGCGTTCTGTCGGCCAGCTCGACCAGTTCTTCGCGGCTCAGCTTGTCGTTCAGCGGTTCGCCGGCGACCTTGGCCAGCTCAACCAGGGGAATCATTTTGTCACCATGCGCGCCAATCACCATGGCCTCAATGGCCGCGGGCTCAGCACCCGTTTTTTGCGAGATGAAGTAGACAAAACGGCCGGTGTCCAAGACGCCGCCCATACCGAATATCTTGCTCCTATCTTTGCCGCTGACTCCGTAAGCCAGCATTGTCATATCGTCCAAGGGGTTGGTGACGATAATAATGATAGCGTCAGGCGCGTAGGCGTTGATCTGGGCAACCACCGAACGAATAACCTCTGCGTTCTTTTTCAAAAGGTCCGTTCGGCTCATTCCCGGGCCGCGCGCGAATCCCGCCGTAACAACAACGATAGCGCTGCCGGAGACGGCGGAGAAGTCATCCGTTCCGGTTACGGTGACGCGACTGCCCTGGATGGCCATGGCCTGCATTTTGTCGATTGACTTGCCCTTGGCGATACCGCCGGCTATGTCTATCAGCACCACGTCAGCCAGCTCCCGCTGCGCAATTATGTGCGCGGCGGTCGCTCCAACGTGGCCGGCGCCGATTATTGCTACTTTGTCCATAAAACCCCTTATTGATAGACCTGAGGGACTTGAACGACCCGGACGACTACTTGCCTTTGACGTCCTTTGGTTTTGCCTTCTTGGCAGTCTTTCCAGTCTTTCGGGTCCCTCCGGTCTTACGAGTCGAGTTTTTGGTTTCTTCTGCCGCAGCCGCAGCTTTCTTCGCCTCGTAGCGAGCTTTGCTTTCGGCGTTGCTGGGGCATTCCCAGAAGTTGGGGCAGAATATTCTCGGTCCCTTGCCTTTCTGCGGCACCTTCATCTTCGGCGCGCCGCAATCCGGGCACGTCTCTCCGGCCGCCATGGCAATGCCGAATGGAGGCAGCGGATAAGCGGTCGTGCAATCGGGATAACCGCTGCAGCCGATGAATTTGCTGCCCGATTTCTTGGCTCGCCTGATCATTAGGTCCTTACCGCATTTAGGGCAAGGCCCGACAACATTGTCGGCCCGGATGCCGTCCCAAATTCGTTCCCTTATCTCATCGGCATTGGCGGCGATGCTATCTACCGTATCGCCCAGAACGCCGCGCGAGTCTTCCACAACGGCCGCTCGCTTCATCTTGCCTTCGGCGATCAAGTCCATTTCATGTTCCAGCTCGGCCGTCATGACCGGCGTCGATATCGTGGCGGCAAAATCTTTGAGAGACCTGGCCACAGCCAGGCCAAGCTTGGTCGGGATAATCGGGTCACCGTAGACATACTGTCGGTCATACAGATTCTGAATAATCGAGTGGCGTGTAGCCTTGGTGCCTAAGCCAAGCTTTTCCATCTCTTGAATCAGGCCACCTTGGCCGTAGCGCTGGGGCGGCTGAGTTTCCTTAGACAGCAGCTGCTTATCGATCAATGGGAGGGTCTCTCCCTCCAGCAACTGCGGCAGGACCGCTTCTTTGCGGCGAGAATAAGGATAGACGTCAATCCATCCCGCGAAAACGGTACGCTCGCCTCGGGCGACGAAAGGTTGATCGCCGGCGTTGATGATGGCCTTGATGTTCTCAAACTTTGCCGTCGGCGACAAGGTCGCGAAGAACCGGCGGACAACGAGCTCGTATATCTTCCAAGAGCGGTCGTCCAGAGCTGACCGAGCTGCGGCACCTGTTGGATAAATCGGCGGATGGTCGGTGGCAAACTTCTTGCCCCGTGTCGGCGTCAAAGGACCGGACGCCAGTAGTCTGCCGGCCGGCTCAGCGAAAACGTCGCCGGTGAAAAGCTGGACAATCTCGCGCAAATCCAAGGTGGGCGGATATACTGTGTTGTCGGTGCGAGGGTAACTTATGTAGCCGGCCATGTACAGACGTTCCGCCACATCCATCGCCCATTTAGCAGTAAACCCGATCGAAGAGGCGGCCGCCAGGAAAGATGTTGTATTAAACGGCGCCGGCGGCGCTATCTTACGCTCACGTTGAGCGACGGAAGCGACGACTCCCTCTTCGGGGACTGAGCTGAAGGCAGTTTCCGCAATGGCTTTGTCGTCAAACCGGTCCGCCTTGTGTTGCGCGTCAAACCGTGCCCCGTCCTTCTCGAAAGTGGCGGTTATCTGCCAGTATGGCACCGGCGTGAAGGCCATCCGCTCGAGCTCGCGATCCGCGATCAGAACCAAGGTCGGGCTCTGCACCCGGCCGACGCTCAAGAAGTTCTTGCCCAAGCGCGTTGATGCCAGTGAAATGCCTCGGGTTAGTGTCGCCCCCCAGATCAGATCGATATCCTGGCGGGCTTCACCGGCCGACGCGATGTCGTAATAGGGGTCCTCTAGGTTCGCGAACGAATCCGCGACTTCTTTGTC
This sequence comes from Actinomycetes bacterium, assembly GCA_023251915.1. Classification (GTDB taxonomy): domain Bacteria; phylum Actinomycetota; class JAHEXW01; order JAHEXW01; family JAHEXW01; genus JAHEXW01. Next base: position 57,016 of record JAHEXW010000005.1, read on the forward strand.
CGTCAACGAGGAGAATCGGGCCCTCTTGACCTTGACGTTCGGGATTTTCTCTTTGATGACGTTGAGAGCGTCGACTCCGATCAGCTCCCCCTCGCGATCAAAGTCGGTGGCGATAATGACGTTGTCGACGTCTTTGATTTGTTTCTGCAGGGCGGCCATAACGTATTTGACAGTTGGGACCTTGACCAGGGAGGCTTTAACTAAGTCTTTGAGGTCGGTTTTTTCCCAGTTCTCATAGCCTTCCGGGAAATCCACTTTGAGGATATGTCCGCGCAGGCCGATAACGCGCACCTCTCCGTCTTTGTCCTTATATGTATAGACGGGAACGGTGCCGGTCGCTTTCTTGGCGCCTTTCTTGGCTGCCGGAGAATTACTTTTGGCCTTGCCGCCAGACAATATGTCGGCTATGCGGGACGCAACGTTATCTTTTTCGGTGACGATCAGTTTCAAAGGTTTAGGCTCCTTATCGGTTTTTCTTGCGCAAGCTCTCGTGTGCCGCGCTTAAGGGGTCGCGACGAGAAATACTATAGCACACGGCGGCCTCAGCGCTACCCGGTAAGCTCCCGCACCTGCTTGACTACCCACTCGTCCCAAGCCTCCAGGCCTTCGCCGGAAGTGCAGGAGACAATGAACATCTCAACGTCCGGATTCATCTCTCTAATCGTTTTCTGGAAACCTTCCATATCGAAGTTCGTCGAGCCGATCAGATCGATCTTGTTGATTACCAGCGCGTCGGCTTCGCTGAACATAAGAGGATACTTGTGCGGTTTGTCGTCGCCCTCCGTCACGGAAAGCAACATTACTTTCTTATGTTCACCCAGTTTGAACTCCGCCGGGCATACCAGATTGCCAACGTTTTCGATAATTAATAACCGAATGGACGCGAGGTCAACTTTATCCAAACCGTTGCGAATCATGTTCGCGTCCAGGTGGCAGGCCCCACCTGTGTTTATCTGTACGGCCGGTACACCAAAAGCCGCAACCCGATCGGCGTCCACCGACGAGGCGATGTCGCCGTCGATCACCGCCAGCGGGATGCCGGCGCGTTTCATAGCCTCCAACGTCTTGATCACCAGGGTTGTCTTGCCAGCCCCGGGCGAACTCATGAAATTCAAGACGGCGACGTTGTTTTCCTTGAATTTCGCGGCGTTGGCGGCAGCGATATTATCGTTGGTCTCGAGTATGTCTTTTAGAACTTTGACTTCCACTTTTGACCTCCGGTCAGATTACAAAGAGTACGAGGAGCACCAAGATGACTTGGCCGAAATCAATGGTTTTGTCGTCATTGTGCTCTTTGTGTTCCTTGTGCTCTTTCGCTAGTCTATGTCTATACTGTCGACGGCCAGTTCCCGGCCGGTAATGAGCTCGCCTAGAATATCCCCGCACGCGGGACATTTCATTATCATGTCCTCCGCGGCAAATTCGTGGCCGCAGGCCTGACAACGCGCCTTCGCCTCGATGAAATTGATGTTCAGCTTGGCGCCCTCGGCAATCGTATCCTTGGTCATGATCTCGAAATAGAATGCGACGCAATCAGGGACGACCTGGGAGAGTGATCCGACGGTGAGGTTAACCTCGTTTATTTTGCTCGCGCCGCTTTTCTCGGCTGAATCCAGAGCGATGTCCAAGATGCCCTGGGTGATTGTCATTTCGTGCATTGCGCCTCTTTACTCTGACTCTTCAATCTCTTTCATTACCAGTTCGATCACTCGCGGAATCTGGGCGGCTATCGTTGGAGTCAACTCCAGGCCCCACTCGATCTCGGCCGGCTGGATGCCTATTATTATCGCTTCCGCCGGCATTCGCCCGGACAGCTCGGCCATCGTTAAGACGTCAAACAACGTGACTTGATGCATTGACACCTTTGTCAGAACCTTTGTTTTGATGTCTTGTGCGGTGAACCTGAACAGAGTCCCGGCCGGCTCCCCGGCGTTGACAACGTCCAGCATGATTACTTTGTCGCGGCCTCCTATATAGTATAGAAGGTCTAGGCCAAGCGTGGCGCCGTCAACGATATCAACGTAAGAAGGAATACCAAGTTCTTCGCGGCGAGCTTCCAGCTCCTCGACAACTTTGACGCCGAAGCCCTCGTCTTTCAGGATAGAATTGCCGACCCCGAGCACCAGAATCCGGTGCTCGGGGTCGACGTGTTGCTCCGTATTACTTGACATCTACTCTTTTGATTCCTTAGGCACCATGCTCAATACCATGTACTTGAACTGGCCAAAGTCTTCAAAGAGAGACAGATAGACATGTACCGCGGTCAGCAGGATGAACACCCACATAATCGAGAAGTGCCATACCCGGACCATCTCCAATCCGCCGACAAGCGAAGTCAGCCACGTGAAGTAGCCGGCAAACGGCGTATAGAGCGCGAAACCTGTCATCGCCTGAAGGATGATCAGCGGAATAAACAGTACATAGGTCAACCGCTGGGGCGGATTGTAAATGCCCTGAACCTCTTTCGGCAGCTCTTTCTTCAGAAACAGGTAGTACCCGAGCGTACCGAACAGATTCCTCCAGACGATCATGCCCAAACCGAAGTTCTTGTAGTCCCGGTTCTTGGACAGGAACGCCAATGAAACCCTGATGATGAGGTTAAAGACCACGACGTACATTGCTACGAAGTGGACGAACCGCATCGTCGACATTGACCCCTTAAAGAAGGGATAGTGGATGAAGAACCCGGTAAACGCCAGCGCGATCATGCTGACTACGTGGATATAGTGATATATCCTCGCTTCGACCGGATGCTCGATATGCATTTCAGCCATCTTCATCCCTCCTTTAGGTGACTTTGAATTTCAGGATCTCATTTGTTGTCGGCTCGATGATATGCACCGAGCAGGCTAAGCACGGATCAAAGGAGCGGACTACCCGGACCACGTTGGTCGGGTTCGTCGGATCCGGCACCGGAGCGCCGACAATCGCCTCTTCGACCGGTCCCCGAACGCCCTTATCGTAGCGCGGGCCAAAGTTCCAGCCGGACGCGTTGACGATCTGGTAGTTCGTGACCTTGCCCTTGTCTATCGATACCCAGTGGCCGTTGGCGCTGCGCGGAGCATCGGTGATACCCATGCCTTCACGTGCGTCCATCGGCAGCGCTTTGTCGTCGCAGACTTCGCCGTTGATGTTCTTGGCCAGTTGATCCAGCCAAACGCGAATCTGTCCGATAAGCATCTTGGTCTCGTAGGCGCGGGCCGCGTGACGCGCGACCGCACTTGGCCAGACGCCGATCTTGCCGGCCAGCTCCATGAAGCCCGGATCCTGCTGCATCAACATACGTGCCAGCGGACCGCCTTCATGCGGCTTGCCGTCGTAACGCGGCGACTTAATGAACGAATACGCGCCGCCGGCTTTCTTCGGATCAGGATCCGTTTTACCGACTGCCGGTTTCAAGCCGGACGCGCTCTTGTAGTAGCTGTACTTTACATCCTCGGTGATCTTCGACGGATCCATGTCCTTAATGTTCTTCAGATCCAGATTCTCGATCGTGCCCGAGCGGAAGAAGCGGTTCTTGATGTCGCCGCTCTTCTTCTCGTCAAACGCGCCGTAACCAAGGAAGTTGCTGACACCGAGACCGACCTTCAGGTCGTGAATCGGCTTCAACGGGCCGGTGCCCAGCGCCACAACGTCCGCCACGTACGTGTTCTCCAGCCAGTCGGCCAGCTGCTCGAAACGCCAGGTGAACTCGGCGATCCTCTCAACGGTCGGCCTGATGCCGACGCCGCCGACGACGACGTTCTGATAGAACGGCGCGCGGCCGCCCCACAGAGCGAGCATCTCGTGGCCCAGTTTCCGCATTTCCAGCGCTTGCAGGTAATGCGAAACGGCTGTGGTAACGACTTCGGGATCCTTGATGACAAACGCGTCGGGCTCATACCGCGGTGTCAAAGGATAGGTGTCGTTGGCCTTTACCAGGCTAACGATCTTGTCCTTGACCTTAAGAAGCGCCGGGTCGTTACCCGCGTAGCTGGCCACCGCCATGATGTCGATGTAATCCAACGCCGCGAGGTGATAGAAGTGCAGCGGGTGATCCGCCAGCCAGTCCGAAGCGAAAATCAAGTTCCGGATGATCCGGCCGTTGTCCGGCACGGTAACGCCGAACGCGTCATCAACGGCAAATACGGAAGACATGCCGTGGATGGTGTTGCAGACACCGCAAACACGCTGCGTGATGCGGATCGCATCGCGCGGGTCTTTACCTTGAATCAACTGCTCGAAGCCGCGATACATTGTGCCGCTGCTCCAAGCGTCTTTGACTACTCCGTTCTCCACCTCGACTTCGATTTTGAGGTGGCCCTCGATCCGTGTAACCGGATCAATTACTACTTTTGCCATTACTTGTCACCTCCCTTTCCGCCAACCCTGCCGGTGGCGAAGTTTCCAACGAGGTGAGCACCCAGGCCGATGGCCACAGCGACACCAAGGACCTTGGCGATGTTGTCGGCCGTAGTCTGGATTCCGAACAGATTAACCTCAGGTACTTTCTCGTACAACGGCGCCAGACCGGCATAGAACTCCGGCTGAGTACAACCGATGCAAATACCGTGCGCGCCGATAGGCCAGCTCGTCCGGCTGTTCCAACGGCGGATCGGGCAGTCCGAATAGGTGATCGGACCCTTGCAGCCCTTTTTGACCAGGCAATAATTCTGCGTGGCCGTGCCGCCTTCCGCCGGCGCGATAGCCGCGGGGTCTCCCCATGTTTCCAGGTACAGACCAGCTTCGAACGCGGCGCGCCGCTCGCAGTTGTCGTGAATCGTCTGACCGTAGAACATCTTCGGACGACCGTAGTTGTCGACGTCCGGTGCTTTCTTGTTCATCAGATAATAAACGACCGTACCGATCAGCCAGTCGGGATTCGGCGGGCAACCGGGTACGTTGACGACCGGCGTCGTGCCTTTGTAAGCGCCGCCCTTGGCCGTACCGTCAAACAACAGACCTTTGGCGCCCGTAACGGCTTGGTTCGCCCGCGGGATGCCGCCAAAGGCCGCACACGTGCCCATTGCGATTACGACAGCCGCACTATCCGCCGCCTCCGTAACCCATTTGTCGCACGTCATAGGCTTGCCGTTCTCCTCACCGAACGCGGCGAACAGACCATCTTCCTTGTCCGGCACGGCGCCTTCCCAGATGAGAACGTACTTACCTTTTTCGTTCTTGATGGTGTCCTTGATGACCTGAATAGCCTGGTCACCCGAGGCCGCCATAATGTTCGGCTGGTACCGGAACGACAGGATGTCCAGCACGATCTCGGCGATTGACGGATGGTTCGAGTTCAACGCCGAAACGCTGCATCCGGTACAGTTCTGGCCCTGGAGCCACAATACCGGGGGTTTAGCGGCAGCGCCTTCGATGGCCTGCGCGATCTGTGGAACATAACTTTGCGATAATCCTAGGATGGTTGCGGTTGCTCCGCACACCTTCAGAAAATCGCGGCGACTAAGTCCTTTAAAGGATTCGCCCAACTTTCGTGACACCTCCTTAAGCTATAACGCTAGAAAGAGAAACTGGATAAGAGAACCTTCACCCCCTTTGCGAGCAGAATGTAACAGTAGTTACACTTAAAAGAATACACTGCACATGATTACCAATAATCTAGATTTAATGGGCTTGGATGTCAAGCCGTTTCTTCGCGCGGCTTGGGCGCAACTAGGCCGGCCAAAATGCAGCTCAATATGTAGAATGCCAGCATCGGAAGGGCCATCACCGCCATTGTAACAGGACTCCAGTCGGGCGTGATGATTGCCGAGATCAATAATATCAAGAGGATCGCGTAGCGCCAGCTGGACCTCAGTTTGGCGGGCGATAAGATGCCTAGACGCACCATGAGCAGGATGAATAAGGGCGTTTCAAAAGAGATGCCGAACCCGAGAAGAAACCAACCGGCGTAGGTCACGTAGGCGCTGATGCTGACACTGGCTTTCATTAGGGCGCCCGCTTGTGCCAACAGCCAAGTCGTGCTCACAGGCATGATATAGCGGTAGCCGAAAACGACGCCGCCGGCAAACAGGATGATCATGGAAACGATAGTCGGGAAGATGATCTTCTTCTCTTTGGCTTTCATGCCGGGAGCCGCGAAGGCAAGAATCTCATACAGGATGACCGGTAATGCCAGCGACGCACCGGCAAAGAAGGCTACCTTAACCTTAACCATGAACGGTTCAAGCGGCGTCAGGTAGACAAACTGCATGTGGCCGGCCGGCACCATCATTATTCTCAGCAAAGGGATAGCGAAGTAGAGGCAGATACCAAAGGTAACAGCGAGGACGGACGCTGATATTATGATGCGTTTCCGAAGCTCAGCGAGGTGGGCCAGAAACGCCATACGGCGGTCGACCATGTTCTTAGGCGTCGTCTTTAGACTTTTCTTTAGTCGTTTCGTCCGCCTTGTCGGCCTCTTTCTTGGCGTCGGTTTCCTCTTCGCTGGAGGCCTTTCTCAAAGCCTTCACGCCCTGCCCGATAGACTTCGCGAGCTGCGGCAGCTTAGAGGGACCGAATATGATCAACACGATGACCAAGATGATTACTAGTTCGGGAATACCCAGACCAAACACTATACCCACCTCCCGGGACACCTTGCGTCCCTGACATTTAGCAATCGCTCGAATACAAAATACTCTAATGCACGGCGTAAAAGATTGTCAAATATGTTACATACTTTTCGCGGCCCTCTTTACTTCGCGGCCGCCAGCTCCTGCCGTACATTGTCGGCCTGCGCGCCTGTCGGCTGAAGAGTCAAGAACCGCTCCCAGGCGAATTTCATGTTCGGAACATCGTTCTTGCTCTTGTAGATGACGCCGAGGTTGAACCAGGCCATCGCGTGATCAGGTTTGGCGCCGGTCACCTTCTTGAAAATCTCCAGCGCTTTGTCGTTTTGATTCAAGGCGTTGTAGGCGACCCCCATATCGGTCATGACGTCGTAGTTTGTCGGATCCAAGGCCAGAACCTTCTGGTAAGCGGCGATGGCGTTCTGATATTTGCCCGTATCGAAATAGGCATTGCCTAACCCGATCCAGCTGGCCTTGTCTTTGGGCGACTTGTCCAGCTTCGCCTTCAGCTGAATTATCTGCGCCTGCGCTTGTGTGTCCGCCGACGACCCTGTACTGCCCTTGAATATCGAACTAAAGAAACCCCCCAGATCTCCCGAGCGCAACGCCGGCATCAGGGTAAGGATGAAAGACAGCGCTACCACGACCGCGCCGATCTTGATCCACAAACCGGCTTTCTTTTTGTCTAACATGATCATCTATGAAACCTCCTGGTTTGTGATTAGTTATTGGTTCTTGGTTCATCGTCAACATCAGTACAAGCGATAAACTACAAACCAAGGACTAATAACTATGAACTACGAACTATGAACTAATTATACCTGTCGACGACAAATTCGCCGATGGCGGTCAGTTCACTCTTTAATGCTTTGCGGCTAACGTGTTCAATTGACTCTAGCGCGCGCGACACATATTCACGCGCGTCAGACTTGGCTCTTTCAACTCCCCCGCAGGCGACGATAATGCCCAAGGCGCGCCGCACCGCTTCCTCCGGCGCTTCCGGATCCTCAAGAATCGTTTTCAGTTCACCTGACGCGTCAGCCGCCAGGGCGTATATCGCGGGCAAAGTGACAGTCCCGTCCCGAACATCGGCCCCTACCGGTTTCCCTAGCTTGGCCTCGTCGGCGACGATATCCAAGACGTCGTCAAAAACCTGAAAAGCCAGCCCGAGGCACTCCCCGAATTGCTTGAGCGCCCGGGTATCCGTCTCTGTAGCGCCGCCGGCCACACCCCCCAGCTCGCAGCACGCCGCAAACAAAGAGGCCGTCTTATAGCAGACACGCCTCGTGTAGTCCTCGATTGACAAAGCGGTGTCGCGCAAAGCCTGCTGCTGCATCGTCTCGCCGGCGCTGAGAAGTTCGGCGGCGACAGTCATGCCTGTCATGACGCGGGGCGCGGCTCTCCCGCACAACGCCGCGAAACTGGCGGCCAACAACATATTGCCGGTCGCCAGGGCAATCGGTTCACTCCACCGGCCGTTTACCGTCTCGCGACCGCGGCGTTCGGCCGCCCCGTCCAGGATGTCGTCATGGACGAGAGTAGCTGTATGCAACAACTCGGCGCAGACAGCCACCGGTTCGAGAGCATCATAATCATAGTCGCCGGCTTGACCCGAGATTAAGACCAGAGCCGGCCGCAAGCGCTTGCCCCCGGACTCGACGACATGCCGGGCCGGTTGCCCCAAATCACCCGGATAGGCGGCCATCATTGTCCCGAGGCTTGCTTCGACCGTCTTCAGGTCCCGGACTATCCTGGCCGGTACGGGGTACGTTTTCATCTCAGTCTCCGGCGCCAAACATCAACTTAATAATATGCGGAATGCGAAACTTGGTCAGCTGGCGCACGGACCATTCCAACTCCTGCTTGTCGGCGACCGTCGATATGCTGGAGCGGTCGACTTCCTGCTTAAGCTCTTTGAGTTTCTGTTGCACAACCGCCTCGTCAGGCAGAACCATTATCTCGTCGACCCGCCGCATGATGTCCCGGGCTTGAACGATACGCTCCTCGGTGTCCCGCGCGGTCTTCTCGTCTACCGCCCCAACCTCTAGTTTCAACCTATTCAGTTCAAAGGCCGAATCGTAGGTCGCGTCGACGATCTGGTCGCGGTTCATCCATTTCGTTTCATAATTCATGATGTATTTCCAGCTGGGCTGGAGCAAAGCTTGACGATGCTCCTCTAGGGTTTTGGCCAGCAAGATATAGCCGTGTTTCTCCGGCTCGACAAACGCGCGGCTGCCCGGGTCCAGAAACGGCGCCAGCGGCGAGATAAACGGCAAGAGGCGCTTATCGTTGCCCAGTTGGGTATACAGCTTGCGGCAATAGTCGACAGTCGACATGGTCTTTTCATACGTCTGGCCGGGCATACCTACCATAAAATAGAGATCGAACCGTTCACACTTGTCGTGTTTTAGAGCCGCCGCCAGACAGGCCTCAAAATCCTCGTCCGAGTAGCCCTTCCCCACGAGCCTCCGCACTTCCTCGTCGTGGCTCTCGACCGACATCTCGTAGCTATAGTCGTCCAAATATTTGTCGACCATGTCAAAAACCTCAACCGGTGGCAAAACGTAGAACTCCAGAATAATCTTGTTCTTGATTTTCATTTCGGAGATCCCGCGCAGAATCGTCTCGCCGTGCTCCCAGTCGTTCATAAGCAAGTCGCCTAGAACGAAAATAGGGCCGCGCGACAAATGGCTGATTGTCCGGACGTCTTTCAAAAATGCCTCCGGGCTGCGGAAAGCCATATTCCTACGGTTATAGGTATTCTCAAACGTGTAACGCGAGCCGCCGCAAAACACGCAATTCATAGTACAGCCGCGACCGACGAAAGCGGCCATGATGTTATATCTGGTCCAATCCATGAACGGGATGACCCCGGTAAAATCGCGATACTTGAAGACGGATCGCACCATTTCGTTGTAACCGATGCTGTACTGGTCGATGTCCGCGGGGACATTAGTAAACGGATTGACGACCGCGCGACCATCCTTCTTCCATACCAGGTTAGGAACGGCAGCTAGGTCGCCGCCTGTCTTAACAGCCTCCACCAGCTGCCGCATCGGTTCTTCGGTGGTGTCGCCGCGCATAACAAAATCGATTTCCGGCAGTTCGATCAGCTCGTCATAGAAATACGACGAAGAGAAGCCGCCGAAAACAACCGGTGTGTCAGGATGATATTTCTTCACGATCTTGGCCAGCTCAACAGAACCGTGGCAGTGGGGCATCCAGTGTAGATCGATACCGAAAATGGCGGGACTCTTCAGCCCGGCAATATATTTCTCCGCGTCGAAATCGCGACTTTTAAGCATCTGGAGAGCGATATTGATAATGCGAACGTGCAAGCCATGTTTGCGCAAATAATGTGAGATGCTCGAAAAGCCGACCGGGTACATCTCGAAAATCGGTGTCGACGGGACGAGATCACTGACCGGTCCATAAACGATGGACTTCTCCCTAAAATCATAGACGCTAGGCGCGTGGAGAAATATCAAGTCAGGATGGGTTAGGGAAAAGAACACTATTGACCTCCTCGATCAATGTCGCAGATGATATTTCCTCATAGTCGCCCTGCCCGGCCAACAGGCTTCCCAGGTGGGAGGCAGCCAGAGCGAGCGCGTCCCGAGGGGCGGCGTCGCCTGACGGGGCTTGGCAGTAGTTTTCGCTGGCTTCAGCCAATGCGTCGCACAGGATACGAACCAGACGATCGTCCCCTAATGCGACCACCAACGCTAAGGCTTTCGCGTAGTATCGGTCGGCGGTTATCAAAGCCAAGTTGGCTGCGGGTTGACCGTAGGCGGGCGGCTCCGCCGGACAAAAGTGTTTTGTCAGACCGAGCTCAAGCAACTCCAGGGCAGTCGCCGTAGCGAGCAACGAGACGGCGGCAACATTCCCGCCGTCGGCGGCGCGATAAAGCAGGATCGCTCGTTTGCAGCGGCCGGTCTCGAAACGCCGCAAGTCAGCCTCTGCCGAGTCAGACAGCGAGACGATGTGCGCGGCGACCGCCGCCCGAACCGGTTCAACGTCGCAGTTAAAATAAGTCAAAGTCTAGAACACTCCAGTGGTTAGGTATATCAGACCATTATAGGACATCAGTTAGGGTTTCGGCAGGAGTTCCAGCGAAACCGGCGCGCTGGTCCCGTGCTTGATCGGCGGCGGCTCGGTGTGGTCAAAGACCGCCAAACCAAACATATAGTATTCGGGCGTGCGGCTGGGTTTGAACGGTATGTCGTCCCGGTGACCGGTATCAAGTTTCCGCGACACCTCCAGATACCACCAGCCGTCTTTCCAAACGCCATGACCGAGAACGTCCGCGGCGCTGCCGGTAGGCGTCCCCGTAAAATAAATGAACGGCTCTTTGTCCCCGGCCTTAAACACCTTGAACGACGTAATGTCCTCGACTTGCTCGCTGGTCGGATACGGCGTGTCCGCGACAGTCAGATTGTCGATCAATTTCTTTGTCGGCCGCGTCGGCGCGATGCGTTCAACAGCGGTTTTGTAGCCGTTCTTAAGAAACCCCGGGTCACCCTGGTCGCGTTTGCGAGCCGCTTTCATGAGGGTGGGGTCGACGCTGTCATCGAGATAACGGTCCTCGATGAAGCCGTAGACGTTTGTCACACCCGCCAGCCAGAACCAGAGATCGGTTTTTTCCTTGCGGCTGTTTGTCGCCATGTACCAGAGATTCTTATCCGGGTTCTCGGTGTGACAGACAGAGCCGCAGCCCCGCAAAGAGAAATAGGCGACGGAGGCGTCTTTATTCCAAAGGATGGACAACTTGTCCTGTTCCAAACCATTCTTCCAGGTCTTGCCGTCATATTCCCAAACCTTCGAGATGTCGTTGGCGGTTGAGTCGCGCCACTTTAGCAAAAAATGGATATCTTGCGCGCCATACACGCTTTTCATATAGACATCCGGGCCTCCCGTAGTCGTAATTTTGGTAAACTTGCCGGTCGTCCAGGCCTTTTCCGTTATTTGGCCATCGGCTTTGATCTTCTCTTGGGTGTATTTCGCCGGCACGACGAGTTTTGTTTGCAGAGCGGGAGCCCTGGTACAGCCGGTTAAGGTAATGAATAACGCCGCCAGCAAAAGCGGAACAAGCGGATTGGGGCTGATTATGCGGCTGGATAAAGATCTGGGCGCCAGTCGTGATGATAGTCTCATGAATTTAATTCTATCAGGTCAAATGCTTATCGCCAAGCTCGCCCGACCAAGCTCAGGCGCCCCGGCGTATAATGGTGCCAAGCCGCCCAAGAGATGGAAGGGGTTAGCGTATGCCAAACAAGACCAAGACCGATATCATCGACAGATTTGAGCGTGTGGCCAGGATATACGGCGTGGTGACGCCGTTTATGTTTCGCACTTGGAATCGCATGGCCACAATGGCTCGTCTGCAGGCCGGTGATCGCGTCCTGGATGTGGCGGGCGGCACGGGCAACCTGGCGGCGCGCCTGGCCCGGCGTGACGTTGCTGTAACCCTGGTCGACCTGTCCCCGGCAATGTTGGAACGAGCCGCCCGGCGTTTGCGCGGCACGGGCGTCTCTATTCTGCCGGCTGACGCGACAAACCTGCCCTATCCCGACAACTCCTTCGATGTCAGCTTTATCTCGCTCGCGTTGCATGAGGTGCCCCTGCCGGAAGCGGAGGCCTTCTTGGGGGAAATGGCGCGCGTGACGCGCCGTACGATTGTAGCGGCTGACTTCGCGGTGCCTCGAACAAGACCGGGCACCTGGGCACTCAAGCAGACGATCGGGCGCGCCGAAGAACCAAGCTTCTTTGCTTTTCTGGAAGTCGGCCTAGCCGGATTGGCGCGCCGCGCCGGATTGGAGGTTACCGAAACCGCGCGTCCGTGGCTGGCCGGAACCGAGGTCGTGCGGGTTCAAATGGCTGAGCGCGGCCGTATGGCGACGGCTGCGGCGGAACAATAGCCGCAGAAGTTACAATCATCATGGCGGCAGTCGCGCTCGCCGAACCCCTCCAAAAAGCCGTCCAGACGAGCGGCCTCCAGCGTAACGGCCTGCCTTACTTCTTCAAAACAAACGTCATCCGGCAAGCTTAGGATGTCCAACAGGTCGGCTGGCGAGGCTTCGGTGTCGTACGCACTCGCGGCTGCCGCGATCCGGGCCGTCTCCCCGGTCGGCGCGTAAACGACAAAATCAGCGTAGCCCCGTTCGGCGTAAAACGCCAGGTCCTCGGGCCTTATCCAGCGCGCCTTCAGGAGACTGGCGGGTTCCCGCTGCATTTTTTGAATGCATAATTCCGCGACCAGCAGAGGTTTTCCGCCCTGGTCGTCCCGGGTGTGGGAGCGCTCGTTGGCATGGGTTATTGCCAACGCGCAATCAAAGGTACAAGCTCGATTGACAACTAGACGGCAGGCACCCGGAGCAGCGCCGGTCAACGTTTTTAGCTGTTTGAAATCACGATTCATGTCACGCAGCCAGACATATTTCGCCCCCAGCTGGATAAACTCGCGCACCCGCTGGACGCTGTCGAACGCGACAGTATCGGAGATGACGACCGCCAGCGACGGATATTTGTCCTTAATCAGTTCCAGTAAGAAGAACGAAGAAACAATGACCTCGTCCACCTCCAGCGCTTCCAGCCGGTCTAACAATCGCCGCAGTCCCCGATTGCCTTCCCGGGTGAGCTCGCGATTGTCGAGACAAAGCTCGTCTAGAGCGTAGCCGAACGCGAGACCGTCGGCTTTGGCGGCTCGGATATGCTCGGCCGCTGATTCCGTCAGCGTGCCCCCGGCCGGCCGGCCGAATATTCCCCGGCATGAAGTACCGGCCAGATGCGGTAAGAGCTCATCGTCCCAATTGGTTTCGACAAATAAACGTTTGATGGACACCTCTAGAATATCTTCCCGTCCGTCAAGTTATGACGGATCTCGTCGTAAGCCTTCAGTTGTTCACGGACTACCGTGTCGTCAACCGTCATCACCCGGTCGGCGACGTCGCGGCAATAGCCGCATAGGTCACAATCCATCGCCGCGCAATCGATCTTTCGGAAATGCTCCAAGAAACCGTCGAGCGCTCGATTGTCGATGCTGATGGGGTCGACCGATTCCGACACCTTGGACGTTACACGACTGAGTAGTTTCAACGGATTGGCCTGCCGCCAGTTTTTTACGAAGTATTTTAGCCGGTGCGGCGTCCCTAATTTGAGCGGAAAATCCCGCGGCGGAAACACCACGAGGTCTAGAAAGTCTCCCTCCCACCGGCGCGCGGCATAGGCTTTGGTGATTTCAATCAGACGGTCGGTCGGCATGTTGCGGTCCACCAGCTTAAAATGATCCAAGCCGATGTCCTCGTAGATCTTCAGGTCCTCCGGGCGGATCCACCGCGACCGGATCAATTCGACCGGATCAGCGAATTTCGTATTGGCGCAGGCGAATACGGCCGTATCGACAACGTAACCATTGTTCCGGTGGCCCGTCTGGGAGCTGTGGCTCATCGTGTTGCCGTGAGCATACTCAAAGGGACAGTTGAAAATGCAGGAGTTGTTGACGACCATCTGAATGTCGCAAGCCAGACCCTGCCGCAGTGACTCAAGGAGCCTGAAGTCCCGGTTGGCATCCTGGATAGTGATTATGTCCGCCCCCAACGCCTCGAATTGTTTGGCTTTTTCCAACGAGCGGACCTGTTGGAAAGCGGACGTGGCGACGCGCAGGCGCGGGTATAGCTCTTTGGCCAGGCGAAGCAGCCAGACCGACGAAACTGTTATGATTTCGACACCCTGGTCGTTTATCCAATCCAGAAGTTCAATAACCGATTGGCGATACTCCGGATTCTTCTCTTCACCCCCCAGGCAGGTCGCGTTGATGACATAGTTGAAGGCGATGCCGGCCGCCCGCGCTTGCTTGATGTGGGAAACGGCGCCGGCCCCAGACACATGCGGCAGCCAATATGGGTAACGCGCCCCGCCGACAACGTCGCGCGCCAGCTTCCCGTAAACATCCGTGACCGGTAGACCCGCGACGCCCGTGATCAATCTGCTATCCCAGCTGGTCGGTATGGACAAACGCATCAGCCTTCGACCTCCCGGCGGCGGTCAAGGCGGCGGACCAGATCACGCCCGTGTCTGACGTAGAGACGGAAGAATCTAAGTGAAACGGCGAAGTCACCCCAGAGGGCGATCGGTCCGCGCGGTTGCCAGCGCAGACTGCGCATGATAACCGAGGTCCCCGTGAAAGCGCGGCGCAACATCATGCCCGGGGCATGGATTTTTTTGATAAGGCCGGCGTACGACGTCTCAACATCGGCGTTTGTCTGCGTTAAGGGCGCGAACGCGCTGTGGAAGAAATCGAACTTGCCCCAGTCGGTGTCGAGGTTCCGGCCCTCGCGCCGCAAGCGGCGCTCGAGCGGCGTCCCCGGCAACGGTGTCATCATGAAGGCGTAGGGCATGACAAAGCCGCACTTCTTGATAAACGGCCAGACGATTTCCTCGATGTCCAGCCGGCTGTCGTCCGCGCCGACAATAATGGTCGCCGCGGTGGCGATCCCGAAGTGGTGAAAGCGTTTGACAGCGCGGCGATAGACGGCCACCTCCGTCTCTTGTGTCAGATCGCTCTTGGCCTTGGCGGTGGCAAATGAGCGGGCGTTCCATAACAGCGTGTGGCATCCGCTTCGAGCCAGGAGTTCCATCAGCTCGTCATCCTCAGTGACTTCGTTCGTCGCCTGACCAAGCCAACGCTTCTTCAACGGGATCATGGCGCGCAGCAGTTCCTTGGCATACACTGGGTCCGCCGCCAGATTATCGTCGGTCAGGAACATGAACCGTCCAGGCGGCATCGCCTCTATCTCGGCGATGACTTCGGGAATCGGTCTCAGACGGTAAGGCGCCTTATATTTTGTATTCAAGTAGCAGAAGTCGCAGGAGTTGGTGCAGCCGCGGGATATGCCGATGATGTCGGGGACAACATAGCGCTCCCGCTTGACGAGGTCCCAGCGAGGCAGCGGCAAACCGCTCAGGTCGGTCAGCGGCTCCCCGACATAGACCGGCTGCAGCGACCCGGTGCCGGCATCAGCCAGCACCGACGGCCAAACCGACTCGCCCTCTCCGATCACTATCGCATCGGCGTGCGCGGCGGCGTCATCCGCCGCCCCGGTCACGTGCGGACCCCCCATGACGACAAGGATGCCCCTGGTTCGGAATAAGCCGGCCAGTTCATAGGCTCGGGGCGCCGCCGCTGTCAGAACCGAGATGGCCACTAAGTCAGCCTCTAGGTTGGGATCGGCAGTTTCAACATACTCGTCGATTATTGAGACTTCGACGTCGGCCGGACACAACGCGGCCAGAAGCATCGCGTTGAGCGGCGGCCACGCCGACATCGGACCGCCGCCCGGGGCCTTTAGCGGGCTCCCGAACCACGGCGAAGGAACATCAGCCGGCGCGGGGACTATGATCACTACCTTCACCTAGCCCACCAGCCTTACCACCGTGTAGAGCGAGACAAAGGACGACAAGAGAATCACGCGATCAGCCGCCTCTCGCAGGATGAACAAATAGACGGCCGCGGCCCCGGTCATAAGGAAAACAAGAACGTCCAACCCGCTGTGCAGAATCACGAGCGGCGCCAAGAAACACAGCGCCAGAAGTCCCGTCATTATCTTCTTGCCCCGTTCCCGCCCATAGACGGTAAAGACAGTTTTGATACCGGCGGCCTTGTCGCCCAAATAATCCTTCAAATCCCGTACCATCTGACCGATCGAGAAGACCACCAGAATCACAACAGCGACCAGCTTGATCGATAAAGGCAGCGTCCAGGCAGGGCTGAAATCGAGAGCCGTGTAGCCAATCAAGAAAGCCAGGAGCGACCCTATGCCGACCACGAGAGAACTGCAAATGAAACGGCGTAGCCGCAGAGGCGGAGAGGAGTAGGACCACGCCAACAGCAGACCCAGAGGCACGAGGTAGCGTGTTCCTGTCCCGACGGCGAACGCCAGCGCGAATGTCAGCACGGCGAAGAACCAAGCCGCCCGCGTTGCCTCTGATCGGGTCATCAGGCTCGCCGCGATGGGGCGGCGCGGGTTCGAGATAAGATCGACCGGAACGTCATAGATGTCGTTGATCAAGGAAGCATACATATAGAGGCAGGCTATGGCGACGCCGGCGCCGGCCAACCTCATGAAGCCCGGCCCACCGGGGGCGATGGCACGACCAGCCAGCAAAACGCCGGCCGTTCCCATAATTAGAAAGTGAAACGTCTCCGGCCAGCGGACGGCGCGGAAAAGAGCTTTCAAAAAGCCCGAGTTAACGTAAGTCACGGCCGTGACCGTAACGCAAAGCGCGAATGCGATGTTAAGACTGGTTTAGGTGCCATGATTAGCCGAGTCTCTCCTTGGGAAGCTGTATATATAATTTTATCACACAGTCTTTGAGCCCCGGCCCACACAGCGTCATAACGCTTACAGGATCACAGGGGTCGTAAGCAAACCCGAGCCGTAGACGAACGCCGCCAGCGCCAGTAGCAGACCGATCGGTTGGATAAATGCGACGCGACGTCCCGACCACGTAATCACGGCGGCCAGGCAGGCGCCCCCGATAACAGCGATCAAGATTGGCGTGATCCGGCTCATCAGAAGGGGCGATAAGAACGTCAGTAGAACCAGGGCGCCCGCCGCCTCAACCTTCCGGCGGTCCGTGTCGAAGGACCGGAGGGCCGGTCCAAAATACATTCCGGCCGCGACGATCAAGGCGACCGCCGCCGCCCGCCCGATCTCAAGGAAATGCTCGGGAAGCAGCTGATACCGTGTTGCCACGGCGCCGAACAAGAACGCCAGGACGGCCCACGCAGTCGACAACGCCGCCTGCCCGTACACGCCGTTAGACCAACGAAGGGCCCACAGCCTGGTCGCTGCGGCAATCACTAACCAGGTCACAATGATGGCGGTCCCGTAAAAACCGCTTATCAAATAGCTGACCGCCAGGGCCACCAGGGCCGCGCCCGCGACCCAATCCCAAAGCGGCCCGGTTCGCTTATCGCCGATTCCTAGGCCGGCCCACCGTCCGGCCGCTAGGCACAAACCGACGGTGATAACACTCAAGGCCACATAAACGGGCCCGATCAAGGCTAGAATCACCGTCTGTCGGGCAAAGACCGCCCCCGCCGCGCAGAACAACACAACCAGGCCCAGCGGCAACACATCCAGGCCGCGTTTCAAGTCGGCGGCCAAGTTTCTGTTTTGGCGGTAAACCGCGAACGCGATCAACCCCAGACTGGGCGCGAGATAGAACAGGAGTAAGAAGCTCGCCTGATAAGTCCGGGCCGGCAACATTGGCGCGGCATAGCTGGCCAGAGGCACCCAGACGCCGGGATACTGGGCAACCAGAACGATTCCGAGAAAGAAGAAGATGACCGAGGCGGCCAATGCCCTAGGCCATGATCTCGCCATCAACCCGACATACACAGAAACAGCGATAACATAGATAGCGACCTCAATGCGCATGCCGACGCCGACAGTCCCCGCGGTGAAGAATTCCGCCACGGCTTTGAATATTTGCTGGTTGAACAGGTAGTCGTAAGGGAGACGCCGGCCGATGACGTAGTAGTCGAAAAGCGGCGGCAGGATCACGATCCAGATAAGGGCCATGGACGCGCGCAGGGTCTTGAGAGCCGGACGGTGCGCCAGGAAACTGACGATCAGAGCGCCACTTAGGAAACAAAAGATAAAGTAGGCGTTCCAGAAGTACCAAACCACTAAGAATATTCCGGGATGGAGAAGCGTCGTTTCAAAATATGACCTAATGAGCGCGACCACCATATAATAAGCGATAACGCCCGGCAGTGGCACCGGGAGGTCCTCCAGCCAGCGAAAGAACCTTGTCCCCTGCTTGAGAGCGGTTGCGAGCGGGCCCGGCGCGGCCATCATTTTCCCACGATCGAGGAGTTTAGATCGGCAATCATATCGCGGGCACCCGCGGGAACCCAGGGCATATCCTTGGATCCGGGATCCCAGCCGCCCCATTCGTCCAGTGAGATCGGCGGCTTGAGTCCGCTCTTGAGCGCCAGATCATATAAGGGCGCGTGCGGGAACGGCAGATACAGGGACACCGAGGGCGCCACCGTGGTGCCCGCCTCCCGAGCGGTGTCAATCAGCTCCATCGCCGCGCGCACCTCTTCCTCAAAAGTCCATTTATATAGGCCGCTGGGCGGGAACCCGACAAGCACAGACAGCTTCAGAGTAATCGCGTGGCGGCTCAGCGCGGCAGCGAGACCGGCGACATCGGGACGGAACTCGCCATAGGCGTCGGTCTGACTGCGGCTGATAGCGCCGCAGCGGGGCTCTAGGCCGACAAAAATGCTTTGCAGGCCACTATTGCGCAGCAGGTCCCAAAAGGGGTCATTGAAGCCTATGGCGTCCTCTAGGCGCGCCGTCGGCATTCCCCAGCGTAAGGCGGCCTGCCTGTTGATCAATCCTGCGGCAAAATCACGCGCCCGATCACCGTCGACGAAGAAATTGGCGTCATCAAACAACAACCCGTCAATGCCGAAGTTATCGCGCAGCGCGATAGCCTCAGTCACCAGCCTGGCCGGCGCGTAGGCTCGCCAGGCGCCGCCGCTAACCAGACTTTGGGCGCACGACGGGCAGTTCTTCGGACAGCCCCGGCTAGACACATAGTTAATGGTGCGGGGCGCAATCTCATCGGCGAAAATGTAGTCGTCCATTTCCAGAAGGCTATAGTCTAACGGCGGATACTGGTTGATGTCTTTGCCGCGCGCGATGCCATTATTTATCATGCGGCCATCCGCCGCGAAAACTAGGCCCTCGATGCCCCTGTAAGACATCTTCCCCGATAGACACTTGACCAATGCGAGGAAAGCGTCCTCGCCGCGTCCGGCGACGGCGAAATCAATCTCCGGCTGCCGGGCGACCTGTTCGGGAAATATGGTCGGATGCCAACCACCCCACACGACTGGGGCGCCGCAATTCTCCTTAAACGCTCGAGTCGAGGCCAGCGCGATCTTGATTTGCGGGCCGGTCATGACCGATACGCCGTAGCAAAGAATATCGCCGGACAAGGCCTGGAAGACAGCCGCGTGAGAGGCGGGGTCACGCGGCAAGATTATCACCCGGTAGCCCGCGGCGGTCAGCGGACCGGCTATCGCCAGCAGGGCCAGCGGCGCCCTGGTCGAGGGCTTGTCCAGCACCGGCGGAGGTGAATAGAGCAGGATAGTGTTCTTCATTTAGGGTTCTAAGATCAAAGTCACGGGGTCGCTGACGGTATGGCCATAACGGGTGTCATTGAAGAGAGCCACACCAAAGACATTCTCAGCCACCGCCTGGCCGCTCTGGGGCCGGAACTGGACGTCGTCATTGTGCGCGGTATTAAGCTTCCGCCCGAATTCCAGGGTATAGTGTCCATTTTTGTAGACCGCTTCGCCGTTAAGGTCAACTCGGCTTCCGGAAGGTCGGCCGGCGGGAAAGTCCATTTTGTTCTTCGACGTCGTTAGGTCGAAATACATTACCAGCGGCACTCTATCGCCGGCCTTGAAAATCGAGTAGTCGGTGATCGGTACCATGTCGCGCGCGTTCGGGAAGGGGTGCTTGCTGAGATCATAGCCCGGCTTTGGCATAAAGGCCGGCTTGAAACTGCCGGGCACCTCGTTCTCCTCTTCCTCCTCTTCTTCCTCGCCATGCATCCCGCCGGCAGCATTGGGGTTACGCGTCCACCACTGCTTAGTCCCCTGGTCGCCTCCGTCAAACAACATGGACAGCTCGAACCTTGTCTGCATCTCCGGGTGCGCCAGAGCTTCCCGTCCGGCGCTGAACAGGCCATCATCAACAACGTGTTTTTCTGTCATAACGCCGGGCGCCCATTTCCAAGCATCCGCCTTGTCTTTATAGGCCGGCCAGATCTTGCCGCCCTGTTTGGCTGGCGCAAAGACCGCCATCTCGTCGCGGCCTTCCGGTCCCTTGTGACAGATGGCCGCGCAGCCGGTTTTGTCGAACCCGTCGACGGAGCGATCGATATTCCAGATAAAGGAGATCTTATCGTCTTCATTTAGATTAGAATGCCATTTCTCTCCATCGTACTCCCAATACAACAAGCCGTTTTGGGGCGTCCAGTCTTTCCATGTCGCGAGGAAATAGATGCTGTCCGCCGTATATACGGTCTTGAGTGTCAATTCGGGGCCGCCTTTGGTACGGATGGTGGCCGCTGGAGCCTGGCGCCACACGGCGTCGTCGCCCTGCCCGTCCAGCTTTGGCGCCTTATCAACCTTAACTGCTTTTACTGTCAACTTAGTGGGCGCCTTAACGGCAGTTGTTTTGGTCGCGCAACCAGCTATAAAAAGGGTTGCAAGAAGTAATGTCACTATCGTAGTTTGCTTCGTCGCTCGCTGCCGCTCGCTTCTCGCAATGACGTACCGCGTTGCGTCATTGCGAGCGAATGAAGTGAGCGAAGCAACCTCCGGTTTGTTGATCATCTTATCTCCAGACTTATCGGCCCCGAATAGGTGTGTTGGTCAATTGTTCTGTTAAATAGCGCGACGTCAAATACATAATAGCTTGTCTGTCCCGCCTTGTTGACAAATTTGATATCGTCCGCCGGGTGACCCGTGTTCAATTTGCGCTTAAACTCGACTGTCCAATGTCCGTCTAGCCAGACACCCTTGGCCGCCAAGTCGTCACGGCTGCCGCCCCAGGGAGTGTCGAGTGGGTAGAATACGACAAAGGGAATCATATCTCCCGCCTTAAATGCGGCGTAGTCGGTAATCTCCTCGACTTGGGTGATCTGCGGATAGGGAGTCGCCGTCGCCGTCAAGCCGGCGCGCAGGCGGTAGCGCGGCACGTTTTTGCCGGTAGCCGGATCCACGCGCTTGTTGAGCTCGAAGGGAGCCCTGGCGGTAAACGCGTCGTGGCGGCGTCGGATTACCGGTGCGACCGCGGTGGGATTATTGGCGTATGCCTCGTCGATGCCGAAGAAGTAGTCGTTGCCTGCCCCCCTGACATTACTGATGCCGAGCGACATGTCCCAGATATCGCCGCGTTGCTTGGCGCCGCTCCACAATCCTTGGGCCGTGTCGGGTCCGACGATGTTCATCGTTGGCCGGCCGTTTATCGCATGACACAGAACCCTGCACCCGGTCTTGTTGAAACCGCTGATCGAGTCGTCGATGTCCCAGAATATGGCAACGGCGTCGTCAATAGGTCCTTGTGTCCAGGCAGCGCCATCGTATCGCCAAACCTCGTCCGTATTGTCGTCAGTCGGGTCGGCCCAGGTTAACAACATGTATATGTATTCGCCGGAAATCGCGGACTTTAGCGTCACGGCCGGTCCGCCTGTCGTCGGCACGGTGAGTTGCCGAGCTGAGGTCCAAACCTGATCCTCTGCACTCCCGTCAACGATTGGGGCCGGCCCGAACTCGGTTTTGAGGACACGAGCGGTCGGGGGTGCGGCGTCGTCGACCGCCTGGTCGGTCCGCCCGCAGCCGCAAAGCAGTGCGAACAAAGCCGCAATGATGATAATCTTACCGGTGTTTTTAACAGCTATAATCGGATAACCTTTCTCGCCCGGAGGTGTCTATATAAATTATAACTTATGCGGAGGTGAGCGGCTAAAGGCAGGGTGCGAACTAAGAGGTTAGATATTGGTGTGGCAATTGCCACAGACCCCTCGGTTGTCCCGCCTAAGCAAGGTGCTGTCAGTCGGTAAGCTTACCCTCTGGGTCGGGCTAAGGATAGCCGATCCGACCATGACCGTGTCGGTTCCATGCGAGCGGTGACAGGTAACACAGTTCATTTTGTTTCGGTCGGCTTCCGGAATACCTGGGTCGGTGACATGGGCTAGAGGCAGGTCGGTATGGAGGTTATAGCCCAGCCCGCTGGTCGCGTCGACTAAGTTGGTTATCTTTGTGTCCGCGTGATGCCGGTAGCGCACCAGAGCACCGTAGGCATCGCCCGCGTCATAGGGCGAGCTGTCTTTGGAAGTCAGGTACTTCGTATGGCAGCTAACACACCATTGGCTCATCCCGTCGCCATAGTTCATCGTGTAAACTTGCGTTCCGGGGAGGTCGGCGTTCCAGTCCTTGTCGGTATATGCCCGGTAGTCACGCGCCGGGTTGTCTTTAGTTGTCTGCGACGCGTCGTCCCAGGGTCCGTTCCACTTAACTTCGCGCGGATCGTTCTTGGCGATGCCGTTCGGCCAGACGCGCAGCAACCGATATTGATTGGGATAACCCTTGTCGGGGTGCGCGCTATGGCAAGACATGCACTTCAGGGTTATGGCCGCGCCAGGATCCTGATAGTCATTTACGCCCGGCGGGATCATCGGAGTATCCATGACGTGGTGGCTGGTCGTAGTTGACGTGCCATTGACTTGCGCAAAACCGCCGCCGAGCAGAGGCATGGAGGGATCGCCCCAGGTGTTTTCGTTTTCGCCCGTGCTGACATACTGACCGTTCTTAACGTCGGTATCCGCGCCCAGGCCGCCCCAGTGGCAAGAATAGCAGAGCGACGTGCCGGTCGGATCCTTTATCAGGTTTCCGGCCGTCGCCGTGTGGACACGGTGGCAAGCAGCGCAAGCATCAGGGTGACCTGTAAATGACGCGTGCGGGTACCTGGCCAGGGCGTTGCCGCCCAAGGCCAGGTACATCGCTATTAAGATCATCCCTGATACCCACGCTCTGTTTCTCATGATTCTCTCGCTTCTCTTTTGGATTTCTAGGCTATCCGTCAAGAAAGCGTTTTCTCCTTCGTGAATGACGTCTTACATGTTGTGACAGTTAACACACATGACTCGATCGTTCTGACGCAAAAGCAAGCTGTCCGTACCGCTCGGCAAGACCGTTCCGCGAGTGGGCAGTACGGCTTCGCCCGACATGGTCGCATCCGTTCCATGCGCCCGGTGGCACGATAAGCACGTCAATAGATCGGTCGTGTAGTCCCGAGTCGCGCTGGCATCCACGTCCTCCAACGGCAGGTCTGTTACCAGGTCATACGTAATCGAGTTGGCCTGATCGGGATTACCGCTCTTTAGCGGTACGCCTACGCCGTGACGGAAGCGCCCCTTCGGCGCGCTGGTGCCATAAGCGTCTCCGGCGTTGTAAAGATCGGTGCCGAATTCGCCGCCCCGCGTCATGTATTTGGTATGACAGGAAACACACCAGTCCTCGATACCCGTCTTGTAGTTGTGGGTGAAGTACTGGGTTCCGGCCGTACCCGCCACGAAGTCGGTCTCCGTGTAGGCGCGGTTACCATCGGCCTGGTAGGCCGTTTGGGCGGCGCTGGTCCATGGACCGTTCCATTCGACGGCCCGGGCCGTGCTGACGTTGTTCGGCTTCACGCGCAACAACCGGTACTGGTTCGGATAGGTCTTGTCCGGGTGCGGGCTATGACAATCGATGCAACGCAGCTTGACGGTTGCCCCGCTCGTCGATCCGGGCGGCGTCAGTGCCGTATCCAAAACGTGCATTGAGGTAGTCGGCGACGCTGCCTGAACCGTCGTGAAGCCGCCGCCCAACAATGTTCCGTTGCCGGTGCCCCAGGTGTGGTCAGGCTCGCCGTTCGACACGTACATGCCGGTCGCGACATCTGTATCCGCTCCGACTCCGCTCTTGTGGCAAGAGTCGCACATCGAGGAGCCGTTCGGATCGGCGATCAAGTTATTGCTGGTCGCCGTATGCATCCGGTGGCACGCCGCGCAGGCGTCCGGAGTCGCCGCAAACGATCCGTGCGGATACACAGCCAAAGCGGAGCCGCTCAGACCCAGGAAGCTGATGGCCATAACAATGGTCATTCCTAGTAATTTAGTCTTCATTGGTTTCACCACCTTTCGTGAAAAACTTGTCAACCTTGATAATCCTCTTAATACCTTCATGGTCTTCTCCCTTCGTTACCTAAGTCATGTTATGGCAGTCCCGGCACATGATCCGGTCATTCTGCCTCAATAGCATGCCATTGGTGGTTTGCGGCAAGGTGCCGCGCTTAGCCGCCGGCAAGACTGCCGCCCCATGCATCTGGGCGGCGCTGCCGTGCGCCTGGTGACACGTCAAACAGGTAAGTGTATCGTCGTCCGTCCGGCCGTCGCCATTCAAGTCCTGCAACGGCAAATTTGTCGCCAGGTCGTAGGTAAGACCGTTGGCCGTGTCCGTCCTGCCGGTAATCGGCACGTCGATGGCGTGCCGGTATCGCTCCACCGTGCCGTACATATCGCCCGCGTCATAAATGTCTTTCCCAAAGGTGCCGCCGCGCGTCATGTATTTGGCATGGCACGCCGTGCACCAGGCGGCGATCCCGCTTTCATAGTTGCGGGTGTATTCCTGGATACCAGGGGCTGTACCGTAATCGGTAACGCAGTAATTCTTGTCAAGTTCGTTGCTCGTGACCCGGATGTCGGTAGGCGAGTCGGCGACATTGCGCCGCAGCAACCGATAGTTCGGTCCTTCGTGCGGGGTGTGACAGCTGACACACGTCAGCACATAGGTGACGCCTGTGGTCGTCCCGTAAGGCTTTCCGGCGACGTCCAATTGATGGCTGCCGGTAACCGCCGCACTGTTCCCCACCAGCGAGAACCCGCCGCCAACCAGCGTGCCACCGTCGGTGCCCCAGGAATGACCGGGGTGCCCCGCTTCGAAATAGGCGCCTTGCATAACACCCGTATCGGCGCCGGACCCGTTGGAATGGCAGGAAACGCAGGTCTGCGTAATCGATTGTTCGGGGAGGAGGCTGGCTGTGCTGCCGCCATGTACCCGATGGCAGGACTTACACTTGTCGGTGCTGGAGGTGAAATGGCCGTGAGGGCTGTCATCGGCAGCAAAAACAGGAGAAGACAACATGATGACCATGACTAATGCCATGGCCATAACCACTGCCGTATAAGCGAAAATCATCCGTCCCAGGCCGTAGCCGACGGATTTGATGCATTCAGTTTGCGTCAAATGCCTCTCTCCTGCCATCTTCGCCCCATTCCAAGCTGCGCGTCCTTTAGCCTAGTCGCCGGACCCCAGTCTTAGTGCGGGTAGAAGACCTATTACTAGTATCGGCAGAACCGTTGTGTAAACTTAGTTCTTGAGAGCCGTTATTGCAGGTCAAGCAAGCCGATGCTTGCAGTAAATCTGGAGATTATTCTATCAAACCCAGGTCACTCTGTAAATGACCGTAAGCTCATATTCCTAATGCCGGCAAACAGTATAGCTGCGATCAAATAGAACCCGGCGGCCGCGCCCAGAGTAATCCTGAATCCATAGAAGAATGACAACAGAGCCGCGACGGCTCCGCCTAGAACAACAGCGACTCCGTTAATGCTCCACATCCAGGGTATGAGCTTTCCTGTAAAGGCGTTTGTCATCTTTAGCCCTATCGGAAACAGAAGACCCGCCAGCCAGCAGGGTCCGGCTAGGAGCAAAACAAGCAGAGGGGCGCGGCCGGCCGGACTAAGATATATGAGGTCAACGAAAAGCCTGTTCAACAGGTAAGAGTAGACCAGCAAGAAGACAGTTACCGCGCCTCCGGCGCAGACGACCGCGAGACGGAAGCGTTCCGGCTTGAGCCTGGCTGTGACTAGGCTTCCTAGCCCGCCGAAGAGCAGGAACGAAGCTAGAACAAGAACCAGCGAATACGACGGATTTCCGATGAAAAGGAAAGCCCGCTGCAGCATGACCACTTGGAAGACGATGAAACCGAGGCCCAAGCTGACGAAATAACCGAGCAGTAGCAAGAGGTTCAGCGACTGCCGCGCCGCCCGAACCGCAGGAAATAGCGGCGGCAGGGCCAGCAGCAGAAGAACACCCGCCAACCCGGCGACACCCAGCCAGGCCAAGAACCGAATGGCTAGAAACCCGTCGGCTTCGCTCGTCCCGCCCGCATTGGTGGTCGGCAACGCTATCGCCCCCGGCAGAGTCACTGGCGCCGCCGCCTCGGACTTAGCCGGGCGAGCGGATAATATTTGGACCAGTGACGTCTTGTCGGACAGAAATGGTTTGTCGTCAGTAATATGCGCTCCCATGACGGCGTCAGCCGGCAGGGTTGCCGGAAATTCGGCGCTGAAGTTAAGATGCGCCGCCTTCTTAGCAATCAGGCGCTCCTCTTGGCGGGAGAAACCCGCGGGCTTAAGTAGAACGACCGAATATCCATGACCGGACAGCAGAGCGACATGGTGCGCGGCGCTAATTCCCTTCCGCGCCAAGGCGGCTATGCCAACGCCGACAAACTCCCGTACCACCATGTCCTTATTGCTGACAGCCAGAATGCCGTTCAGGCCAAGATGGTTCAGGTAAGTGTCGTAAGCTTCCGTCGTGTGCAAATAGTTGTCGGGGTAGTAGTTCGAGTTAACGCTGCGGCCGCCAAAGCCGCCCGTGTTGGATAAGAAGATCAGATCATACAGGGTCTTCGATCCGGTCACAAAGTTTCTGGCCTCGCCGACATGCAAACGCACATTAGCACCGTCAAACGCCTTTGTCTTCAGCCGGTTGCGGGCGATGTCTATCATCAGCGGATTAACCTCGACCGCATCAATGGTCCGGCTTTCCGCCAACCTGGCCCGCGCCACGTCAACTCCGCCGCCCGCACCGATTATCAGAACGTCGGATCGAGGTTTCAAATAGTACGGGAAATAGAAGAGGTCAAACGTTAGATACTTCACGTCGGCAAGATTGGCGTAAACGATGGCGTTTGTCTTCAGCTTCCGGTCGTACACCAGGCTATACGCCTTGACACTCGGCTTGATGGCTTCGCCGAAAGACGCGCTCAGCCCTTTCGCCAGCGTGGTTGGGTCGACCCTAAAAACGTCAATCTGCGAGAAGGAGTTCGAGGCCGACACAACCGCCTTGCTATCTGTCCCGCCGGCGCGCAAAGCCGGCGCATAGCGACCCAATAACCCGACGGTTATTAGTGAGACAACGACCAGCGCCCCTATCAGTAAGGGCTTTAGACCGGATCGAGCAGCAAACAACGCCGCGGCGGTTAAAGCCACAGCGTAAATGATTACCACCGTCGTTTCGGTACCAAACAGGTTCATTAAAGGCACCACCGCCAAAGCCCCGGCGGCCGAGCCGGTCAAGTTCAGGGCATAGACTGAAGAGACCCGCTCGCCGTAATGGCTCAAAAAGGCCGCTATAAGCACACCGGCGACAAAATAGACGCCAAATACCGCCAGTGAGAATTGGGTCATAGTAGCTGTCGAAACGCCGAAATAGGTGAGCTCGGTGCCCACGTTGTTGGCCGCGTATTCGACGCCGAGGCTGTTCACGGTGAGAAAAGGCAGCGGCAGGGAGACGGCGAACACCAGGGCGAGCGGGGCTAGCCAGAGGTTGAATCTCTGATTGAGACGCTTGAAAAGATAAAAGACGGGGATGCCGCCGAGCCCTAGGCCCGAGATAGCCAGCGAAATAACAAGTAACTGATACTCGTATCCGAAAGATACGCGGGCCGTACGCGAATAGACGATCTCAATCATCAACAAGGCCAGAGATAGGAGGAATAGGCCGGCGTAGGCGGCCGCTCTGCTCTGGCCCGTATTCACCTTGTCACTATCTTGGCGTGTCTTAGTCAAAAACAAGCTTCACCGGATCCGTCGGTTGATAGCGGCTGCCCGTCCGCCGCACTAAGAGGCTGAAATTGTATGCCCGGCCGCCTTTGGGCTGAAAAGAAATGTCGTCGTTATGCCCGGTATTCAGCGGCCGTCTCATCTCGACGGTCCAAATTCCGGTCCGCCAGGCCTCCGCTCCGTCAATGTCGTCCTTGCTGCCACCCCAGCGGGCCTGCCTGGTTCGATAAACGATGAACGGCTGCATCTCACCGGCCACCGGCACGTGGTCGCCGACCTCGATCACATCGGCGCTGACCGGGTAAGGGTCCGCCTGCAATGTCAGTCCTGGTTTTAGGATCCAGATCGGCCGGGTCCAATCGGCCGCCTTATTTAGAACCCAGGGGGCGGTGTCGGTAAAAGCGTCATGCTGGTTAACCAGCTTGATGTGCCAGTCTCCGTTCGACCAGCGGGCTTTGCCCGTCTTCAGAACCCAATCCTCAGCCTTACCGTACGGCAACTGCAACCCGGTCGACCAGAAGTCGCCTTTTTGCGCTTTGAACCAGGCCGGCACGGTTGCCTGCTTGCCACCGTCTATCTCGATATCCCAAGGGTGCCTGTTCTCTTCCAAACCGCGGGTCAGGATGTCGAAGCCGCGTGCGTTGAAACCGCGGATGGAATCGTTGATATTCCAGATCAAGCAGAGAGAATCCTGCTGGCCTATTTGTTTCCATTTCTGGCCATCAAACCTCCACGGTCGATCGATATAGTCGTGCGTGCTGTCCGGATACGTGGCTTTGACATAGATGGACGTATTCGTGTAGAGAAACCTAAGGTTGATGGTTTCGTTCGTTTCTAGCAGCTTAACCCTTGTCTCAGGCGCCGTTTTCCAGACGGCGTCACTCTTGCCGTCGATATTTGGAGCGATCTTGGTGTAGACAGCCTTTACGGTCGGTGCGCTTGCCGCGGGGAGCTTTGGCGCTGCGTCGGACGCACACCCGCCCAGGCTTAGACAGAGGATTATGAAAGTTACCGCGGCCGCGATCGGCCGGCCGGTGGTGATTTTTAGCCGCATATGTGAACTACGCGCCGTTCGCGTAACCTTCCTTATTCAAGATTGAGGGTAACCGGCGCGCTCAGGGCATAACCCTTAGCGTCATCCCGGACGACGACGACAAACGTGACTTTATGTCCCGGGATAAGTTTGATGTCGTCGGCATTGCCGGTATCTAAGCGCCGTGCGAACTCGACGTTCCACAAGCCGCCGCCGCTGATTCCCTTTGTGAGAATATCGTCCTTGCTGCCGCCCCACGCCGCGCCCGGAACGCCTATGGCGAATGGCGTCCTGTCGCCTGCTTTGAACGTATCGGCCGGTGTGATCTCAACAACGTCGCCGCGGAACGGATTCGGGGTCGTAGCAAATGACAAGCCGTCTTTGAATCGATAAATGGGCTGGCCGTCGCCATTGTTGCTCTTTGTCGTATTGGCTATCCAAGGCCGGTCATTGATGTGTGCGTCATGCTGAACCGTGAGGGTCTTTGTCAGGCCGCCCAGCTTTGTCTCTTCGTTTAACTTAAAGATCATATCGTCTCCACGACCGTAGAGTTCGGGGATGCTTCACCAGCCCCAGAAGTCGGCCTTGGATTTTGCCGCCGCGTCACCGGACGCCGCAAGCTGAAAATCAAAAACGTCGGCGCCCTCGACTAACGGGGTAGTCATGACGCTCAGCCCGCGGTCATTGAACCCCGCAACCGAGTCGTCCATGTTCCAAACAAACGCCAGGGTGTCATCGTAACTGCCTTTCTTCCAGGTCGTGCCGTCATAAACCCACGCCTTGTTCATCTTGACGGGCGTGGCGTCGGCATATTCCGCGGCCATATAGATGTTCTCGTTGTCGTAGACGGCCCGCAGAGTCACCTTCTTGGCCTCGACGCCTGCTTCCGCCTTAAGCGGTACGGTTACCGCTTGCGCATCGTTCCACGCCGCTTCGTTAGTCTTGCCGTCAATGGCAAATCGGCCGCTTGTCTTCACCGCCGATATTACCGTTCCCGACGTTTTGCCGACCGTCGCCGCTTTGCCCGCCGTCGCGCAGCCGGAAGCCACGGCCAGGAGAAATACCAGTGGGACGATTGTGTAAGATATCTTGGCGATAGCGCTGTATTGTTTTTTCATTCCCTACCCACCTTCTCCGATTCGTAGCGTCACCGGCGCGCTGAGCGCGTAGCCTTTAGCGTCATCTCGCAGGACCACGACAAAAGTCACCGTCTGTCCGGGAACGAGTTTGATATCGTCGGCATGACCGGTATCCAGAGCACGCGCGTATTCAACATGCCAATCGCCCGCGGACCTGCGGCCTTTAGTTCTAATGTCATCCTTGCTGCCGCCCCAAGTGGCGCCCCTGATGCCGACCACGTACGGCGCCCGGTCTCCGGCTTTGAAGGAAGAGTAGTCGGTGATTGCTTCGACCTGGTCCTCATAGGGCCGCGGGGTGTTGTTGATGTCAAACCCCGCTTTATATTTATACTTGGGAACAGGATTGCCGTTGACGGTGGCTTGGTTGCGGATCCACGGTGTGCTGTTGGTGTGCGCGTCATGGCGAACCGTCAGAGTTTTTGTTAAGCCGCCCAGTTTCGTTTGTTCGTCGAGCGAAAAAATCATGTCGTCGCCCCGACCATAGAATTCTGGCATCCCGCACCAGCCCCAAAAATCGGCTTTGGCGGCTGCTGTCGCGTTGTCGGAAGCGGTCAATTGAAAGTCAAAGACATCGAGCCCTTTGGTAAGCGGCTTGGTCATAACGTCTAGACCCCGGTCGTTGAATCCCGGGATTGAATCATTCATGTTCCATACGAACGCAAGAGTGTCATCGTAACTCCCCTTGCTCCAGGAGGCGCCGTCAAACGTCCAAGCCTCGCCCAATTTGA
>JAHEXW010000026.1 GCA_023251915.1 Actinomycetes bacterium
AACGCGGCGGTGGCGACCAGAGCGATACCGACTAGTGCACCGACGCCGATCAGCCATTTCTTCCTAGTCATAAAACCACTTCCTTTCCCTTAAGAATCGCTAATTGATTTGAGAGGTATTGCAGTATATCCATCGGTCGTTGAGGCGGTTGAGGTAGAAGTTCCAAGGTGGATGGTCGTTGCTATTATAACTCCGGACATAGTCGCCCCCCGTCCAGAGCGAGTAACTAGGTGATTCGTTGTATGTGCGGAACTGGCTACGGCTGAACGTGCCGTAATCAGGATCCATGTAGGTACTGCCCGCATATTGCCGCTCCGTTCCCAAGACACCGCGAACCCGTACCACCGTCCGTTATCGAAGTGGATGTCTGGTAGCCAAGCGTAGCCAAGATGGCTCGTTCCATCCATGAAGCCCATATAGACAACAGCGTTCGGTCAGCCGATTTTCCACGTAACGAAACCGACAGGATTCCGCATCGGAATGCCTAGTGTCGCGCTCGCGTTGTACACTCGTCCAGTCTCGCGGTAGTCTCCGTCGTCCTGCATGGCATATATGGAATTCACGACCGAACTCACATAGCTCGGAACGGTTGGCCAGAAGTAGAGCTCGGAGAATTGCCCGTCGATTAAACGAGGCGTCCCTCCCCATGGGATAGTTCTAGACTCGAAACCAACAAAGTGGTCTAGGGCATGCGCTTGCGCCGCCGAAGTCAGCATCATTGTAGCTGCCAACACGCAGCTAAAGACTGTTTTCCTCCAACGCATACGCGTCACCATCCCTGCTCATATCGCGCCCAGTTCTTGGTGCTGTCAACCATAACTGTATTACCCAGTTTCTTCGTTGTCAATCTTATATCCGCTGTCTTTTTCTCTTTTATCTTATTTCCATACTATTTTTTGGCTAACATGTATTAACTTGTTATGGTTATGTTTTTTCGCTATTTTTGCGGAGAGCCTCGTTTGTTCGCGGTATCATTTATAACTGACACATGCCTGCTGGCATGCTTGCGGCTATAGAGCATGTTAAACAAAGCTGTTCTGCCAGCCGAAACGACATAAGAACGAAGGCCGTCGGGCTGTAGTTCAACACAAGGCTGGTGGGCGATTGCTCGGACTTTTTCTCGAGTCCGTTTCAACATTCAAAGTCCACCACAAACCTTGAGAAAGGTGCTGCTCGAGAAAAAGATCCTCGGGATTTGAATATCGCCTTTACAAAGGCGAGTTCAAATCCCGTTAGCTGCGTCATTCTCTAGAAACACCACGGAGCGGTGACTTTGATGTTTCTAGATAATGGTGGGCGATGAGGGATTTGAACCCCCGACCCTCTCGGTGTAAACGAGACGCTCTCCCACTGAGCTAATCGCCCGAAAATACAGAAATGGTACCCCCAAGGGGACTCGAACCCCTGTCGCCGCCGTGAAAGGGCGGTGTCCTAGGCCACTAGACGATGGGGGCATAGGAACTAGTTTGGTGGGCCGTTGCTCGGCCTTTTCCTCGCTGCATCAACCATGACTTGATGTCTTGGCGACGACGAAAAGAGCCTCGGGACTCGAATTTCGGTCCTCCAGACCGAGTTCGAATCGTGCCTCAGCCGATCCACCAGTTTGGAATACTCCGACAACAGGCGGAGTATTCCAAACTGGTGGGCCGTGAAGGACTCGAACCTTCCACCCTCGGATTAAAAGTCCGATGCTCTACCAGATGAGCTAACGGCCCAGAAGATATATTCTACACGATTCGTGTCGCTCGCGCCTGGTGCTACAATTACCCTATGCCCTCAGAAGCCATAATCACCGTCACAGACCTATACAAGACATATGTCACCGACGAGGTGAGAGTCGAGGCCCTAAAAGGCGTTTCGCTGGACATCGCGCGCGGGGATTTTTTTATCATCACCGGGCGCAACGGCAGCGGCAAATCGACCCTGCTCCACCAGTTGGGTCTGTTAGACCGGCCGACGTCCGGGACGCTCATTTTAAACGGCCTAGACGTCAACACCATGAGCGAGCGGGAACGTGCCGCCATTCGCGTTAGGGAACTAGGCTACATCTTCCAGGAATACGCGCTGATGGCGGAACTGACGGCCCTTGAGAACGTTATGCTGCCGGCGATGATGACCCGGCCGATGGCCGAGTGCCGCGCCCGCGCAAAGGAGCTGCTGGACCGCGTCGGTGTATCGCACCGCCTGCACAATCTGCCCCGCCAATGTTCGGGAGGCGAGCAACAAAAGATAGCGATCGCCAGATCGTTGGTTAACGGACCGGCCGTGATCTTCGCGGACGAGCCGACGGCAAACCTGGATTCAATCGCCGCCCAGGGCATTATGGAGCTGTTCAGATCCCTGAATAGTGATGAAAACCACACGATAGTAATGATCACACACGAGCAAGACGAGACAACATACGCGACCAAACTGCTGAACTTGGCTGACGGGCTGGTGGACACTTATGCCTGAATGGCGGATTCCGTTCTTTCTTATTCTCCGGCACCTGCGGCGCGGCAGTAAATGGACGCTGGCATTGATCGTTTTTCTGATGGCAATTGCCTTCGTGAACATGGTATTCGCGTCTTCCCTGTTCAATGGCATCATCGCCACGTCCAATGCCAACGTGATCGAGACATATGCGGGCAACATAACAATCTACCCGAACGCCAAAGACGATTTCATCGCCCACACGGACAAGCAGCTAACGAAGATTCGGGCGGTCGATGGCGTCAAAGCCGCGGCGGCCCACTATCAGTTGCCGGCGGCCTCGATGAAGTTCAAAAACATCAAATCGACGTTCCGGCTGATTGCCATAGACCCGGATGACGAGACCCGGGTTACTAATATCTCCCAGAAACTGATATCCGGCCGGTATCTGGAGCCTGACGATAACGACGGTATTCTTCTTGGCGCTCAGGTTACGGGCAACGAGGAAGCAGCGACGCGGTCGTTTAAGGGCATCAAAGTGGGTGACAGCGTTAAGGTCACGTTGCAGAATAACACTGAGAAGAACTTCATTGTCCGCGGCATTTTCTATAGCAACTACATCGAAGCGGACTACCAGACCTTCACGACAATCAAGGCAATGCAGGAAGTCGCGCCGTATCTGCGTAACCAAGCCTCAAGTATTCTGGTCACGGTCGACACTCCGGGGACGGAAACTCGGGTGATAAACGGACTTAAGGCGCGGGGGGTCACCGGCGACATCCACCCCTGGCAAGACTCGGCCGGCTTGATGAAAGACGTCACGAAAAGCTTTGTGAGTATCGACGTGATCTTGAGTCTAGTCGCGACCCTTATTGCCGCGGTAACGATCTTCATCGTTATCTTCGTCGACATAACCGACAAACGCAGTCAAATCGGCATCATGCGCGCCCTGGGGGTGCGGCCCTACCTTATTCACGCCGTGTATGTCCTGCAGAGTGTCGTTTATTCGGTCGCCGGCGTGCTATTGGGAGCAGCGATGTTTTTCGGTATCCTTGTACCCTATTTTGTCGCCCACCCGTTCGCGTTGCCCATGGGCAACGCGCATCTGGTTGTCAACGCGGGTAATTTTATCCTGCGCGCGGAAACTATCCTTTGGGTCGCGGTGTTCTCCGGCCTCATTCCGGCGGTCATGGTGACGCGCATGAACATGTTAGACGAAATACGAGGGAAATAACTGACTGCGTTTCCGTAACCGCTCTACGTAGTTGCGAGCGAATCAAATGAGTGAAACAACCTACGCCGTACCCACTGCACTCCTTGAACTCTTATTTTTCGTATGGCCAATGGCAGTTTGCGTAGTAGTTCGTTCCCCCGCTTTTGCTCTTGTTGTACCAGCTGTAGCTGACGGCGGCCGTCGGTTCGGAATCGCCGTCGCCCGCGCTTAGCGTGACAAGGCCTGTGCCGTCCGGCTTAACCGAC
This sequence comes from Actinomycetes bacterium, assembly GCA_023251915.1. Taxonomy (GTDB): domain Bacteria; phylum Actinomycetota; class JAHEXW01; order JAHEXW01; family JAHEXW01; genus JAHEXW01. Next base: position 3,892 of record JAHEXW010000026.1, read on the forward strand.
CAAATCGCCGTGTTGTTCAAGGTTGCCGTACCCGTTTGAAAATAGAGCGCCTTATACATATTGTCGGTAACCACATTAGTTATCACGTTCTCCGCGCCTGTTTGGGTCACTAAAACCGTTGTTTTGCCGCCATCGATCCGATATTTTTCCAAGGTGTTCACCGCTTGGGCCGGAGCGGCCGGATGCATCGTTTTGGCGTACACCACCGTCGGCCATTCCCGCGCCTCCTCATAAGTAGTAATAAATATCGGGCTGTATGTCCTATAAAGCGGTGCGCCGCTTGAGATCTGTACTACATCGGTGGGTAAGCCGCCGTCAGTGCTGACGCGAGCGATACCCATAGTGTCCCAGTGTGCCCCGGTCGTCAGCGCGACGCTGGTTCCGAATCCATTGAACGACGGTTGACCCGCGCTCGCGGCCAGCAATACCCGCCCCGTTCCGTCCGCGTTGGCAACATACACGGAGCTCGTCGAGATGCCCAAGGAAGCGCTGCTGTCCGGCTTAAATGTGAAGGCAATCTGGCCGGTAGCCTGTGACCAGGCGGCGTAGGTCGAGCCGTCGCGGCCGCCGGCGACTGACGGCCCCAGATCGCCGGTCAGGTTAATGTGGGGGGACGACGCCGTCAGCATCGTCGCCTGCGCGTCCACCAGCCACATGTCGGCGGTTTGCCCGAAAGTACCCGGCAAGTCGGACAAAACGGCAATGGCCAGACTTTTCCCGTTCGGGGAGACAGCCGCGAATTTGACCTTAAGACCGGCTGTAACTTGTCTTTGGTGCTTGCCGTCGTAGTCGCAGGCGTAGACGTTCCCAAAGTCACCGTTCCCGCCGGTACCGGCGGCTGCACGGACAAACCAGATTTGCTCTTTCTGGGGGCTTGCCGACAGACTGAACTCCCGACCGGGATCGGACGTAAGTCGCTTCTTGTTCTTCCCGTCGCTATCCATGATCCAGACGTCGCCATGACGGGCATAGGCGATAAATGTTTTAGGCGGCAGCGGAACGGCCTTATTGCCGGAGCCGGCGGCGGCATATTGCGGCCAACCGCACCCATCTTGATGAATAAGCGCCGGCAACGACGGCCAGCAGACGCAAGCGGTCGGGAAGAGTAATAGTACAACCGTGAGGAAGATTAGATCGATGGGGCGGAAGCGACGCGCGTGGCTGGTCTGGCTCATTTTGACCTCCAATCACGTAACTGGAAGAGATGATTACAGCCTAAGCTAGATATCCGTTTTTGTTAAGAGCGTCGCCATGCTTAAGCGGGCCGGCCTGTCTTCAACGCGAATCAAGCCGGCTGCTTCCGCCTGTTCAAGACTGAGTGCGAATGATTCTCGAGACACGTGCCATTTGGGTTCGACAAGCAGAAAACGCGCGCCCGGCTTCATCGCCGCCGCTATCTCGCGTAGTAGCCGGTCTTTGTCGGGAACCTCGTGCAGCATCCAGAAGGCGAGAACAAAATCGACGCGAGTGTCGATATCCAGCGCTTTGGGCGAGCCAACAACAGTCTCTATCGAGTCGCTGACGCCGGCGCGAACCGCCCGCCGGCGAAGCACCTTTAGCATGTGCTCTTGTAGGTCCACCGCTATTACACGACCGGCGGGTCCGGCTAGGCGCGCCATGTCGATGGTGAAGTAACCCTCGCCGCACCCTAGGTCCAGACAAGTATTGCCCGGGTCGACGAGGTCTTTCAGCATTTGGTAAGGGTTGTGTACCAACCTCCGTAAAGGATTGTCGAACGACCAGCATATCCACCACGGACAGCCCACGTCCTCCAGAATCCCCTTCTTAACCACCCTTACACCCCTCTCCAGTCTGAACTTGAACCGTCACGAGACTCAGGTGAGGCTCGAGGAAACCGAGGTTTGCTCGCCGCTGCGACTTGAGCACTTAGGAGCGAGGCGAGCCAACGGAGGTCGGCCTCGAGCCGGCAATTAGTGTCTAAAGTGACGATACCCGGTGAAGACCATGGCCATATCGAACTCGTTTGCCGCCGCAATCACTTCTTCATCCCGGATACTGCCGCCAGGTTGAATGATTGCCACCGCCCCAACTTTGGCCGCCTCATCAACGCCGTCCCGGAACGGGAAGTAAGCATCGCTTGATAAGACGCTGCCCTTGCCTCTCTCCCCGGCCTTAATCCCTGCAATCGTGGCGCTGATTACGCGGCTCATCTGGCCGGCGCCGATACCCACAGTTACCATGTCTTTAGCCAGGACAATGGTGTTGGACTTCACGCGCTTCCCGACTCGCCAGGCGAACAATAGGTCTTCCCACTCTTTTTCAGTGGGATGGCGCTTGGTGGCAATCGTCATCTCATCACGATCTTCTTGTGAGACATCCATATCCTGTACGAGCAGGCCGCCGTCGACCTTCTTGAAATCTTTCTCGCCGACATGGGCGTTGCGTTTCTCGTCCATGACGAGAAGACGAATATCCTTCTTTTGTGTCAGTATCGCCAGCGCGTCTTCGTCGAAGCCTGGCGCCACAACGACCTCGATAAAGACCGTTTTCATATGCTCGGCTATCTTCTTACTGACGGGGCGATTCAGCGCCACGACCCCGCCGAAAGCACTCATCGAGTCCGCGTCCCAGGCCTTCTGGTAGGCGTCGTTGATATCCGCAGACAGAGCCACGCCGCAAGGATTTGTATGCTTGACGACGACCACAGCCGGGACGCTGAACTCTTGGTTCGCACCCCACGCGGCATTTATGTCCAACACGTTGTTAAACGACAGCTCCTTGCCATGCAGTTTTCGCGCATTCACCAAAGTGTGCGGCGCCGGCGCCAAGTCACTATAGTAGGCGGCGCGCTGATGAGGGTTCTCGCCGTACCGACAATCCTGCAGTTTCTTAAAGCGCATTGCCAGCATGTCCGGGAAATCGGTCGTACCGGTTGGATCGCCCAGATATTTGGCAATCGCCGCGTCGTACGAAGCGGTAGTCATGAAGACTTCTTTTTGGAGTTCGAGCCGCGTTTCCAGGCCCAGGCTGCCGTCGTTGGCTTGCAGCTCTTCGATTATCGCGGGGTAGCGGGCCGGGTCTACTACGACCGCCACCGCGTCCGCATTCTTAGCGGCGCTGCGCAACATGCTGGGGCCGCCGATATCTATGTTCTCGATTGCTTCTTCCCGTTTGACGTCAGGCTTGGCAACCGTCGCCTCAAAAGGATAGAGATTGACAACCACCATGTCGATCGGCACGATACCGTGCTCGGCAATTGTCTTCATGTGACTTTCCAGGTCCCGGCGCGCCAGCAATCCGCCGTGCACCGCCGGGTGCAGCGTTTTGACCCGGCCATCCAGCATTTCCGGGAATTCGGTCACATCCGAGATGTTGATTGTCTTTATGCCCTCGGCTTCCAACGCTTTGGCTGTTCCTCCGGTTGAGATGATCTCCGTTCCGAACGAATGCAGAGTCTTTGCCAACTCCAACAAGCCACTCTTGTCTGAAACACTTATCAATGCCCGCTTAATCTTAACCTTGTCCATTAGCCCTCCATTTATCCGACTTGTCCCGCGACTCCGCGAATAGAGCGTCTCACCGCTTCGCTCTCCCGGATTATCTTTTCCCTGTCAGCGCCGGTCATGACGTGCGCGCCGCGCAGTTTGATTTCATTCATTATATTGATGCTCAGGCCGCGCAACAATACTTTCACGTTATCTTTGCCGCCGGCAACGAAGGCGGCCGCAATCATTCCCAGGATAGCCGCGTCCTCACCGTAGACCGCGATATCGGCCGCCTCTATCGCATACCGGTTACCATTGAAAGATACCGCCAACCCGCCGCCCTGTTTGACCGATTCGAACGCCTGGACGTCGGTTATGCTGTCGCCCACGTAGAGAACGTCGGTCACAGCCGCACCGGTGCGTTCCACACTGGCTGCCAAAGCTCGCGCCTTGCCGGCTCCCCCGACCGGATTTACGGCCGTCAACAATGCGCCGGCTTGCGTTCCCTTCATCTCGTGCCAAAACAGGGTCTCGAACCGCCCGACAACCTTGCGGGCGTCGGCACTCAGATCGGCCAATTGACCCGTGGCCGGCAAATCATAAGCGGGCAGGGCGTCGATTTCTTCTTTAACGGCGCGTAACCAATCAGTCTCGCGAGCATCAAGCACATAACGGTCGATATCGATGGCGGTGCAATAGGTATTCTCAAAAGGAAAATCCAGCTCGCCGCATAAGGCTTCTATGTACGGGGAATAGCTGGTTGAGATGATAAAGGTGTTCATTGCCGCGGCAATCTCCCGGAGGACCTTGGCTGCGCCCGGCACCAACATGACATGGGAACGAGAGAAATCCTCCATCATGACCGCGCTTACTCCATAAGCTTTGAAGAACGGGATGATCAGCCGGAGCGTGTCGCCCGCTTTGTAACCCGGCCTTTTTACCATATCGGCAAGATAGTCGTCATACCGGCTGAGTTTGACGAAGAAGTCCTCGCCGTTTGGAATGAAAGCCGCGGCCAGTTCCATGGCGTTATCGTTTAGAGAGACCGGCCCTTCGCAATCGGTAACATATTGCTTCATCGCGTCAGCCACTCTTCGACCTGATTGGTAAGGTCGCAACCGTGGCTTAGTTCTACTCCGTCGGCAAAAACCCGCCCGTTGCGAATCATGAGGTGTCCGTCGGCGAACTCCCGCAATGTTGTCAGAATGAGAGGCAGCTCGCGCGCCGCGCCGGCAGCCCGGATATCGTCGAAATCTCCCTCTACCGGGAACGAGAAGTAGCCAATGGCCGGTCCCCTGTCAAGCGCCGGCGTCACCAGATGAACCATCGCTCCCGTACTCCTCACGCCGCTCTTAATGACTTCCCTTATGACTTGCTGCCATGTACCGGTCGGACCGCCGGGTAAGGCAGGGTGGAGATTGATCATGTTATACCGGGCGCACAATTCCGGGCCGACGATGAGCATATAGCCGGCTAGAACAATTAGATCAATCTGAAAATCATTCAGCCGCTCCATTACGGCTCGGTCATAAGCGAGACGCCAATCGGCCAGCGCCTTCGGATCGGTTTCGCCGGTCGCCCTTGATTCGGGTTGGAAGGAGGCGGAGCTTAGAGTAAGCAGGGGCACGCCGGCCGCGCGAACCGCTGCCAAAAAGGCGTCGCTGTCAGGCGATTCCTCCGACTCACGATTGGAAAAACAGAAGACGATCTCGGCATCGAGCGCGCCCTCGCTGATGGCTTTGACAACCACTCGCCACAGATCGATTGCCGCCTGGTCACGGCCGGTGGAAAACCAGCCTAAGCGCAACGGCATCAGGCGCGTTCCTGAAATATTGTCGCGTCAGGATAACTCTCCCTGCCCCAGCCGGTAATGCTGTAGGCGGCCGCCCGGCTGGCCACATGGGCACAACGGGCCAGCGAAATATTCTGCAGCAGGCCGCCGATGAAACCGGCTGCGTAAACGTCGCCGGCGCCCGTCTTGTCGACCGGCACGACATCCATCGATGGCTCTCTGATTTCCTCTTCCCGGGTCAGCACGTATGAACCCATGCTGCCAAGCTTGGCTACGACTATTTCCGGGCCGTAATTGATTATCTCGCGCGAGCCGTCAACATAGTCCTCGCCCGTTAACAACCTGATCTCTCGATCTGTTATAAACACCACCCGGCTACCGTTAAACACGGGCATCATTTTGACCAGGCCTTTTTGGGTGTTTATCTCCCCGGGATCGAAGCTTATCTTGACCTTATCGGTCAGTTTACCAACCACTTCTATTTGAGTCTTGGTCGGAGTATCCCCGGCGAAAGAGGTTAGATGAAGCCATTTGGTATCGGCCGCGTAGTCCATGTCGATATCCTTGGCGCTGAATTCGTCGTTGGCGTTCGGCAGAACGATGATCGTGCGCTCCCCGGCGCTATCAAGCAACACCATTGTCACACCTGTTGTGCCGCCGCGCTTAACTCGACTCAAATCGACACCTTGCATGCTATCTAACAAGAAAGCGCCGTTTTCGTCTGCCCCTACCCGGCCTATGTAGCCGGTGCGAAATCCCATGCGTGCGAGGGCGACGGCGGTATTAGCAGCGCTGCCGCCGGCGCTGCGGCCCCGCGGCTTACCGTGTTGCTTGAGCAGCTCCTGGACCTCGGCGAACTGAGACGCATCGCTAAACATCTCCGCCCCCGGTTCGCAGGAACGGCCGCCGACTGTTATATTGGCTAGGTCGTCAACCTCATACACCATGTCAACATTCAAGGCCCCGAAACCGATCAGGTCAAGCATAGTTTAAAGCCTCCCGTTAAGGATTGATGACCACGTTTCCGTGGCCCGGTTCGACGGTTCCAACAATCTCGTACGGCTGGCACATCGCGTCCAGCGTCTCCCGGGCCGGATCAAGATCAGCCTCGGCCACTACAATCGTCATACCCAAGCCCATATTGAAAACAGTGAACATCTCCTGGCGTTCGATGTTACCTTGCCGTTGTAGTTTGTCGAAGACAGAGGGTGCCGTCCACGCCGAGATGTCGAATACGGCGGATACGTCATCAGGCAGGATGCGGGCCACGTTATCGATCAAACCGCCACCCGTGATGTGGGCTATGCCGTGCGCCGCGACGTCTTTCAAGAGACCCAGAACAGGTCTTACGTAAATATTGGTCGGTGTCAGAAGCTCCTCAGCCAAGGCCGCGTTCGGCTCGGGGAACAATTTGCGCACCAGTGAATAGCCATTGCTGTGCACGCCGCTGGAGGGCAGCCCGATAATGACATCGCCGGCTTTGATCAGGGATCCGTCGATGATTTTAGCTTTTTCGACAACCCCCACAGTGAAGCCAGCCAAGTCGTATTCTCCCGGTTGATAGAGATCAGGCATCTCCGCGGTTTCGCCGCCCAATAAAGCACAGCCTGCCTCGACACAACCGTTACTAATCCCGGTCACCAGCTCGTCGACCAACGATACATCCAGATTGCCGCAGGCAATGTAGTCCAAGAAGAAAAGCGGCTCGGCGCCCATAACGACGATATCATTTACGCACATTGCGACCAGGTCAATTCCGATTGTGTCATGGAGCCCGGCGGCCTGGGCGATTTTTACTTTCGTGCCCACCCCGTCTGTCGAGGAAACCAACACGGGCTCTTTGTACTTGCCCGGCTCTATTTCAAAGAGACCGCCAAAACCGCCAATGCCCGACAGGACTCCCGGACGATCTGTCTTCTTGACCAACTGTTTAATAACGTCCACAGCGGCGGAACCGGCCTCGATGTCGACACCGGCTCGCTTGTAGGTCCAGGATTCTCGGGACACGAACACCTCCTCGCAGGTGAATGGATAATTGTATTATACACAAACGTGCCCAGGTGATATCATATGAATGAGTTTCGCAAACAAGTTTCTGAGTCGGCGCTAACAGTAAGGAGCAAAACAATGGCAGACCAAGAATACGGCAAATGGTGCCCCAATCCTTCTGACATCTCAAATCCAACTACTCAGAAAGTCAGATCACTAATGGTTGATTGTTTTTTTGAAGCGCAGAAGGCGACAATGGTTCAGGCCGGTCAGGCAATCGGCACCGAGACCGACGAAGAATCTCTGCGAAGCAACGTCGAAGGCGTCATCAGGATGGCTTTCAAAGAAATCGGCGGCGATTTCAATGACCCGACAAAAGAGGATTTTGTCAACATACTCGACGTTCTCTCTCGGAAAGCTTCGGCCTGGGGAACGCCGAAAGACATAATCGAGCACCATAGAGAAACAATGAGCGAAATCATCGAGCTGCTGCCGTAAACCTCTCGCACTTCCTGAGCGCCGCGAAACTGGCGGTTTACTTCTTAATCGTCGTGCGGTAAAGGACCTTGTCATCCGCGTCACGGAAGGCAACGGTCGCGGAACTCCCCTGAATCGTCACGTCGGCGAATCCCAGCACACCCTGTTTTAACCACAGGCTAGCAGGCGAAGTGTGAGTCAAAATTGTGTCGGGGCGGCCGCCTAGCGTTCCGGCAATCACATACGTTACCCCGTCCGACCGCAGGACTTCAGCTTGATGTTTATGACCCGAGATAACCAGATCAACGTCGTATTTCTTAAACAACGGCGTTAATTCATTAATCACTGCTTTGTTATCATACCAAGGCCACCCATCTTCCTCGCCTCCGGACGCATAAAAGAATGTATGACACATCACGATCGTCCAGTCGCGCGGCGGAATGGACTTAAGTTGCGCCTCTAACCAGACCTTTTCGGCCGGCGTGTAGGTTCCCAGCTCCCACTCCAGATCGAGCAGCAGGAAGTGCGCGCCGCCGCAGTCTATCCGCCGATACAGCGGAGCGTCACCGCCGGCGCTTGCCGGCAAGCCCAGATAGCGCTGGTATAACCCGAGGCCGCCTAACATAGTGTCGTGATTGCCCGGAACGTAAGCGGTCGGTATCGAGCCGGTATACGGCGAGAACGTGTCGCCGGCCGTCTGCCAGATACCTCTGTTAAAGCCGAGTTGGGCCGTATCGCCCAAATCAAAAAACAGCGAGTAACCGTTGGTTGGTAGAGCGATGTTCTTAAGCATGCGCTCCGTCGCCGCCGTATTACTGGTCTCGTTTCCGACATGTGCGTCGCCTGCCGCGGCGAACCAAAATGTCTCCCCGGAGGCGGGCGGTGTCCGGAATCGAACGGCCGATGAATCATTGACCGTATACATGTACTGCGTATCAGGCTTAAGGCCGGAAAGCTCGAACCAATGTTTCCGGACTGCGGACCGTTCGGTTGCATGCCTAAGTTTGCCGTCAGCCTCGCCCCACAATAACGTATTCTTCGTGGCCGCCGCCGTATAGAACGACACGGCGAGATTCGGAACGGCGTGGCCGGACGGGGTCGTGAGCAAGATGAGTTGAGGCGGTACGTCGCCGCCTCCAGAGTATTTGGGAACAAGGATATAACCGGCAAACCCGGTTGTAAGCAGTATGGCGACAACCGGCATGATCCAGGCGAAACGCGCCACCGCCGCGCCGGCGCGGTCCCTCTTCTTGCGCCAAAGAAGATCGATCGCCAGACCCGCCCATGCCAGAAGGCCGACAGTGACCAGATATAAAAGGTTCCTCTGCAGCGGCCCGTAGTCGTTGATAAAATCCGTCATACCGTGCAGACGGTAGACATAAAATGCGAAAACGAGGGGTATTACCCCGCCAATAACGCTCAGAACGCGCCGCTCTGTCACCGATCGAGTCATTTCGCTCCTTTTCTTGGCTCTCCTATTCTATTTCTTCGCGATATATTCATATTTCCTGAACAGCCGCCACACACTCACCATATATCATTTGTCGTATATAATTAATATACTGGCGTCAATAAGACACGCCGTTACCAATCTAGTGATAGGATCAGACTCTTGCGCGCTGTCAAAATATTTGGTCTACAGCTACGTGCGTTAAACTCTCTACTGTTAGTCTTTGTGGCGATTCCGGTCGCCGTATCCAGCATCTTCCTCTACATCGCGCCCTACGAGGTCGCCTGGCGGAAAACGTGGAGCAATATTCATATCTTTTTGGGTTTCGTTCTGATAGCCTCGGCAATTTTGCACGTCGCCATGAACTGGCGCGCCCTGCGAGCCTATCTGCGCCGAAAACTGCACGAAGTCATTGAGCCGCGCGCCGAGGGAGCTGTCGCCTTCGCGGCCGCCATCATCTTGCTGTGCGGCGTAATCGCCTATCCTGCGGCAATCAAAGGCCTAGTAGGTTTAGGTTGGGTCGCGCCTGATTCTCGTCTGGTGACTGCCTCGGCAACCGACGCCAGCTGCAGCCGCTGCCCTTATTTGTACAGCTACGGTGGTTGCCATAGCGGCGTCTCCTTTAAATTCGCGGACAAAACATACTACGGCTACGACACCGTGCCCAGTTTAGACGATACAACCGGCTCAACTGGCTATTATTACTAGAACGTATATTCCACTGAGCCGGACAGGCTCTCCGATGGTATGTCTACGGTCACGGTATCGGCGACTGATGCTCCTCCTCCGGGGATGGTAAAGGTAATCTCACCGTTTTCGTCCGTGTTCACCGTTCCCGACGCTGTATAGCCGTCCGTTCCGGTAACGCTGTAGCTGACCGCAACGCCCGCCTTTGCCGGAAAAACCTTAACCGTCATGGTCACGGTTTCCTGCGGGGCGGGATCAGCAGGATTGGCGGTTACGAGCAGCTTGCCTTGCTCGATCCACTGTTGGCCGGGATCAAGCTGAATATCAGTATCGGGATCATAAAGATCTTCCCCGAACGTGGCCGGGTCCACCAGAACGCCGCTCGGCGGCGGGCTGAAGTCCGGTCCGAAATCCACCAAGATACTATCGGGCAGAACGCCGACTACCACACCATTGGCGGCGGCCCCGGTGTTTATCAAGATATTGGTTACCGGCGCCGGCATGACCATGACGACTGTAGTCACGAAGACCTGGACTTGCTGAACAATCAAGCCGGTTTGGGTCATCGGCTCATGGACTTTGATGGGATTGCCGCATTTCATCATGATTCGCGGTACTTCACCCTCAAAGTCACATAGGACTCGCCGGTCGTTCGGCAAGACGAAATTTGCGACAATCCGGTAGTCTTCCATCGTGTTGGTGATGATCGAGCCCTTGTTTAGCGTCGCTTGGATGTTCCCCTTTGATCTCTCCAGATCGACCTCACGAGTCACGTCGGCTAGGGTCATCCCGGTCACCTTGGTCAAAACCCGCAAGTAATCCTGGTCTTTGTCGGCTTTCGCCTTGACGTCGGCCCACGTGTAGATGCCTTCCTTAACCAGAGGCGGCACATCAATGACCGCGGCCGCTTTGGCAGAGTTGCCGCTTTCCGCACCGCTTGTCCCCAACGCGGTGATCACGTAGTAATAGGTTGTCCCTTTTTTAACGTCACTGTCGGCGTACGCTATATCGGCCTTACTAAGTTCGGTCAGCTTCGCGTAGCCGGCGTCGGGTTTCTCACTGCGATAGACGCGGATTTTGTCGATTCCGCTGCCGACCGAATCCCACTTGAGGTTGATGGCTTTGTCGGCTGCAGCGGCCGCCAGCCCCGTCGGTATCGTCAACGAGGCGCCGCTTGTCTGCCCGGTCGACGTTGTCGGCGCGGAGGGTTTAATAATCGTCCCGGCCTGCCCTTTGGCGCCGGCTAAACTCAATGCCATAAACGAACAACAGGAGCAGAAAAACATCAAGACCAGCAGAATCACCAATGTAATGATCAAGCACGTGACGCAACCCCGTTTGGACTTAGCCGGAGCTCGAGCTGGCGCGGGAGCAGGCGCCGTCATGGTTGGTTGAGCCATCTCCATCCCATGTACCTCCTGTTATTGGGCCAAAAACGCGTAGGCCGCGATGGCGATATTTATCACGACCGCGGCGATGAACCAATTGTTCCACGAGGCCAGCAAAACCAACATTGACGCCGCGGCGCTAGCAATCGCGATGATCTGCCAATATGTGTCCAACCAGGGAACGCCCAGTACACCCAGGCCGGCGGCTATAAACCCGACGCAAGCGATAGCTGCGGCCGAGTAGCCGATGACATTGACCGCGCCGGCATGTATCCCCAGATAGCTGATCAACCAGGAGTGGCCAAAGCTAAACTCCGGCGGTTGCGCCTTGCCCGCAGGTGCCGCGGGAATCGCGGGAGCAAAATAGGCGACATGAATCAGACCGTGTAGGATTACGAATACGCCGAAAACATAAATCAAGATTGACCGCCTCTCGCATCCGTCAGCAAACGTTCCGTCACCGCCAGTATACCGAACAACCAGCTTGGGGTATACTTGTTTGTGCTATGCAGCCCCCATCAAACTCTGGGAACATCATACGTCTCGGCTCCTGGATTGTCCTAGGAGTATTACTCGTGGCATACGGCTATTTGGCATCTACGGCTAGCTCTGGCCAAGCTCTCATCGTCCGTGAACTATTCTACGATCCCGTCGATGCGTTAACCGTTGCGGTTTTGATTTTCGCCGCTGTCCGTTTTCGCGGCCAGGATGAACGCGTCTGGCTGTGGTTGTCTTTGGCAGTCACAGGTTGGGCTCTGGCTGATTTGGCCGCCATTTTCCTGGAGGTCCCCGGCTCCGTCGGAGCGCAACGCCTGCTGGGCCCACCGGACGTATTCTACGTAATCGCTTACGGGGCCCTTGTCGCAGGTGTACTGGCATTGGGGCGCACGGTTGCCAAGCCGGGAGGGGGGTTTGACTGGACTCGCTGGTACCCCCTGGGCGCCGCGGCGAGCGTAGTGAGCCTGACCGCCTTATTCGCCTACTTCTTGCCGCAGGGCGTGTCGCCCGCAGCGCCTGGAGCTGTCGTTACCCTGCCGATGCTCGTCGACTATCTGTATCCGGCTTTGGATATCGTTCTTCTGGCCGGTCTCATGTTCGCCCTATTGTTTTCCAAGATGCCTTGGCGCCACTCCTGGTCGGAATTGACTGTCGCCGGCATTGCTTTCTTTCTCGTTTCGGATATCTCTTATAGCTTCTCCGCGCCAGCCGGCGTGTATGACCCGGCCAACTTGCCGTCCCGCCTCGTTATCGGCCTATGGATAGCGGGCTATGGCTTGCTATTGCTGGCCGCCGTCCATAAACTAACCGATCCGGCGACACGGCCTGTCTCGACCGCTCCCTATGTCTCTTCGGAAACCGAGGCGTAATAAACTCGGGAGTTACCTTGTATTATTGGTGTATTCATTAGCAGTATCATGACGTTCAAAAGGGAGGAACAATGAACCAGCGTATGCTAATAATCGGTTTGCTCTTGATCTGCCTGGGCATCGCCGGCGCGGCGTGGGTTGCGTTTTATGTCTCAAACACCCTAGTATCCGACACGATCTCCACGCCAACTTCGCCCGTGACGTCAAATAATTCTAAAGCGTATACCAAGCTGATGCGGCATCTGGTAACGGATTTCTCTAAAACAAGCTATGCCTCAGCGGGAGAGAGGATTTACCTTTCAGCCACCGATAGAGACGGAGTCAGGCTGTCGGCGACTTATTCAGGCGCCGGTATGCCCATGCAGGGCAGGATGAGCCGGCACATCGCTTGCGTTAACTGTCATGGGGTGGATGGCAAAGGTGGATTGTTGTTTCCGGACGGGACAACCAAGTCAGCTGATATCCGCTGGTCGACTCTGGTCAAAGAGGGCTTCGACCAGACGACCTTCGAGAAAGCGGTAACAAAAGGGCTTGATGAGGGTGATCAGCTCTTAAGCACTTTGATGCCGCGTTGGACAATGAGTGCCACTGATCTAACAGACCTGGCCGCCTACCTTAAGACTCTCTAGAAATGCATCAGCACGCGCGCCCCGAGCCGGGGGCTTTCTGGAGGAACCTAAAGCAACCAATGCCGTTGCGCCGCAAGATGAAACTGGTTTGGCAAAACACATGGAGAAAAATCGTCCGGCGTCAGCCTTGCTGCGACCATCCGGGCGAGCCCGGGTGTTGAATGTAGTTCGATTGCGGGCCGGTCGGCTCGGACCTAGCGCTTCGTGGACATATGAAACGGCATGTAGAGAGGGCAAAAGCCCAGCATTGAGGTAAACAACAAGATTCCGGCAATAAGCAGCAACACTATCGCCAATATTCCGCCGATATAGCCCGCGGCCCAGGCGAACGCGATGCCGATCGCGACAACGATCCGAATGAACTTATCCCACATTCCCATGTTCTGCATCATCCGCGCATCTCCTCTTCTTCGTCATTGACTGGTTGCTAAGGCGATTATGAACGTCCGACGGTTTGATTGCTAGGTGTTGCGGATGCCGCCTCCCGGTTGGAAACAGCGATCGGCAGAAGATCAACGCAGCGCAATAGATCGATGACGTTTCCGAAGCGGCGCAGGACTTGCGTGTTTCGCAGGGCGCACCCGCCGTCGCGGCAGGCTCCCAGAATTTGGACGTTTGTTTCCGCAACTCGAACATGCCCGATGGTGTTGTCCTGATCGTCTTTGTGCGTTATGTAGACTGGGTCATCGGCCCGTCGGCCCAAACGAGAAACATAATAAAACGAAATTCCGGCCTGCATGACTCTCCTAAAGACGGACTTACTCCGGTTGGAAATCCAGCTTACATTAGATATATGGCCATTGGCAAGGCCCCGCAAAAACTAGCCCGGCGGGCCGGCAAGGCCGCGACCATTTGCTTTATCGCCGGAATCCCCGTAATATTAGAGCTCTATGAAACTACGGAATGTTGCTATTATCGCTCACGTCGACCACGGTAAAACCACTCTGGTAGACGGTCTGCTGAAGCAATCCAAAACTTTTCGCTCCAATGAAGCTGCGTTTTCTCAGACATTGATCATGGACTCTAATGATCAAGAGAAAGAGCGCGGCATAACTATCCTTGCCAAAAACACGGCCGTCATCTACCAAGACACCAAGATAAACATTATTGATACTCCCGGGCACGCCGATTTTGGCGGAGAGGTCGAGCGCACGCTGAACATGGCCGACGGCGCCATTCTGGTAATCGACGCCCAGGAAGGGCCGATGCCGCAAACCAAGTTCGTTCTCAAGAAGGCGCTGGAGATCGGTCTTCAGCTTATCGTTGTCATCAACAAAATCGACAAGCGCGACGCCCGCGTCGAGGAGGTAATCGAAAAGACTCACGATCTCTTCCTTGACCTGGCCACAGAGACTGAGCATCTTGATTTCCCCGTTTACTACGCAATCGCCCGGGAGGGCAAATCATGGGCAGAGATGCCGGCGGACTTCACGGAACCGGCCACCTTGACCCCCATTTTCGACGCAATCCTAAAATACGTGCCGGCGCCGCAGGCGGAGGTCGACAAGCACTTCCAGATGTTGGTCGCCGCGTTGGACAGCGATACGTTTCAAGGGAAATACGCCATCGGGCGTATCAGCCGCGGCCAGATAAGCCCCGGCACGACCATCTCGCTACTCAAGAAAGACGGAACTGAGGAGCAAGCTCGCGTCGACAAAGTTTACGTTAGCCAGGGGCTGCATCGGGTCGAGGTTGATAAGGCCGTCGCCGGTGACATCGTCTCTCTGACGGGAGTAAAGAACGCCAGCATTGGTGAGACGCTGGCGTGCACTAACCAGCCGGAGGCGCTGCCCGTAATCGAGATTGAGGAGCCGACCCTGAAAATCAGCGTCGCCGCCAATACCTCGCCGTTCGCCGGCCAGGACGGCAAGTTTGTTACCAGCCGGCAGATTCTGCAGAGAATAGAACGCGAACTGGAGACAAACGTCTCCTTGCGACTCGAAATGGGCGACTCCGGCAACTTCATTGTGTCCGGGCGCGGCGAACTGCACCTGTCCGTGTTCCTAGAGACCCTGAGACGGGAGGGTTACGAATTTCAGGTCGGCAAACCTCAGGTCATAACCAAGATGATTGAAGGCAAGGAATATGAGCCCGTCGAAGAATTGGTCGTTGACGTTGACACCGCGTACGGCGGCGCCGTCATCAGCGAAATCGGCCGCCGCAAGGGAGTTTTGCAGGCGCAAGAAGACAATTCCGATTCAACAGTCCGCCTTACATTCGAGATCACGACCCGGGGCCTGCTAGGGTTACGCAGCGAATTGCTGACTCAATCTCGCGGTACGGCAGTAATGAACTCGATGTTCTTGCGCTATCAACCGCTCGGCGCCGGTCTTGTGCAGCTGCGCAACGGCGCTCTGGTCGCCTCCGAAAGCGGGAAGACCGTTACCTACGGGTTAGGCAACGCGCAAGAACGCGGCGTCTTGTTCCTAAATCCTCAGACCCCGATATACAAGGGCATGATCGTCGGCTTGCATGCGAAGGCCAATGACCTTTGGGTCAATGTCGCGAAAGAAAAGAAACAGACCAACATGCGCGCTTCCGGTGCCGACGATTCAATTATGTTGACGCCACCGACGATTCTGACCCTCGAGCAAAGTCTGGATTTCTTGGAGGACGATGAGTTGCTCGAGGTAACACCCCATAATCTTCGACTCCGAAAACTGTATCTCGACCAAAAACAGGCTAAACGACAGTAGCGAACACTCGCTCTTTATCTTCCCATCAAATCTTCACAGCTTCCGCATAGCTTTGCGCGGCCGGTCCTCCGATAATTAATATATGACCCCCAACGTAAAGGAATCAAATTGACCAGCCAAAATACGAGTTTCAATATTAGCGATGAGACGGACACGTCGAGTTTCGAAAGTGTAACGGCTAAGGTCGGAGTCGGTGATCCCGTCAAGATGTACCTCAAAGAGATCGGACGAGTCCCGCTGCTGACGCGAGCCGAAGAGGTTGATTTGGCCAAGCGCATCGAAGCAGGCGACGAACGCGCTCGCACTCACCTGCTGGAGGCGAACCTGCGCCTGGTCGTGTCCATTGCCCGTAAGCACATCGGACGGGGTTTATCCCTGCTCGATCTGATCCAAGAAGGCAATCTTGGTTTGATCCGGGCGGTCGAGAAATTCGACTACACGCGGGGCTTTAAGTTTTCCACCTACGCGACCTGGTGGATCCGGCAGGCGGTAACGAGGGCCATCGCCGACCAAGCGCGCACCATTCGGGTTCCGGTACACATGGTTGAAACCATCAATAAGGTAACCCGCACCAAACGTCAGCTTCTGCAAGACCTGGGCCGGGAACCGAGCGAGGACGAGGTCGCAGCGGTCATGGAGATAACGGTCGAGAAAGTTAAAGAGGCGCAAAAAGCCAACATCGATCCGATGTCGCTGGAATCTCCCGTTGGTGACGACGCCAACCGCATGGGTGATTTTATCGAGGATCGGGACGCCGTGGTTCCGCTGGAGGCGGCGTCGTTTACCCTCATGCAAGAGCATCTGCGCCGCGTTCTGGAAACCCTGGAAGAGCGCGAGCGCCGCATCATCGAGTATCGGTTCGGCCTGCTGGACGGCGAACCGCGCACGCTGTCGGATGTCGGTCGGGAATTCGGAGTATCGCGCGAGCGGATCCGCCAGATCGAATCGCTGGCGCTGGAGAAACTCAAGCACCCCCTGCTCAGCCGAAAACTGCGGGAATATCTGGACTAACGCCTGGTTAGCCGGCTGTAACGCCGCCGGAAAACATAACCAAACCCCAGCTGTAAAACGATTACTAGCGACCACGCCCACCTGGCCGCGTTCGGCGCTACATAGTATGACAATCCGATGGTCAGCAAAAACACCCCGGTGATAGCCAAATTCTTGTAGTTGATATAGCTGATCAACATCTGATTAATGTCCGGATTTATCAGCCGGCGACGATGTGAAACGTAGAACCACAAGAGCCCGGTGGTCGCCGCGGTCGCGGCCAAGTTCGTATTGTAGATAATGAACGCCAGCCGGATGTTAGGATACGTACTAAACAAGCTTGTCGAGAACGGCAGCGTCACTATGCAGAACAAGAACAGCAGGTTCAACCAGAAAAGACCCGCGTCTTCCTTCACCACCGCCCGAAACAAATCGTGATGACCGGCCCAGAATACGCCAATTATGAAGAAACTGGCGACATAGGCAAAGACCTGCGGGCCAAGCGCCGATAGGGCGGCCGGCAACTCCTTTTGCGCCAGACCGGCGGCGATCATTGGCACCTTGATGTTTAGGACAAGCAAGGTAATTGCGACCGCGAACACCGCGTCGCTGGCGGAACTGTAACGTATGATATGCGGCCCGATCATATGCGATGGTTCAGGCATTGCGTTCTTTTTTGGCACGGGACATCCTTTCTCTAGATATTCGGACGCGGCCGACCGGACGCCAGTCGTTTTTGAATCTTCTCGCTGGCGAGCTCGCGAATAGCGTCAGCCGCGATCCAGCGCGCCGCCTTGGAATCAACCGCTTGAATCTCTCGAGCAGTAGCCAAAGCGGCTTTGTTCAACGCGAGATTCCTCTTACCGATATTCCGCAGCGCCCAATTCACGGCCTTCTTAACGAAGTTACGGTTGTCGGTGGCGGCTTGTTTGGTGATTTCCAGGTACCGAAGGAAGTCTTGATCCGGGGCTGTCTTACTGTGCCAAGCGAGCCCGGCGATTATGGCAAACGCGGCGCGCTTGACGAATTCCTCGTCGCGGACCGCCCATTCGTTGATCAAGTCATCCGCGAATGGGACTTCTTCGAGCTTACCGCACACCTGGTCGCAAACATCCCATGATTGGAAGTCTAGTACCCACGACTCAACCTGCTGCCTCGTCATCTTGGTTGGGTCGTCGATCAACCCGGCCAAAATCATCGCGTCGGGAATATGCGTCTCCCATAATTGCAGCGCCAGACCATGGTTAAGTCCGATCTCTTTGGCTAGCGCGCGGAGATCGGGCATGGACAAACCGAGACGGCCTTCCCCGGTGATGG
>JAHEXW010000027.1 GCA_023251915.1 Actinomycetes bacterium
TGATTCCGGCGTGACGCAAGCCGACGGCACGTTCGTCGTTACCGCCGCCAGCGGCGGCACGTCTGGCGCGGGCACCTTGGCGGCCACTTTCAACACGTCGATCGACACGGTGCCGTTCACGACACGTGGTTCCGGTGAGAAGGCCTGGCGGTTCGGCTCCATATCGGGCACGAAATTTAGTGACTTGAACGGCAACGGCGCCCGCGACGCGGGCGAGCCCGGACTTCCCGGCTGGACGATCAACGCCAACGGGACGAACGGCAGCGGCTCGGCCACGACCGGTCCGACCGGCGCCTATACCATAACCGACCTGCCAGCCGGCACCTACACGGTCTCCGAGACCGCGCAAGCGGGTTGGACCCAGACCTATCCGGCCGCGCCCGGCACGCACAGCGTGACCATCGCTACCGGCAACGAAGACCCGACAGGATTTGATTTCGGGAACTTCGAGGAAGCCTCGATCAGCGGTGTTAAATACGAGGACTCGAACGGTAACGGAATAAAGGACACCGGCGAGAACAACTTGCCCGGATGGACGATCTATCTCGACAAGAACAACAACGGCGTCAAAGATTCCGGAGAGCCGGAAGCGGTTACCGACGGCTCCGGCGCTTATGAATTTGCCGGCCTTGCCCCCGGGCTCTATCACGTAAGAGAAGTTGCGCAAGCAGGCTGGATTGAAACCAATCCGCCGGTTACCAACGTTCATGATATCAATCTGGCCGCAGGGCAGGATGCCGAGAACATCAACTTCGGAAACTTCCACAAGGTCAGCATCTCGGGCATGAAGTTCAACGATCTGAACGGCAACGGCGCCAAGGACGCCGGCGAGCCTGGCTTGGCCGGTTGGCAGATCTCGGTAACCAAGAACAGTATCCTGATTCCGGGATCGCCATTTACAGCTGACGGGTCCGGCAATTATTCGGTGCCCGACCTAGGTCCCGGAACATATGTTGTTTCCGAGATACATCAGCCCGGCTGGACGCAGACCTATCCGGCCGCGCCCGGCACTTACACCATCACAACGCAGTCAGGCAACAATCGTACCGATCGGGATTTCGGTAACTTCCATAATTTCACGAAGTCCTTCGAGCTCACGGTGGATACCCCGATACAGGATGCGACGTATTTTGTTGACTATGTGTCGAGCGCCGGCAGCGGCACGCTGTCACTGGTGCGCGACGGGAGCAGTAACCAGTTTGAGGCAGACACATCGTCCTTCACCGGGCCAGTGACCATCACTAGCTGGACCTGGCGGATCATGGAGGGCTCGGATACGGTTTGGAGCAAGACGATTACAGACGACGAGCAGTTGACAAGCCATAAGACGAACGAATACACAATGAGCTACGATTTGGTGCTCACGCCTAAAACAGCGGTCAACCAAGTCGGCGAGGCGCACAGCTTCACCGCCACGGTCACGGCAAACGACGGCCAACCGCTACAGAACCTGCCTGTCTATTACTCGGTAACGGCGCCTGCCACTTTGGTTCCGCCGGCGCCGCCGCAGAACACTGATGCTAGCGGTCAGGTCACTTTCTCTGTGACCAGCGCCGCCGCGACCGCAGCGACGGTTCGCGCGTGGGTCAACGGAACGGACGGTGCCTCGGCGGCGTTCAATGCGGGCGAAGCGACCGATACGTCCCAGAAGGCCTGGATCGACTACAACGTCGACGTGACTCCGCCGACGGCCACCAACGTGGTCGGCGAGGACCACCTGATGACGGTTACGTTGACCGGAGATAACGGCAGCGGCTACGCGCCGGTGGTCGGGCAGACGGTCGATCTGACGCTCGCACCCACAGCCGGGCCGGGCTACATCTATTCGGTCAACGGCGTGGTTCAAGCACCCGGAACTGTCAGCACGACCGGTGTGACCCAAGCGGACGGGACGATAGACGTGATCATCCGGACCACGGCGCCCGGCACGTCGACACTCACGGCCGGCTTCCCGTACGCCGTGGATTCGGGCACGATCACCGCGACCGGCGCCGGCGAGAAGACCTGGCAGTATGGGTCGATCTCGGGCATGAAGTTCAACGACCTGAACGGCGACGGCGTCAAAGATGCCGGTGAGCCAGGATTGTCGGGCTGGACCATATCCGCCAGCGGTCCTAACGCCGTAGGCTCCGCCACGACCGGAACGGATGGCACCTACACCATCACCAACATACCCGCTGGCAGCTACACGGTCTCCGAGACCGCGCAGACCGGTTGGACGCAGACCTATCCGGCCGGTGGCACCCACAGTGTGACCATCAATACAGGCAACCAGAACCCGACCGGCCTAGACTTCGGGAATGCCCTGATCCAATACCGGATCAGCGTTAATCCGCCGACCGCCATCAATGACGTTGGCGCGCCGCACACCTTCACGGTCACTCTGGAGCAGACGATCAACAACTGGACAACGGCGCAACCCGTCGCGGGCCAGACGATCCATGTCGACCTGGTGACGCTAACGGGAGGTACTGCGACCATAACATCGCCGTTTGTGGGGACGGCGGGGGATTGGCCCACCGACGCGCAAGGCCACGTCTTTGTGGTGGCGAATGATGCGGCGCGAGGTACTGCGCAGCTTACGGCGAGTGTGCCAGGCGGCGTTATCGCCGGTGTTACTTTCACGGACACCGCGTCCGGGCAGAAACAATGGCAAGCCGGTTCCGTGACAGGCCTCAAGTTCGCCGATCTTAACGGCAGCGGCACGGCTACCCCGGACGCTGGCGAGCCCGGGCTCGGGGGCTGGACCATTACGCTGACTAGAATCGACCAGGGCCCGCCATTCCAGGCGTTGACCTATTCCGCCTCGACCGTAACTCTCGCTGACGGCACTTATTTGTTTGAGAATGTGCCGCCCGGCACCTATGAGGTGGCCGAGGTTATCCAGCATCCCGCCCAAGACGGCTGGGTCCAGACCTATCCGCTAGATCCGCCGACGCATACCGTAACGGTACAGGACGGCGTGACAACAACTATGGACAGCCACGAAAATCCGGTCAATTTTGCCAACCAGGCTATCGGCATCATCACCGGCGTGGTGTGGAACGACATCAACGGAGACGGCATCCAGCAGCCGGGTGAACCTGTATTGCCCGGTTGGACGGTCACTCTATATGGACCGGACGGCACAACGGTCCTTGGTACGCAGATAACCGGACCCGACGGCAGCTACACGTTCAACAACCTGTTGCCAGGTACATACTATGTGGCCGAGACTCTGATTGGACCGGAGTGGAGCAATACGACGCCGATCAAACGACAGGTTATCCTGAACTTTGTGAACGGAGAGGTCCTCACGGCAATCGTCGACTTCGGTAACAACGAGCCGTTCCTGCCGTTCACGCCGGAGAATCCTTTCCTGCCATTCACCGGCGGTCTGTATTACTTCGACCCGGTGTTCAACGCCGGTCACGGGTTGACCAGGGCTGACGCGTTCCCGACGGGCAATGGCCTCCTTGGGTGGTTGTTGATAGCTGCGGCTACGGCGTCGCTGGGATTGTTTACGGCGCGACGCAGGCGCGACAGCCGGGCCTAGAACGCGATTGAAAATAACAGAATAGGAAGATATAAAAAGCGAGCAACCCACTCGATTAGCACGGCAGCTTAGCGTGAGGGTTGCTCGCTCCTATTTCCCGCCCTCGCGGGCGGCATATCGTACTAGATCCGATCCTTAATTCTCCGTTGTCTTGCCTGATTCGCGCCAAGCAATAATATGGTTGATCTCGTGCGCGACCAGAGTATAGAGGTCGTAGGTGTGATTCGGGTTAATGACTATATATCCCGTTTTGTAGTAAGAGATGGCTTCGTATCCGTGGGTATCGCCATAAGCGATGCTGGTATCCGGCACGCCGAAGCTGGCCAAAACGCCCCACAGATCCTCGCCGCCGGTTGACGCCGCCGACATCTGGTCCGAGCCGCCGCTGCTGTTGTTGCTGCTTCCGCCCTGGTTCGCGGTCTGCTGCGCTGCTGCCGCCTGGCTGGCTGCCGCGTCTTGGGCCGCTTTCGCCGCCGCCGCGCGAGCCACTGCGCTGTCGATAGCTTTTTGCATCGTGTTGTTCGCTACTAAGGTACGCGCGTGGTTGAGTGCGATGATGCCGATCGGTTTGGCCGTCCCGGCCGCCCCGGAAGTATTCGCCGCAACGCTGAAAGCTGCCGCGCTGGCGCTCGCCGCCAGGACTAACGCACTGATTAGAACAACGATCTTCTTCATGATTCCCACTCCTTTTGGCCACATAAAAAGGCCTGTTCTTTTTAGGTCTCCCTCAAAGAACAGGCCTTAGTGCGTGGAAGTCGTGGGTGTGTCATGGGCTTGCGCTTCTCGCCTTCGGTGGTCCGGCTGCCCCCGTCTTAACTGGGGGTCCGTGACTTTGCGCCGCCTGATTACTCAGGCTTTGCCTTTATCGGGAGAGATAAAAAGTTTTCAAGCTGCCGTGTCTTACACTATGTATATCGGCTTGGGGGCGGAAAACTAAAGCAAAACGAGCTTAGAAAACAACAAAGAGCGCGGCGTTCGCATTGCTCGCCGCGCTCTTATTTAAGAAGATTGCTTGTTAGGTGGGTCCTAGTCTTTCTTCTCCGGTTTCTTAGCCGCGTCTTTCTTGGGCTCGGCTTCCTTTTTGACCTCTGGTTCCGCCGGAGTCATGGCCGCGGGAGCTGTTGGCGGTGCCGCCACCGGAGCCGCCGGAGGCGTTGCGGGAGGCGCGGCCGGCGTCGTGCCGCCGGGTTTCTTCTGTTGATTTTGTACTATCAGGTAGACAACGACACCGATGATGATCAGCGTCAGCAGGCTTGGTCCGCCGCAGCAGCAGTTGCCGCGCGGGAGAAAAGACGTTGGGAAATAAGTGCGCGCAAGTAGCATCATGGTGGGTGACAAAGCTAACATAGTTCCTCCTTCACAAGGGCGGTCGATTTGACCGTGGGTTTATGGGGAATTTATACCACAAACAGACGCTTAATGTCACACATATATACGCCAGACGCGTAATCGTACACCGCCGGCCGCAATCCGGCACCTGAAACTTTTGTATCATTTGTTACACTTTCTTCTTGACTGGCCAAACTACCGTAGCTATGATTATTTCAATAGTTTTGGTAAGCCTAGAAGAGCGCGGCCCAAGCCCTAGCGCGCATTCATTCCTAGTTCGACGCGGCTTAATATCCGCATTGCGGCGGTAGTGTCTTATTTTTTGGGCAAAACGTTTAGCGGGAACATTAGGAGGATAAGTGGCAGACGTAAAAAGCGACCTTGAGATCGCGCAAGCCGCACAAATGAAGCCGATCGTCGAGATTGCGGCGGCTTTGGGTCTGGGCGAAGACGACATTGAGATGTACGGCAAATACAAGGCCAAGATTACACTGGACGTCATGGACCGCCTGCAGAACAACCCAAGCGGCAAATACATAGACGTTACGGCCATTACACCGACGCCCTTGGGTGAAGGCAAAACGGTAACGACAGTTGGTCTGGGCGAGGCCCTCAACTATATCGGCAAAAAATGCGTCACCTGCATACGTCAGCCTTCTTTGGGACCGGTATTCGGCATCAAGGGCGGCGCGGCGGGCGGCGGCTACGCTCAGTGCGTACCGATGGAAGACTTCAACTTGCACTTTACCGGCGACGTACACGCGGTCGGACTGGCTCACAACCTGTGCGCCGCCTTCCTGGATAATCATATCGTCAAAGGTAACTCTCTCAACATCGACCCGCTCAGCATCATTTGGCCGCGCGTCATGGATGTCTCCGACCGGGCTTTGCGGCAGATCGTGATCGGCTTGGGGGGACGCGAGAACGGCCAACCCCGCGAGGCTGCTTTCGATATCACCGTCGCCAGCGAGGTCATGGCAATCTTGGCGCTGGCCAGCGACCTGAAGGATCTCCGGCAAAGACTGGGGCGGATCGTTGTCGCCTTTACCTACGACGGCAAACCGGTCACGGCAGAAGATCTGCAGGTTGCCGGTTCAATGGCCGTGCTGCTGCGTGACGCCATCAAGCCGAATTTGATTCAGAACCTAGAGGGCGGTCCGGTCATGGTGCACGCCGGTCCGTTCGCCAATATCGCACAGGGCAACAACTCCATTATCGAAGACCGCATCGCGCTGAAGCTGGGCGAATATGTCGTGACCGAGAGCGGCTTTGGCGCCGATATGGGCGCGGAGAAGTTCATGAACATCAAGTGCCGCTATTCCGGCCTTCGCCCCGACGCTGTTGTCATTGTCGCGACCGTGCGAGCCCTAAAGATGCATAGCGGACGCTTTACCGTGGTCGCCGGCCGGCCGCTGGATCCTGACCTGGTCAAAGAGAACCTGGAAGCGCTGGAAGAGGGCGGCGTCAACCTGGTTAAGCACATCGAAAACATGAAGTCATTCGGCATTCCGGTCGTTGTGGCGGTCAACCGTTTCACCTATGACACCGACAACGAAATCGCTCTGGTCAGGAAGATGGCGATTGCGGCGGGAGCCGAAGATGCCGTCGAAAGTCAGGTTTGGGCGCGGGGCGGCGCCGGCGGCGAAGATCTGGCTCGTGCGGTCGTCGCGGCAGCCGACAAACCGAGCGACTTCAAGTTCACGTACGAGACAGACGCGCCCATCAAGGAAAAGATCGAAGCGGTCGCGATGAAGATATACGGCGCCGACGGCGTGGATTACTCCCCCGTCGCGGAGAAGAAGATTAAGATGTACACGGAACTTGGCTACACGAACGTTCCGATTTGCATGGCCAAAACCCATCTGTCCATTTCGCACGAACCGACCCTGAAAGGCCGGCCGACCGGATTCCGTCTGCCGATCCGCGACGTGCGAGCGGCCATGGGCGCGGGCTTCTTGTATCCACTGTGCGGCGAGATGCGGACCATGCCCGGTTTGCCGAGTAAGCCGGCGGGCAATCATATAGACATCGACGAAAACGGCAAGGTTATCGGCCTGTTCTAAACCCGGTCCATGCGGCCGGAAGCGAGGCGTTAGAGCGCGTGAAAACACATAAGGTCACATTCTATCCGGATAATCGGGTGGCGGAGGTCGCCGACGGCGAAAGTGTGCTGACCGCAGCCATCGCGGCCGACGTCCACATCACCGCGACATGCGGCGGTGACGGCAGCTGCGGCAAATGCCGCGTGATTGTTGACGACGGCGCCATCGTGACCAAGCAGACTCCAAAGATATCAGAGGAGGACGCGGCCAAAGGCTACGTCCTCTCCTGTTTGACCAGTGTTACCTCCGATCTAAAGATCCTGGTACCGCCGGAGACCCGCCTGGGTATAGTCCCCGAGGAGACGGAAGAAGCGGTCGCCTACGGTCGGATGATGACCGCAGCGGAAGAGGCCGAGAGCCTGGACGCGATCACGCTCGACCCGCCGGTATCGCGTCTTCTTCTGAAAATGACGCCGCCGACGCTTGATGATAACGCCAGCGATACCGTCCGCCTAACGCGAGCGCTGCGGCAGGCCGGCGTCACAGAGCCGGTGATATTTAAGCCGGTCGCCTTGAAAGAAACCGCGGCTGCGTGCCGCGAAGCCGAATGGGAGGTAACCGCGACCGTCCGGCGCGACCCGGAGCAAGCTCTGGTGACGATGCTCCAGCCGGGCGACCAAACCAGCCGAGCTGTCGCGCTGGCAATCGACGTCGGCACGACTACCGTTGTTGCCAAACTGATCGACCTGGAAACTAAGGAGGCGGTGGCGGAAACGTCCGCCTATAACCGTCAGATATCTTGCGGCGAGGATGTCATCTCTCGAATCGTGTTTGCGCAGCGACCCGGCGGCCAAGCCCGTCTGCGCGAACTGGTTGTGGACACTATCAACGAAGCTCTGCGGCGCCTGCTGGCGGCGGCCGACATGACTCAGGACAACATCGTCGCCGTTTACGCGGCCGGGAATACGATAATGCAACATCTACTGCTAGGTCTTAATCCGAAGTATCTCCGGGAAGAGCCCTATATTCCAACGGCCACAACGTTTCCTTGGGTGCGCGCCCGCGAGCTCGGCCTAAAACTAGGTCCGCGAACGAATCTGTACCCTCTGCCGTGCGTCGCGTCCTATCTCGGCGCGGATATTGTCGCCGGCGTTGTCGCGGCCGGCATCCCCGCTTCCGAGAAACTGTCTTTATATATTGACGTCGGTACGAACGGCGAGATGGTCTTGGGCAACAACGAGTATCTGGTGTCCTGCTCCTGCTCGGCCGGCCCCGCGTTCGAAGGCGGCGGCGTCAAATACGGGATGCGGGCGACCTTTGGTGCTATCGAGGAAGTCCTGGTCGACCCGGAGACATATGAGCCGACCATCAAAACCGTCGGCGGTAAACGACCGATCGGTATCTGCGGTTCCGGCTTGATCGACGCGCTGGCGGAGATGTTCGAGGCCGGCGTAATCGACGCGAAGGGCAAAATCAACGTTGACTTGCCGACCGACCGGACGCGCATCGGACCCAGCGGACCGGAATACGCGCTGGCTGCGGCCGGTGACAACGGCGCCGACCGGGACATCGTCATTACCGAGGCCGACATTGACAACCTTATGCGAGCCAAAGCGGCCGTTTTCGCCGCGGTCATGGTCTTATTGGACAGCGTGTCAGTATCGCTCAAGGATATCGACCGTTTCTATATCGCCGGTTCCTTTGGCCGTCATCTGGACGCGGCGCGGGCCGTCACAATCGGCCTGCTGCCCGACCTGCCGGCTGACAAGTTCTTCTACATCGGCAACGGTTCCTTGTGGGGCGCGCACATCTCGGCGGTGTCAAGGGACAAGCGGGCGGAGATTGCGGCCACGGCGGCGCGCATGACCTATCTTGACCTGTCGACCAACAACAAATTCATGGACGGATACGTCGCGGCGTTGTTTTTGCCGCACACGGACGCGACCCTGTTTCCTTCGGTCAAGACCGGGGCCAGAGCGTGACCGTAAAGATCGCTGTCAGCGGCAAGGGCGGAACGGGTAAGACAACCCTGGCCGGATTGCTGATCGCCAACCTGTTGCGCCAGGGAAAAAAGCCGGTGCTGGCCATCGACGCCGACGCCAACGCGACACTGCATGAAACGTTGGGTGTCGTGCCCGAGACAACGATCGGGGACTTGCGGGAAACGACCCGAAAGAACATCGATCTGATTCCGACGGGCGTACCGAAAGAAACATATCTCGAACTCAAGGTGCAAGAGGCAGTGACCGAGGGCGACGGATTCGATTTGCTTGTTATGGGGCGGCCGGAAGGCAGCGGCTGCTATTGTTACGTCAATTCGGTGCTGCGTAAATATGTAGACGTGCTGGCGGACAACTACCCTTTCGTTATCATGGATAACGAGGCCGGGATGGAGCATCTGTCTCGCCGGACTTCGAAAGGCGCGGACGTTTTGCTGGTGTGTTCGGACCCGACGGTGCGCGGCGTTATGACCGCCGGGCGCATCGCTGAGATGGCTGCGGAAGAGGATATGAACGTCGGCCGGATGTATCTGGTGATCGGCCGGGTGCCTGTGGGCGCCGCGCGCTTAAGTCCGGCTGTTCAGAAAGCAGTCGACGACACAGGATTGGAATTGATCGGCACCGTGCCGTATGACGCGGCAGTCGAGGAAGTCGATATTACGGGCGGCGCGTTCGTCGACCTGCCGGCCGATTCACCGGCCATGGCCGCGGCCGCCGAGATTTTGAAAAGAATAGAAGCTAGCTAGGTATCAGGCTCTACGGGCGATAGACATCTGCCGCCTTCTGCGCTTCTGCCTTTGGCCTTAATGAGGAGGATTTATGACCACAGTAATTGACGGCAGGAAGATTTCGGCGGAAATAAAAGCCGAGGTTGCCGCGGGCGTTGAGAAGCTGAAGGCGGAGTCCGGCATCACGCCCGGCCTGGCTGTCATCATCGTCGGCGAGGATCCCGGCAGCACAATCTATGTGCGAAACAAGGAGAAGGCTTGCGCGGAGACCGGCATATATTCCGAGAAACACGAACTGCCGGCTGACGTCTCGGAAGAAGAGCTGCTGAGCTTGGTCTACAGGTTGAACGACGACCCCAAGATTCACGGCCTGCTGGTTCAGCTGCCGCTGCCCAAGCACATTGATGAAGACAAAGTCATAGACGCCATCGAGGTCAAGAAGGACGTTGATGGTTTTACCCCGGTTAACGTGGGCAACATGCTGATCGGCAAGGAATGCTTCCTGCCCTGTACACCGCACGGAATCATCGTGCTTCTGCAGCGCAGCGGGGTGGAGATTGCGGGCAAAGACGCCGTCATCGTCGGCCGCAGTAACATCGTCGGCAAGCCGGCGGCCGTCCTGCTCCTGCAGAACAACGCCACCGTTACTATCTGCCATTCGAAGACGAAAGACCTGGCTGCGCACACCGGCCGGGCCGACATTCTGGTTGTCGGCATCGGTCAGCCCAAGATGATCACGGCCGACATGGTTAAGGCCGGTGCCGCAATCGTCGACGCGGGCATAAACCGGAACGAAGAAGGCAAGGTTGTGGGAGACGTCGATTACGACGGGGTGTTCGACAAGGTCGGCGCGATTACACCGGTTCCCGGCGGGGTCGGGCTGATGACCGTGGCCATGCTGATGTTCAACACTTTGGAAGCCGCGAAACGCGCGGCTGTTTAGGAGGGTCTTATGGAAGTAAAGGAAACATATAACGGCAAGATACGCGAAGCGACGATCGGCCTGGGAGACACGGCCGTAACGGTCGGCGGCGAAACTTCGCTGCCGCTCTACATGTTCGAGGGCACAGCTCCGAACAAACCGGTTATCGCGCTGGAAGTCTACGACACCAAGCCGGAGGATTGGCCGGAAGCGGCCGTCGCGCCCTATGCGGACGTCCTGGACGACCCGGTCAAGTGGGCTTTGAAATGTCAGGACGAATACAAGGCGGACATGATCTGCTTAAACCTGGCCTCAACGAATCCGTCGACCGGCGACCGGACCGGAGCGGATATAGCGCCGATTGTAAAGGCTGTCTCCGACGCGATCAAGATACCTTTGATCGTCTACGGCACGGCCA
Source organism: Actinomycetes bacterium (assembly GCA_023251915.1). Lineage (GTDB taxonomy): Bacteria > Actinomycetota > JAHEXW01 > JAHEXW01 > JAHEXW01 > JAHEXW01. The sequence continues at coordinate 10,975 of JAHEXW010000027.1, forward strand.
ACGCGGATAAGGACGCCGAGGTAATGCCCAAAGCGGCCGAGGCTTGCCAGGGAAAACGCGCTCTTATCGGTCCCGTCGAGGAAGAAAACTACAAGACTGTGGCTGCCGCCGCGCTTGGCTTTGATCATCTGGCTGCGCCCCATTCTCCCATAGACGTCAATATCGCCAAACAGCTAAACATCCTGATCACCCAGCTTGGCCTGGCTCCCGAACGCGTCATCATCGATCCGACGACCGGCGCCCTGGGCTACGGGCTGGAATACTGCTATTCGGTCATGGAGCGTTTGCGCTTGGCGGCCATGACCCAGAACGATTCCATGACCCAGATGCCAATGATCAACCAAATCGGCCGCGAGGTCTGGAAAGCCAAAGAAGTCAAAACACCGGAAGCAGACGAGCCCGCTTGGGGCGACGCCGAGACCAGGGGGGTTTTATGGGAGGCTCTTACGGCGACCGCACTGATCATGGCCGGCTCCAACATCCTGGTTATGCGGCACCCGAAGGCCGTCGAGCTGACGCGGCAGTTTGTCGCCGCCCTGACCGGCTAAAGCCATCCTAAGGAGGATCTTATATGAGTAAACTGATTGCCACATCCGCCATCCGCGGGGCGCACTCGCTCTACAATAGGGCGGAAGCAGCTTACAATGCGGCGCTGGCCGCCAAGGGCGCGGACGAACCTGTCTCTTTTCCGGACACTGCTTATTATCTGCCGGTAGCCTATGCGCTGCTGGCCATCAAGGTGAAAACTCTGGGCGACATCAAGCCGGTCCTGGCCAAAGCAAAATCGATGCTCCCTGAAATCCCGGCCGAGGGTGCTTGGCTGCCATATCTGGGAAATACGCTTGACTCCGGCATCGCGGCCTTGCTGAGTGAAGAAATCATTGAAGCGATGAAATACGTTATGGGTCCCAACCCGGTCGAAGGTATTTGGCTGGGCGCGACCGACGACGTCATCGTCCGGACCCAGGGCATCAAGCTAGTTGACGGGTCTATGCCCGGTTTCGCCGCCGTTGTTGGCGCCGCTCCGACCACTGAAGAGGCCGTCAAGTTGGCGACCGAGCTGCGCGAGCGCAACATCCTCCTGTTCATGGCGGGAGAGACAGACGGCAAGACCATGGCCGACCAGCTGAATGAAGCCGGCGTCGAAATGGGCTGGGACGTTTATCTGGTGCCCTTCGGCCGCGACATCTCGGCAGCGGTTTACGCGCTAGGCGTTGCCGCGCGCGCCGCCATGACCTTCGGCGGTATCACGCCGGCCGGGATGAAAGAAGCCCGCGAGATTCTGATGTATAACAAGAACCGCGTGTTCGCCTTTGTCATCGCGCTAGGTGACGTGGACGACGAGAAATATGCGACGGCCGCGGGCGCCATCAACTTTGGCTTCCCGGTAATCGCCAACACCGATATCCCGCAAATCCTGCCGACCGGCATCACGACCTACGAACACGTTGTTTCTAACGTGCCGCTGGACAAGATCGTCGACACGGCGGTCGAGGTGCGCGGCATCAAGATCAAGATCACCAAAATCCCGATCCCGGTGTCATTCGGCTCCGCTTTCGAGGGTGAACGTATTCGTAAGGAAGCCATGTTTGTCGAGTTCGGCGGACAGAAATCGCCGGCCTTCGAGTATCTGCGCATGCGCGACATGGACGACATCGACAACGGAAAGATCGAGGTCATCGGGCCGGAGATCGACCAGATGGAAGAGGGCAAGGCCTATCCGCTGGGCATATTGATCGAGGTCGCGGGCCGTAAGATGCAGTCCGACTTCGAGCCGGTTCTGGAGCGCCAGCTGCACCACCTGGTAAACGGCGCTGAAGGCATCTGGCACATGGGCCAGCGCGACATGAACTGGATGCGCATCAGCAAAAGCGCCCATGATAAGGGCTTCAAGATCGAGCACTTCGGCGAGATTCTGAAGGCCAAACTGATGGACGACTTCCCGGCGATTGTCGACAAGATCCAAATAAAGCTCTACACCGACGCCGACAAGATGAAGGATGTCTTAGAGGAAGCGCGCGCGGCGTTTATCGCTCGCGACGAAAGGGTCGCCGGTTTGATTGACGAGAGTGTCGATACATTTTATTCCTGCACGCTGTGCCAGAGCTTCGCGCCGAACCATGTCTGCGTGATCTCACCGGAGCGGCTGGGCCTGTGCGGCGCTTATAACTGGCTTGACGCGAAGGCGGCGCACGAGATCAATCCGACCGGCGCCAACCAGCCGATCATCAAGGGCGAGACGATCGACGAACGCCGCGGCCAATGGTCCGGCGTCAACGAACTGGTGCGGGCCAAATCGAACAACAGTGTGCAGAAGGTCAACGCCTACTCCATCATGGAGGACCCCGAGACCAGCTGTGGTTGCTTCGAATGCGTCGTCGCCATTCTGCCCATCGCCAACGGCGTCATGGTGGTCAACCGGGAACACACTGGCGAGACCCCGGTCGGCATGAAGTTCTCCAGTCTGGCCGGTTCGGTCGGCGGCGGAGCGCAGACGCCCGGATTTTTGGGTGTCGGCCGGCAGTACATAACGAGCGGCAAGTTCATCGCCGCCGAGGGCGGGTTCAAGCGCATCGTCTGGATGCCCAAGGAATTGAAAGAAGCATTGGCCGGTCAGCTCAAGAAACGGAGCGAAGCGCTCGGCCTGCCGGACTTTGTCGACATGATTGCCGACGAGACCATCGGGACGACCGAAGAAGAGGTCATGGAGTACATGGCCAAGGTCGGCCACCCGGCGCTCGAAATGGATTCACTATTAGGGTAATAGCGCAGTAGAGAGAAGCGCAGAAGCGCAGAGATAAGACCGTTAAACAAACTTCTGCTGTTTCGCCTTCTACCTTCTGAGCTTATAAGGAGGCATATATGGCTTTAACCGGAATAGATATTTTCAAACAATTGCCCAAGACCAACTGCGGGGATTGCGGCGTACCGACTTGCTTGGCTTTCGCGATGAAGATCGCGGCAGGCCAGGCGGAACTGGCCGGCTGCCCGCATCTGTCCGAAGACGCGGCCTCGGCTCTGTCTGAGGCGTCCGCGCCGCCGATTCGCGCCGTTACCATCGGCGTCGGCGAGGATGCCGTCAAGGTCGGCGGGGAGCTGGTGCTCTATCGTCACGAGAAAACGTTCTTCAACCCATGCGTCTTCGCAGCCGTTATCGACGACGGAATGGATGCGGCTACCATCGACGGCCTGCTGAAACAGACCAACGAAAGCCGGTTTGTCCGAGTCGAGCAGGATCTTAAGGCTGGTCTGGTCGGCGTGAAATCGTTGTCCGGCGACACCGCCAAATTCACCGCTCTCATCGAAAAAGTCAAAGCGGCCACGACCCAACCGATGGTCTTGATGTGCGGCGACCCCGCAGCTATCGAGGCGGGACTGAAGGCGGCCGGCGAGACGTCACCGCTGATCTATGCCGCGACCGCGGATAACTACGAAGCGATGGCGGCTCTGGCGCTTGAGCACAAGGCGCCATTGGCCGTGTGCGGCACCGGCGACTTGGACGCGCTGGTCGAACTAGTCAAAAAAATCATGGCCGCCGGTGTTAAGGACATCGTTTTGGATCCCGGTACGCGTAACCCCAAGGATACGCTGGAGCGGCTCGTCTACATCCGCCGCGCCGCGCTAAACAAGAAGGTCAAGGAGCTTGGTTTCCCGACCATCGTCTTCCCGAACGAGGAGACGGAGGACAAAATGATGGAAGCGGTCTACGCCGGACTATATGTCGGCAAGTACGGCAGCGTCATCATGCTGAGCGACCTGAACGCCGCGCGCGCTCTGCCACTATATGTCCTGCGCCAGAACATCTATACCGACCCGCAACGGCCGATGCAGGTCAAACCGGGCATCTATCCGATCGGCAACCCGACGGCGGATTCGCCGGTGCTTATCACCTCTAACTTCAGCCTGACCTATTTCATCGTGTCGGGCGAGGTCGAGGGCAGTCGCGTCCCGGCTTGGCTGTGCGTCATGGACACGGAAGGTCTGTCCGTTATGACCAGCTGGGCAGCCGGCAAATTCGTGCCGGAGAAAATCGTCCCGTTCATCAAGGGCGTCGGCATCGAAGAGAAGGTCAAGCACCGCAAACTGGTCATCCCGGGTTATCTGGCCACAATGAGCGGCGAGCTGGAGGACGAACTGGAAGGCTGGAATGTAGAGGTCGGCCCGCGCGAAGCCGCCGACATCCCGCCGTTCCTGAAGTCCTGGGCGTCATAGCGAATAGCAGATAGCAGTTGGCTTATAGCAAGACCAAGAGAAGAGGCCTAAGTTCTTTCTATCGGCTATTAGCTATAGAGTGAGCGAAACGACCGGGCTAAAAGCTAGCGAGCTGTATTACTGGAGTGTAATGAACAGTAGACCAATAGTGCCGCCGTGTCAGGCGGCGTGTCCGGCATTTACCGACGTCCAGGGCTATGTCGCCCTGACGGCGCTCGGCCGTTTCGCCGAGGCCTACGACGTCGCACGCCTGACTAATCCGTTTTCCAACAGCTGCGGCTATGTCTGTTTCCACCCATGTGAGCAGAACTGCCGCCGCGCCCAAGTCGACCAACCCATTTCCATAATGGAGCTCAAGCGCGCCGCCGCGACGTTCGGAGAAGCGTGCGTGCCGGCTCCCGAGTTGACAGCGAACGGGCAGTTCCACATGCAAAGAAGAAATCTGGGCGGAGAGGCCAAGCGTATTGCGATAATCGGCGCCGGACCTGCGGGACTTACCGCTGCCCAAGACCTGGTCACGGCGGGACACAAAGTCACCGTTTACGAACGCGAGCCCAATGCGGGCGGCATGCTCCGCCTGACCATCCCCAACTACCGGCTCCCAAACAAGGCGCTTGACTGCGATATCGCGGAAATCGCTGCCGCAGGCGTTAAAATCAAATACGGACAGGAATTGGGCAAAGATTTGGATATCGATGAGTTAAGAGCCGGCAATGACGCAGTCATCATCGCGACCGGCTTGCCTTTTTCCCGCAGCCTCTCGGTCTTCCCGGCCGAAGGCGACAACGTCTATACCGCTATCCCGTTTCTGAAAGCCGTCAAGGCGGGCCAGCCGCCGGCACTCAAGGATCGCGTGATCGTGGTCGGCGGCGGCAACGTCGCCATCGACGTCGCCCGCACCGCCGTGCGCTTGGGTGCCAAAGAGGTCAACCTGGTCTGCCTGGAATCGCGGGAAGAGATGCCGGCCCACGATTGGGAAATTGAGGAGGCTGTCGCCGAAGGCGTCAACCTCAACTGCTGTCTCGGCCCGTCCCAACTGATTGCCTCCGGCGCCTCGGTCGAGGGTCTTACCTGTCAGGCCGTGGAGCGGGTCTTTAATGAAGAAGGACGCTTCGACCCGAAATTCGTCGAGAACAAATTCGCCGACGTGGTTGGCGAAACCGTCATCGTTTCCATTGGTCAAGGTCGGGACACCGGTGCTTTGGTGGGAACCAATGCACCAGACGTTGTCGCCGATCAACCGCCAGATGTGTTTTTCGCCGGGGAGTTCGCGACCGGGCCGGGGAGCGCCATTGGCGCGGTCCAGAACGGCCATGTTACCGCCGCCGCCGTTGCCGCTTTTCTGACCGGCGAACCGCAGAATAAATGCGAGCCAGCCATTTTGGAAGAATTGCCCGAGCGGATGCGTCCGTTAGTAACTCGGCGTAAACGCCACGCCGGGATGACCCGACCATCCGCCGACCGCGTGCGCGACTTTGAGTTGTTTGAACCCGGCCTGACCAAAACCGACGCGGCGCGGGAGGGCTTGCGCTGCCTGGCCTGTTTATCCGGCGCGGTCGTCGATCCGGAAAAATGCATCGCCTGCTTAACCTGCGTTCGCGTCTGTCCTTTTGAGATTCCGAAAATCGGCGCTGACAATATCGCCGTCATCGATACCGCGGAGTGCCAGGCTTGCGGCCTGTGCGCTACGGAGTGCCCCGCCGGCGCCATTACGCTGCGCCGGGGCCAGGAAGAGCGCTTGCTCGACGACACAGTCGCCGCCGCCGCGGCCGCCAACCGCGTCGACTTTTATTGCATGAACCGTCTTTATTCCGCCGACGACAAGGTGCCGGACGATCCGGCGATTGTCCCGGCGATGTGTATCGGCCAGGTCAGCGAGCTGTTGATGCTCGAGGCCCTGCGGGCCGGCGCGACCGCCGTGACGGTGTCGCTGTGTCCCGAGGAGGGCTGCTTCTTCGGCAGCGCTCGCGAGCGGACGCTGGCCCGGGTCGCCGCCGTTCAATCCACACTTACCGAACTGGGTCTCGACCCGGCCATGATCGCCATCAAGGAGTGATCGCTATATGATCGTCGGACAACGCAAACCGATAGACGAGATTTACGCCATGATAACCGCTAACGACATCAAGAAATTGTTGCTGGGCGGGTGCGGCACCTGTGTCACCATATCCTTCGCCGGCGGCGAGAAAGAAGTCGCGGAGCTGGCGGCGGCGCTGGAGCTGAAGGCCAAAACGGACGGCCGGGCGCTGGAGGTAACCCAGCTGACACCGCTGCGCCAGTGCGAACCGGAGTATACGCAAGAGATGTCCGATGCGGTTAAGGGCGCGGATGCCGTTCTCTCCCTGTCCTGCGGCGTCGGGGTTCAGACCCTGGCCGCGGAGTTCCCGGGGGTGCGCGTCCTGCCGGGCGTCAACACCATGATGTTGGGCAGTCACTCGCCCGACCGGTTGTTTGTCGAGTATTGCGGCGCCTGCGGCGACTGCGTTTTGGCCGAGACCGGCGGCGTTTGCCCCATCGTCCGCTGTTCCAAATCGATGCTGAACGGTCCCTGCGGCGGTTCAGTCAACGGCAAGTGTGAGGTCTCGCCGGACATCGATTGCGGTTGGCAGCTGATCTTCGACAAACTAAACGAACTTAACCTGGGCCAAACGTGGGACGAGGTCAAACCGGCGCGCGACTGGCGCCCGTCCTGGCACGGCGGCCCGAGGAGGGTGCAGCAGTAGGACCACAAGACCAGCGGACTACAAGACCAAAGAGGCTTCTGTTGTCTGTAGTCGTGTAGTCTGTAGTCAAACAAGGAGTGAGGTTTACCTTGAGTAATTTACGAAGAGTACTTGAATCAGGACAATTCGCCGTGACGTCGGAGCTGGGTCCGCCCCGCGACGCCGATGCGTCGGCCGTCGTCGAGAAAGCCAAACTATTAAAAGGCCAGTCGGACGCGGTCAACATCACCGACAACCAGACCGCCATCGTCCGGATGTCCAGTATCGCGGCGGCGAAGTTGCTCATCGACGAGGGTTTGGAACCCGTCGTCCAAATGACGTGTCGCGACCGTAACCGCTTGGCGATGCAGGCCGATATCCTGGGCGCGGCGGCGCTGGGCGTGAAGAATCTGCTCTGCCTGACCGGCGATCACCAGAAATTCGGCGACCATCCCCAGGCCAAAGGCGTTTGGGACCTGGACTCCATCCAATTGATCCAGATGGCCAAGATGATGCGGGACGAGAAGAAATTGATGGGCGGCCAGGAAATGGCGGTCGCGCCGGAGTTGTTCATCGGCGCGGCGGAAAACCCGTTCGCCGACCCGTTCGAGTTGCGAGCCCGCCGTTTGGCCAAGAAGGTCGCGGCCGGCGCCCAATTCATCCAGACCCAGATCGTCTATAACGTACCCAAGTTCGAGAAGTGGATGGACGAGGTGAGGTCGCTGGGCTTGGACAAGCAGGTCTATATAATGGCCGGTATCTCGCCTTTGAAGAGCGCGGGCATGGCCAAGTACATGAAGAACAACGTACCGGGCATGGACGTGCCGGACGAATACATCGAACGGATGACGGCGGCCAAAGACGCGGGGCGCAGCCCGAAAGAAGAAGGCATCGCCATCGCCGTCGAGCTGATCGAGCGCATGAAAACCATTCCCGGAATAGCCGGGGTACACGTCATGGCCATAGAATGGGAAGAAGCAGTACCAACCATAGTCGGCAACGCGGGCCTCTTCCCAAGACCGTAGTTCAGGTCGTGTTTTAATGTAGGCGCCGTCCTTTAGGTCGGCGCCCGACCTGCCGGTCTGAAGACCGGCAGCTACATGACCACCGCACTTTCGCCACTTTAGTGAGAGGAACAAAAGGAGAATTACATGCTTGTCATCGGTGAAAAGGTAAACGTTATCAACACGAAGATCGGCCAGGCCATGAAAGACCGCGATCCGGGTCCGGTGCTGGCGATGGCGCAGGCTCAGGTCGACGCCGGCGCCAACATGCTAGACATCAACATCGGCCAAGCCAAGGACGGACCGGAGCGCATGGCCTGGTTGGTGCAGACCATTCAGGACGCCATGGACGTGCGTTGCTGCCTGGACTCGATGAACCCGGCCGCCATCGAAGCGGGCCTGAAGGTTCATAAAGGCACGGCTCTCATCAACTCAACCAACGGTTTGCCGGAGAAGATGGCCGCCTACCTGCCGCTGGCGGCGCAATACGACGCCGACATCATCGGCCTGACCATGATGAACGGCATCCCGCGCGACGCCAACGAACGGGCCGCCATCGCCGTCGACATCATGACCAACGCCATGAGCTACGGCGTTGACGTCGAGCGCATCTATTTCGATCCGTTGATCCTGCCGGTCAAGGTGGCGCAGGAACAGGCCCTCCAGGTTTTCGAAGCCATTAAACTCTTCCGTCAGTTGAACGATCCGCCGCTAAAGACGGTCGTCGGCCTGTCCAACACCTCCAACGGTCTGACCGGCCCGATCAAGACGCTGATGGACAGCACGATGTTGTCCAGCCTGATGGCGCTGGGTCTGGACGCGGCCATCATGGACCCGACCGACAAAGAATTGATGAACACGGTCAAGACGGTCGACGTCTTCAACGGAAACATCCTGTACGCCGATTCTTACCTGGATTAGGTAGAATAAGATATGGCGGAACGCGGGCAGCTGATAACCATCCTGCAGAAGATCCAAAGCAAGGAAGGCTACTTGCCCGCGGCCAAATTGGACCGTGTCAGCACCGACACCGGCGTGCCTCTTTCGGAGATCTACTCCGTCGCGACATTCTATTCCCAGTTTCGCTTGAAACCGGCGGGTCGTCACCAGGTCATGGTCTGCAACGGTACCGCTTGCCACGTCAAAGGCGGCAACGAACTCCTGAAGAAATTGAAACAAGAGCTGGGCATCGAGCCAGGCGAGACGACTCCCGACCGGCTATTTACCCTGGATACGGTCGCCTGCCTGGGTTCATGTTTCTTGGCCCCGGTCATGACCATCGACGGGGAATATTACGGTAAGCTTACGGCAGATAAGGCTGTGAAAGTTCTAGACAAGTACAAAAATAATGAGTGACAGCCGCTTTAGTGCGTTACCGCGGTAAAGCACTAAAGCAAGACGACATTCGTCGCCGGCTGAAGCTACGCAGGAGAGATGTGCCGGGAAAACCAGAGACCCAGAAACTAAATACACCTACGGACCTCAACGCGTTGCGTAACCGGTTACATGACGCACACGACCCGGACAAGACCCGGGTCCGCGTCTGCATGACCGGCTGCCGCGCCGACGGCGCCGACGCCGTCTCCGCCGCGCTCAAGGAAGAGATCGCCAAACTCCCCGCGGCCGAGCGCAAGAACATCGAGGTCGTCGAGACCGGTTGCCACGGCTTTTGCGCGCAGGCGCCCGTTATCGAGATCGACCCGGTTGGCATCTTCTACGGTCAGGTCAAGCCGGCCGACATTCCGGACATCGTGCAAAAGACAATTCTTGGCAACAAACCGATCGCCCGCTTGGCCTACAAGGACCCGGCGACCAACAAACCGATAGCCCACGCGGCCGAGGTGCCGTTCTATAAATCACAGGAGCGCAGCGTTCTGCGAAACCTGGGCCGTATCGACCCGACCTCCATCGACGCTTACATCCGCGGCGGCGGCTACGCGGCAGCAGCGCGCGCCCTGATAAGATTGACCCCCAATGGAATCATCAATGAACTGGAGGCGTCCGGTCTGCGCGGGCGTGGCGGCGCCGGTTTTCCAACCTTCCTGAAGTGGCGCCTGGCGCGTAAGGAACGGTCCAAGCCGAAGTATCTTATCTGCAACGGCGACGAGGGTGACCCGGGCGCGTTCATGGACCGCGGCGTGATGGAGGGCGACCCGCACGCCGTCATCGAAGGGATGATTATCGGTGCCTACGCCATCGGCGCCTCCGAAGGCTACATCTACGTGCGGGCGGAATACCCGATCGCCGTGGAACATCTAACACTGGCGATTCAACAAGCCCGTGCATACGGCCTGCTCGGGAAGGATATATTGGGGTCTGGTTCCGATTTTGACATCACGGTCAAGGAAGGCGCCGGGGCTTTTGTCTGTGGGGAAGAGACCGCGCTGATAGCCAGCCTGGAGGGCAAACGAGGCACGCCCCGTCCCCGCCCGCCCTATCCGGCCCAGTCCGGTTTGTGGGGCCAGCCGACCTGCATCAACAACGTCGAAACGTTGGCCAACGTGCCGGTAATCATCGGCCGCGGTGCGGACGCCTATAACGACATGGGTTCCGGCACCTCTCGCGGCACGAAGGTGTTCAGCCTGGCGGGCAAACTCAACAACACCGGTTTGGTCGAGGTGCCGATGGGCATCACCCTGCGGGAACTAATTTTCGACCTGGGCGGCGGCATAATCGACGGTAAGGAATTCAAGGCGGTTCAGATGGGTGGTCCGTCCGGCGGCTGCATCCCGGCCCAGCACTTAGACTTGGCTGTGACCTACGACACCTTGAGCAAAGTTGGGGCCATCATGGGCAGCGGTGGCGTCATCGTCCTGGACGAAACCGCCTGCATGGTCGACATCGCTCGCTATTTCCTGGCCTTTTCGGCGGCCGAATCGTGCGGCAAATGCACACCGTGCCGCGTCGGCACCACTCGCATGTT
>JAHEXW010000037.1 GCA_023251915.1 Actinomycetes bacterium
GCGTTTAATCCTATCGTCGGTTTGGTCATATGTCTGTATGCGATTCCGGCGGTGGGGCAAACGTGATCCGGTTCAACGACGTTCGTTTTAGTTACGCCGCCTCAGACAGGTCGGCCTTAGACGAGATAGATCTAGAAATCAAAGACGGAGAATTCATCCTGATCGCCGGGGATTCGGGGTCAGGCAAGTCGACCCTCCTGCGGTGCTTAAACGGCCTGGTGCCGCACTTCTACGGAGGCAAGTTCGGGGGGCGGGTCACCGTCAACGGCATCGACACGAAGACGGCCGCCGTGGCCGAACTGAGCACCAGTGTCGGGTTGGTCTTCCAGGACTCAGGCGCCCAGATTGTGACAGAGACCGTCGAGGAAGAGATTGCTTTCGGCCCGCGCAACCTGGGGCTGAGCGCTCGCGACGTGACCGGGCGCGTAGAGCGCGCCGTGCGGGAGATGAACCTGGGCGGCCTGGCCGGACGGCGGACCGCGACGTTATCGGGCGGGGAAAAACAGAAGCTTGTAATCGCGTCGGTGCTCAGCCTGGAGCCGGCCATAGTCGCGCTCGATGAACCGCTGGCCGAGCTGGACCCGGATAGCGCGGCCGACCTAGTTAAACTATTGCAAGACCTGAATAAGCGGTTGGGCCTGACGGTTATTGTGGCGGAGCACCGACTGGATCTTTTGTTGCCGGTTGTTGATAGGGTTGTGGGGATGGTTGGCGGGAAATGCGCCGAACGTTCCAATGTAGGCGCCAACCTTCAGGTCGGCGCCGCGGAGAGCCAGTCCAAAGACCGGCTCCTACATCAAACCAAAGACACGAAAACAGATGCAGCGACGCGTGACTCCGGTGGCGTTGTTCTCGAGGTAAAGGACCTCGCCGTTGCCTATGACGAGCGGCCGGTGTTGGACGGCGCTGAGTTTTCGGTTCGCGGCGGGGAGATAGTCGCGCTCATGGGGAACAACGGAGCGGGGAAGACAACGCTGTTTAGGACGATTGCCGGTTTTATTAAGCCGTCGGCCGGCGCGGTCATGATAAACGGCCGGGACACGGCCGCCATGACCGGGGCAGAGATTCTCCGCGCCGCCGGGTACGTACCCCAGCGGCCGAGCGCGCTTTTGTTCGCGGAGACAGTAGCGGAAGAACTGGCAACCGAAGGGACCGGAAAGACCCGAACGACAGGAAAGATGAAACACACCGAAAGTCCTCCAGATCCCTCAGGTCCCACAGGTCTTATGTATGAACTGGGTCTTGCCAGCCATGCCGGCGACTATCCGCGAGACCTAAGTCTCGGCGAGCAACAGCGGGTGGCTTTGGCCGCGGTGCTCTCGAACCAACCGTCTTTGTTGCTGTTGGATGAACCGACGCACGGCCTGGATCACGGCGCAAAAGTCCGGTTGGCGGAGATTCTGCGAGCCCAGGCGGCCGCCGGCGCCGCGGTTGTTCTGGCAACTCACGATCATGACATGGCCGCATTGGTGGCGGACCGGGTACTGAATCTCGAGAACGGAAAAGTGCGATGACAGGACCAGAAGACCACTGTTGTCTGTGGTCGTGTAGTCTGAAGAGGGACAAGAAGGCTTAGCGTGTTAAACAAGAAGACTATCAATGGGCTCATCTTAGTGGTTGCTTCCCTGGTCGGCGTGGCGGCCTTTGCCTACCCGTTCATTTTTCCGCCGGCGGCCAGCCAGGGTACGGGCGCCCAGGGCGGCAACGCCGCTCCGCTGATGTTCCTGCTGCTCATGCCGGCGCTGATCGCGCTGATATTCGGCGGATTGCTGAGAGAGGGCGGCTCGAAGGAGATTGCCCTGTTGGCGGCGCTGACCGCCATTAACGTCACCCTGCGTTTCGTGCCGCTGCCCCTAGGCGGGTCGGCGATATTCTTCCTGTTGATTCTGGCGGGGTGCACTTGGGGAGCGTCGTTCGGTTTCGTCCTGGGCAGTTTGACGATTCTGATTTCCGCCTTCTGGGCGGGCGGTCTCGGCCCCTGGGTACCGTTTCAGATGGTCGCGACCGGGTGGGTCGGCCTGTCGGGCGCGCTGTTCCGGCCTCTGATCGTTGCGGGCGGACCCCGGCGCGGCGGTGTCGCGGTGCTGGCGATCGTCAGCCTCATATGGGGGTACTTGTACGGCGGCATTATGAACCTGTGGTTTTGGCCGTACTTGGGACAAGCGGGGCACGGCGCCGCGGCAATCAAGCAATACGGTGTGTTCTACCTAGCGACCTCGGCTTTTTGGGATACCGGGCGAGCAGCGGTAAACTTTTTGTTGGTACTGTTTTTAGGCGGGCCGATTCTGCGTGTGTTCGAGCGTTTCAAGAAGCGATTCGAAGTCGAGTATTTGTAGGAGGTATTGAAAAATGGCTGAGCAAAAAGGTCTAGTCCAGGTTTACACAGGAGACGGCAAGGGGAAGACGACGGCGGCGCTGGGATTGGCTTTACGCGCGGCTGGACACGGCCTACGCGTTGTCTTTATCCAGTTTCTCAAGGAAGGCGAGCGAGGGACGGGTGAGGTGGCCGGCATCAAGCGGGCCATGCTGCCGATTGATTTGGAACAATACGGTGAGGACCTGATGGGTGAGGTCACAGAGATGAGACGGGCGCGGGTGGCCGGTCGCGTGTCCGAGGGTATCGCACGCGCGGAGAAGACCCTCCTGAAAGACAAACTCGACGTACTCGTGTTGGACGAAATCAGCCACGTGATCAACCAGGGAATCGTGACGGAGACGGCCGTGGCGGAGCTAGTGCGCGGCAAACCGGCCGACGTCGAGATCGTTATGACGGGGCGCGATATGCCGCAGTCGCTGGTCGATCTAGCCGATCTGGTTACTGAGATGCGGAAAGTCAAACACCCCTACGACGCCGGGGTAACCGCTCGCCCTGGCATCGAGTATTAGTCAGGGTGTAAAGTACTATAGTATTCTTGACGATAGATTCTTCAAGGTAAGCACACGTCTTAGAGGAGCGGAATGCTAGCATCGTTAAACGTCTGGGCCGACGTCATCGCGGCGGGTTTGGTCGGCGCCGCGGTTCTTTTTTGGATAGTCCAGTTGGTCGGCAACGGCGTCAGCGGGCGGTTCCGCCAGAAGTTTCGCTTCGGGCAATGGCCGGAACACGACGAAATCATCCCTATTTTTCCGCGTTTGATTCATTTCCTCCACGTCGTGAACATGATCATGCTGGCCGTCAGCGGCATCTATATCCGGTTTCCGTTTTATCCGGGGTTAAAGCCCCTAAACCAACAAATCCATTACATCGCCATGTGGGCGGTTATCGTGTTCATGGTCATCCGGATTGTGTACGCGCTCATCGTCGACCGGAAAACATTCGCTTTTACCAGGCAGGACGCGAAGGTCATGCCCCAGGCGATGATGTATTACATGTTCGTACGTAAACACTATCCGCACCTCAGCAAATACAACGGTATGCAGAAGCTGACGTATGGTTACGCTTTCCCGGTTTTGTTGACGTTCCTGGCGATCACCGGCTTAAGCATGTTCTGGCCGGCTCAGCTGCTGGGTTGGACTGGATCAATCGCCTCCTCCGCCGCGTACGCGCGGATCATTCACTTCACCTTGGCCGCGCTGATCATTACGGTCACGCTGATCCATATCTGTCTGTCGTTTGTCGAGGACTTCCCGGCTCTTATGATTTTCTTCGGTCTGCGGCGCCAGTATTGGGAAGAAGACTATGACGAGTACTACGAGGAAGATGAAGAGCTGGATGACCGGAGTGATGCTCGGCCGGACGACCAGTTGGACGATCAATTGGACAACGCCGCCGTAGCGAAGGTGCTGGCGGCCGAAGATCCGGCGCCCCGCAAGAAGAGCAAGAAATAGCCTCCTAGCTGAAGTACTAGTTTAACGCCCTTTCGCCCGTATCCTTTGTAATAACTGCGTCAACGCCTTATCCTTAGATATGGGAGCGGGTCGGATGATCGCTTCGACCTTAGGGTCGGAGAGGAAAGTCCGGGCTCCGCAGGGCAGAACGGTCGCTAACGGCGACCGAGGGCGACCTTAGGGAAAGTGCCACAGAAATATACCGCTCCGGCCTAACAGCCGGAGTAAGGGTGAAAACGTGCGGTAAGAGCGCACGCGCCGGCCGGGTGACCGGTTGACGAGGTAAACCCCGTTTGGAGCAAGACCGTGTAGGGGAGCTCGCCTTAGGCGAGGGGGCGGCCCGTCCCTAGACTCCCGGGTCGGTCGCTTGAGGCCGGTGGCAACACCGGTCCTAGATAGATGGTCATCGTCCCGACTTAATAGGTCGGGATACAGAACCCGGCTTACAGACCCGCTCCCACTATTGAAGAACACAAAGAAAGCCAAGAGCATCAAGACGACATGGGGGAATCTGACAGTTTTACACGATGCAATGGACACAGAAAAGGGAGGTAACGACATGGGTAATTGGAGAGACATATTCTTGTACGCCTATGACGCAACCGCACGCATCGACGAGATGGCAGACGAAGTGGCGCAAGAGCGCCGGGCCAGGATGGAAGAATGGCGCGCCAAGCGGACCGAATCCGGGGAAAAGGTAAAGGCCGAGTGGCAAGAGCGCAAGCAAGAGATGAAACAGCATCAGGAAGAATACCTAAAGAAAATGGTCGCAGAAGCCAATCTGGCGACCAAAGACGACCTGGCCGAGATCAAGAAGGCCTTGGACAAGGTCGTCAAGCGTCTAGACGCGCAGGACAAGAAATAGACGGGCGTTCACGCGCTAATGGCTGACAAAGGCAAGATCAATAAGCGAGCTAGGGTCTGGGCTTTCTCCCGGCTGTTTCTCGGTATCGTCTGGGATTTCTGGCGCGAGGCCAGGATTGCCCGTAAGACCGACCTGAGGGTTGCTGAAGAGCGAATGGCCGCGCGCCACCGCAAGCGCGCCATCCAGTTCCGCGAAACCGCTGTACGGTTAGGCGGAGTGCTGATCAAGCTGGGTCAGTTCTTCGGCAGCCGGGTCGACGTGATGCCGGAAGCCTACATCCAGGAGCTCATGAAGCTTCAAGACGAGGTGCCGCCGGAGGACTACGCCGCCGTCAAGCAGCTCATCGAAGAGGATTTTGGGCGTCCGCTGGCCGACATATATACGACGTTCAATCCCGTCCCCATCGCGGCCGCCAGTCTGGCCCAGGTGCATGAGGCGTATCTGGCCGACGGGACCAAAGTCGCGGTCAAGGTGCAACGCCCCGGCATCGAGCTCTTGATCGACATCGACCTGGCGACATTCATTTATCTCATGGAAGGCGTCCGGCGGTTCACGGCGGTCGGCAACAAGGTCGACATCAGCGGGCTGGTGGACGAGTTTCAGCGGGTATTGGGCGAGGAGTTGGATTTGGCGCGCGAGGCGGAGAGTGCCCGCCGGTTCGCCCGTGATTTCGAGACGCGCGCCGATGTTCGCGTGCCGGTGATCTATGACGAGCTCAGCACGGGCCGTGTCATTACCATGGAATACATGAGCGGCGTTAAGGTCAACGACTACGGGGGCCTGGACGCTGCGGGGATCGACCGCACCGAATTGGCGCGCCGTTTGGTGAACATCTACATCAGCCAGTTTCTGGAGACCGGATTCTTCCACGCCGATCCGCATCCCGGCAATCTATTCGTTAATCCGGGACCGGTGATTACATTCCTCGACTTCGGCATGATGGGGGAGATAAGCCCGGCGGACCGGGGGCGGTTTGTCGACGCCGTCGTGGCCATTGTTCAGAAAGACCCGGACGACCTGATAGCGGCGGCGGTAGACCTTAAGTTTGTCCGAGCCGGACTAAACCCGGCTCCCCTGCGCAACGCCCTGACGTGGCTCTTCGACCGCTACAGCGGCATCTCTACACCCCGCGCCATATCGTCGGAGAGCTTCGACGCAATCCAGGAAGACGTCCGGACGCTGATGCGCGATAACCCGTTTACCATCCCTGTTCATTTCGCTTATGTAGGGAAGGCGTTCGCGACTATGATCGGCCTCCTGGCGGGCCT
>JAHEXW010000006.1 GCA_023251915.1 Actinomycetes bacterium
AATGATACGTCGATGCAGGCCTCGTCATCGATGACCGTCTCGCCTGTGGCAATGACGCCGGCGATAATCATAGCCATCGCCATACGGTGGTCGCCTAAAGATTTTACGGCCGCGCCCTGCAGCGGGGTTGGACCCTTTATTACGAGACCATCGGCCGTCTCTCTGATCTGCGCGCCCATCGCTCTAAGATTGTTGGTTATCGCGCTCAGCCTATCGGACTCCTTAACGCGCAGCTCGGCCGCGCCTTTTATGCTTGTCTGGCCGGTTGCCTGCGTCGCGGCTACGGCTAGGATCGGTATCTCGTCCACCAGACGCGGCACCGTTTCCGCGCTCACCGTAATCGCGCGCAAACGCCCCGACGAAACCATGATGTCCGCTCGTGGTTCTTTGTTTTTGATTGTCATTCTGTCGTACGTTATCGGCGCGCCCATTGTCTTCAAGACGTCTAGCAATCCTATCCGGCCCGAATTCATTCCGACCTGCTTGATCACAAGCCGTGATGACGGCGTCAAAAGGGCGGCGACTATAAAGAACGCCGCGCTGGAGATGTCACCCGGGACGCTTATGGCGGTTCCGGTAAGGGTTGTGCCTCCCGTTACGGTCACGCCGTCCGTCCGCGTATCGATGGCGGCGCCCATAACATCGAGCATCCTCTCGGTGTGGTCGCGCGAGGGATAAGGCTCTCTGACCGTGGTGCGGCCCGCGGCATACAATCCTGCCAGCAAGAGAGCTGACTTTATTTGGGCGCTGGCCACCGGCGTGTCATATTCGATTCCCGTTAGGCTTGAGCCGGTGATGGTTAAAGGCAGTCTTCCCGCGCCGTCCGGTCCGTCAATGTGGGCTCCCATGGCGGTTAATGGTTCGACCACTCGGCCCATCGGCCGCCCCCGTAAGGATTCGTCGCCCGTGATCACACTGGAGAAAGACTGGCCGGCTAGCAGTCCGCACATTAGCCGAGCCGTCGTTGCCGAGTTGCCGGCGTCCAAAACGCCTGCGGCCTGGCGCAAACCGTCCCGTCCCGCACCGTGAACAACCACGACGTCTTCTCCCACCCCATCGATGCGAACACCCAGAGCGCGCAAGACGCCCGCGGTGCTTAAGCAGTCACCCGTGTTTAGAAAGTTTTCAATGCGTGTCTCGCCGTCGGCGATCGCCCCCAGCATAAGCGCGCGGTGTGATATGGACTTGTCGCCCGGCATCGTCATCTCGCCGCGCAGTCCGTTGATTGCCGTTACGGTCAGACTCATTTCAGCCGCCGTTCCAGACTGGCAGTATAACCGTGCCCGGTGAGGGTCTCTTCGACGCGGCGGGCCTCCGATTCTCCCAACACCGACAGGCGCAACATGCCGTTGTCGGCCTCGGTCGAATGTACGATCTGAATATCCTCTATGTTGATCCCCGCGTCGGCTACGAGCAGCGTGATTTCGCTTAATACCTTGGGCCGGTTCGGCACGATGACCGTCAATTCATACACGAGTTGCATTTCGGCATCTTTGAGCCTGGGCAAGTCTTGGCGAACCGCACGCGCGTTCGCCAGCTTCAGTCTGATTCCTTCAGCGTCGCCGTCGCGCAACAGTTCAGCGAATGTCTCAAGCTCGTCTTGATATTGAGCTATTAGAGATTGAATGGCTTCCCCGTTTTCGAGGCAGATGTCGACCCAAATACCGGCCGGGCTCCCCGCGACCCGGGTCATGTCGTAAAATCCGCCCGCCGCCAGTTTGAAGATATTGGCAAAGCCGTGTTTTTCGGCCGCCGTTACGTTAACCAGGCTGGCCGAAAGGATATGCGGCAAATGGCTGATGGCGCCGACCACACGGTCGTGAGCTGCCGGATTTAACGTAAATACGCGGGCGCCTATCTTTCCCAGGAGATTATGCAGGGATTGCAAAGCGTCCGGATCGGTCGCCGCTGTCGGGGTCAAAATATATGGAGCATTTTTAAACATGTCGGGACTGGCGGCGTCGACGCCCGAGAGCTCACTGCCGGCCATCGGATGTCCGCCGACGAATCGAGCCCGGGTCTCCGCTACGATTTCATCCGCCTCCGCCACGATGCGCGCTTTGACGCTGGCCGCGTCGGTGATGATCGCGCCGGGCTTGGTCGATCCAGCGATTCGGCGCACTTCTTCGATGATCAAGGAGACGGGCGTGGCGACGAACACGATATCCGCACCCCGCACCGCCTGGGCGCAATCGAGGTGACCGCTGTCTATGGCTCCCAGGGCGATTGCCCGGTCAAGGGTCGCCTGCGTTCTAGCGCAGCCGCTGACGTGTTCCAGTCCGGCCAGCTTCTTTAGAGCTAAACCTAACGAGCCGCCGATCAAGCCGGTGCCGACAATGGCGGCGGAACGAATCTCGTCCACCGCTCGCCCTACATTCCTTTGCCGAAAACCCGCACGGCCTGCTTGACGTTCTTCATCAGGGTCTCAAAATTGTCGTATTTCAACGACTCGTACCCGTCTGACAACGCCTCTTCCGGATTCGGGTGCACCTCGATCATTAGGCCGTGGGCTCCGACGGCCACCGAAGCGATGCTCATCGGCTCGACGATATCCCAACGTCCGACGCCATGCGACGGATCGACAATGATCGGCAGATGGCTAAGTTTCTTGACTATGGGCACGCAGCTCAAATCAAGCGTGTTGCGCGTGTAGGTTTCAAACGTCCGGATGCCGCGCTCGCACAGGATGACGTCGTTGTTCCCGCCGCTAACCACGTATTCCGCTGCCATCAGGAACTCCTCGATCGTCGAAGATAAGCCCCTTTTAATCATGACCGGCTTGTTGGCTTGTCCGACGTATTTTAGAAGCGTGAAGTTCTGCATGTTGCGGGCGCCTATCTGCAGAATGTCGGCGTACTCGACGACCAGATCGACGTCACGGGCGTCCATGACCTCGGTCACGATCGGCAAACCCGTTACGTCGCGGGCTTCCGCCATGATCTTCAGGCCCTCTTCGCCAAGACCTTGGAAGCTATAAGGAGAGCTTCTCGGTTTGAAGGCGCCGCCGCGCAATATCTGAGCGCCCGTCTTAGCAACGAATTTGGCGATGTCGAGGTAGACATCACGGCTCTCAACCGAACACGGGCCGGCCATGACGGTAAAGTTGTTCCCGCCGACCTTGACACCGCGAACGTCAACAATCGAGTCTGAGGGATGGAATTCCCGGCCGACCAGCTTGAAAGGTTTTAGGATCGGCACCACCCGTTCGACGCCGGGAAAAGTCGCCAGCGGCAGGTCGCGGGCTTTGATTGTGTCTCCGACCAGTCCGATAACGGTTGCGAACGCGCCCTTGCTGACGTGGACGTCAACCCCGACCTCTTTAACCTTCTCGATTAGATGGTCAATATCGTTGTCTGTCGCGCTTTCGCGCATGATAATCATCATGTGCGCGTCACCTCCCCTTGTGAAGTGCGATTTTATCATTTAATAGTATCAAAACGCCGCCAAGTAAGCGAGAGCGGCGCTCTCCCAGGAAAACTCGCGTTTTGCCGCCTCGTGCAGTCTCTGCCGGTGGCCCGGCTCCTGGGTTTCATAAACGGCGAGTGCTCGCGTAACAGCCGCCGCTAAGCCGCGCGTCAGCTCGCCGTCCGGCAGCAGCCTGGTCAGCGCCGGGTCGCCGAGTTCCGCGGCCAAAATATCCAAAGGCGTTCGCAACCCGGTTTGGTAAGTCGCGATTGGAACCGCTCCGGCGGCGGCGGCCTCGATGGCGCTCAGTCCGTACGCTTCCGGATAAACGCTCGGCATCAGCGCGACGTCCGCCCCGGCAAAAGCCGGCGCCATCTCGTCATGCGCCAGGTGGCCGAGAAACATCACCCTCTTATCCATGCCTTTCGCCGCCGCCGAGTAGGCCGCGCCATCCAATCTCTTGATATCGGGTATGACCGGACCCCACGCGCCCTCCTCCCCCATTTCCGGGGCTTCCTTAGCGTATGCGGCCGCGCCCGTGATGTCGCCGGCCGACAGAAGCTCGATCAGCCGCCGTAAACCTGGCTCCAGCGGCCCGTCACCCGCCAGCCACAGTTCAAAATCTGGATTGTCCCGCAGAATCAGAGGCAGCGCCGCGATCGCGTACTGCGGCCCTTTCGTCCATAACAATCGCCCGGCAAAAACCCCAACGGTTTGCTTCCGCGCGTTAACGTGTGGAAGCGGCCGAAATAGCGTGGTGTCGACGCCGGGCGGGATCACGAGCGTCTTGCCGCTTATATCCGCGCCGGCGGCGGCGGCGAAATCAACCACATCGGCCACGCTAGATTCGCTCAGCGCGGTGATCGCCCTGGCATCTCTCGCTGCGGCAACGAAATACGTAAGAAGCCGCGAATCCGCTTTTAGGCTGAAGTTGAGAGCGCTCCCGTGGATGGTCATTGTGAAGGGCACCTCTTCCAAGCCAGCGGCTTGCAGCGCCTCACGGACCTCGTATGGTTGCATAATGGCGTGGTTGGCCTGTACAGCGTCGGGCGACCATAGTTTGAATATCGTCGACAGCGCCGTTATGTTGTCTTTCAGGTAGGCGTCTATCTTATCTGGCGAAGCGTCTTGGAACGTATGGTTTTCGAAAGACTTGTCCCCGGAGGCAACGTAGGTCAACAACAGTCCGTGAATGTCCGGTCGGACGCAGCGGCAAGAGCCCGCGTATTGCCTAGTCCGTTCGAATATTGTGGTCACATTATGATTATCGGAGTCCAGCGCGAACGCGGCGTCGATGAAATCGTACTTTTCGGGGGTTTTCTCCTGGCATACCAGGGTTACGTCGTGTCCCAAGACGGTAAACGCTTTGGCGAGTTCACGAACGTAGATCCCGCTGCCGGAGTCGGCGAGGAAATAGCCGTGGACTATAGCAATGCGCATGCGGCCTGACACTAGTCGCGCAACTTGCCTGACATGCCGAGGCGCATCATCCGCATCATCCCCCGCCAGCGCCGCGCCCCGCTGAAGGCGTTGTAGAACCCGCCCGTAACTGCCCCAGGCTCCTGCGCTGCGATTGCGACAACCAAACGTCCCGTTTCCTCCGGCGGAACGCCAATCGCGTCCAAGATAATCGGCACCTTGGCCGCGCGCGCCTCCAAGTTCTTACCGACGCGCATGTCACGGTAGAAATCTGTTGGCACCATGCCGGGACTCAGCAAATGAACCGAAATGGGATAGCTTTTGTTCTCTTCCGCCAGGCTCCTAGTCAGGCTGGTGACAGCGGCTTTGGTCATCGCGTAAACGGATGTGTAAGCGCTGGCTTTGCCGTCGTAGCCCTTTCCCGTCATATTTACGAGAATGCCACCGTTTTCCTTAAAATATCGCAGAGCGATTCGCGACCCGTTGACCACGCCCAACACGTTGACCCGGACAATCTCCGCCGCTTCGGTCTCGGTCATCTCGTCCAGCGGGATCACCCCCTGCGGCAAACCGGCGTTATTGACCCAAACGTCGACCCGGCCGTAGGTATCTATGGCCTCCTCTAGAAGGCGCTCAAGGTCATCCGCTTCAGTAACGTCGCATTTAACACCGGTAACTCGCAGATTCCGGGCCGCCAGGTCCGCGACCGCTTCTTCCACCGCCAGCTTGTTGCGGCTGGAAACGACCACGGCCGCACCCGCAAGAGCGCAGGCCTCGGCAATGGCTCGCCCGATGCCGCGCGTCGACCCGGTGACGACAATCACCTTACCGGCAAGATTCGTGGTTTCGCTCACTTCATTTCCTTGATTATCGCGGCCCGCGCCGGTGCCAAAGCCTTCGTCAACAGCGCAACATATCGCCCTTGATATCTGGCCCCGTCAAGTTCGTTGGCTGTCGGCATATGCGCATTGTCGGGCCCCACAATTGTGGATGCGCCGTAAGGTGAACACCCGGCTATTTCGTCAAACTGGTCCTGACCGTCGAAGTTATAGGGCAGCCCGGCTATTATCATGCCGTGATGCAGAAGTGTCGTATGAAAACTAAGAATGGTCGATTCCTGACCGCCGTGTTGGGTTCTGGAACTGGTAAATACTCCGCCAACCTTGCCGGTCATCTTCCGTGCCACCCATATGGACCCGGTCGTATCTAAAAATTGTCGCATCTGGGAACACATCATCCCGTACCGGGTCGGCGCGCCGAAGATAACCGCGTCCGCCTCGCCCAGCTCACCCACCAGACATTCGGAATACACCGAGCAGGCCTCATGCGCCTCCCAGGCGCCGGATTTCTTTAAGACCTCCTCAGGGACCGTCTCTGGAACGCGCCGGATGGCAACCTCGATGCCCTCGACGCTGGACGCTCCCGCTGCTTCCGCCTCTGCCATCTTCATGATGTGGCCGTACATCGAATAAAAAACTACCAAAAGTTTCACGATATCCTCCTCGGTCTGACTTCTCTATATAGGATTCCCCGATGCGTCTGTCATGAGGATCGTTCCCTGGATTTTTTCCGCGCGGTATTGCGCGCCGGCTTGGTCAGTGTAAACCAGAGTGCACTGAGTATCCAAGGCGGACACTACGGCCACTTTACCCTTTTCCGGGCCGCCGAGCGCCCACTGCGTCGAGGCGTCCAGTTCGGCCAGGGTCGCGCCGTCCATCCCCGTATAGCTGCCGTCGTGCGTCGCCGCATAAGCGTCAGCCGCCGTCAGCGCGCTCGTCAACACGGCTTTTGCCATGATGGTCGTTGGTTTCGTGCCCCCGCTCGTCAAGAAGGATCCGCCCGACAGTCCCAGTAGATAGTCGAGTCCGAACGACGCCAGCGTCCCGACTACCAGAATCATAACGCCGATCAACGCCCAGTTGTGCCTCTTGATATCCTTCCCGACCGCCTTGATAACCGGCGGCTGGGGTTGCCTTTCCCGCTCTTCTTCTACCATCGTCTCCCCAAACTCTGGCTAAGTTTCTTGTGCTGGGCCTGGGTCAGCAAACGCCGGCTCTTGGCCTGCTGCAGCACCCACGCCGCGTCGCGGACGGTTATCCCCGAACCGATCAGCTCGTGGCGCGCCATCCGGTCATTGGTAATCATGGTATAGAGATGCGTGAGCGCGATAGCCGCTGTGTCTCGCTCCCCTCGGTGCAGAAATGTCGTGTTGAACCCGGCTGCCTCGTTGGCTTCGGCGGGCCCGGCTTCGATGACCCGCACTGCACCCGCGCACACATCGTCCCGAAAGATATCCCGGCCGATGCCGCGCCCTACGCCCTCCATCTCGCGCCGTACAGTCTCAGAGACAACAACGCCCTCGTCGCACACGGCGTGCAGAACGTCAGGCCGCTCCAAGCGGCAATAGAATACTATAAGCACATCCGTATCAATAATGAACTGGCTCAACCGCCCTCCCTGGCGTATCTGGGTCGTACCCCGTCCTTAAACTCCGGCCAATATCTCTGCGCGATAATCAAGCCGTTGACTGCGGCGATTGCCAAATACAGGATGCTGACGTCTTGCATCCATAACAGCAACATGAACAACGCCATCCCCATGACAGAAACCCAACTGTCGGCTTTCCAAACCGCCAGAAATGTCAGCTGGGCGAGTAACAGCAACAGCAAACCAGGCCAACCGAGCAAGCCCGCCCAGACACCGAACGAAACCGCCACTGCCTTGCCGCCGCGCCAATGCAGCCAGGGTGAATAGGCATGTCCCAAGACCGGTGCCAGCGCAATCGGCGCAATAACCCATCCATTAAGGCCGAAAATATAGTGCACCATGCCTACGGGCGCCAGCCCCTTGGCAAAATCCAACAATATGACCGCGGCACCGCACGGCAACCCCGCCGTGCGCCAGACGTTCATGCCGCCCGGATTGTGCGAACCGTAGTCGCGGATATCCTCGTGCTTGGCCAGGCGTGTCACCAGATAGGCAAACGGCACAGAGCCAGCGATAAATCCCGCGATTGTCCAAACTATTGCCGCCGCCGTCAAATCATAGCCCTTGGTCGATCCACTTAAACGGTCGATGAAGCCGGAATTTCGGACCCATGACCAGAGTCCGCCGGTATCTCTCGGCAAAGATGAGCGCGTTGGCGGCCGCTAACGTGACAAACGGGACCTCGTAGCCAAACCCGTACATGACCAGACTGCCCGCGACCATGCCTAGGACCGTTATCCAGGCGTCCGAAGCCATAATGACGAGAAACGCGCCCTGGCAGGCCGCGAATATCAACGGCCCTTGCCAGCCGGTCAAGCCGGCCCAGACCCCGTACGTCACCGAGACAGACTTGCCGCCTTTGAAATCGAGAAACGGCGAGTAGGCGTGCCCCAGGATCGGCGCCAGAGCTATCGGCACAATCGTCCATCCGCCGATACCGTAGTTGAAGTGAGCCAGGCCGACCGGCAGCAAACCCTTGAGAATATCTAGGATGATGACCAGGCTGCCGACCTTCCAGCCGCCCGCCCGCCACGCGTTCATGCCGCCCGGATTGCCGTCCCCGAAATCACGGACGTCTTTGTCCAACGCCAGTTTGACCATGATGTAGGCGAAAGGCACCGCGCCCAAGAAAAACCCGAGTAAAACCCAGAGAATGATTGTTCGCATTTCGCCTCGCCTCGCCTCGCGCCTCGTTTGACCTCGCTGTACTCGTGGCCTTGCTGTCATCGTGGCCTCGCATCTCTCTAAAACCCAGTATATTGGTTTCTCTCCTCTTGGTATAGCTCACG
This sequence comes from Actinomycetes bacterium, assembly GCA_023251915.1. GTDB lineage: Bacteria > Actinomycetota > JAHEXW01 > JAHEXW01 > JAHEXW01 > JAHEXW01. The sequence goes on from JAHEXW010000006.1 coordinate 8,601, forward strand.
CTATTCGGCTTTAACGCTTTACCGCGATACCGCGGTAAAGCGCTAAAGCATATCAGCTGAGAGCGTTGTTACTCAACAAACACTAAGCAGCGCCCAACAGCAAAGGGGCAAAATCGTCTTCATATCAGGTGCGTGGCATGGCACGTCTTTTGCTTTAATGCGGTAAAGCACTAAAGCGTTCATCATTGAAGTTTTAGTTGCGCGCGACATATGGCTTGATCCGAGCCATGCCGGTAACCGTAATCGTAGACGCATGACGGTTAATCAGACCGCTGAATAGAAGCGGCAGCGAAGCCTTGCAGGTCACTGTAACATGGGTGTCGGTACTAACCATGTCCACGCTTTCGATGCGAACGCCTCGGTCGCTATTCAGATTCTCTTCCACGAACGCCGTGACTTGTTCGGTCGTTACGCCGCGCCTCTGGTTACCTGTGACGCTGGCTTCAACCACGTCTATCCGGCGAGCCGTCTCGCGCGCGGCGATATCGCAGGCCTTATACAGCTCCGTCTTGGCTGCCAATATGCGCCCGATGTCAATGCTCAGCCCCAGCAGCAACAACAGCACTGGCAAAAAGGCAATAATCAGAACCGTCACTGATCCTTCCTCGGCTCTGCTTTTCTTCAACAGACGTTCTTCGTTCTTGCCCTGCGTCATTTTCTTTACCTCAGTTGTGGGCTTTGTTTGCATATTTTCAGATTCGCGTGCATGTGGAAATCTAAAAGCTGAGTGTTCCTGTGTCCTGGAGTGATCGAGAAAACTCCTGATTATGGATATCTGAATTTAATATACTGCTGTTTATTGTCCGGTAGCCGTTGATTGGAATGTCGCAAAAAAGAGACGCGGTCGATCCATCGGTGGATGTGAACACAAAGTAATGGCGACCTAAACCTGCGTGAGGGTAATAGACCTTATTCTTGAGACTTACGGACACTGACGGGATGAGCAGACTGCGGCTGACGATTTCGATTTGGTCATGATCTCGAGCGTCATTCGTTCGTTCAACAATTACATATTCGTGAACGGTCGCGATGGGCTTGTTAAATGTGCCGGTCACGGCGAGTGTCAAGTGCGCTAATTCGTCGCGAGCAGTCTGTTGCTCACCGTCGCCGGTTAGATAATGCCAGCGCGTAAAAACATACGGCGGCGTCTTTGTTACGTTGACATTTCCGTGGAGCGGTTCTGCCCAGTGCCCCTCCTTTATCCACGCTTGGTAATCCTCCCAATAGCCGGACGCTACCCAGACATTAACGATCCGCCATTCATAGTGAGACGTGTCCTGCCACGCCCAATAGCCGTAGTCGTGCCAGACCCACCATATCGAACGCCAACCCGCACCTGGGCAATAATCGTCGCTTCGATGTGCGTGCCCGCCCCACGTCCAATTCGCGTAACACTCTAAGCCGCCGTAGTACAGCGGACAACGCTGGTCCGCATATTGATACCACCACCTGTCTCCCCAGGCCGGCCAACCCCAAGGCGGATCGCTGATCATCCAAGCTATGACCGTATCTTCGTGACTGTTGTCAATCCAGAAGTAGTACCCTGACGATACCCAGACATTTTGGCCACGCTGTTCCCAGTGAGAGGTATCGATCCACCGTTGGTGTGTTTCGTAATGGGACGTGTCTACCCACACTTGCTGACCCAGGTTGTTGCCTTTCAGCCAGTCATCCGCATCTGCATAACCTGAATATACAAGCAGGCTAGTAATCGCAACGAAAATGATGACAACGAAGACGCGAACGATGTTGCCTGCTGGCTTTTGCTTGTAGTAGCCTCTTCTCATACATACGCTCAAGGATATGTGACCGTCCCTGACTTGGAGGCGCATGGCCATTGATAGTCTTTGAAGCTCTTCCAACGGTTGTAAACATCAGAGCAACCCAGGTGCGCGCCTCCCAGAAAACCATTAGCAATGTGTACGGGAGCAAACCTCGCTATCCGCCTGGGTCGATGTTCGCTCATTTCGTCACAGCGATTTGCGCTGCCCTAAACGTCCCATCGGCCTGCCTTTCACCCAGCACGCTCACCTGAACCCCGCTTACGACCTCGGAATAGTCCGCAGCCGACAGCAACCCGCCCGCCGGACCGGACACTGTCCCCGTTGCGTCGTTCGCCAAGACTATGGTTTGCCCGCCATTCATGTCGGCAAGTACGAAACCATTTTTAGTCTTTTCCTCCACCTTGCCCGCGATGACCGCCTCGCGGCTGTGATCAATTTCCGTGGCCTTGTGCCTGTCGGTTTCTTCCGGCGATATTGTGATTTTCGTCGCGATAATCCTCATTTTTGGTCCCAGTACGACTTTTGCTTCTACGGTCACAATATTGCCTTTCTTAATTCCATCTCTTGACGTCTTTCGCGGTGCCAAGTTTCCCGCCTGCTCAATGCGCACCTTCATATAACGGGTGCGCGAAGAGGTCTCAATAAAGTTAGTGAGCCTCGGTTTCTGTTGTTTACTGACTTGGCTTGGATCTAGAACCGTAACAGACAAACCGTTTTCACTTACCCCGGATATGCGGCCGACGAACGTAACGGGCGCCAGTATTTTTGCCTGATGCTCGGTGTCAGAAACGTTTTTGGCGTCGCGAGAAGAGCACCCAGATACCGCAATTAACATCAATCCGCCGACAGCGCATAAATACATCAATCTATTTCTGGTCATTTGGCTCCTTATCTTGCGAGTGCGTCGATTAGAGATTGCAGGTTATTCATCAATACGCCGCGCAGCTGCGGAAGTAGCAGAATCACGGCCAAGATTATCAGTCCGATCCAAAAGACTTGTTCGGTTATTTCCGAGCCAGTCTCACGATTTAGAGCCCTCATGGCTTTTGCAAATAGTAGCAACGGTCTCACCTCCTAGAGCGATAGATTCTTAAGGTTAATGATTGCCGGCAATAGATACACGAGCAGAACAGGTGGAACAATAAACATAAAGATTGGCAGCAACATTGTTGTTGGTAGACGGTTCGCACGAAGTTCGAGCAACAACTGTTGTTTGACGCGGACTGAATCCGCTAATGCAATGATTGAAGCGCTTACAGGCTTACCTTGGCGCTCTGCCTGCAAAACTGTATCAAGAAACTGTCTTAGTTGCGCTGGTCCGTCTTTCGCTATTGACCTATACGCGGTCTCTCTTCGGGCACCTGAGGCAATGGCTGACCTTGCTTTTATCAGTAACGCGGCGAGCGCGCCCGTCACTTTCTCAGCAACATAGTCAACCGCTTGGTCGAAACTCAAACCAGCTTCAAGGGCGAGCGCAATTATCTCCATCACACCAGGTAGCTCCTCGCTAACTTTTCGAGTTCGCGCCCGCATTAAGCGCTCGAGAAAAATGACAGGCAGATACGCCCCTCCAATAAATAGGAGGCTTGGCAACAGGAATGCTGCCGGGGCGTTAAGGTCTAATTGAACGCAGATGAACGCCAGCCCGCCGCCAATGATCAATTGGTAGCAAGCAACGTCGGTCCCGTTTTGTAGTATGGGAGCAACGGCGCGCGATAAGGGACTCGCCGCTTTCAACTTTGCGTCCAGGAACCCCACATAGCTGCGCAGAAAACGATTCGATGCCTTCCACCCGTGCACCCTTATATCAGAACCTGCAGAGCCAAGAACAAGTAAAACTCCCGATATGCCAGCGGCGACAGCCGTAGCCAGGCAGGCCATTTCGCTCACGATCGCCCCCCGACAGTGGCCATAGTTGTCATTCTATTCAACATGTAGAACCCTGCAGCAACTGATGTTGTGGCATAAGCCAAAACCAATAGACCCACGTTTGTCTTAAGATAAGCGGCATATATTGGATTGAACGAATATGCTGCAAGCAGGAAGCAGACTGGAATTACTGTTACAATCTTGGCTGTAGCTTTTTGTTGGGACGCAAGGGCCCTTACCTTGTCTGAAAAACGAACCCGATTACCTGCCAGTCTCGCCAGTCTATCGAGAACAACACAGACGTCCGCGCCTGTCGCACGACAAATAGATATCGCGTCAATCGCAAACGTAAAGATTTCGTCATCGACGCGTCGCGCCGCCGACCGGAGCGCGTCGTCGACATTTTGGCCGTGAGCAATTTCTGCTGCAACTAACAAAAGGTGACTACGCATTGGGTCATCGGTCCTGCTGGCAACGTCTGCGACTGCTTTGCTAAGTGAGGGGTCGCCATATAGAGCGCAACCTAAACCACTAAGGACTGACTCAATCTGCTGTTTAGCCTTTAGGCGGCCCTTTTGTTCCTGGTATTTAGAATATAGAAACACCAGCGCTGGCGCCAAAGCCGCGAGTGTTGCGCTCGCAAAGAATGTGAACTCAGCTGCGGCGCAAATGATAAAGACCACTGCGTGAACGCTAAGCAACAAAGATGCACCGCTCTTCTGCGAGGGGCCCGATGTATTCTTCGCTCCGGAAGCGAGCTCCATAAAGGCATTTTTCTTTCTAGCCTTTCTTGAGGCCAGGGCATACATGCCGGATGCTATCGTCAGAAAGGCAAGATAGGCAGTATCTTCAATCATTCGCCCTCCTGACTGTAGAGAACGTCTATCTGATATTCTTCCCCGCTGCTAAGACCAGGTATGAGCCTGCAGACTTCGACAATTCTCCTCGCCCGATATCGGCCTCTGTCAAGCTCAATACCGCGAATAAAAACGACCAAATCCACGACTCTCGATATTTGCCGCCTAATTGCCAACAGGCTGCTATTCAATTTTGCCATTGACGCCAATGTTTCGAGTCGCCATAGCGCGTCAATAACACTATTGGCGTGAATCGTAGATATTGAACCTCTGTGGCCGGTATTAAGCGCATGCAATAGGTCATATGCAGCCTCATCTCTCACTTCGCCCATTATCAAGCGGTCTGGATTCATTCTCATCGCATTCTTAATGAGGAGGCTGAAGGAAATGTCACCTTGACTCTCGATCTGGCTGGAACGGGTCAGCAGGCGACGGACGTGAGGTTTATCGATGCGCAGTTCGTATGTATCTTCAAGCGTGATTATGATTTGGTCTGATTCAATTTGCTTACTGAGACTGTTTAGAAGTGTCGTCTTCCCGGCTCCTGTACCGCCGGCGACAATTATGTTCTTCTTGCAACGCACGGCCTCTGTTAACAACTCTGCTCCCGGCGCCGTAATAACTTTTCCAGCTACCCAATCGGACAGCTCCAGATCCATGCATCCAAGTTTTCGAACCGTTATGTAACAGCGATCAGCAGCCGGTGGGATTATAATGTGACAGCGGCTTCCCTCATAAAGCTCACAATCGCAGGCAGGATTCATGACATCGACTCGCTTTCCAACGCGTGCCGTAATCCTATCGATGACGCGCCGAACATCCTTTTCGGACCCGAATCCCTCGTGAATCTTCCGTCGCGTGTTTCCACTGACAACAAATATTTCGACGCCCTCAACGAGGATATCCGTGACGGCTTCATCGCGAAGCAGTGGCTCGATAAGTCCAAGCCCAAATAGATCATCTGAAACGTACTCTAGGAGGGCCCCGTATGTATCGCCGCCTCGGCGGCCGGCAAAATCTACAATTTCATCGCGAACAGTCTTCTCGGCAACGGTCTTACACAGAACCTCGTATTCGCCCTCACGTGCGTCAAGAGATTCGAGGGCCCGCTGCACCTTATCCTTGACGTGACTAAGAACGGCCTTTCGATCAATTGGAAATACCTTATGCTCTAGCACTTCAGTTGTAGACATAGCCCGCCAATGCGATAATTATTGACCCCATGCTTGACGCTTCCGCCAAAAGTTCGCTCTCGCTCTTTGTTACTTTCACCAGAATGCCCTGCGCATTTCGTCCGCTTTCACTTTGGGCATTGCCTGCTGTCTGTGCAACTTCTACACCAGTGAGAATTGTCTGGCACCTTAGCGCGGTCGGGTCATGTTGCGACGGTACGGCAATAACATTTATCCGCGCACCCCGGCGCAGAAGGCCTGCAAATGCGTTAACGTTCGTCACCGGCAGTAGAAAAACAAGTTCGTCTTTCGCAAACGCGTTCGATTCTTCTACCCGCACAGAAAACTCGCGAAAACATTGGGGGGAAAGGTAGTCGCCCGGCAATCTGGCTGTTGATACTCTTCTGCCCAAGACCTCGCGCCGATTTTTATAAACCCCAGTAACACCCGCGCCTACTGGCATTTGTCTTTCTTCAATCATCCCCGCTGTGACTCTTGCTCCCACTTGAATTGGTCTCTTTGCGACAATGACTGTCGTTACTCCAAGGATCGACTTTAGAACAATGTAGACAACCACCATCGCTGCAGAGCCAGCCAGTATTGCATAGGTACTCGCATTAGTCGTCATGCGTCCGTTCCCCGCCATCTTTCCCCCTTATCACATTACTTTGTCCTTTTTGTGCGTGTGGTATCGGTTTTGCCGTATGTCTGTTTCCTTTCAATGGCAAAAAAGGGTGGCGGCGGGACTTGCCCGCTGCCACACTCATAACTTTTGCCCCGTGTCAGAACAAAATCGTTTCTTCCTACTTTCCCATCGATCTTTCGCGCTGTGACACAATGTACTCGTTCAGATCGCTTTTCTGCACTCGCCACGACCCCGCGCCCGCTCCGATTCTGAATCCAAGGAGAATCTTCTTGTTCAGCATGTCGTATACTTGCGCTTCCGAGAACCTTAGCTGATAGGCCACCTCAGACACTGTCAACAGGCGTTTCGGATCAGCCATCCTGGCTTCTTCCTCGACGGCCGCCTTCTCGTGATAATTCTTGACGTCGTCGGCGTGAATGAACTTGCGCCGACCGATGCGACTCGTCCTAAACTCTCCCCGGCGCATCATCTTACGAACCGCGTTTGGTTCCAACTCCAGGATATCGGCCGCTTCTTCCACACTGACATACCCCGATTTGCTGGGTGTCGCGGCGCTGCTGTGCGATTCTTGCTTATCTTCCATCTCCCGGATGAGGCTTCTTAAATCGTCGTTTTTTGTGACTTTTGCCATTTCAGGCACCCCTTTATCCGGCCATCCCTGAGATCGCGCCGCGAATTCGCTTCGAAAACGTTGTTCGCCGGCGACGGGATGCCATATCTAGCCCAAACAATAGCTTCAAGATATCACTAACAGCCGGATATGTCATTTCGGACCAATATTTCACAAAATCGCCTTTCTCACCCGCTAACGGGCCTTTGTCGCATTCGGCGACAGCCGCTGCCAAAGGCATTTCTAACCAATGTGCACACTCCCTGGCTCTTCTGCCTCCGCACCTCACTTTGTTAATAATGAGCGCTTTTGTTGTGTCGGATCGTATGAACATCTTTCTTGCCTCCAGGCGCGCTAGCCCGCCGATATCTTCCGTTGAGACCAACAGAACTGCTGTCGCGAGATCCAAAGCTTCAAGAGTCAGCGGGTTCAAGTCATTTGGCAGATCTATGATTACTATCTGAAACATCCTTCTGGCTTGGTCGATAAGGTCAACAATATCATCTGGACTAATATTCTCTGCTTGCTCAATCGTCGGAGGCGGCTGCACAACCGCAAAGTCAGCCCTTTTCGGCTTGATCAAAGCGTCTATAAAACCTTGGCGTCTGTCGGCAGCATTATCTACAAGTTTGCCGATATGAGGCAGCGCGGGCAGACTGAGGATCGTGGCGATGTCCCCGGGACCTTCCGTAAAATTCAAATCGATCAGCAAGACATCAAAATCATGGAGACGGTCCGCCAAACACAGTGCAAGAGTCGTTCTGCCCTCGCCTCCTTTTGCACCCCAAACCGCAATCACCTCTTGACTAACAACAGAAACCGTCCTTTTCTCAATTGGCCGTCCTGCAGCCGGCGGACCAATTAGTTCACTATCATTGTTTTGCGTATCGAGTCCAGCTGGAATGCAGCTCGTTATGTCCCAGAACTTTCTCTCGAGATTGGCTTCAGGATCGCTTGGGGACACCTCACTTACGCATCCAGCCTCCATCAAAACCCTTGATATCGAATCGACCGTTATCGACCCGCAAAGCCTGGCGTCGGCATCGTGAATTGGCGTATCGGCAGTATCACTGCAAGCGACTGCAATAACGGCGCTGCCTGTTTCCTTTTGAACCCATCTGATAAGGTCGCTGGCTGCCGCCAGCCCAATGTCCACAAATAGCACTCGCGGATTAAGCTCTTCTGTTAACGCTGTTGCGGCCATAATTGAATGCGTGACGATTGGCTTGTGCCCGCATGTCTCGATGCCCGCAATGAGAGACTTTTCAATACTCAAATCATTGGTGAGCACCAGGCAGATCACTATGGCCTCTCTTCGATCGACATCTTGGCGGACCCGTAAACCATTAGTTTTTTTGCGGAAGGCGACACTCCAGGAATTATTCCCGTCATGAATCCGGGTACTTCATACGTCACTCTTACATCGACGTCGTCGCCCGGTTCGGGGCAATCGGGAGATTCTATCGCGACAGCCACGCGGTCGCCTTCTTGCCACCCCGGGAGCGTGTCGTTAGCAAATCCGTATACAACCTCCTCGGCTGCCCGAGCGGGATCACTCGCAATAGAGGCCTGCCGCGCCGCTTCAAAAGCGGCTGCTTGTACTGCAGTTACCGCGTTAAAGTACAGGCCATATTGCACGACCGCTCCCAAGAGGAGCAGTAGCAAAGGCAGCCATATTATCATCTCGACCGTCGCACTTCCGTTTTCCCCGTCCAACTTACCTGATCACCATGCCCCCGTAGCCAACGACACTTGACTCGTCGCGGCTGAAATCCGCGCTGGAGCCGTACTTCATAAGTTCGGCCTTTGAGGCACCAAGTTTATTAACCGCGTAAAGCATGGTGGCCACCGGCCCATAGCCGCACATCGTGATGTCATTTTCGTAAACGGTGCTTAACAATCTATCTGGATCCAGCGCTAAGATCGCGTCGATGGCGAGTTTGTCCATTTTGGCGGCGTAATCGCGAGGTTCGTAATGGGTAAAGTCGGTAGAGGCGACAATAATGATTTCTTCCTGCGATTCCTCCACAACGTCTGCCAAGGCTAACCCGACGCGGCGGTATTCACCGGCGTCGGCCAATCCCTGCATAGTGATAGGGGCAAATGAGAAATCGTTGTTCGTAAGAACCTGCAGAAATGGCAGCTGCACCTCGATAGAGTGTTCCAGGCGGTGGGCGTCACGGCTGATTTGTGATTCGGGCGCCGCGGCTACTATATCCTCAACTAAATCCCGGTCAACCGTGGCGTCACCTAGCGGTGTCTTCCACGCCTCGCTATTGTCCAATGAAACCGGCAGGCCAAAACCTGAGTGATTTGGCCCGATGATGATGTATTTTTTCGCAGGTTCGATGCGTCCGTAGACGGCTCCCGCTTCCGGCCCCGAATATTCGTAGCCGGCGTGAGGAACTACGATTCCCTTGGCCTTTATTTTCTGCCCAACTGCCGCGCCGGCGTCGATTAGTTTGGTCACTTCGCGCCGCAAACCTTCCGCATAACCTAGATAGAAAAGTCCCGCCGCATACGGCATCCGTCGATCGGTTGCTACCATGAATCCTCCGTTTGTCTTGTTAACGACACGTATTCGCCCTCGAGTGTCCGCGTTACAAATTTTCTGATTTCAAGCAAAACTAAAATACTACTGACTTCATTACATTGCAAGCCCGTTTCGTAAATAATCTTGTCAATTGTTTTTGGCACATTGATAACCGTTGATAACACGGCGTTTTCTTCACCCGATAGAGACGCCGGTTCACGTAGCTCGCTTGCATCGTTTAAACAAGAGTTGTCGCTCTGAACAGGAAGTCCGAGCTCTTCAATTACGTCGTCCGCGCTCTCGACAAGACAAGCTCCCGCGCGCAGTAACTTATGCGGTGTTCGAGTGTTTCGCCCGCCGGCTGGTCCAGGGAGGGCATAAACGTCTCTGCCTTGAGATAGCGCCATATCTGCCGTAATTAATGTGCCGCTCCGTTCAGCACCTTCAATGACCAATACGCCTGTCGACAACCCGCTTATTATTCTGTTCCGTGACGGGAAATGCTTGCCTTGCGGGCGGGTCCCTGGGGGAAACTCACTGACCAAAGCTCCCTCTCGTCCAATTTTTGCCTGCAGGTCTCTGTTTGCGAAAGGATAATTGATATCTAGGCCGCATCCAAGTACGGCGATAGTCGCGGAGCCTCCGTCGAGAGCTCCCCTGTGCGCTGCGGCGTCGACCCCCTCCGCCAATCCGCTGACAACAATGATGCCGTACTTTGATAACTCCCGAGCTATTTCGTATGCCTTATCTAGCCCGTAGCGAGTCGCCCGCCGCGATCCAACAATTGCGACAGTCAAGGCCGTTGGCTGGTTTAGCTGCTCAAATAGTGCACCCCGGTAGTAGAGAATCTTTGGTGACTGTGGGATTGTTCGCAGAAGTGAAGGAAAAAGTCTAGCCGCCCTTGTTGCGGTCTTAATCATAATACCTTTATCTCCCTGTCCAGAGACCTGTACTGCAACGCCTCTGCAATATGATCAATGCTAATATCCCGCTGGCCGCTAAGGTCGGCAATTGTGCGTGCGATTGCTGTGATTTTTGAATACGCCCGCCCTGACATTGCGAAGCGATCAACAGCATGCCCGAGGAAGTCTTTAGTGTGTTCGTCCATCTCGCAAAACTTTGCAAGATGCTTATTCCTCATCCTGGCATTGACCTTTATATTTACGGCTGCAAATCGTTCTCCTTGCACTGCCCGGGCTCGCGCAACTCGCTCTCTTACGATTTCAGAGGACTCACCTGCCGAATCTGACGTCAATTGGGCACGTGATAACCTCGCCACCTCAACATGCATGTCGATGCGATCGCGTAATGGTCCGCTTATTCTGGTTCGATATCTACGAATCTCCTGGGGGGTGCAGGAGCAATCAACGATCGGATCGCCAAGGTAGCCGCAGGGACATGGATTCATCGCCGCTAATAAGATAAATTCAGAAGGATAACGCACAATGCCCGCGGCCCGCGAAATTGTGACATGCCCGTTTTCGAGCGGTTGCCTAAGTCCCTCTAGAACTCGCTTCTGGAACTCATTCACTTCGTCAAGAAAGAGGACGCCATTATGGCTAAGGCTTATCTCCCCAGGAGACGGCACAGTCCCTCCTCCGATTAAGCCAATATCAGAAATAGTATGGTGGGGACTCCGGAACGGTCTCGCTCCGACGAGAGCGGTAGCCGTTACAGACGTCCTTGCAGCGCTATATATTCTGGTTGTCTCAATTGCCTCCTCAAGAGTGAGTCTCGGCAGCAGCCCCGGAAATGCCTCGGCCATCATCGTTTTCCCGGAACCCGGTGGCCCAAACATTAGGAGGTTATGACCGCCTGCAGCAGCAATCTCAAGCGCGCGTCGCGCTACTTGCTGGCCTCTCACCTCAGATATGTCTCTCTGAATAGTGTCGATGAAATCTGAATCTGCAGACCCTTCGCGTACATACGGCGTAATCTCGGCTTCGCACGACAGAAAAGACGCACACTCATAAAGGGTGGCGACCGGAATAACGGTCACGCCTGAGACCAGGGCGGCTTCTGCTGCATTCTCTCTAGGCACGATCAGGCCGGCAAGTCCTTGATCGCGAACAAGGATGGCAAACGCCAAAACTCCCGCGACCCGTCGTATTGAGCCATCCAATGCGAGCTCGCCGACAATCACGTATCGCCCGGGTCGACGAATACTCATCTGCCGTGTCGTAGCGAGAACCCCAATGGCGATCGGCAAATCAAACGCCGGCCCCTCTTTTTTGACATCTGCCGGAGCAAGATTGACAATGATGCGCCGCTTGGGAAATTCGAACTCGGCGTTAAGTATCCCCGCCTTCACGCGCTCACGGGATTCTCTGATTGCCGCATCAGGCAGTCCGACAATTGAGAAGTTTGGCAATCCGGACGACACGTGCGCCTCGACATCGACAGGCATCGCATCAATACCGAATAGTGAAGCCGATGAGATTCTCGCAATCATGAAAACGCGTCCTGGACATGATCGATCTTTACAACCGCGCCGCCTTTGGTTATGCGTACACCGATCACGTCGATTCTCACATTTAAAAAACGCTTGGCCATGTTTCCTACTCCGCCATAAGACAGGTAACCATTAACCACGTTACGAAGTTTCTTCTGTTTTGCAGGCCCAACTGCCTCGAACGCCTCGCCGGTCCATGTTCCAGACCTTGCTTTGACCTCGACAAAAACCAACGTCGCATCAATCGATGCCAAAATGTCGAGTTCGCCGATTTTAGACCTGAGGTTTCGGCCGATAATCTTATATCCGTGCCTCCGTAGATATCTGACTGCGGCAATCTCACCGAGCCTGCCGATTTCCTGTGATGTACATATCGTCATTCTTCCAATATGTCCGTAATCTTCCATAATGTCAACTGTTTTGCGAATAATACACATATTTGAGAGTTTGGTAAGCATAGAATGCCTTGCCGATGCGCTTTAGTGCGGTACCGTACTAAAGCGCCGTAGACCAAAAGCGCTCTTGTTTCCGCATGTGCTTATGTCGCCGGTCGTGCAGTGAAGTGTAGGCGAAATTCAGCGTCGCTCAGCGTTGAATAGTCTTAAGGTCAGGACGTTACGCAGGTAAAAAAGATGAAGTCTAGCCCATTTTACGAAGGTGCTAAACGTTCTATCGTCTATGGGACGGGACGAACGATCTTGCTCTAGGGCGTGGGGATCCTTGCCTTGAGACATTGGGGGTCGTCGGAGAGATAGTCTGGCGTTCCGGCGGTGAGAGACGCGGCGTAGGCGATGGCGCGGCAACCGCGGCAAACGTCCCAGCTGTCGCAGTCCCCGCACTTGCCCGTGTAGGCGGACTTATCGCGCAGGTCTTCCAGGATAGGGTTGGTCGCCCAGATTTCACGCAGGGGTGTTTCGTTGATATTGCCTATGGCGATGTTCAACCGGCGGCAAGGCATGACCGTGCCGTCCGGCAGGATCGTTACTCCGGACAAACCGGCGGCGCAACCGGCAACGGCGGTCGAGCCGCAGGAATACGGGTCGGGGTCGTCGTTGATTGAACACGAGAGAGGATCCCGGGTTATCGCGGCGATACCATCAACTCTTAAGCTCTTGATGAGGTTAAACGCTTCGGCCAGCTCGTCGGCCGACAACATCTCGTTGATCATGTCCAGTCCGCGGCCCTCGGGGACCAGGCGTCCGAAGCCGATGCGCTTGGCGCCGACCTCAGCCGCCAGCCGCGTAACCTTCTCTATCTGGTCAACGTTCTTCCTGGACAGGGTGACATTGGCCGTTGCGTCGACGTCGGCCTCGGCTAGAGCTCGGAAACCCTCTGCCGTGCGGGCGAAGGAACCCGATCCGCGGATGTAGTCGTGGGTCGAGGGAATCCCCTCTAGAGATATCTGAACGGCTTCAACGCCCGTGTGCGCGAGACGTTCGGCGACGGCCGCGTCGATCATCGTGCCGTTGGTCATGAGGAAAGTTTTGAAGTTGGCCGCGCGGGCGGCGTCGAGGATGTCAAAGATGTCATCGCGCAGAAGCGGTTCCCCGCCGGTGAATTGATAGGAACCGGTCACGTCAAGGTCATAGTCGGACGCCCAACCGTCCAGCATGTCGCGGTGGTCGTCCATAAACGAAAGAATCTGGCCTGTCGGCATCTCAATGTAACCAACGCCCTGTTGGTAACAATGCCGGCAAGCCAGATTACATCGGTCCGTAAGATGCCACTGAATAAAGTAATCGTAGCTTTGTCTCATATTGTTTTGACCCTGCCCGTTAGCGCCGACCGGCGCCGTCTATGAACCTTTTCAGCTGTCTCAGCTGCGACAAAAGGCCCGGCCGCTTCTTTCGGTATAGGCCTTCTTCAGGTTGCGGAAGAATGACGTCTCCTTGGCTTTCGTTGATTTTGCCAAGTTCTTGATGCGCTTCATCCGCATCACCTCCATGACGAATACGATACCACTACGGCGGGACAAAACTCAATGAAAGCGCAGGTTATATCGCATATAGGTAAATCTTATGGCTAGGGCCGGATTGCTTGGACCTTAACTACCATAAGGGCGCCGGCCATAACCGGTAAGACAGCGTCGTCTATGACGCCGGACAGGAGTAGGGCCGCGGTTTTGTCGTCTCGGCGCAGCCGGGCGGCGGGCAGCGCGGTTTCGTCAACCACGCGGCTTTTCTTAAAGCCTGTTTTCTTGAGCATGCGCAAGTAATCGTCGGCCATGAGGTTGCCTTCTAGAAACTCCGTCCCGGTCCGCACGGTTGCCGCGGCTTCCTTGCCGGCGTCTCGGCGCAACACAGGCTCGCATAGGATCAAGCGGCCGCCCGGTTTGAGGGCGCGCAGAATCTCACGCAGAACGCGTTGCTTGTTGAATGAAAATGTAACCGCGCAGTTGGTCACGGCAACATCGAAAGTTTTGTCGGCCACCGGCAGGTTCTCGTCCTCCCCCACTCTGACCTCGACTGTTCCAAGGTCAGCGGCGCGAGCGGCGGTCCGGATGGTGGAGACGACCTCGGGTGATTCCTCGATGCCGACGACGTGTCCTTTCGGCCCCGCGGCCCGGCCGGCCAGGAATATGTCCGCCCCAGTGCGGTAGCCCACTACCAGGACAGATTCACCGGGCTTAATCGCGGCCACGGCCATTGGGTTGCCGCAGCCGGCGTCCACCGTGATCCCGTCCGGCAGCAACGCAACATCGTCGGCCGAATACCCGAGTTCCCCGGCCTGACTCACAACGCGCCCGGCGGCTTGCTCTTCCGTCTCCGTCCGGCTCGCCTGACGCGTCGCTTCGTCTGCCGCCTCTTCGCTGTACCCCCGGCGGGTCATTTTTCTTATCTCATGCAGCTCTTCGTAATCCATACGTTTCATTATAAAGAAAGAGAGCGGCTCGCGCCGCCCCCTTCTCTTAATCGAATTATTATATTCGTCAAACGATATTGCCTTGCTCTCTTACGTGTTTAGGTCGACGTAGGCGTAAAGGCGAGACTGAATATCAATATCTTTCATCTTAGCCCGCATACCTTTGGCGTCTTTGCTGACGTCAAAGATCAGGTATCCGGTCGACGTCTTGCCCGGTTCGATGGCTGCCTTGGTCAGGCTGGCCTTGCCCATCGCGTTGAGATAGACGTTGTTGTTTCTGGAGTCGAAGGCATAGGCGTTGCCCGCGTCATCGGTTATCTCGACCTCGTCGCCCGTAATGTTCGCGTTTTCGGTGCCGCTGTTTTTCAGCTGTAGGTTAAGAATTACGAAATTGCCCTCGGCGGTGAACTTCCCGCTGCCGTCGGCGCGCTGAATTTCCTGCGTGATTTGGACCCCCAAGACCTTCCATGTTGCCTTGCCGACCTTGAATTCGTCTTTGATCTTATAAGTCTGGGTTGTCGATCCGCCCCCGCCGCAGGCTACGACTAAAACAAAAAGAATGATAACGGCAATCGCCGCGACGCCATATCTGAAGCTCTTTTTCATATTTCCACCTCCTTCTAAATCGCTCATCAATACTACAATCGGTTATCGACTAACCAAGACCGTAACTTTAATTACTTGAGTAATGCCCGGCTGGAGGAACTCTAGATCTTAAGATCGATCAAAGCTGATTTCGAGGACGTTATGTCGAGATCGCGGACTTTCAGTTTTATGCCGTGGGCGTCTGTGGAAACATCGAAGGCGACCCAGCCGGAAACGGTTTCGCCGGGCTCGACGCGCCCCTTTATCAGGCTGTCCTTGCCCATCGACGTAAGGAAGCTGCTGTTTTGCTGGGAATCAAAGTTGTAGGTGTTGTTGTCCTCGTCGACCAGTTCGATCTCGACACCGGTGAGATTTGCCGCCTCGTTACTGATGTTCTTAAGTTGCATGTTTATGAAAACAAACTCGCCCGAAGCCTTGGCGCCCGAGGTGGTTTGTTTGACGCGTTCGACACCGATGACCTTCCAAGTGCCCGTACCCACCACTACCTGCTCTTTCATAGCGTGGGTGCCGCTTCCGCCGCCGTTTGAGACGGCGCAACCTGTAATGACGCCGACCGCGACAAGAACGAGAATGAGCCCGGTCCAAGTCAGTATTCGCTTCATTGTTCCAAGCCCCCTTGTATCCTATGTTACGAAGTCAGTATATCATAAATGTCGGTATATGTAATGAGAACCTTGAGGGTATTCTCGAAGATAAGCGGAAAGATTACGCCAGTTCGTCGCTTTCTTCGCGGGCGGTGCGGCTCATCAAGGCGGGGACGATCTCGGCCGGGGCCCGGCCTTCATACAACACTTCGTAGACGTGGTGCGTGATCGGCATGACTACGCCCATTTTTTTGGCCAGGTCGTGTAGGGCATGCGACGTCTGGACGCCCTCCGCGATCATGTGGATGTCATCGTATATCTCTTGCACGGTCTGGCCCTTGGCCAACCGCTCGCCCACCAGCCGGTTGCGGCTATGCCGGGAGAAACAAGTAACAACCATGTCCCCTACTCCGGCCAACCCGCTGAATGTCATCGGGCGCGCACCTAAGGCGATGCCCAGACGGGTCGCTTCCGCAAGACCACGCGTCAAGAGGGACGCTTTGGAGTTGTCGCCGAATCCCAGCCCGTCGCTCATGCCGGCCGCCAGGGCGACCACGTTCTTGGTCGCGCCGGCGATCTCCACGCCGATGATGTCGGGATTGGTGTAGACGCGAAAATACGGTGTCATGTATATTTCCTGCAGAAGCTTGGCAACGGCGTCGTCATAGGCCGCGACAACCGTCGCGCTGGGAATTTCGCCGCCGACTTCTTCTGCGTGGTTGGGTCCGGACAAGACCGCCAAGTGCGGTCGCACCGCGGGTCCCAGGACATCTTCGATGACCTCGCTCATGCGCATCATGGTCCCGTTTTCGACGCCCTTGGTCTGGCTGACGATTATCGTGTCCGGTCCTATGTTACCTTTAACCTTCTCGACAACCTCCCGCATGGCGTGCGAAACCACGACCAGTATCGCCACCTCGGCGTCCCGCAGGGCGACAGACATGTCGTTGGTCGCGACGACATTATCCGGCAAAGCCAGGTCTTTGAGATAGACGGGGTTGCGATGCGCGGCGTTGATGCCGGTTGCGACGTCCTCTTCCAACGCCCAGAGGGCGACGTCATAGCCTTTCTTGCCTAACAGGGCAGCAGTTGCTGTTCCCCAGCTGCCGGCTCCGATCACCGCGATTCTCATTATTCCGGTTTCGCCTTCCCTTTTCTCATATCGACCCGCTGTCCGATCTTGGACTCTTGCCCTTTGATCAGCCGCACCAGGTTCTTCCAATGCATCAGGAATATCGCGCCGCCGCCGATGGCGGCAAATATCACAATCGGCCAATCGTAATGCATCAAGGTTATCACAACGGGATACGCCAGACTGACGATAATGCTGCCCAAGGAAACGTATCGGGTCACTAAGATTATTAGAGCCCATGCGACGAACAAAATCAACGACACTTGCCACGTCAACCCCAGGCTTACGCCGAAGCCCGTAGCCACCCCGCGGCCCCCCTTGAAGCCCAGGAAGACCGGCCAGTTGTGCCCGGCGACGACGGCCAATCCGACCAGCACGACGGCATACTGCGGCAGATTTAACTGCCAGGCCGCCACCGCGACCAGAACTCCTTTCAGAAAATCGCCCAGGACGGTGAATACGGCGGCCCAGATGCCGGCCGTACGCAACACGTTGGTCGTGCCGGTGCTGCCGCTGCCGAACTTGCGGACGTCCACGCCTTTAACCACACGCGCCGCGACGTAGCCAAACGATATCGAGCCGATGAGATACGCCGCCGCCATGGCCAGCGCGGTCTCCAGGACTACGTTCACTCGGCGGCCCTCCTGGCCTCGGTCCGGTTCTCTTTCGAGCGAAAGCGCAGCTTAACGGGGCAACCGATAAAGTCAAAGTTCTCCCGCAGGCGGTTCTCGACCTGTTTTTTGTAGTTTCTGGTAACCGCCTTGGGGTCAAGGCGAGACGTGGTAAAAAAGATGAGCGTAGGCGGTTCGGCTTTTACCTGCGTGCCGTACATGATGCGGAATGATTTGCCCTGAACGTGGCCCTCCAGCGGCCCCGCGTTGTCCTCGACGAACCTGTTTAAGTCGGCCGTCGGAATACGATCGCGATAGGCGGCAATGACCTGGTCGACAAGCTTGAACAGCTTATCCAAGCCGCGCCCGGTCAAGGCAGAAGCCGTTATGAACGGCGCGTAATCGACGAAACGCAACTTATATTTCATGTCCATCAGGCGTTGTTCGGCCACTTCCCCGTCCACCAAATCCCACTTGTTGAGGATGATGATGCACGCGCGGCCGCGTTTTTCGATAGCGGCCGCCACCCTCTGGTCCTGGTCGGTGACGCCCTCTTCGGCATCGATAACCAGCAACGCGATGTCGCAGCGCTCCAGGGCCTCCATGACGCGGATCGAACTATAGTACTCGACGTCGTCGGTTACCTTCGCCTTCCGGCGCAATCCGGCCGTATCGACGACTACATACTTGCGGTCCTCATAGACTATCGTTGAATCAATGCTGTCGCGCGTGGTTCCGGCCATATCACTGACAATCGCCCGGTCGGCGTTGTTCAACTTGTTCAGCAGGCTGGATTTGCCCACGTTCGGGCGTCCCACGATTGCCAAACGCGCGGCCGGTTCCTCTTCGACGCGCTCGTCGACCGGCAACGCGTTGACAACGACATCCAAAACGTCACCGATACCGATGCCGTGGATGGCAGACACGCTGAAAGGATCACCCAGCCCGAGCTTGTAGAATATGCTTTCGTGCGGCGGTTGGGCGGGGTTGTCCCACTTATTAACGACCAGTACAACCGGTTTCTCCGTGCGCCGCAATATATCGGCGACATCTTCATCGGGGCCGATCAGTCCAGTCACGGCGTCGACCACAAAGATGATGGCGTCGGCCTCCCGGATAGCGAACAGAGCTTGTGCCCTTATATCGCGCGTCAGATTCTGGCTTTCGTCAAAGTCTAGCCCGCCCGTGTCGACCAGAGTAAAATTCTTGCCGGCCCAATCGGCCGGCAGATATTTGCGGTCACGCGTTACGCCCGGTGTTTCCTGCACGATCGTCTCGCGTCGTCCTATGATGCGATTGATCAGCGTTGATTTTCCTACATTAGGCCGTCCAACAACGGCGACAAGTGCCATCTTAAGGGATTCCTTTCGTTTGCGGTTAGCTGACTATTTCCAGCGCGTCGATAACGTCGCGCAGAATATCGGGAGACGTGGACGCACCTGTGGTAACGCCAACAACGTTGCCGGGTGCGAACCAATCGTTTTGTATCTCACCCGCGGTCTCGATGTGATGCGTGGGTGTCCCCGCCTCGCGGCACATCTGCGCCAGGCGGGACGTGTTGGCGCTGTTCTTGCCGCCGACTACCAACATCACGTCGACATTGTCCGTAAGCTCCAGCGCGTCCGTTTGACGTCTCGCCGTAGCGTTGCAGATGGTATTGAACACTTTCAGCTCGGCGACCTGCGTCGACAACGCCCCGGCAACTGCCTGCAGCTTCTCGGCCGATTGGGTCGTTTGGGTCACTAAACCTATCTTCCGCTCCCGCAGGGGAATCAAGCGCAGGTCTTCCGGCTGCTCGATGACCAACGCATGGCCGCCTGCATGCCCCATGATGCCCAGAACTTCCGGATGGTCTTTCTCGCCCAGAATGACGACGAAGTATCCCTCCGCGGCCATCTCGGCCGCCCGCTTTTGGGCTTTCTTGACGAACGGACAGGTAGCATCGATGACGATGATGTCCCGCTCCTGCGCCTCTTGGATGACCGACGGCGGCACGCCGTGCGACCTGATGATTACGGTACCGGCGCCTATTGTATCCAGGCTGTCGGTCGCGGCAATGCCTTTGGAGCGCAGTGACTCGACGACCTGCGGATTATGAATAATGGGCCCCAGGGTATAGATCGGCTTACGCCCTGATTCAGCGGCTGACCCGGCCATATCCAAGGCTCGTTTGACGCCGTAACAGTATCCTACCTGGCGGGCCACCTTGATTTTTAGCTGCTTTCCGGACAAAAGTAACGCTCCGTTCGATTGAGACAATATACACCAATTCTAACAGCTCGAAGCGTTTGTCGGGTCAGGCCCTTAGAATGTTCCAACCATCGCGTTGTAAATGTTGATGGCCGCGGGCCCCAAGAGGATGACCATCAAGGCTGGGAATATGCACAAAACCAGCGGAAACACGATTTTCACCGGGCTCTTCATGGCCGCTTCTTCCGCGCGCTGACGCCGCTTGAGGCGCATTTCGCGGGCCTGGACGCGCAAGACCTTGCCGATGCTGATGCCGAAAACGTCGGCCTGCAACATGGCGATGATGAATGAGTCGAGTTCCATGACGGCCGTGCGCTCCCCCAGATTTCTGAATGCCTGAGCCCGAGGCGTGCCCAGGCGGATCTCCTGCAGCATCCGGAAGAACTCGTCCGCCAGCGGCCCCTTTGTGTTCGCGACCACGCGGGTAAGCGCGGAGTCAAAGCCCAGGCCGGCTTCCACGGAGATGGTCAGCAGATCCAGCGTGTCCGGCAACGCGATTCGAATCGCCCGCTTGCGATCGGTTATGCGACCGCGCAGCCACAAGTCGGGCAGGAAGAAAGCGGCACCTGTGGCCAGGGCGCCCAGTACGATAGCCGACAGCCGGTTCGAGGAAAAGACAATAGAGACGAGGGCGCCGACGCCTACGATAATCGACGACGCGGCCTTGATGGCCATAAACCTATCGATATCGAGTCCGACCGGCCGACCAGCCAACACCAGCCTATGCTTTACGCCCTTGACCAGGCCTTGCGGACTAATCCGTTTGGCCGTGGTGCTAAGCATCGCGATTGCCGGCTTGACGACCCTGTCAACGAAAGGTAACGCGAGTTCTTGGCCGGTGACGGTTGGCGCGGGCGCCGCTGTTTGCTGGCCGTCACCGGACGCAGGCCGTCTCGCGGTAGCAAACATGCCGAGCGCCAGGAACAGGCAAGCGAAAGCGGCAAATAGCACAGCGGCAATGATTACTACAGACATTTATTACCCCTCCTTAGACGTCGATCGAAATTATCTTCTTTAGCCAAACAATCCCGATGATCATTAAGACGGCAGCCGTGCCTAGCATGGCCAACCCCGCGCTGCTGCTAAACAGAGCTCCCAGATAGCCGGGATTCACAAACATCATGATGCCGCCCAACGCGAACGGCAGGATTATCAATATCGCTGCCGACAGCCGGCCTTCGCCCGTCAACGCGCTGATCTGGCGCGCGACTTGATCGCGCTGACGGACTGTGTCCGCCAATATCGCCAGGATTTCGGCCAGGTTGCCGCCGACTTCCCTTTGGGTCTTAACAGCCATTACCGTCCAATCAACGTTAACGCTGTTGATGCGTGCGGCCATCTGGTCTAAGGCCTGCTCGATAGGAGCTCCCAGCCTGGTTTCGGCCACCAGGCGCTGAAACTCGGTCTTAATCGGAGGCGACGTCTCCTGCGCGGTGGTGTCAACTGCCTGCAGAAAGCTGTAACCGGCTTTTAACGCCCCGGCCAACAGTTCCAGCGTATCGGGCAACTGCTCGTGAAATTGGGCCGCGCGGCGGCGCCTCTTAAACTTGATAAATAAGAACGGAACAAGCGACGCGCCCGCTACGGCGACGACCCGCCAAAACCAGCCCGGTAAGATAAGAGACAGCAAGAATCCGGCGCCTATAGTAAAAGTGATGTGCAACAGCACAAACTCCGAGGCGCGCAGCGGCAGACCGGCCCGCTCCAATTCAGTTTGCAGCTCCGCGGCGAATCCCCCGCGTTCAGCTACCACCGACGATGCGCCCACCAGGCGATTGACAACCGGTCGGTCAGGCAAAACGCCAGCGCGCTCGTTAGCGGTCGATCCCGCCGGGGCGGCCCCCTCGCCGTAGAAACCGAGCTGATCGCCAAGTATGCTCTTTCGGCGCACCAGGCTCAGTATCACCCACGCGACTAGTGTCCAGAAGATAAAGATGACTCCGGCGATAAGCGGAATAAACCACGGCTTGTCGGCCACGGACACAGGAGACGCTTCCGGTTTTGGTGCCGTCCGGACGGGCATCGGTGAGATGAATGCGCTGGTCTGCGTCAGAGAGCCAACCGTCGTCCTAGCGTTGATTTCTACTTTGATATTTCGTTCGTTGCTCTGGCTTGAATAGGTCACCCGGTATTGGTTGTGCAGCTCTCGACTCAGGCCGCTATAGACTGACGTAAGCATCTGGGAGTCTGCAGCCAGCGAATACCGGCCTTGCGTGCGGCCGGCAATGTCTTTAAGCGGTCCATCGTTGAAGTCAGGGGTGCTCAAACCGACAGCGTAGACCGCGGCCTTTTGCGCGTTCGCGGCCTGGATGACTTGGTCGGGCGGGTGTCCGCTGATCGTGTCCGCGCCGTCCGAGAGCACAACGATGTTTGGCTGGCTCAGTTTCGCCCGCGCCGTCGCGTCCAGCGCCATCGACAACGCGTCGTAAAGCGCCGTATCGCCGTCGGCGTTTATGCGGTTCAAAGCGTCATATAGCGCGTTCTTGTCAGAGGTGAAATCGGCCGCTAAAACAGGCGCACTGCTGAATGAGATTATCGCCAAGCGATCGCCCGTCCTCATTCCGTCAATGAAAATCCGGGCGGCGTCTTTGGCGTCGAACAGGGGCTTCCCTTTCATACTGCCGCTGGCGTCCAGAACCATGACGATTCCGAGGTTTCGTTGTTCCAGATTCAGCGGTTCCACCCGAAAGCTGTCCACCGGCTTGCCGCTCTCCCTTAAGCCAAAGTCTTTCGCGGTGAGGACCGTCGAGGCGGCCTCCGCCGGCAAGCTAACCGTCAGGCTTACCTTTGGATACCCTTTGATGTCCAGGTCCCTGATAACAAGAGACGCATCACCGGCGTGCACCGCGGTTCCCGGCAATGACACCAGGGCAACCACGGCCGCGCAGAGGATCGTTATCGCGTGTTGCCAGCTCCTCGGCAGGATCTTCAAGGCTAACCCCTCGCTTCGAATCTAATTACGTCGGGAGGCACGGTAACTCCCATGTCCTGTAACTTGTTTAGGAAATTCGGCCTGATCCCCGTCGATTTGATTTCTCCCTTGAATCTACCAGTGTCGTCCAGGCCGGCCGAGAAATCATACAGGAAGATATCTTGAAGAGTGATAACGTCGGATTCCATTCCCTGGACCTCAGTAATATGGGTCACCCGGCGCGTCCCGTCCCGAAAGCGAGCCTCGTGAATTATCACGTCGATGGCGGACGCGACTTGCTCGCGCACGGCCCGGATGGGCAACTCCATGCCCGACATCAGCACCATTGTCTCGAGACGGGACAAAACATCGCGCGGCGAATTCGCGTGAACGGTGGTCAGTGAGCCATCGTGGCCCGTGTTCATCGCTTGCAGCATGTCCAACGTCTCCCCGCCGCGGACCTCCCCGACGACGATCCGGTCGGGACGCATCCGTAATGAGTTGCGAACTAGATCTCGGATTGTCACCTGGCCCTTGCCTTCGATGTTCTGGGGACGCGACTCGAGCTGAATGACGTGGTCCTGGCGAAGCTGCAGCTCGACTGAGTCTTCGATTGTGATGATACGCTCGTTTGATGGGATAAAGGAAGACAACACGTTCAACAGGGTCGTCTTGCCTGAACCGGTGCCGCCCGAGATTACGACGTTCAGACGGCCGCGTACGCAAGCCTCCAGAAACGACGCGATGCCTGGCGTCAGCGTCCCAAACTTGATCAGGTCGTTAACGCTGAATGGATCGGCTGAGAACTTTCTAATGGTAAGCTTGGCGCCGTTGATGGCCAGCGGCGGCACGATGGCGTTGACTCGCGAGCCGTCCGGCAGCCGGGCGTCGACCATCGGGGCGCTCTCGTCGATTCGCCGGCCGACCTCTCCGACTATTTTTTCGATGACGCGGCGCAGATGTGTTTCGTCAAAGAACTGGGCCGTTGTCGGAAAGACCTTGCCGCCCCGTTCTATATATATTGTCTTGGCGTTATTAACCATTACCTCTGTGACCGTCGGGTCGTTTAAGAACTCTTCCAACGGTCCGTACCCCAGGACGTCGTGCTTTATCTGGTCGGCCAGATGCTCCTTTTCCTCAGCGGTCAGGATCGTGGCCTCGGTTCGAACCAGCTCGTTTAGCTTCTGGGTTACCTTAACCTCAAGCGACTCGCCTTCTCGACGTGATTGATAAAGATTGGGCCCGAGGTCTTCGATTAATGCCTTGTGTATCTGCTGGGCGACCTCGTCCAATAACATCTGGCGAGTTTGCCTCCCGGTTTCTTCCCGATCGTCGTTTTCGATTCTTGCCAGTCTCTCACTCAATGACATGAGTCCACGCCCCCCTGCTCTACGCGACCCTGATTGTTTTGTCGATGTCCAGCGCCGCGAGGATGGTTTCAGTCAGACTGATCAAGCTGCGCGCCGCAGGCGAACGGCGTCCCACCATAACGACCGGGGAGCCTTGGTTGATCGATAGAGGAACTTTGCGGTCGCTTGGAATGGTCAGAAGGGCTGTCTTGCACAATGAATCCTCGATTTCCTGCCGGTTCAGGCCGACTTCGTCGTCAGCTTTGTTGATAACCAGCGCGATCTTATCGTCGGAGAACTGCAACGAACGCAAGGTCTCCAGGCATAACTTGACGTTTTTGACGCTGGGTACGTCCATCGTAGCCACCAGAACGGCCAAGTCGGTTTCGTCCAACAGGCTCAAAACGTGGTCGTTGAACGACGCCGGCGTATCCGCGACTACGATGTCGGCGGCGCCTCGCATGGCATCGATGACGTTCCTTATGTGTTTGGCACTGATCGAGTCAGCCAGCTCCGGCCGCAGCGGCGCCAGCATGACTTTCAGGCCCGACCGGTGCGGCGTTAAGAATTGGTCGATTGTGGTGTCGGTTAATTCGTCCGAGACCGGCAGGCTGTCGTAGATAGTCATTTCCGGTCTCAACCCCAACATCACGCCGATGTCTCCGAACTGCAGGTCGAGGTCAACCAGGGCGACGCGCTTGCCGGTCGTCCGGGCCATTTGTGTGGCTAGGTTACTGGATATCATTGACTTCCCCACCCCGCCTTTCGTGGAGAACACCGTTATGACTTTTCCCCTATCGATTTCGCTGTCAATGCTGGACATGACTGCTCCTTAGCGGAATATCGTATCGATTGTGCGGCCCGGACCTGCCGTAGGAGGCCCGGATCCCGCGGGTTCCAGGGTCAGCCAGATGTGGCCTTTATCTACGGCAAAGACAAGTTTCTCGGAATCGGCAGGGCTTAGCGCTAGAGTCACAGTTTTCTTCTGCGTGCCGCCGCTTTGGCCTAGACCTGTCTTTTGGGCGCCGTTGAAGGCGGCTAAGACTTCAATGTTCGGCAACAGAACGTGCGTTGTATCGACGCCGCCCGGTCCCGGCGAGAATGTCGCCACGACAGACACACGATCCCCGGCGGCCACTTCTCCGCCGACGCCGGTAGCTTCATCAACAATGATTGTCGCCGCGACCAGACCCTTCGGTACCCGGAAACTTAAGCCAGCGCCGCCGGCCGGCCGGACTTTCTGGTCTGTTACCTGCTCTCCTTTGGCCAGCGCCACCGTTAATACCTCTTGATCTATGCCACGAGTATCCGTAATGGCGCCATTGACCATGAAGCGCCGCGGCACCTGCGTGAAACTAGCGAGGTCTTGATTCAGCATCTCCGCCACAGACGTTCCGGGAGTGACTGTCTTGTTCGCGACCAGGACCCGTACGTTTTGATTCCCTTGGACAACTTCTGAACGCAGGCTCTGCAGGTAGATGAGGCTCCCGCCTGTCGCGATGATCGCCAGAACGATTGCCGTCAAAATCAGTATGATCCTTGTCTTCATTTTGTCCTCCTAGTTGACGAGCCAGACAGTTGTAATGCCAAAGTCAACGCCCGGACTACCGTGGGATCCGGCGCTCGCAACCAACCGCCCGTTCGTAAAGTAGCCGCTAACTACCTTAGGAGAACCGTTGAAATTAAAGCCGGTAATGACGAATTCCGCGAAGCCGACCACGTGGTATTCGCCGTTCGCCCCCGAGTGTTCCGTCGAATCAAAGACCGGTATGACGACGTTGGGGTCGGTCGCGATCCGCTCTTTCATGGCTGATTTCAGAGTCGCTTTGACGCCCGTGCCGTTGGCGACGGAGCCAACGGACACCTCGCCTTGATAGCCATTGACTATCCAGTCGGCAAACTTAGGACTGCCGCCGCCTCCCGGATCGTAATCGCATAGCCAGAAATATCCCCCTTGCCCGCCGCCTCCCGTGGGCCGGTCGTCGCCGAGCGTGAAACTAAAGTTGTTGGCCGGACCTAAATGTGACGGAACAAAGAGTGCGGGAACAATGAACGGAGCCAGATTAGATGTCGAAGTGGCAGGGCCGTAACACGCCGTCGCTTGCGCCGCCAGCGACGCCTTCTTGTTACCGAACGAGCGGGCGAAGAAAAGATCGCGGCTGGTCCCCGCGCTGACCGTTACTTGCTTTGGCGATGGGAACGTTACCGTAACTGCAACGCCCGGGACATCAGAGTTACTCGCGACGTAATCTCGCGCCGCGGACTCCGCGCTTTCCGGCCGGCCCTCGGCGAGTTCTTGCGCCGCCGCCAAGGCCGCTGCGTCAACTGCGGTGCTCAGCTGGCGGCGCTCTTGATAGAGCATCCCTGCGTCGATGGCTAGCGCGGCGACTGCCAATAGCGCGCCCAGGACAACGACTATGATAACCGTAACCGCGCCGCGTTCATCACCAATTTTTGTCAAGGCTGATCCTCGCGCCCGCAGGGTTCTCATTAGTATTCAATCCTCATGCCCGCTTGGCTGGAAATCGGCACAGACACGATTCCCCAAAACGGGATATCTATCCGTTTGGTATAGGTAACGGTAACGACAGCTTCTTCTCCGTGCGCATTACCGTGTGGAAAGCTGAGTGAAACCGAATCGGGTACGACCGGATAGGCGCGTTCGCGCACGACTCCGTCGCTGTATCTGTCAACGGCCGCCAGCCGCGCGCCTTCGCGCGCCGCGTGCGTTATCGAAATGTAATTGCTGTACGCCATGCCAAGTTGGATGATGCCGGTGAGTAGCATAACTAATACGGGCAAGAGCAGCGCGAATTCAACCGAACTGGCTCCTTCCGTCCCTTTTAGAATACTGATGATTTTCTTTGGCATGATTGGCTCATTTCCTTCGTCGTCTTTCGGAGCCCCGCCATCAATGTTTGGATCAGCGAGGCTCCGACGGACTTGTCACCGTTGTCATCTAAGACATTAACCGCCCAATGA
Source organism: Actinomycetes bacterium (assembly GCA_023251915.1). Lineage (GTDB taxonomy): Bacteria > Actinomycetota > JAHEXW01 > JAHEXW01 > JAHEXW01 > JAHEXW01. The sequence goes on from JAHEXW010000006.1 coordinate 35,811, forward strand.
GGCGGCGATTCTCTGAAACATCGCTGCCAATTGAGAGCCGAGCAATGTAACCGCCGCGATGATGACTACCGCGACTAACGCGACCATGACCCCGTATTCGACGGCGGTCGCACCGTCTTCGTTCTTGGTAAGCATTTCGTAGATTCTGTAGAACATTTTTTGTTCCTCCCTTAGCTAATTGCAGCGACAACCCTCGTAAACATCGCCACGAGATTCTGACCGAGAAGTGTTACGGCGGCGATTATAACCACCGCGATCAACGCGACCATGACTCCATATTCGACTGCGGTCGCGCCTGTCTCGTCTTGCACCAGCCAGTTACGAATCTTTTCCAACATTGTGCCCCCCTCCTTTCTTGAAATTGATTTGTGTTTGCGGCAATAAAAAAGCCGCTCCCTGACGGGAGGGCCATGTGGAGTGCTTAAGTTGACTTGCTGTCGTTTCACCAGCTAGAATATACGCAGGCGAAACGGATAGAAAGGGATTATTTTCTTTTCGGGTTCCGTGCGGGAACATATCCGTTTCGCCTCTTATTCTTCTTCTTCAACCCATCCGCAACAATAATCAGGTACCGGATGATGAGTCAAAGTATTACTCTTATCGGCACCGTGCCCGGCAAAACTTAGAAAAATGTAAGTAAGCGCTTTCATGCATTTTCGGCCGCGTTGTCAGTATCGGCCGTGATGCTAACTCGACCAGGTGTTTGGTCGCTTGACTCGCGTCCGGCAATACCGTATAGTTTCCTTGTTCGCGATTTATATGACCGAATAACTGTGGTATAGCGAGCAAGACCGCAAGTGCAAGTCATGAATTGGAGGTAAGAAGAACTTGGAAAGCGGAAAAGTGAAATGGTTTGACAACAAGAAAGGCTACGGCTTCCTGGAAAGGGAGGGTGGCGATGATGTGTTTGTCCACTTCAGCGCCATTGAAGGCGACGGCTACAAAAGCCTGAGCGAAGGCCAAGCTGTCGAATTTGAAATCGTCGACGGCGACAAGGGCAAGCAAGCCAGCAACGTTAAAATTAGCGAATAAAGCTTCTTTGCGTGCCATATAAAGAGGGGCTCTTCGGAGCCCCTCTTTTTTTATTCGGTCATTGCGAGGAACGCAGTAACCTGCCTACCGGCAGGCAGGCGCGGCAACCTCATCAATGATATATTCTCCCTATGACAATAGACATCTACATCCCAACCGGCTTTGTTTTTCTCTATGGCCTGGCAATCGGTAGCTTTCTCAATGTGGTCATTTACCGCGTACCGCGCGGCAAAAGTATCGTCTCCGGAGGCAGTGCTTGTCCGGGCTGCGGCGGTTCGATCCGCTGGTACGACAATATTCCCCTCGTCAGCTATCTGATTCTAAGAGGCCGATGCCGGGGTTGCGGCGCGCCGATCTCGCCTCGCTATCCGGCCGTTGAATTATTGACCGCGGCAATCTTCTCGGGGATATTCTTACAGCTGGCTTTGGGCGGAGCGCCCTCCGGCGGGCCGGCGGCAATTTGGACCGTTCCCTGGATACTTCGCCTGCTGGCATACCTCTGGTTTGGCGGCGCGTTAATCGCCTGTGCCTTCATCGACGCCGAGCACCGCATCATCCCCAACCGGATCGTCTTTCCCACGTTTCTTATCGGCCTGGTCCTCCTGTTGGCCGCCGATTATCACGCCTGGTCAGGTATGTTTTTAGGCGTTCTCGCCGGCGGCGGCATTCCGCTCTTGTTGCTGTTGCTTAGCCCTCTCTTGTTAAAACGACAAGGCATGGGCATGGGCGACGTCAAGCTGGGAGCGACAATGGGTCTGTTTCTGGGGTGGCAGCTAGTATTGCTGGCCATCTTCTTCGCTAGTCTGGCAGGGTCGTTCTATAACCTGCCCAAGATGTTTGGCGGTGCGGAGAAACGGCGACAGGCCTTTCCCTTCGGACCATTCTTGGCGATAGGCGCGCTGGCCGCTTTCTTCATCGGAACTCCGCTAATCACCTGGTATTTAGGCCTGTTTAATTTTTAGATCTAGATTTTATAATCCCTACACTCTTATTAATCCCAATACTCTCGGCTTTTCCCCCACGTCGTCTTTGTACTCTCCGTACTTCTTGTGCTCCTATAAATGCAGAGATGCCTTATAAGCCGGTTTGAGCAGACAGCCGAGCAACATGGGGGTGTTGCGCGGTCCGAGGTGGCTTATTAAGACATCTCCACTGTAGGGTTTTGAGAGCGAACACGTGTTCGCCTTTCCTAAATGATATCAGAAAAGAACGCCCGGCGCAACAAGTTTTGCTAAGCTTTGTTGTCGCTGCCGAACAGGCGGATCTTTGTTTCCACAACGTTTTGTACCGCCTCTATACCGACCGGCATGTATTTATAGGGCGTGACGTTGTCCGGCTCGTCGATGAACTCCCGTTTCAGCCCCTCGTGGAACGCAATGCGCAGCTCAGTACTGACGTTGATCTTCGATACTCCCAACTCGATGGCGCGGCGAATCTGATCGGCAGGGATGCCGGAGCCGCCGTGCAACGAGAAATATGTTTGGACTCGGTCCGTTATGGCCGCCAGCCGGTCGAAATCAAGCGTCGGCGGGTTCTTGTACACCCCGTGAATGTTTCCTATGGCGACAGCCAGAACATCGACGCCGGTCGCCGCAACAAACGACATCGCTTCGTCCGGAACAGTTAATGTATCGGGAGATATCTTTATCTCCTCGGTATGCGCTTCAGATGCGCCGGTGATATGGCCAATCTCCCCTTCTATCAGCAGACCCTTTTCGTGCGCCAAAGCAACGACTTGTTTGGTCAGGCGGACGTTCTCGTCGTATGGCAATGACGAACCGTCCAGATGAATTGACGTATATCCCGCGTCTATAGCCTGACGGGCCTGCTCCAGGTGTTTGCCGTGGTCCAGATGCAACACCACTGGAACTGACACGGATTCGGCCAACTCTTTGACTTCGGCAAACGCTATGGCTGGTGACATATAGCCCATTTCGCCCTCTGACGTTTCGATTATGACCGGCGCGTTGAGCTTTTCCGCCGCTGCGATTATGGCTTTCGAAACCTCCAGCAAAGACGTATTGAAGGCACCTATGGCGTAGCGCCCGGCACGCGCTTTCCTGTATAGATCAGCAGATGTTACCAACATCATTTCTCCTCTATAAACGCGTCGTCTAGGTTTGCTTTCTCACTGTGATGTCTTTGTATCGTGCGACCAGATCCTCGGCAGCCGGCACGGTCAGAGTCCCGGCGTGCGCTCCATCGCTGGCAACCACAGAGGCGGCGTTGGCGGCGGCCATACGCAGCGACGCGGCAACGTCACCGTCGGTGTGCACCAGACCGGCTGCATAGGCGGCGCCGAATGCGTCCCCCGCCCCCGTTGTGTCGACCACGCGGGCCGGATAAGCCGGCATGAAGTAAATACCGTCGCCGTCGGCCGCGTACGCGCCCGCCGCCCCGTCAGTAATGACGGTGTGGCGCGCGCCCCAGCCCTGCATCGACAGCATTAGATCGGGTATCGTCCGCGTGGCGGCGCCGGGATCGGCCGAGCGAACCAGTTCGGCGGCTTCCCGGCGGTTAACGATTAGGACATGCGCCAATGCGATCAGCCCTCTCAACGCCGGATAGCCGGCGGCGATCTGCGTCTGTCCGGGATTAAATATCAGCTGAATGGAATCGGCTCGCACCTTAGCTTCTATGCGCGGCAGCAATTCGGCTGAAGCGCCAATTAAAGACGTTAGGTATAGCCAGCGCGTGTCGATCTCGGCTAGGCCTTCAAGTGCTAAACCGGCCCCTGCCCCAGGATAATGGAACAAGACGTGGTCGGCGCCGGGAACAGTGATAACAAAAGAGAGGCCGGTGTGCCGGTCGCGGTCCCGCTCGACATACCTGTGGTCGACGTGCCGGCTGGTCATTTCTCCCAGCAGCACATCTCCGGTGCCTTCGCTGCCGATTCGGAAGGCGGCCGCGACATTTAGGTCCATTTTAGCCAGGGCGAGCGCTGTGTTGAGCGCTCCGCCGCCAAACGAGAAGACGGCGTCATCGGTCACTATCTTAGAGCCGTACTCGAAGCCCAGATAGAGCGGGCTGGCCGACTCTGACGGCGGCCCGGATAGGACCCTGCCCTCGGCAACGCGAAAAAAGATGTCCCGTGTTCCCGTTCCGATAGTCACAAAATCAAACACTATGCTCCATGTACTCCTCGCCTGCCGACCTAAAGGACGGCAGCTACCGCTTTCAAAAGGTATGCTTTGTCTCAAATGACGTAAACTCGCCCTTCGCCTGTTCCCAAAATACTTCGACATTGGCGACGCGAGCCGCCGGCGGTCCGGCATGGCACCAATCGATTACGTGTCGCACATCCTCTTTGGGGCCCTCCAGCACGAGTTCGACAGATCCGTCGCCTCGGTTTCTGACCCAACCGGTGAGCCCGGCGGCGCTTGCATGCTCCTGCGCCTGAGCCCTGAAGAAAACTCCCTGCACCTTTCCGGTTACGACCACCCGCGCCCGCACATTTGCGATTGCCGCGCGACCTGAAGGATTCAAGGGATCCGAGCGACTCCCGTCTTTCAAGTCCTTCAGGTCTTGCACGTCTCTCAGGTTTTCGCGCTCTTCGATCTTCCGTCGCTTATCCGGAATCACGCGCTCTGACGGCGCGGTCGGCTTGCGGACCTTCTTATATGCGTCCAGGAACTCCTTCTTTTTTGCGGGGTCGTTTTCTTGCTTCATAGCCGTATTATAGGTTGGTCGGGGACCAAATTGCTAAATGTTTCACTTTTGCAAGCCGATATTATTACTAACCTCGCTAATGAGGAGTACTCGAAAGCAGGTGTGTGATGAAAGAAGATTTTGTCGAACTAAAACTTCAGTTCCTAAAGGGACAAGTCGAGATCAAGGACAGCAAAGATCCCGATTTCCCGGACGGACAATATCAGTCATATTCGCGCCTGGTGCGCAAGGTCGGCGATAAACTTTACCTCGAGATGGTCATGTCGAACAAAAACTCGCACCTGCGTTGCCATAAATGTAAGCGGCGCATCCCCTTGTTCTATCCTTTTGGCTATGTCTACAAGCAGATAGCCTGCAGTGAGGGCGAGTCGATTGTGGTCTGCATGGACTGCATGAGCAAAACGGCCGACCGCGAGATGTCTTCCTTTATCATGACCTACGGCCAAGCGGACCTGCCCCGCAGCTGCGACAAATGTCCCGACAAAAACGACCCCGCCACCTGCCCCGTTAAGCAAAAATGGGACAAGATAGGCGGCGAAGTCACGGACGAGATTGAGGCGTTCTTAGACGAGAGGGAAAGAAAAAAGCGTTAAGACGTCCAGACAACGGACGGCCGGGTTTCGGGGAGGTTCCCGGCCGCCCTACTTTGGAGAGGAGCTCGCTTCGCGCGAATAACGTGCGGCGGGCTCTTTTCCTTTTGTAGGGACGCCTAGCGGCCTAGCCTGGCCAGCGCCTCCGTCAGATCCTTGGGCAAATCATCATGGAAAGTCATGCGCTCTCCGGTCAGCGGGTGGTTGAACGTTATGGCGGAAGCGTGCAGGAACTGGCGTTTAAGGCCGAGCGCCGTGTCGGCTTTGTCGCCGCCCCCATAGAGAGGGTCGCCCGCAACCGGATGCCCCAGATGAAGCATGTGTACGCGGATCTGGTGAGTCCTTCCCGTCATCAGCGATATTTCGACCAACGTATAGCCTTTAAGCTGCTCGATCACTCGCCAGCGAGTTTCCGCCAGGCGGCCTCGTTTCGGGGCGACGGCCATTTTCTTCCGGTCCTTGGGGTGGCGGCCGATGGGTTCGTTGACTACACCGCTGTCCGCCGGCAATTTGCCCCGCACCAGGGCAGTGTACGTCTTCCCTATCGTTCGGTTCTTAAGCTGATTGGACAGGCCATGGTGCGCGGCGTCAGTCTTGGCGACCAAAATCAGCCCCGAAGTGTCTTTGTCCAAACGATGGACGATGCCCGGCCGATCGGTGCCTCCAACCCCAGACAGACCTCGCGTGTGGCTTAGGAGAGCGTTAACAAGGGTTCCGGAGGCGTGTCCGGGTGCGGGATGTACAACCAAACCGGCCGGTTTGCTCAAGACGATCATGTCGTGGTCCTCGAACTTGATGTCCAGAGGGATGTCTTGTGCCGTTAGCGCGGATTCGGTCGGCTCCGGTATCTCGATTTCCAGAATCATTCCGCCCGCCGGCAAATCGGCTTTGGACGCAGGCCGACCGTCCAAATGAATCATTTCCTGCTCGACGAGCTTTTGGATGCGAGCCCTAGACAAACCGGAATGGCGAGCGGCGAGAACGTCTAAACGTTCTCCAGCCTCATCTGCGGTGATCTTATAGCGCCGGCGCTCGCTGGCCATAAGCTACAGGGCGTCGGTCTGGCGGCGGCGAATCAAAAGGAACAGAGCAACGCCGAACAACCCCAAGCTGATCAGCTGCGCAAACGTAAATATGCCGAACAAATGCCAGGTGGCGAACCGCGCAAACTCAATTAAGAATCGGCCGACGCTGTAGAGCAAGAGGTAGACCAGGAAGATGGAGCCGTCTTTCTTGAATGTTTTACCGCGTTCTAGCCGGAAGTAGATGATGCCGAACATAATCAGAGCCCACAGCATCTCGAGCAGCTGAGTCGGCAGGTACCGGCCGGCGTAACCATTACCCGTGAAATGCAGGGCGAGCGGCGAGTTACTGGCAATGCCATAGCAGCAGCCGTTCAGAAAGCAACCGATTCGCCCGATTGCCGTCCCGATCGCCAGAGGCGCCGCGACGCTGTCGGCCAGCTGGATCACGTTAAGGTTGCGAATGCGCGCCATGATATACATGGCGATTCCGCCGCCTAGCAGACCCCCGTAAAACACCAGGCCGCCCTTCCAAATCGCCAGGATATCGCCGGGCGCCTTCGCATAGTAGTCGCTCCAGTGGGCAACAACGAAGAACAGTCTGGCGCCCACGAGCGCGCCTATCGCAACGGCCAACACCAGGTCGTAGGCTATGTCCGGATCCATCCCCCGCTTGGCCATTTCGCGACGCATGAAATAGAGGCCGACTAGGAAAGCCAGGGCCAGCATCACCCCGAAGGAGGTGACGGTCACCCAGCCAAGATTAAACAGTATCGGGTACATCTGGTTCTTCCTTTCCCGGGTTGCGCCGGATATCGACGATCATGGCGATGATAAGCAGAATGACACCGGAAACGATGGCTGAATCGGCGACGTTAAAGACGGGAAAATGGGTGACGTGGACAAAATCAGTCACCCAACCCAAACTGACGCGATCGATCAGATTCCCCAAAGCACCGCCCAATTCCAAGCCCAGCGCAATGTTAAACCAGGCGTTCGATTCCTTGGTCTGCAGATGATAGAACAATATGAGACCGACGGCGATGACCGTCGCGATGACAAACAAGGGCTGACGGTGCGAAAACAAACCGAAGGCGGCGCCGGTATTACGAACGTAGGTTAGTTGCAGCCAACCGTTGACGAGAGGAATGGTCTGGCCTTGTTCCAGGGCGGCCCGCAAGGCGAACTTGGTCGCTTGGTCGGCCGCCAGTATAAAGCCGGCCATCCCTAGTAGCCAATACATTACCTTTTGTCTTCCTCGGCTGTTTTGCAGGCCAGGCAGAGGTTGGCGTACGAAACCGCTTTCAAACGAGCGGGGTCGATAACGCCGCCGCACCGGTCGCAAACACCGTATGTGCCGCTACTCAGCTTCGCGATGGCTATCTCGATCTTGGCCAGCATGTCCTTGATATTGTTTTCCAAAGTAAGGTCGCGTTCCCGTTCAAACCGGGCCGTGCCGTTGTCGGCCGGGTGTTCGCCATGGGCTGTCTCTCCGCTCATGTCCGATTGCAGCATCTCCAAGTTGCCCTCGTTGATCTCTTTTAGTTCCTCTAAGAGGGCGTCTTTCTCCTCGTTCAGCCGGCCTAGGTATTTCTCACGCATCTTAGCCGCAGCCTCTTGGTTGAGTTCCATCATTCACTTCCTTCGTTCGGCCACTGCCTAACCGTGGCCGCGCACCGGGGGCATAACGTAGGGTGATCAGTGTCGGCCCCTACCTTTTCATTATAGTTCCAACACCGTTCGCATTTCTCCCCGCTCGCCTTGCCGACCCGTATCGACAAATCCGACTGGTTGGCCGCGGGCGTCGCTTCCGCGGGCGGCACCGTATCATATACTTCAATCTGGCTAACTATGAGCAGCATCGGCAACATCATCTTGTTGTCTTCCAGTATGGTCAACATGTCTCCAGAGGCATAAAGCTCAACCTTAGCTTCAAGGGCGTTGCCAATCAGCTTCTCGTTTCGCGCAGCCTCCAGGACCTTTAGAACGTCGTCGCGCACGCCGATCAGTCGCTGCCATTTGTCCAGCATCGCGTCCGGCGCCAAAGATTCTTCGATAACCGTCTGCCACATGCCTGCCAGGTGTACGCTGTCGACCACTCGCCAAGATTCCGGCAACGTCTGCCAGACCTCCTCAGCCGTAAACGCCAGAATCGGCGCCATCGCCGTAACCAAAGTCATTAGAATCTCACGCAGAGCTGTCTGGGTGCTGCGGCGTTCTCGACTGGCCGGCAGATACGTGTACAAGCGGTCTTTCATCACGTCAAGATAGAAAGCGCTCATATCGACGGAGCAATAATTGTATAGTTCGCGATACACGTCATGGAACTGGTAAGAATCATAGGCCGCGGTGACGGCAGACATGAGGCTCGCCGTTCGCCGCACGGCCCACTGGTCGATCTCATCCATGTCGGCATATGGAATAGCGTCCTGCGACGGATCAAAATCAGCCAGGTTGCCAAGCAGGAAACGGATGGTATTTCGGATGCGCCGGTATGACTCCCCGACCTGGCTAATAATCTCGTCTGAGATGGCAACGGCCGGGCTGGAATAATCACCCGATGCGACCCATAGGCGCAATACGTCGGCCCCGTTCTTGGCTATAAGGTCAAGCGGGCTGATAACATTACCCAAGGATTTTGACATCTTTCGGCCTTGGCCGTCTACGGTAAAGCCATGCGTCAAGACGCTCTTGAAAGGGGCCGCGTCCCCAACGCCGACTGAAACCAGGAGAGACAGCTGAAACCAGCCGCGATGCTGGTCGCTGCCTTCCAAATATAGGTCGGCCGGCCAGCGCTGGTCAGCGCGCGTGCGCAGAACTGCCTCGTGGCTGGTGCCGGACTCAAACCAAACGTCCAATATGTCCATGCCCTTGCGCAGCTCGGTCGCGCCGCAATGGCTGCAAACCGCGTCCCCGGGCGCGATCTCGTTGGCCGCTTTGACATACCACATGTCGGCGCCTTCGCTGCGAAACAGATCCTCGACGGCCTTAAGCGTGGCGTCGGTCACGATCGGCTCTCCGCAGGCTTCGCAATAGAATATTGGCAGAGGAACGCCCCAGGTTCTCTGGCGGGAAATACACCAGTCGGGCCGATCTTCGACCATAGCGGTGATCCGTTTCTCGCCTGCCGCCGGAATCCACGTCACGGTCTTGATTGCCGCCAAGGCTTTCTGGCGCATGCCGCCGGCCTCCATGCTGACAAACCATTGGCGCGTCGCCCGGAAGATAACTGGATTCTTGCAGCGCCAGCAGTGCGGATATGAGTGAATGACCTCGCCCGACGCGACCAGCAGGCCGCGCTCCTTAAGGTCGGCGACAATCAAAGGATTAGCTTTGGTAATGTGCTGGCCGGCCCATTTGCCTGCGTCCACAGTAAAGACACCGGCGTCATCGACCGGCATTATGATCGGCAGACTATTCTCCTGGCCGACCTGGTAATCTTCAACGCCGTGGCCCGGAGCGATATGCACGCAACCGGTGCCGGTATCCAAAGTAACGTAGTCGGCGGTAACCACAACAGATTCTTTATCGAGAATCGGGTGTTTGACGCGCTGCCCTGCCAGCAGGCTGCCCGCGAAGGTGGTGATCACTTTCGTGCCCGCTAATCCGGCGGCGGCGGCCACGTCCGCAGCCAAAGAAGAGGCCACTATCAGGATTTCGGAGGCGCTTTCGACGGCGGCGTATTCCTCCGTCGGGTGCACCGCGACGGCGACGTTGGCCGGCAGTGTCCAGGGCGTGGTTGTCCAGATGACAATGTTCACGGGTTTCTTTACCCCAGCCAACGGCGCGAAATCTGAAACTAGGGGAAAACGGACATAGATCGACGGCGACGGTTCGTCGGCATACTCGATCTCGGCCTCGGCTAAGGCTGTCTTGTCGTGATAGCACCAGTAAACAGGCTTGAGCCCTTCATAGATCAGGCCTTTCTGGTACATATCGGCGAATACTCTGACTATCGTCGCCTCATATTCGTGATTTAGTGTTAGGTAGGGGTCGGTAAAGTTGCCCCGGATGCCCAGGCGCTTGAACTCATCGGCCTGGCGTTTAACGAACCGCAGGGCGTAGTCGCGGCATAACGCGCGAAATTCGGCCGCCGGTATTTCCTTGCCGTCCAGCTGCTTCTCGACCTGGTGGTCGATCGGTTGCCCGTGACAATCCCAGCCAGGCACGTAGGGCGCCCAGAAACCGCGCATCGACTTGTAGCGTACGGTGATATCTTTGAGGACCTTGTTGAGCGTATGGCCCATGTGAATATCGCCATTGGCATAGGGCGGTCCGTCATGCAAAATAAACGACGGCCGCGAATCGTCCGCGATGCTGCGGCCATAATTGTCGGTTGCTTCCCACGTTTCTAAAACCGCCGGCTCCCGATTGGCCAGGTTGGCCTTCATCGGAAATGCTGTTACCGGCAGATTGAGGGTCTTCTTATATTCCATTAGTGCCTATATGTCTTTCCAGAAACTCTCGTCTTCGACTATCTCGATGTCGTCTAAGTTGGACTTGCCCTTGGCTTCTTTGGTTTCCGTTTTAGCGTCAGCGCGAGGAGCCTGGTCTTTGGGCGATGAAGTAATCTCACCCGCGGCAACCTCATCAGCTAAGGCTTTAGCATCCTTAGCATCAGCCTTGGCTGCCGCCTTCGGGGCTTCCGCTTTGGCCGCTGCCGGCTTCTCCGCTTCCTTAACAGCCTCCGCCACGGCTTCCTGCAGTTTCGCCCACTCGGGCGTGACCGCGCTGGCTTTCGCGTTTTCCGGATCAAACGGAGGCTTCTCGGCCTCGGCTTTCGCTTCTTTGTCGGCCTTTGCCTTTGCGGTAGTCGCCTTTTCCTCCGCTTCGGCTTCGGCGGCTTGCTGCGCGATCTCTTCCATCAAGGCCGCGGCTTTCGCCTTCGCTTCCTCGGCCTTCTTATCTAACGCTGCCTTTTCCTCAGCCGCTTTTGCGTCAGCGCCCTTCGCCGCTTTCGCGTCGGTCTTGGCCGGCATATCTTCCGCCTTTGCCGCTGTATCGTCATTGTGAGGAGCCTGGTCTTTAGGCGAAGAAGCAACCTCGCCCGCGGTAACCTCGGCAGCGATTTCTTTCTTAGCGACCGGCTTGTCAGCCGCAGCCATCGCAGCCGTGTCGTCGGCTGATGGCACAGCCGGCATTTCAGCGGTCGTACCCGGTATGCCCGTAGCCGCCGCCATTACCCGCGGTTCGGTCTGACGTGCAGCCGGCGCCGCTTCTGCTTCCATTTCGCGGCGACGTTCATCCAGTACGGTCATGTCCTCCGGCAATATCCATTTCTGAATCTCTTTCTTGTCGCCCAGGGCGACCTCGTCTAATAGCTTCAGGTAGGATTGCAGAGTTGATTTCAGCTTGAAGCGGAATTCCTCTTCGATCTGCTTGACGATCGCCAAAGATTTTTGCAACTCGCGATGCTGATCCCGGGAGGCTTGGACCAATTTGTGGGCTTTGATCTCAGCTTCGCGCAGAATATTCTCGGCTTCCTTGGTCGCGTTCTTGCGCACGTCGTCGGCAGTCTCCTGCGCGGCCACCAAGGCTGCTTGCATACGTTCGCCAATCAGCTCGTATTTCTTGTTTTCCTCCATCAACCGATCGACTTCTTCTTTGACGTCGATGTTTTCTTTGAACACTTCCTCGTAAGACGCGGTTACCCGATCGAGAAACTCATCTACGTCTTGTTCTTTGTAACCCCGAAAACCGGAGCTGAATTCCTTTTCTTGAATATCGCGCGGCGTAAGCCTAGCCATCTTGTTTCCTCCTTAAAGACACAAACAAAAGTGTGAATGGGGCTTAGAGAATCATCAGAAGCAATCTGACGACGAAGTAGCGTAAAACCTCTAGAGTAATTATAGCTATCAAGGGTGAAAAATCAATCCCGGCGCCACCGACCGCGACCGCCGGTATCATGCGTCTGAACAGCGCCAAAAACGGTTCAGTGATGTCGATTACGAACGTCGCGACGGGGCGGAACGGTCCGGCGTTACCCAGCTGCGGTACCCAGGAAAGCAGTATCCGGATTATTAGCAGCCAGTAATAAACGTAGAACGCCGCGTCAACGACCTGCACAAATAATGTCATGCTAGGCCTTCGCCCTCTTTGACCTCTCGTTCGATGGCCGAGGCGCGATCGGAGGCGGCCCTAACTCCCCGAGCAATTATGTCTTCCAAGCCGTCCGCTGCAAACGAGTCCAAGGCTGCCGCGGTGGTTCCGTTCGGCGAACGCACAGCCTCGATCAATTCCGCCGGCGTTTTCTTCGCGTACTTCAGCATGCGCGATGCGCCAAACATCGTCTCGTGCGCCAATCCGTACGCCGTATCATAGTCCAAGCCCAGCTCGACGCCCGCGTCGGTTAGGGCCTTGATGACAAGATAGAAATATGCGGGGCCGCTGCCGTTCAAAGCGGTAGCCGCGTTCTGAAGAGATTCATCGATGACAACCGCCAAGCCGACTGCCGAGAAAATGGCCGTGGCCGCAGCGACGTCGTTCTCTGTGGCGTGTGCTCCCCGGCTGACAGCAGCCATGCCGGCTCCTTTTTCCGCTGGAGAGTTGGGCATCACGCGAATGACCCTGGCGCCAGTCTTGAGTTTGGCTTCGATAACAGCCGCTGGTATACCCGCCGCGATTGAGATAACCGGTTTTGCCGTGCCGACCGCTTCAGCGATGCCGGCGGCGACGGCAGGGATAAGGGCGGGCTTGACGGCCAGTATCACCACGTCGGCGTCGCGCGCCGCGGCCGTGTTATCCGCCGTTGTCATAACCTTGTGTTGAGCGGCTACCTGCTCAAGCCTTACGGAATCTGGATCGGCGACGGTCAGATTTTGCGGCTCCGCTCCTGACCTGATCAAACCGCGGACAAGAGCCTCCCCCATCCGTCCGGACCCGATAACGGCGATTCTCATGTCCTGTATGGTCATGATTAGAATTGGTTGAAGAGACCTTGCTCTTGCATTCTGAGCTTATCTTCCGCAGAGACTTCCATTTGCGCGGGCACCAACAGGAAGACCTTGTCGGCCGCGCGTTGAATGCTGCCGCCTAGGCCGTACGTCAGGCCGCTGGCGAAATCTATCAGGCGTTTGGCCAAATCGGTGTCAACGTACTGCAGATTCATGAGGACAGGGATGTTCTGGCGATACTTCTCGCCGATTTGCTCGGCGTCGCCGAATCCCTTAGGGTCGATAATATGCATCGCGTTCTTTAGACCGCCGCCCCCCACGGGCCGAACAGGGCCTCCGGCGGGGGCATTTACCGGAGCGACGATATCGCGTCTGACCTCTCGCGGATGAAGTTTGCGGACGTTCGGTTCCGTCTTATACGGGGTCTGCGCGGGAGCTTCGTCCGCGGGTTGTTCCTCGTAGTCGTCGAATTCCTCGTCGTCCACCAGTCCGAGATAGACCATGGTCTTGCGCCAAAAACTCATCTTGTGCGTCGCCTCCAGTTTCGTATGAAAACTTACTCCAACCTCAAATAGTATAGCAGTATCAGTTACGCAAGTGGCCTGGGGCCCATAATGGCCCGGCCAACCCGGACTATGGTCGCGCCCTCTTCAACGGCCACCTCAAAATCGTCCGTCATGCCCATTGAGAGCTCGTCACAATCCGGCAGGACGCCGGACTTAAGTTTGTCACGCCAGTCGCGCAACGCCGCAAATACCGGCCGGGCGTCGGCGGGATCGTCGACCAAAGGAGCCATTGTCATTAAGCCTTTGACCGCAATATTCGGTAATTCCGCCGCGGCCTGGGCCAGCGCGGGGACGTCCGAAAGCTTGGCGCCCGCTTTGGCTGACTCTCCGGCGATGTTGAGCTCCAAAAGTACCGCTTGAACCCGGTCCACGGCCCGTGCCCGACGGTCGATGGCGCGCGCCAGCTCGATGCTGTCGACGGAGTGGATCAAATCGACCCAGCCGTTGACGAGTTTTACTTTGTTGGTCTGGAGATGGCCGATGAAATGCCAGGCGACATGCCGGCCGTTTACTATGTTGCCGAGGGCGGCGTATTTGTCCGCTGCCTCGCGGGCTCTATTCTCGCCCAACGCGGTGGCTCCGGCCGCGACTGCCGCCACTACCCTATCAACGGGGAAATTCTTGGTCACGGTCACCAGAGTGACGTCGGCGGCACTGCGTCCGGCCCGTTCGGCTGCGGCAACGATACGCCTTTGCACCGCGGCTAGATTTTCGGCAATCGAATTATTCATAGAATCGAATCGCTATACGTCATTGCGAGGAGGAGCGATAGCGACAACGAAGCAACCTCCCGTCAAGCCAGCTCTTCCATCTCTCCTGTGATCATGAAGATTACCTGTTCGGCGACGTCAACGGCGTGGTCGGCCATGCGTTCGATGTTCCGGCTGGCCAGAATGATCGACGTCGACCAATTGGCTTCGCACGCTTCGTCACCCAGACAGACTCCCAGCTCGCGAATCAAGCGTTTAAAACTTTCGTCAATAGCGGCGTCCATGTCCGGCAACGCGTGCGCCAGCTCCAGATCTTTTTCCCTAAACACCTTCATGCTGGCAGCGACGACTTCCTTCGTCTTTTCGCTCATCACCGTGATGATGTCTTGTATCGATTGCGCTTCGTCGCCGGGCTTCAAACGTTTGGAGATCTTGGCGACGTTAAAGGCGTAATCCCCCATCCTTTCCAGATGGATGACTATTTTTAGGATCGAGCTGATCAAACGGAGGTCTTTGGCTACCGGTTGCTGGCGCGCCAGCATGTGCAGACTGCGCTCCTCGATGTTCATGTTCATCTCGTCGATGACGTCGTCTTCGGCTATGACCTGCTCCGCCAGCTCTTTGTCCATGCTTAGCAAAGCGTCCAGACTCTTATCGACGGCAATCTCAACCAACTCGCCCATCTGGACGACTTCTTGACGTAAATCCTCTAATTCCTCTTGAAATGTCTTACGCGGCAAAGGGTCCTCCTGATAGTCTAGCCAAAGCGGCCGGTGATATAGTTCTCCGTCCGTTTGTCGGTGGGGTTGGTAAACACAATGTCTGTCATATCGTATTCTATCAATTTGGCCGGCAGATTAGTATCCTCGGCCAGGAAAAAGGCGGTGTAGTCGGACACCCGGGCCGCCTGTTGCATATTGTGAGTCACGATAACGATCGTGAAGTTATCCTTCAGCTTGTCCATTAGATCCTCGATCTTCTGGGTCGAGGTCGGGTCGATGGCCGAACATGGCTCGTCCATCAACAGAACCTCCGGATTAACCGCCAACACACGGGCGATGCATAGACGCTGCTGCTGACCGCCGGAAAGATCGGTTCCCGGCTGTCCCAACTTGTCCTTGACCTCTTTCCAGAGATTTGCCTTGGTCAGACTGTCCTCAACGATAGTGTCCAGTTCGGCCTTGTTGCGCAAACCGTGGATGCGCGGCCCGTAGGCGATGTTTTCGTAGATCGATAACGGAAACGGGTTAGCCTGCTGAAATATCATGCCGACGCGGCGGCGCAAGTCGACAACGTCGACGTCTTCCGCGTAGATGTCTTTCCCGTCCAGCAATACGGTGCCTTCGACCCGCGTGCCGTCTATCAGATCGTTCATCCTGTTGAGCGACCGCAAAAAGGTCGACT
Source organism: Actinomycetes bacterium (assembly GCA_023251915.1). Classification (GTDB taxonomy): domain Bacteria; phylum Actinomycetota; class JAHEXW01; order JAHEXW01; family JAHEXW01; genus JAHEXW01. The sequence goes on from JAHEXW010000006.1 coordinate 51,697, forward strand.
TGCCGCAACCGGACGGGCCGATGAACGCTGTGATCGCGTTGCGTTTGATGCCAACGGTCACGCCTTCCAAGGCCTTGAAGTCGCCATAATAAAAGTCCAAATCACGGACATCGATCTTGTCACCGCTCAACATGTTTTCTTGAATCGCGTCCGCGGGTACTGGCTCCGCCAAAACTTCCTCCTAACGTTGGGTCTTGTTGAATATCTTACGGGCGCTAAGGTTGAAAAGCAAAATGATGGCCATCAACAATAGGGCTGTTCCATATGCTGTTTTCATAGAGATGCCTTCGGTCGCCAGCAAATATAGATGAGTAGTCATGGCACGCCCAGGCTCGTTCGGAAAGAACGGCAGGTTTATGGCCATGCCGACAGTGAACATCAAGACGGCTGTTTCGCCGAAGACCCGGCCCACAGCGAGCACGACGCACGTCAAGATGCGCGGCAAGGCAGCCGGTAGAATAACACGCCGGATGGTTTGCCATTTGGTCGCGCCCAAACCCATGCTTCCCTGGCGCCAGGCGTTCGGAACCGCCTTGAGGGCGTCTTCCGTCGTCCGCATCAGGATGGGCAGGGCCATCAGTGTCAGGGTCAACGCGCCGGACAACATGGACCAGCCGAAACCAAGGATATACACGAACAACGCCAAGCCGAACAGACCGAGAACGATCGACGGCACACCGCTTAAGGTGTCGGCGCCAAATCGGATTATTGTCACCAGCCGACCTTGTTTGACGTATTCGGAAAGATAAACGGCCGCGCCCACGGCAATAGGTGTGGTGAATATCACGGTCAATATGGTTACGTATAGACTGGCAACGATTGTCGGGAATATGCCGCCGGACTGTTCTATGCCGTGCGGCGACGTAAAAATAAAGCCCAGGCTCATGGCCGGCAGACCCTTGACGACAACATAGCCGATGATCATGGCCAGAATGGCAATCGTCAAAAAACCGTTCGCCCATAATATGCCCATCGCGATCTTGTCCATTATCCGGCTGCGCATATCAGCTCCTCTTCCGCGAAATGAGCCTGATCAAGGCGACAAAAAAGAACGAGATCATGAAAAGCACAATGCCCATGCCAAACAAGGCGGTTTGATGATCGCCCGAGGCGTAAGACATATTGAGAGCTATTATGCTGGTCAAGGCGCCGACTGGTCCGACAAGACTCTTCGGGATGATCGGCGCGTTGCCTAATACCATCAATACGGCCATGGTCTCCCCGATGGCTCGACCCATACCTAAGATTGTTGCGCCGATCAAACCGTTTTTCGCGGCCGGCAGAACGACGCGCCAGATCGTCTGCCAACGGGTAGCGCCCATACCGAAACTGGCCTCGCGGAAACTCTTCGGCACGGCTCGGATGGCGTCCTCCGATATCGTGGCAATGGTCGGCAGGATCATGATGGCTAGGATTATCCAGCCGGTCAACAAACCTAAACCGGAACCGCCGAATAGCGTCCGGACAACCGGCACGATTATCAAGATTCCGAAGAATCCATAGACCACCGATGGGATACCGGCAAGCAGTTCGACAGCTGGCCGCACCAACTTCTGAACACGTTTCGGCGCTATTTCACTGAGGAAGATTGCGGTCATTATGGCCATCGGCGCGCCCAGCGCCAAGGCGCCGGCGGTAACGAGGAAGCTGCCGATTATAAACGTCAGAATGCCGAATTTGTTATCACTCGGCGACCAGTCCAAACTAAAGAGGAACTTAAGAACCCCGACTTTCTCGAAAATCGGGAAACCCTTTATGGTAACGAAAATGAAGACTAGCAAAACTCCGACTATCGCCGTCAAGGCACAAATTAAGAAGAGCGATTCGAGCGCCCGTTCGCGCCATTTTAAGAAGTTCATTTAGCCACCCGCACGAATTCGTGGCTGACAATCCCCGTTTGTATCTTGTCGCTCAGCACAAACTCGGTAAACGCTTTGGCCTCGCCCTTTGGCTTTCCTTTTGTTAGAAAGTGCAGCTTACGCTGCAGCTGATATTTGCCGTTAATAATGTTGGCTTTGCTGGGGGTTACGCCCGCGTATTTAATCATTTTGACGTCCTTGGTGACGTAACCAAGCGAGATGTAACCGATTGCGGCCGGCGTGCTGCCAACGATGGACCGAACTTGTCCGGTGCCTGGCTGAATCACCGCGTCTTTGGTGAACGGGGTTTTGTCCAGCGCTTTCTTAAGAAAGGCTTCACGGGTTCCCGAAGCCTCGTCCCGGTTAATAAGCACTATTTCCAGGTCGCGGCCACCCACCTGCCTCCAGTTGGTTACCCGGCCCGTAAATATATCTTTGACCTGAGTTTTGGTCAGATGGTCGACGGGATTGTCCGGATTAACAATGATAGCGATGGCGTCGATGGCGACAACCGTATCCACCAAGCCCAGTTTGGCTTCCTCGGGCGTTAGGTCGCGTGACGATGTGCCGATATCGGAGGCTCCGGTAACGGCCGCCTCTATGCCGGCGCTAGAGCCGCCGCCCTGGACTCCTACCTTAATGCCTTGATGTTCCGCTTGAAACTCCTCGCCCGCGGCCGTAACCATCGGCAGTACGGTCGTTGATCCAGAAATGTTGAGGACTTTCGCGTTCGCGGCGCGCGTACATCCGGTGGCAGCTAATGAAGGGATGACTAGGATAAGCAGGCCCAAGACGGCCGCGTAGCCGCCCCGGCGGGATTTGATTGTTGTCTTACCAGCCTTAGGTGTTATCTTCTCTCCCGGTAATCGAGGCCCAAAATGAAGCGGCCGCGATCTAGAGTATCGCCGCTATCGTTGCCTGCCGCCCGCACACTTTGGCGCGGCGGTATGAAAAGAACAGGTCTTCCCGGCAGGCGGTGCATAACCCGCTGACGGAGATATTCTCGGCCGGTATTCCGGCGGCTTGAATCTCGTCGGCCGCGATTCCCGGCGTATCAAGATAAATCTTGCCGTTCCGGCGTTCAGTTCTGGCGGCCGCGAACAGCGCCGCGCGCTCGGGATCTACGTCGTAACAACACACGCCGATCGCCGGACCGACAAAGGCGATTATATCACCTACGCGCCCCCCGCTGTCGGCTCGCAATGCCTCGATTGCGGCCGTCACAATGTTAGAGTATAGACCCTTGTAGCCCGCGTGGACAACCGCCGTGCGACGGGTTTCCGGATCGACCAGAATTACCGGAACGCAGTCAGCGGTGAATACGGCGATCGGTGTCCTCTTGAGGCCTGTGACCAGAGCGTCCGTATCGGGGATGGCGGATTCGTAATCAGCCGCGCCGGCGCCCGCGTTCCTCTCGTCAACAATCGCCACGTTACGGCTATGCGTTTGCTGGGCGGTCGTGAGACGCTCGGCATCCAGGTCTAACGCGGCCGCCAGGCGTTGCCGGTTGGTTTGGATGTTGGCAATATCGTCGCCGACGTGCGCGGCTAAATTCAGCGTGTTGTAAGGAGCCGGACTGACGCCGCCCTGGCGAGTAGTGAAGGCAATAAGTATTGACCTCTCACGGAGTAACTCCGGAGAGGCCAATACAGGTAAACCATTTACGGTTGTGAGTTCTAATTTATACATAGCCGCTACGCGTCATTGCGAGAAGCCTGGTCTTTGGCGACCTGCCTGCCGGCAGGCAGGCGAAGCAACCTCTCAGTCAGCGCCCTAGTCTCTTCTCAAGAAAGTCGGGATGTCGAGATCTTTGTCGTCTCCGAAGAGAACCTCTTCGTGCGGCTCCTCGTCGCCCTCGATCGTTTCCGCCAGTTTCTTGGTCCCGCCGGTCGCTTTGTCGAAGCCGGTCGCAATAACCGTTACTCTGACCTCGTCCTTTAAGGTCGGGTCGATTACCGCGCCGAAAATGATGTTGGCTTCGGGGTCGGCCGCGCCGGAGATGATCTCCGCCGCCTCGTTAACCTCGAACAGACCCAGGTTATCGCCGCCGCTGATGTTGAGCAGCACGCCGCGCGCGCCTTCGATGCTGGCTTCGAGAAGCGGGCTGGAGATGGCCGCTTTGGCCGCGGATACCGCTCTCTCTTCCCCGCTGGAAATACCGATGCCCATCATCGCCGTACCGGCGTCCGTCATGATTGTCCGCACATCAGCGAAGTCTAGGTTTATCAGGCCGGGAACGGTGATCAAGTCGGTAATGCCCTGAACACCCTGGCGCAGAACGTCGTCCGCGACGCGAAACGCTTCAATGATCGATGTTTGCTTGTCAACGACCTGCAGCAAGCGGTCGTTGGGGATGACGATCATGGTGTCGACTTTTTCCTTGAGCTTCAAAATACCGTCGTCGGCTTGAAAGGCGCGCTTGCGTCCCTCGAATCCGAACGGCCGGGTGACTACGCCAACGGTGAGGGCGCCGATTTCTTCCTTGGCGATCTCGGCGATGATCGGGGCCGCACCGGTGCCGGTGCCACCGCCCTTACCCGCCGTCACGAAGACCATGTCCGCGCCCGCGAGCGCCGCCTTGAGTTCGTCCCGGCTTTCTTCGGCCGCCGCCCGTCCTACCTGAGGGTCGCTGCCGGCGCCCAAGCCGCGCGTCAATTGGTCGCCGATGTGAACCTTTTGGTCGGCGTCGCTCATAAGAAGCGCCTGTGCGTCAGTGTTGACGGCTATGAACTCAACGCCCTTGAGGCCGGCGTCAATCATGCGGTTAACGGCGTTAGTGCCGCCGCCGCCCACGCCGACGACTTTAATGACGGCCAGATACGTTTGTGTCGGATCAGTCACTTTGTTACCTCCTAGGCAAGGTGTTTAACCTTGATTTGTGGTTATAACTCGTTACTACATATTAAAGTAAACCTAAAGTAAGTATAGAAGTCAAGTTACAAGATTTCAGAGCTCAAGTTATAGTTTAGTGTTCTTGCGGCCGAGAACCGTGACAGAGATTGTCTCGCTAAACCAATTCTTGATACGCCCTGTGATGTCGGCCAGCGATGCTTGGCCGCCGACGTCCCTCTCTTCCGCCGCGGCGTGCGCGGCGCTATAGAGCAGAAGACCGACGCCTGTGGCGTATACGCCGTTCTTGACGATGGCCGCGGGCCCGGTGATATTCGTCGGGCGGCCGACGCGAGCCGGCACCCCGAGAGACTCGTGGGCCAGCTTCTCGATGCCTTTCAGCTGGCTGGCGCCGCCTGTCAAAACGATGCCGCCGGCGAGAAGCTTGGTCATCCCAGCGGCGTCCAGTTCCCTTTTGACCATCGCGAACATCTCTTCCATGCGCGCTCCGATGATATCAGCCAGATTGGCGGTCAGTACACTACGCGCCCTATGGCTATAGATGTCTTTAACTTTGATTACGGCGGTCGGGTCGGCCAGTCGGCGTGACGCCAACCCGCTCTTGATCTTAATCGCTTCGGCTTCTTCCAGCGACACCCGCAGGCCGACGGCAACGTCGCGCGTCACGTGATTCCCGCCAAACGGCAGGACCTTGGTGTGACAGATATTGCCTTCGTTGAAAACCGCCAGGTCTGTCGTTCCCCCGCCGATATCGATCAGCGCCGTCCCCAGCTCGCGCTCGTCCGGCGTCAGTACCGCCTCAGCCGAGGCAATCGGTTCCAGCACGATGTCGCTAACACCGATGCCCGCCATTTGCACACACTTCACAAGATTGGCGATCGATGGGATGGCGCCCAAGACAATATGGGTTTTTACCTCGATCAGCTTGGCCGACATTCCCAAAGGCTCGAGCACGCCGTCGACCCCGTCTAAGATGAACTCACGCGGAATGGCGTGGATGACACGATATCCCTGGGGCACTTGCGCATTCAGCGATTTGTGAATTACGCGGTCGCGCAGCTTGGCGTCTATCACGCGGCCGCTCTTGCGCACTGTCACGGCCGCTGAGTTGTTGGTCGACATAACATGGTCGCCGGCAATGCCGACCACGGCATGCTCGGGCGTCAGCCCGGCAGAGCGCGCGGCCTCGTCCAGCGCCCCGCGAATCGACGCGACCGTTTTGGCGATGTCGACGACAACCCCTTTCCGCAAACCCCGACTCGGGCTCTGTCCTACCCCGATTATCTCGGGCGGCTGTCCGGGGCCCTCGCGGGCTACCAGCGCGCAAACTTTTGTCGTGCCTACGTCCAGCCCGACGATTATCCGCTCTTCAGATTCAAATAGGTTATTTTGACTCATATACCCCTACCGTCATCCTGGGGCTGCGATCTTTGCAGCCGCAGGACCTGACACGTTTCTTTCTTTACCGGCTAACCTCGTGCGTGGAAAATCGCTACCCGATCGCTTTCGCCGCAGGATTAGATGGGACCCTGACGTCGATGTATTGCCAATTCTTACCCTCGTTGGCGGCTTCCGTCAAGATTACCTTAATGGCGTAGTTCTTTTGTTTAATCATCTCCGCCTTCCCGTACATGATTATCGGGCCGCTCTTTAATTTGAACGACATCCCGTCGATGGAGGGCGCCGCTATTGATCCCACAGACGCCGCCAGATCCTTATCGAGTCCGGCCAGCGCCTCAAGTGCATTCCTAACCGACGGGCTGGCGAAACGCTCCCCGATCTCCTTCTCGTCTTCGACCGGCGCGTTGGAGACGACCGCTTGGCCGGGAAAGACGTTTGTGTCTTTCCGGTCGATTACAATCCTGTTCTTGTCGACCAGATAGAACCTGGCGCCCATGACAATCACCGCTGCCGGCTGCCGTTCAGCGATTTTGATTACGACCCTTAGGGGCAACCGCCGCGTAACGGTCGCTGACTCGATCCACGATTCTCCCAGCAAGCGCCGCCGTACGTCTGCCGTGCGCCAATCAAAGATGTTGGTCTTGGTCGTCAAGCCCGACAACTTCGCCACCCGGGCCGTCGTTAACCGCTTGTTGCCGCTGATATCGATTCGCGTGATGTCCAGGTAGTCTGACTTTGCCAGGATAAACAGAGCCTCGGCGGCGATAGCCAGCAAAAGCAGGCCGCTCAGCCATTTCAGCTGTTTGTTTCGACGTTGTTCGATAAGTAGACGGCGTTTGGCGGCCGCGCTCGACGTTTTGGTTTTTTTCACGTGTAGTTTCTTCTATTGTTTAGGTTTGAGTTTCAGTGAGGCGCCGCGCATAATCGTCTCGACCAGGTCTTCAAACTCTATGCCGGCAGCCGCCGCGGCTTTCGGCACGAGGCTTGTTTCCGTCAGACCGGGCATCGTATTAACCTCGAGACAGACGAAACGGCCGCCCGGCTCCAGAATAAAATCAACTCGGGAAACGTCGGCGCAACCAATAGCCGAGTGCGCCGCAACCGCCTGTTCTTGCAGACGCGCCGTTATCTCCGGCTCAAGTTCCGCCGGACAAATATACTCAGTCATCCCGGGGGTATACTTAGACTCATAATCATAGAAGCCTCCGGCCGCCCGGACCTCGACCAATGGCAAAGCGCGGGGAGGCGATCCTATCACGGCAGCGGTCAACAACCGACCGTCGACAAACTCTTCCACTAAGACAAGGTCGTCATAGCGATAGGCTTCGGCCACGGCGGGCGCTAGTCCCGCCTCTTCTTGAACGACCGTGACGCCGATAGTCGAGCCTTCCCGGCTCGGTTTCACGATCACCGGATATTTGGCGACCGGCCCGGCGGCCGGGTACTCGTCCGCCACCGGAATACCCCGCGAACGAAAGACGGCTTTGGTCATGATCTTGTCCATCGCGAGCGCGCTGGCCATGACGCCTGATCCCGTGTAAGGAATGTCCATCAGTTCCAAAAGGCCTTGGATAGTCCCGTCTTCGCCGTAACGGCCGTGCAAAGCGATGAAGACGGCGTCCGGCCGTATCTCGTCTAAGCGCTTCCAAACCGGCCCGGCCGCGTCAATCTTGCAGGCGTCGTAGCCTCGCGCAGTGAGCGCCTTATATACGGCCTCGCCTGTCTTTAGCGAGACTTCCCGTTCCGCCGATCGGCCGCCCAGCAAAACACCGATCTTGCCTAGTCTGACCGGCGCCGCTGCGTAACGTCCGGCTCTGTCATCAACCATCAAAATTCCCCGACCAATTCGACTTCCCGCTCCAGCTCCGTATGGCTGTATTCTTTGACCCTGTCCTGCACTTGTTCTATCAGAGTCAGCACGTCCCGCGCGGTTGCTTCCCCGACATTCAGGATAAAGTTCGCGTGCATCCGACTGACCACAGCACCCCCGACTTGCATTCCCTTACAGCCAGCCTTTTCTATCAGCTGGGCGGCGTGCTTGAATTGCGGGTTCTTAAAGACGCTGCCCGCCGTTCTTGCTTCGATGGGTTGTGTTCGTCTTTTTTGGTCTAGAGCCTCGACGATTTCAGCGGTCACCTCAGCCGGGTCGCCCGGCTCCAGACGAAAAGTCGCGCTCAGAATTATGCCTTTCTCCTTGATGTTGCTCATCCGGTAGCCAAGCTTGATATCTGCAACCGTTAACATCTCTACCTCGCCTTGAGGGTTAAGTATCGTTAGGGTCTCGGCGATGTCCGACATTGTACCCCCGTGACCGCCGGCGTTCATCACCATGGCGCCCCCGACCGTGCCCGGAATGCCGGCCGCGAACGCGATGCCTTCCAGGCTCTTCTTACGCGCCGTGGTGACCAATGTTCCCAGTTTAACGCCCGCTTCGGCCATAATGACGTTGTGTTTGATGCCGACGCCCGTAAAGCTTCCGCGCAACTTGATGACCAGACCTTGATATCCTTTGTCGCCGACCAAAAGGTTGCTGCCGTTGCCGATCACGAAATGAGGAACGCCAAGACGGCCTGCCTCTTTGACAGCCGCAATCAACTCGTCGGTGTCGACGACCTGCGCGAAATACCGTGCCGGCCCGCCGATCTGCCAAGTCGTATGTTCGGCGAGACTTTCGTTTTCAATAATATTAAGCTTCATAATCCGCAAGCTCCTCCAGTAGCTCTTCCCCCAGGACCCAAATGTCGCCGGCGCCCAGGGTCAGGAAGATATCCCCGCCCGCCAGCCGGCCGGCCGCATAGCCGCTTATGTCCGCCTTCTTGGGAAAGTAAGCGACGTCCTTGAATGGATCTTCCTCCAGAATGTAATCAACGATAAGCTTGCCGTCAACACCGGGGATAGGCTCCTCTCCCGCGGCGTATACGTCGGTCACGATAACCGTGTCCGCGTCCGCGAAGGCGCGTCCGAAATCGGCGCCCAGCAGGCTGGTGCGGCTGTAGCGGTGCGGTTGAAACGCCGCGACCACCCGGCGCCAGTCGCCGCTTTTGGCGGCGCGCAGTGTGGCCGCTACCTCGCTCGGATGGTGGGCATAGTCGTCAACCACCGTAATCGCGTGCTCAGAGCCCTTCATCTGGAACCTCCGCCTCACACCCGTGAAGGCCTCTACGCCCGCGGCGGCCGCCGCAAACGTTAAGCCGAGAGTCATTCCCAGGGTGATGACCGCCAAGGCGTTAGAGACGTTGTGAACGCCCGGCTGGGTGATCGTCGCCTCGCCTAACCTTTCGGCGCCCCGCCAGACTGTGAACGTCGCACCCGCCGAGCCGGTTCTGATGTCAGCGGCCCGCCATTCTGCCTCGTCGTTGTCCAAGCCATAGGTGATAAGATTCGCTTTTAGCTCCGGCATTATTTCACATAGCGCCGGACTATCGACGCAGACTATCGCGGCGCCGTTAGCCGGCAAATTATTAACGAATTCAATGAACACCTTTTGGATGTCGGCCAGCGAATCGTAAAAGTCCAAATGATCGGCTTCAATGTTGGTGATGACCGCGATTTCTGGTCGGAGATTCAATAAGCTGGCGTCGCTTTCGTCCGCCTCCGCGACAATGAATTCGCCGGTGCCGTTCTTGGCGCCGCTGCCGACATCGTTCAACTCTCCGCCGATCAGATAGGTCGGCTCCAGACCGCCCGCGTCCATCATGACGGCTGCCATCGACGTCGTGGTCGTCTTACCGTGCGTGCCGGCAATCGCGATTCCTCGCTTGGTTTCCATTAGTTTCGCCAGCAATTGGGCCCGTTGCATGATTACGGCGCCGGCTTCCCGTGCCGCAACCAGTTCAGGATTGTCAGCGCGGATAGCCGATGATACGACAACTGTGGCGTCCGCAGCGATGTTCTTCGCGTCGTGGCCGATCGCGACACTCGCGCCCAAGCCGGACAAGGCTTTCGTGTTGGCGCTTTCTTTAATGTCCGACCCTGAGACGTCATATCCGATCGAGATGAAGACCTGGGCAAGACAGCTCATCCCCGCCCCGCCGATACCTATGAAGTGCAGTTGTTCTTTTGGTTTACTCAAACTCGCGCCCTTGTCACCATGGTTTTCGCCACCGGCCGCCGGTCTAAAGACTGGCGGCTACATTTAAGGCGCCGGTTTTTTACGCCCATGTCATCCTTGTGTTCCTTGTATTCCGTATACTCCTCCATTTATTCTACTTTATTCGCCAGTTCTATAACCAGATTCGCCAGCTTTGTCGCGGCATCGGGATAACCGGCGGCCACAGCTGCTTTCGCCATATCCGTGAGTTTTTGACTGTCGCTTAACAACTCGCCGACCAGCGCGCTCAGTGACGCGGCCGTTAACTCGGCATCGGGCAAAACCGCTGCCGCTCCCGCGTTTACCGCCACAGCCGCATTCTTGGTTTGATGATCATTAGCCGCATAGGGGTAAGGAATAAGGACGGCCGGTACCCCATACGCCGCCAGCTCCGCCAGAGTGCTGGCGCCGGCCCGGCAAATTACTAGATCGGAGGCGCGATAGGCAAGCCCCATATCGTCTAAGTAGGGCAACATCTTGACGTGGGGATTTGCTCCGGCCGCGCTCCAGGCGTTGACTATGTCGCCGAAATCGCGGGCACCTGTCAAGTGCAGAATCGCTGTCTGAGGTCCTGCCAGCGCCGCATAGGCGCGGACAGCCTCGTTGTTTAGATGCCGGGCTCCCTGGCTGCCGCCAAAGATGGTGACGACCCGACCCGTCTCGGGCAACTCAAGCTCGCGGCGCGCCTCCCCGCGGTCGGTAGTCAAACGATCCAGCCTAATGGGATTACCGGTTACGACCAGGCGCTTGGATTTCGGCCACCCTTTTTTGGCAGCCGGGCCGGCTATCGCGATAGCGTCCGCGAGACGGCCGAGATACCGGTTAGCCATACCGGGAACAACGTTTTGCTCTTGGATCACGACCGGCACTCCCCGCGCCTTGGCGGTTCTAATGACAGGGAATGTTACGGCGCCGCCGAATCCTATGCCTACGTCCGGTTTGAATTCGTCGAGCCAAGCCCCGGCGCGTTTGGCGGCCCGGTTAATCTTATACGCGTTCGTGACCAACTCCGGCGATAATTTCCGCCGGAATCCGGGCGCATCCAGACGCCGGAACGCATACCCGGCGCGCTCGACCAGCTCACTTTCCATTTCGCCGGCCCCTGTTATAAAGAGGATGTCCTCGCGTTTAACTCGTGGCTCTAGTGCCGCGGCCAGAGCGAGCGCGGGGTACAGGTGTCCGCCCGTTCCTCCCGCGGAAATAATCACTCGCATCAATTATCCCTTCGTTTGATTTTCTCTCGTGTGAGGCAATGTTCAAGAGTACGCCGACCGCGGCCAGCGTAAACGACAGCGAAGTACCGCCATAACTGACAAAAGGCAGCGGCACGCCTGTGATCGGCAGAATACCGGACACCGCCCCCATGTTCAAGATAGCCTGCACCATTATCATGGCGGTGATGCCGGTTGCGATGAGACGGTCGAAATGCGTTGTCGCCCGCAAGGCGATCTTAACGCCGGCATAAGCCAAGACGCCGAACGCGACAACAACGGCCATGGTTCCCAAGAGGCCGAATTCCTCTCCGATTATGGCTAGAATGAAGTCGGTGTGCGCCGCCGGCAAATAGAAGAATTTTTGTTTACTCATGCCCAGCCCGACACCGACCCAATGGCCGCTGCCGAGAGCAATTAGTGACTGGATGATCTGAAAACCGCTGTTCTGCGGGTCCTTCCAGGGGTTTAGGAAGGACGTAAAGCGGGTCAGCCGGTAACCTTCGGTAGCGATCAACACGGCGACCGCCGCGACCGCCGACCCGCCTAAGGCCAAAAGATGGCGCCAGCGCGCCCCTGCCACCAGCAGCATGATGAAGATTACCCCTGCGGCAATCAGGGTTGTGCCTAAGTCCGGCTGCAGCATGATCAATATGGCCATCACGCCAAAGGCGGGCAGGACGGGCATCGCCATCTCCCGCCATTCCCCGATGCTCTCTCGCTTCTTGGCCAGATAGGTCGCGGCGAAGAGAATCAGTGCGAACTTGGCAATCTCGGATGGCTGAAAACGGACCGGGCCCAGATCGATCCACCGGCTGGCGCCATTCGCCGCAATGCCGTACCCGGTCACCAGTACCATGGCCAGCAAGCCGGCCGTAATCACATACAGGATGACGGCATAGCGCCGGACAAACCGCCAGTCGGTTCGGGCCAGGATGAACATCCCGACAAACCCAAAGATCATCCAGACCAATTGTTTCTTGATGAAATAGAAGCTATCCCCGTAATCTGCCAGGGCCGTTGCGTGGCTAGCACTAAAGACCATGACCACGCCAAATAGAGACAAGGCCACAACGATGCCCAGCAGCAGATAATAGCTTCCGCCCGTTTCCGCCGTCGCCCGGCGAGCCGGTTGTTTTGCTGCGCGTTTAGCCATTGTCGCTCGTTTTCTCCCCGCTGCCGGTCAGCTTGCGCACCTCGGCTTGAAAATCGTCGCCCCGGGCCGCGTAGCCTGTATACATGTCAAAGCTGGCGCAACCCGGACTCAATAAGACGATGTCACCCGGCCTCGCCAAGCTGTGCGCCGCCGTCACGGCTTCGTGCATAGTGGCCGCGCGAACCAACTCTATTCCCAGCGAATGTCCGGCCTCTGCGACGACCGCGGCAATCTCTTCGGCCGCCTCACCGAAAGCGACGACCGCTTTGACGCGTTCTTTCATAATGGGCTCGAGCAGGCTGAAGTCCATACCTTTGTTTCTGCCGCCGGCTAGCAGCACGACCGGTTCGTTGAAGGCCTCGATGGCCCGGCGAGCCGCGTCCGGATTTGTCGCTTTGCTGTCGTCATAGTAAGTGACGCCGCCGATCGCGGCTACCCGTTCGACCCGATGAGACAACCCCTTAAACGCTTGCACCGCCTCCGTCACCTGTGCCGCCGAGATGCCCCACAACAAGGCCGCGGCCACGGCCGCCAGGATGTTTTCCAGATTATGCGCGCCGCGCAGCCCCAGTTCCGCCACAACACCGTCAACAACCGGCATATACCGGGGCGGCAATACTGCCCAGATGCGTCCGCTGTCGACGAATACGCCCCGGTCGGTTGCCTTATAGATGCTATAGGGGACAACGGTTGACGGCACGTCGTCCATTACGTCGGCGGCCAGCTCGTCATCCAGGTTAATGACCGCATAGTCATCCTCCGTTTGCTGGGCGAATAATCTGGTTTTTACGTCACGGTACGCGAACATGGTGCGATGCCTGTCTAGATGGTCGGGAGTGATGTTTAAGAGAATGCCGATTTTGGGCTTAAACTCGATAACGGTTTCCAGCTGAAAACTGGATACCTCGGCAATGATGACCGCTCTCGGGTCCAGTCCCTGGATCGCTTCGACCATGGGCAGGCCGATGTTGCCGGCGACGACATTGGGAATGCCGGCCGCGCTGAATATCTCGCCCAATAAAGTAACCACGGTGCTTTTGCCGTTCGTGCCTGTCACCGCGATTATCGGGTGGGCCGTCAGCCGGTAAGCCAGTTCAAGCTCGCCGATTACTTCGGCCCGGCTGCGCTTGGCGACTTTTACCGCTGGCGAGTCGATGGCCACACCAGGGCTGACAACCACCAGGTCATAGCCGCGCGCCATTGAGCCGTTGGTCTTCCAAGCAATGTTTTTGACGCCCGCGTCGATTAGTTCAGTCGTCAGACCGCCGGTCGCGGCGTCGTTGGAGTCGGTGACGCTGACTTCGGCGCCTAAGCGCGCCAAGGCTTTGGCCGCCGCCGTTCCGCTCTTGCCCAGACCCAAAACCAGGACCCGGGAATTCGCGTAGTCTCGCGTCTTGTTTGTCATAGCTTGAGGATCTCCACGAAGAAGATCGTGAACCCGGCCGCGGCCATGATCGCCGCGATTATCCAGAACCGGACAACGACCTTAAGCTCGCTCCAACCGGACAGCTCGAAATGGTGATGCAGCGGGGCCATCTTGAAAACACGTTTCTTGCGCAGCTTGTACGATAGTATCTGGATGATCACCGACAGCACCTCCAGCACTAAGACCCCGCCGATCAGAATCAACAAGATCTCGGTCTTCGTGAAGATGGCAATGGCCGCAATGGCGCCGCCCAAACCCAGCGATCCGGTGTCGCCCATGAATATCTCCGCCGGGTGGCTGTTGTACCACAGGAACCCGACACACGCCCCGATGACCGCGGCGCCGAACACAGCCAGATCTAAACCGTAAACAATATGAAGGTGCCGGTACTGCATGAACCCGATAATCGAATAGACGCCGGCGATAATGACCACGTTGCCCGCGGCCAACCCGTCCAAGCCATCAGTGAAATTTACTCCGGTCGTGGTCGCCAGCAAAACGATAAAGACGAAGAGAAAGTAAAAAACGCCGATGTCGATCGTGAGTCCAAGTTGGGAGACACCGACGACAGATGCCTTCGGGTAAGCGAATTGCGTCGCGCCCCAGGTGAGAAACAACGAAACCAGGAACAGGAGAAATATCTTCCAGCGCGCTGTCAGCCCCAGCGAACGCATCTTGTGATTCTTGATGAAGTCGTCGGCAAATCCGATCCCGCCGCACATAAGCGTGGTCAACAGCACGACCAAGCCGGCTTTGGTGAACGGCGCGCCCAGAAGCTCGCCGGTGATGAAGGCGACGGTAATCGCTCCCAACACCAGCACCCCGCCCATCGTGGGCGTACCGCTCTTGGCGAGGTGTCGCTCCGGTCCTTCTTCACGGATCTGTTGGCCTATCCCCTGCCGGATAACGAACTTGATCCAGAGCGGACCCAGCAACAACGCGATGCCCAGGGCGATTACGGCCGCGACAATTATCTGATACACTCCACGATCCTTTCCAGCCCTAGGGCACGCGAGGCTTTCACCAGCACAACGTCACCCTCGCCCAGCTCTCTCTTTAGGATGTCACAAGCCTCGTCCAGTGACTCCGGACTGAATATCACGCCGGGCGAAAGACCGCCGGCGGTCGCTCCCGCAGCCACAAAAGTAGCGTTGTCTCCCAATACCAGCAGCATGTCCACGCCGTTGGCGGCACATATACCGCCGACCTCCGTGTGCGCCGACTCGGCTAGGTCTCCCAATTCCAGCATGTCGCCCAGAACGGCGATCTTGCGTCCGCCCTCCAGAGCAGCCAACGTAGCCAGCGCCGCCGCCATGGCGGCCGGTGAGGCGTTATAGGTGTCGTTCAGTATTGTCGCTCCGCCCGCGGTCGTCAACACTGCCAGCCGGTTGGCGCTGGGCGTCACACCCGCCAGGCCGGCGATCACGTCGGACGGTGCGGCGCCGACGCTCAAGGCCGCAGCGGCCGCTGCCAAAGCGTTCATCACATTGTGGGCCCCCGGGACAGGCAGTACTATCGGCATGACCTGTTGTTGGCCGTCTACTTTAGCCTTAATGGTGAAACTGGCGCGCGCCGCCGTGTCAAGAACGATATCGGTGGCAGTAACGTCAGCTTGCGGCCCGAAGGTAATGACTGTAGCGGCCGTTTTAACCTTGATCTTTGGCGTATACGGATCGTTGGAGTTTAGCACGAGCGTCGTTTTCTCCGGCATGGCTTCCGCCATTTCCGCCTTGGCGGCGGCTATATTATCGCGGCTGCCGAGCCGCTCCACATGCGAGTCCCCGATATTGGTGATGACTCCGGTGTGCGGTCGCGCGATGCCCATGAGCTCTGTGATCTGGCCTGACCCCCGCATACCCATCTCGACCACTATGAATTTGGTGTCTGCCTCGACCGTCGTAAACGTCATCGGCAGGCCGTATTCGTTGTTGAAGTTGCCAGCCGCCGAGACCGTCGGTCCGGTAAAACTCAGAATCGCGGCGATCATGTCCTTGGTTGTCGTCTTGCCGGCGCTGCCGGTTACAGCCACGACCCTGGCCTCAGTCTTACGCCGGATCAAACGGGCAATCGCCTGATACGCTTTCAAGGCGTAGTCTACCTCGATCAGAGTTATGTAGATATACATTTCCGGAATCGTCTTAAGGAACGGGAACGCCTCATCGGGTTGGGCGATAATCCCCATCGCGCCCCGATCGACGGCTTGCTCGATATGGGCACGGCCGTCCGTCCGGGAGCCGGGGAAAGCGATGAACAAATCACCGACATTCGTGGTCCGGCTATCGGTCGATATGCCTGTAAACGCGGTCATGTCGCTCATTCCCGATGTCATGCGGCCGCCGCACTCACGCGTTATCTCGCCCGCTGTCAATTCAATCATCTAATCGCTCGCGCTCCTTTAGGATTTCTTCCGCTACCGCTCTATCGTCGAATGCCACCGTGTGATCGGCAAATATTTGCTCTTTTTCGTGACCTTTGCCTGCGATCAGGACAATGTCTCCCGGTCCCGCCAACTCGATCGCCCGCCTGATTGCTGCCTCACGATCGATCACCGTTTCGCAAGCATCCTTAATGCCGGCTTTGATATCTTCGATTATTGCCTCCGGCTCCTCGCCCCGAGGATTATCCGAAGTTATGACAACGACATCGGAACCCGCGGCCGCCGCTGCGCCCATTAGGGGCCGTTTCCCCTTGTCTCGATCGCCGCCGCAACCAAAGACGGTTATCACACGGCCGGTAGCCAGCTCTCGCGCCGCCGCCGCCGCCCGCATTAGGCTGTCTGGCGTGTGCGCATAGTCTATGACAACCGCGAACCCGCGGCCGCTATCCAGACGCTCGAACCGTCCCGGAATCTGGCGTAACTCCGCTAAACCGGCGGTTATAGCCGGCCAGGCAATACCCTGCGCCCGTGCCGTCGTCGCGGCCGCCAGCGCGTTCATGACATTGAACGCGCCTGGCACCGGTGAGACGATGGGCTGCTTCGTGTCCGGAGCCACTATCGTAAAGCGCGCTCCGGAAATGTCGATGGCAATGTCGGTGGCTCGATAATCGGCCGCGTCGCCCAAGCCAAAAGTGATCGCATTCATTGTCTCTTTGGCCAGGCGTCGCCCGTAATGGTCGTCTATGTTTAACACGGCGGGCTCGGCCGTGCCGGCGAAGAACGCCTCTTTGGCCCGGTAGTACGTCTCCATATCGCCGTGATAATCCAAATGGTCTTGAGTTAAATTCGTAAATACCTGCGCCGCAAAGGTTACCGCCGCCGTGCGATGTTGCGCGATCGCGTGGGATGAAACTTCCATCGCCGCCATCTCGACACCCGCGTCCGCCATCTGCCGCAACAATTTCTGCAACTCATACGATTCAGGCGTCGTCCTGGTCACAGGGACCGTCGTGTCACCAACTTTGTACTCGACTGTCCCTATCAACCCCGTTTTGCGGCCCGCGGCCCGGTAGATGCTTTCCAGCATGTATGCCGTGGTCGTCTTGCCGTTCGTGCCGGTGATGCCGGCCAGGCTGAATTTCTCAGACGGTTTCCCGAAGAAACGAGCGCTCATCACAGCCAAGGCCAGCCTGGTGTCATCGACAACCCATTGCGGCGCCGTAATGCCGTCTAGCCGGTGATCCACCACTAAGGCTGTGCACCCGGCCGCCACCGCGGCGGCGGCGAAATCATGACCGTCGGCCCGTGCTCCTCTTAACGCCACAAATACGGTCTCCGGCCGGGCCATTCGGCTGTCGTAGACTATGTCATATATGTCGACGTCTTCGTCTGTTGACGGAGCCGCGTTAAGGCTTCCTAGTAAACTGGTTACGGACGTGCGTTTAGCCATGCGAAAAGGGCCCTCCGTTTCCAATAATTCTACCATATGACTAGCGCGGTCCCCGGCCGCCGGGGGCGATCTTTAGCCGCTTGATGCTGAATTCGGCGACGTCACGAAACACCGGCGCGGCGATTGTCGCCGCGTAGAGAGGCTGGGGTCCGGTCGCCTGCGGTTCGTCTATGGAAACAATGATGGCCAGCTGGGGATCAAGATTGGACACGTAGCCCGCGAACGTTACTATCAGCTTGCCCGCTACGTAGCCGTCCGGGCCGGATTTTTGCGCCGTTCCCGTCTTGCCGCCGACCTCATAACCCGCGATCCGCGCATTCTTCCCGGTGCCCTTTTCTACCGTATCTATCATGATTTCTTGCATCCGGCCGGCTGTTTCTTCGGAAATCACCCGGCTGTCTTTTGCCTTGAACGTTTCACTGGCCCGGCCGTGCGCGGAACGGTCAACGCGTTTCAGCACGTGCGGCTGCGGCTTCTTGCCGTTGTTGGCGATTGCGGCGACGACGTTCACCATTTGCAGCGTGGTGCCGCTTACGCCCTGTCCATACGGGATGGTTGCAATGCTCGTGTCCGACCAGTCGTCCGGCTCCGGCAATATGCCTGCTTCCTCGCCGGTCAGATCGACGCCGGTGGTGCTGCCCAAACCAAAAGCCGTCATATATTTATAGAGTCTGTCTTTGCCCAATCTTTGACCGAGCTCGATGGTGCCGACATTGCTGGAGAGCGCGACAATGCCAGAGATTGTCTGATCACCCTTGCCTTCTCCGTCATATTCGCCGAACTGCTGGCCGGCGACTGTGATTTCGGCTGGCAAGCTGAAAACCTCGTCCAATCCGACCGCCTTTTCTTCCAGAGCCGCCGACGCGGTTATGACTTTGGCCGTGGAGCCGGGCTCGTAAACCTGGCCGACTGCCCGGTCCAATAGCTGGAGATCGGTTATCGACCCGTAATTGTTAGGGTCGAATCCTGGTGCGCTGGCCAAAGCCAGTATCTCGCCTGTTTTGGGATTCATGACGATAATGCTTCCGCCTTGGGCGCTATAGTCTT
The DNA here is from genome assembly GCA_023251915.1 of Actinomycetes bacterium. Classification (GTDB taxonomy): domain Bacteria; phylum Actinomycetota; class JAHEXW01; order JAHEXW01; family JAHEXW01; genus JAHEXW01. The sequence continues at coordinate 70,564 of JAHEXW010000006.1, forward strand.
TGACGACTTTATTAAGCTCTACTTCAGCTTTATATTGGATGTCCTTGTCAATCGTCAGATATACCGGGTCGCCTTCGGTAGCGTCCTGGCGCGAATATATGCCGCCCGGGATGGGAGCACCGGCAGGATCGCCCTCGACCAGCAATTTCCCCGCTTTGCCTTTAAGCACGTTATCGTAGACGCTCTCCACGCCCGCCAGTCCTTGGTTGTCGATGCCGGCAAAGCCTAAGGCGTGTGCTGCCAGCGTCCCGTTCGGATAATAGCGTTTGCGCTCGGGCAGGTAGTTGATGCCCTTAAGTTTTAGGGCCTTGATCTCGTTGACGGCGTCCATGTCCACTTGACGCGCCACATATATGAAACCGGTTTTCTCCCGCAGCTTAGCTTCGATATCACTGGGTTTTTGACCCAGGATGGGCGCCAGCTTGAAGGCGGTCGTCGCCGGATCATCTATATAGTAAGGGGTTGCGTAGACGCTGGCCGCGTCGCGATTGACAGCCAACTCGGCGCCGTTACGGTCGTATATGTTGCCGCGTTCACCGGACAGCTCGACTTCGCGTACCCGCTGTCCGATCGCCAGCGCCGCGAATTTCTTCGCCTCCACGCTCTGAACGACAACAAGCCTCGCGGAAATTGCCGCGAGGCCTGCTATAAAGACGATTAAGAGTAAAAACAGTCTTGTTTGGGCGCTATCCTTCCGCCTGGCCGCCATCTGCCTTTACGCGGCCCTGGTAGCGCGTTGGCATTTCGCGGACGCGCTCTTCAGGCAAAAGTTCTTTGACGCTGACAGATAAGGGCAACCGCTACAGTTCATGCTTATCTCTCCTCCTCTATGTTTAAAAAAGCGTATTCCGGGGAGGTCACGCCATTTCCGGGCAGACTGATTATCTTGGCTTCAACCGTCGGTTCCGTCATGGCTAGTTTATCGACGGCGACGCTCTTGATGCGCTCCAGTGACGACATCTTCGCGTTGGCGATACGGATGTTCTCGCTCAACTGCTTCTGCGCTTCGATGTTGTTCTCGAGGCGCTGGATACGGTAGCTGTTCTCAGCCACCATTGCCTTGGCACTGAGATTGATCAAGGCCAAAGGCGCCAGAACGAGCGACGACGCGATCAGGAGTCCGCACAGAGATCCCGACACCGCCCGCCTGGATGCATTTTGAGGGAGGGGCCGACGAGAGGGTCTGGAAGGTGCTTTTCGGGGGTAAGCGGGGTAATAGGGGACATTCCCAATTGCTTTTGGCGCTGCTTGCATCTTCGGACCTCCTCCCTCAAACTCTTTCGGCCGCCCGGAGCTTTGCGCTTTCAGCTCTCGGGTTAGAAGCCACCTCGTCGGCGGCCGGCCGTAACGGTCTTTTTGTCAGAATGAGCAGCCGCTCTCCTGTTTCCAGCGACGTCTCTTCCGCGTATTCCTTGAAAGTCGTTTTAACGATCCTGTCTTCCAGCGAGTGGTAAGCGATCACTACTATCCGCCCCTTTTTTCCTAAACAAGAAATTCCTTCCCGGAGCGCTTCCTCGAGGGCTTTCAGTTCTTCGTTAACCTCGATGCGGAGCGCTTGAAATGTCCGCCGCGCCGGGTGGGGACCGCCTTTGCGGGCCCCGGCCGGAATTGCCGCCCGGATGACGTCCACTAGTTCGAACGTCGTCGTGATTGGCCGGGTCTTTCTCCGTTCTACGATGAACTGCGCTATCCGCGCCGCCCATCTCTCTTCCCCGTACTGCCTGATGACTGTGGTCAGGTCTCGCTCGTTGTAGTTTCTGACCACGTCCGCCGCTGTGACGGAGCCTGCCTCGTCCATCCGCATGTCCAGCGGTCCATCGTGTCTAAAACTGAATCCTCTTTCTCCTGAATCGAGTTGGTGGGAGGAGACCCCGAGATCTATTAGTACGCCATCTACTTTCTTGATTCCCAGGTTCTGGAGGGTGTGCCTTACGTGCCTAAAATCCGTTTTGACCAGCGCGAGCTGTTCTTTGTATGGAGCCAGCCTCGTCTCGGTTTCATGCAGCGCGGCGGAGTCCTTGTCGAATCCTATGAGTCTCCCCGCCGGGCCGACGGCCTTGAGGATCAGCTCCGCGTGGCCCCCTCCCCCAACAGTCAAGTCTGCTATCACACCGCCGGGCCGGGGGTTCAAGTATTCCATGACCTCCCGCGGCATTGCCGGGGTGTGCCCGTATTCCATTGTCAAGATCCGGTTAGATCCCCAAACCGGCCAACTGCTCCGCAATTTCCGAGTAGCTGGATTCGGTCTCGGCGCTATACTTGGCCCACTTCTCTTTGTCCCAGATCTCCGCGCGCGCGCCGACGCCAATGACAACGACGTCTTTGTTTAAACCGGCATAATCACGCAGATTCTGGGGCAGAGACACGCGGCCTTGTTTGTCGGGAGCGCCCTTAGCGGCGCCGGAGAAGAAGTTGCGGGTGAACGCCCGCGCGTTTTGATTGGTGAGAGGCATCTCGCGGATCTTGTCTTCGAGTTTGTTCCACTCGGCCGGCGTATAGACGAAAAGGCAGTCTTCCAGGCCTTTGGTTATAACCAAACCGTCAGCCAGTTCCTCCCGGAACTTAGCCGGCAGAATGACCCGCCCCTTGCCGTCGATGAGATGCTGAAATTCCCCCAAAAACATCTGTCTGCTCCTCCTCAAAACCACTACGTTCCACAATTTACCACTTCGTGGCACTTAAGTCAACTATATTATCGGTTTCAGGGATGGATACTTTAATCCTGTGACCAGGGATAATGAAAATACTTGCGGAGTTTTAGGCGGGATTTGCGGATTATTTCACGATTGGATAGGAGTTTTTGGGGCGCCAACAGATGATGAAAACCTCTCGAAAATGGGACAGCGCTTTATTCCGGCCTTCCTTCTCGTACTAGGTAGGCGGGGTCTTGTGGTCAATGTAGGTGCGCGTCTTTAGACTCGCACCAGGGCGGGTCGCCGGTCTAAAGACCGGCGTCTACATTTTCGTCCCTGGCCGTGCCGTCAGGGGTGAAATCTGGGACGACGTTTTTTGGCGACCAATGAACCGGCCACCAAAAGAGCACTGAGCGCCGCAGCCGCGAGAGCCGCATTATCGAAATTATTGACGAAGAGGATCGTAGCGATGATAGCCGCGCCACCACCATAGCCGGCCAGCATACTGCGGCGATGGCCCACCTCTTGACGCGCCATTGCTCTCAAGAGTTCTGTTTGGCCGGCGACCTTGACTCGCAGCTCGCCCCGCTCCGCCAGGCCGATCACTCGTTCCATGTCGACGGGCAGCTTCAACAAAGCTAATCCGATTCGTTTGGCTTGTTTGAGGATGTACTCGTTCCGCACCTCGCGTACTAGTTTGTCGACCGCCGGTTTGGCCTCGACAAGCAGATCAAAGTTGGCGTCTAGGCCCGCCAGGAGGCCGATCATAGTCGCGAACGCCTTCCCTACATAAGCGAAATGAACAGGGATGGTAAACGGGTTATCGCGCATCAGCGTCCGGACGTCTTCCTGGATTGCGTCGAAGTTCTCCGACGATATGGCGCGGGGTGTAGAGATGCCGCTGTAGCGGTCGAAGAGCCACGTC
>JAHEXW010000028.1 GCA_023251915.1 Actinomycetes bacterium
ATTCCAAGGTCAGGAAGAATCGCTTTAGCGCTTTACCGCACTAAAGCATTGCAAAACAGAACCGCTTTAGCGCTTTACCGCACTAAAGCGTTTTACCCATTAAGAGGATTACGATTTCTGTAGTGATAATCCGCAAGGCAAGCATCGCCGGAGCGTCCTCGCCGCGGAGAGCTTTGTTTGGTCACCGCTGCGAACTGTGGTTTTGGAGCAAGGCGGGCTAACGAAGGTAGGCCGCGAGCCGCCAAGAACGGCAACAACCCGCGGGTCTATCATGATTGGTGTCGGCGGGGGGACTCGAACCCCCACACCCTTAACGGGCACAAGGCCCTCAACCTTGCGCGTCTACCAATTCCGCCACGCCGACACAGTCGAGAGGTAAAACGAGGGGTAATAACGGCCGACCAGGAGGTTGGCCGCTAAGGAAGTCGAATCAAGAGAATGGTCGTGACGGCAAACGTGCACGCCAAACCAATGGTAATGCGATCCAAGTTCTTTTGGATAATGCTTGTCGAAGAGAAAGTCGACGTTACGCCGCCGCCGAACACATCCGCCAAGCCGCCGCTTTTTCCGCTGTGCAGCAAGATAAAGAAGATAAGCCCCAGGCAGGCGGCGAAGTGAACAATGGTAACAGCGGTTTTCATCGGTAGTCGGCTCCTTGCATTAGTCTTATGAACAGGCTCTAGTTTAACATATGAGAGACGAACCCGTCATCTCCGCCGGCTTGCTCAAGTCCAGCAGATCAAGTACGGTCGGAGCGATGTCGGCCAAGATACCGTCCGGCCGCAAACAGTCGGCATTCGGCATTGCCAGGATAAACGGCACCCGGCTCGTTGTGTGCGCCGTCACCGGCTCTCCCCCGTCAGTCGCGATCCGATCGGCGTTGCCGTGGTCGGCGGTTACGATTGTCACTCCTCCGGCAGCCTGAACGGCCGCGACAACCCGGCCAACACACTCGTCGACCGCTTCAACCGCTTGAATCACCGCCGCCTTAATCGCCGTATGACCAACCATGTCGGCGTTTGCGTAGTTGATGACGATGAAATCATAAGACCCTTCTTCAATCTTGGCTACGACAGCATCGGTAACTTCATACGCGCTCATCTCGGGTTTTAGATCATACGTCGCGACGTGCGGCGACGGTACCAATATCCGGTCCTCGCCGGCCGCCGCCGTCTCCACTCCCCCGTTGAAGAAGAACGTAACGTGCGCGTATTTTTCCGTCTCAGCGGCGTGCAGCTGTTTGAGCCCGGCTGCTGCCAGCGTCTCCGCCAGCGTGTCTTTGATCTCTGTGTGCGGGAAAGCAATCGCGCTGGGGAAAGTCTCGTCATATTCGGTCATGGTCACAAAGTGAGTCACCGGCGCGTCGCCCCGGTCAAAGTCGTTGAAGTCGGGAAAGACGAACGCGCGAGATAGTTCACGAGCCCGGTCCGGTCGGAAATTCCAGAAGACGACGGCGTCGCCGGTGCGAATCAGCGAGCGTCCGTCTTGGAACAGATCGTCGACTATGACTGTCGGGCGGACAAATTCATCCAGAGCTCCCGCGTCGTATGAATCGCGGACGGCCTCGAGCGCGGTCGTCGCCGCGTCGCCCCGGCCGTGCGCAATCGCGTCATAGGCCAATTTGATCCGGTCCCAGCGCTTGTCCCGGTCCATCGCGAAGTAACGGCCGGACACGGTCGCTATGCGCCCTAGGCCGATGCGTTTCAACTCACCCTCGAGCTTCTCAACGTATCCCAGTCCGCTATCGGGCGGTGTATCCCGGCCGTCCAAGAAGACGTGTAACCAAACTTCGGAAACGCCCCGGCGCTTGGCCAGATCGACGAGCGCGTAGATGTGCTCTTGATGACCGTGCACACCACCGTCAGACAATAGACCCATTAGGTGAAGCCGGCGGCCGGGCATTGCGGCCGCGTCACAGGCCGCGCTAAGCTCGTTGTTTTGGAAGAAGCTGCCATCGGCGATGGCCAGAGAAATGCGCGTGAGGTCTTGATAAACGATTCGGCCGGCCCCAATATTCAGGTGACCGACCTCGGAATTGCCCATCTGACCGGGCGGCAGTCCAACATCCTGTCCGGAAGCGCCAAGAGTCGTGTGCGGATAGGCTGCCTTAAGAGAATCCATGTTTGGCGTTTTGGCCAAAGAGACGGCGTTTGTCGGACCAGCCGGCGCCTCTCCCCAGCCGTCCATAACGACCAGACAAACCGGTTTCGGCCTAGGCGTTGAACCTGATGATGCGGGCGAAGCTTTCTGGATCGAGACAGGCACCTCCCACGAGGGCGCCGTCGATGTCCGACGTTGCCATGAGTGAATCAACATTATCCGGCTTGACGCTGCCGCCGTAAAGCACACGCACGGCGTCCGCCGCGTCGCCGAAGGATTGGCGGACAGTTTCCCGCACTAATCCGCAAGTGTCGTTGGCTTGCTCCGGCGTTGCCGTGCGGCCGGTACCGATTGCCCAAATCGGCTCGTAGGCGATAACCATGCCAGCGACGTCTTCGTCCGTCAATCCAGCCAGGCCTTTCGCTACCTGCCCGCCTATAACGTTGGCGACCTGGTCAGACTCCCGCTGCTCTAGTGTCTCACCGCAACACATAATAGGAATCAAACCGTGCGCCAGAGCCGATTTGACCTTCTTGTTGACCGTCTCGTCGGTCTCACAAAACATCTGCCGCCGTTCGGAATGTCCGATAATAACGTATTTCACGCCCAGATCGAGCAGCATCGTTGGGGAGATCTCGCCGGTATACGCGCCCTCTTCCTCCCAGTGCATGTTCTGAGCACCTAGCGCCACCAGCGGTTTGTCTTGTTCCAGAACCGTGCTGACACTCTTTAGCGCGATAGCCGGCGGACACACGATGACCTCGACATCCTTTACTCCGTCCAGCAAGGGCTCCAGATCTTGCACCAAGAAAACGGCTTGTCCCGCCGTTTTAAACATCTTCCAGTTCCCGGCAATAATTGGTTTACGCATTTGGCTCCTTCTTCAACAGCGCTTCTACGGCCGGCAGCGGCTTACCTTCCAAAACCTTCATGCTCGCCCCGCCGCCGGTGGAAACGTGGTCTATTTGTTCTTCAACACCGAACATCTTCAAAGCCGAGTCGGAATCTCCTCCCCCGACAATGGTGAGGGCGGAGGAGTCCGCCATCGCTCTGGCGATACTCTTAGTGCCTTTGGCAAAACCCGGCCACTCGAAGACGCCCATCGGACCGTTCCAGAAAATGATCTTGGCGTCAGACAGAATGTCCTCGAACAACTTGATCGACTCCGGGCCGATATCCAAGCCCATCCACCCGGCCGGAATCTCATCGGCATCGACGATTTGGGTAGCGGCGTCAGGCGCGAACTTGTCCGCGGCCACGAAATCCAGCGGCAGGTAAAGCGGAATCCCTTCTTGCTCCGTGGTAATCAAGATTTTCTTCGCCGCTTCGTACATTTCCTCGTCAAATATCGAGGCGCCAATCTCCTCACCTTGGGCTTTAAGGAACGTAAAGCACATGCCGCCGCCGATGATCAAACCGTCGACAAAGTCCAGGAAGCTGTGGATCACACCCAACTTGTCGCCAACCTTGTTGCCGCCGAGAACGGCGATAAACGGCTTGGCGGGATTCTGCACCAGATTAGTCAAAGTGTCGATCTCTTTTTCCAGCAGGAAGCCGGCGACCGACGGCAGATATGCGGTCACGCCGACCGTCGAGGCGTGCGCCCGATGGGCCGTGCCGAAAGCGTCGTTGACAAAGATGTCCGCGCAGGCCGCCAGCTTTTTGGCGAATACCGGATCGTTTTCGGTCTCCTCCGGATAGAAGCGGATATTCTCCAGCAGGATAAGCTCGTCTTCCTTAAGGTCCGCGCAAGCGCGTTCAACGGCGCCGTTGATAGCCTCGTCCAACTTGATAACCTTTTTGCCAAGAAGCTTCTCCAGCTCTTTGGCGACCGGGTCCATCCTGAGTTCGGGCACAACCTTGCCTTTCGGCCGGCCGAGATGTGACACCAGAATAACCTTAGCCTTGTGCGTCATCAGGTATTTGATAGTCGGCAAGGCGCCCCTGATGCGGCTGTTGTCCTGAATCTCTTGCTTGTCATTCATTGGCACATTAAAATCGACGCGAACTAGAACCTTCTTGCCCTCGACGTCGATATCGCGGACTGTCTGTCTATTCAACCTCTCGGTCCTCCGTTAAACGATCTTCAACAAGTCGACCAGGCGATTACTATATCCCCATTCGTTGTCGTACCATGACACGACCTTGACTGTATTCCCCATTACCATGGTCAGTAAGGAATCAAAGACAGACGAAGCCGGGTTGTGCACGACATCGATGGAGACGATGGGATCCTCGGTATATTCCAGGAAGCCTTTCATCCGGCCGTTGGCCGCCGCCTTCATCGCGGCGTTGATTTCTTCCTTGGTAACCTCGCGGCTAAGCTCTGCCACCAGGTCGACTACCGAGCCGTCCGGGGTTGGCACGCGCATGGCGAATCCGTCCAGTTTGCCTTTCAGTTCGGGAATCACTTCTCCGATGGCCTTGGCCGCTCCCGTTTTCGTCGGGATAATGCTCATGGCCGCGGCACGCGCCCGGCGCAGATCGCTGTGCGGGAAATCCAACACCTTCTGGTCGCCGGTATAGGCATGTACCGTCGTCATGAACCCGCGCTGCAGGCCAAACTCGTCAAATAAGACCTTGGCTACCGGAGCTAGACAGTTGGTAGTGCAGGAAGCATTGGAAATGATGTTGTGTTTAGCTTTGTCATAAAGCTGGTCGTTGACGCCCAAGACGACGGTGAAATCAGGATCCTTGGCCGGAGCGGAGATGATTACCTTCTTGGCGCCCGCCGCCAGGTGTTTGCCCGCGCCTTCCCGGTCAACAAAATGGCCGGTAGACTCGATAACGACCTCGACGCCCATGTCGCCCCAGGCTAGATTGGCCGGGTCCATTTCCTTCGTGACCCGAATCGCCTTACCGTTGATAATCATTTGGTCGTCTGTAGCCGATATGTCGTCCTTGAGCACGCCATGGACTGAATCGTATTTTAGTAAGTGCGCCATTGTCTTGGCGTTTGTTAGATCATTGACCGCGACAACTTCGATGTTCGGGTCGTGCATCGCCGCCCGGCAAACCAGGCGTCCGATCCTGCCAAACCCGTTAATACCAACTTTAACTGCCATATTTCTTTCTCCTCCTCGTAAATCGGTGGGCAAAAAGACAAGTCGAATTATACTCTAAAGCGAGCTAAACAGGCAATTGTCTTTCGAGGTCGCGCGCTATCGCGCGGAGGCGGCGAAAACGGTGGTTGACGGCCGACTTCGACGCCGGTTCCGCCAGCAACTCGCCCAGTTCGGCGGTCGTTGCCTCGGGATGTCTCAATCTGGCCCGGGCCAGCTCGCTTAGGGCCGTCGGTAACGACCCGACACCGATTTGGCGCTCGATTTCTTTGATGTCCTTGATTTGGTTGACGCTGGCGCTCGCGGTTTTGCGCAAATTCGCGGCCTCCGCGTTGACGACCCGGTTGACTTGGCTTTTGAGCGCTTTGATGATGCGTCGGTTCTCGAATTCGAGTCGACTTTGGTGAGCTCCTACAATGGTAAGAAAATCACTGATGCTGTCGGCGTCGGTCAGGTAAACCGCGTAGTCTTTGGCCCGTTCGTTCAGCTTTGCCGGGAACCCCAGTTCCTCCAACACCGTCAACATGTCTTCGGCCAGTTCGCCATTCGACGTCGATATCTCCAAATGATAGCCATGAGCTGTGCTGGTGATTGAACCGGCCGCCAGCCACGCGCCGCGGACATAAGCCGCCTGGCAACAACGGTTGTTCAGGAGCTCGTACGGCACGCCGCGGGTCAGGTTGCCGTCTTCGTCCAAGATGCGCGCTTTCTTCAGCGTGTAGACAAGGGCCGCTTGCGTCGGCGCAGTGATGATGTAGTTGGGCCTGTGTTTCTTGAGAGACGGGGGTTCCGCAACGACCTCGACATCGATATCAAAAATGTCCTTAAGCAGAACCAGGATTTTGCGCGCGACGGCGGGGACAGGCGAAGCCATCGTTAGATCGAGGCCGCCTTGCTTAAGATGCAGCGAGCCGGTCAGACGCACTAGGGCAGAGAGCTCGGCCAGCCGGTCACATTTCTTACGGGGTTTGAGGTGAGCCAGCTCGTCCTTGATTCCCGTTGTCAGAGACATTATTCAAACTGATCGATGATGGCGTCGGCCATTTCCGCGGTTCCGGCCGAGCCGCCAAGATCGTAGGTGACCGTTGTTCCAGCCGCGATTACCGCTCGCGTGGCTTTGAGCAGCATGTTAGCGGCGTCGGTCTCGCCTAAATATTTGAGCATCAGCTGGGCGGAAAGGATTTGGGCGGTCGGGTTGACCTTGTTGAGGCCGGCGTATTTAGGGGCGCTGCCGTGGACGGGCTCAAAAACCGCCACCCCGTCGCCAATGTTCGCGCCGGGAGCTACTCCTAGGCCGCCCACCAAACCGGCACAGAGGTCGGACAGGATGTCTCCATAAAGGTTCTCGGTAACGATAACATCATATAATTCAGGCTTCATTACCAGTTGCATACACATGTTGTCGATGAGCCGTTCCTCATATTCGATGGCGGAATAATCGGCAGCAACGGCGCGCGTCGCTTCAAGGAACAATCCGTCGCTGAACTTCATAATATTGGCCTTGGTGACGGCCGTCACCTTGCCGCGTCCTTCCGTCCGAGCGTATTCGAATGCGAACTTCGCGACGCGTTTGCTGGCGCCGCGAGTTATGAGCTTGACGCTCTCGGCGGTGTCGTCATCGACCATTCGCTCGATACCGGCATATAGGTCTTCCGTGTTTTCACGCACTATTACCAGGTCTATGTCGGAGAACCGCGTCTTGACGCCCGGTATCGTGAAAGTCGGACGCAGGCAAGCATAGAGGTTAAGCTCCTTGCGCAGGGCCACGTTAACACTGCGAAAACCGCTGCCGATGGGGGTCGTTATCGGACCCTTGATCGCGACTTTGTTGCGGCGGATGGACTCCAGGACCGACTCCGGGAGCGGAGTGCCGAATTTCTCGATGACATCGGCCCCGGCCTCAACCGTTTCCCACTCGATCTTTACGCCGGTGGCGTCGACCACCCGGCGCATCGCGGCAGTGATTTCGGGCCCAATCCCGTCGCCTGGAATCAGAGTTATTGTGTAGCTCAATCTAACCGGAACCCCTTGTTCTTCTGAAAATGCTCGACCAGTCCGCCGTCCTGCAAGATGTTTAGCATGGCGCGCGGCAGCGGCTTGGCTGGGATGACAACTCCGGTCGTGACGTTCTTTACCTCACCCTTCTCCACATCGACTTCCAACTCGTCGCCCGCGGCAATCAAGTCGGTGTCGCAGATTATGGCCGGGACTCCTTGATTGATGGCATTACGGAAGAATATTCGGGCAAATGACTTGGCCAGAACCGCGCCAGCTCCCGAAAGTTTGATAACAATGGCGGCATGTTCCCGGCTGGAACCCAGCCCGAAATTTCCGCCTGCCACGACGAAGTCGCCCGGCCGCATGTTTTTTACAAAGTCCGGGTCGGCGTCTTCCAGCGTGTGCTTAGCGAGTTCCGGCAGATTTGTTCTCAGATGAAAATACCGCCCCGGAGTAATCAGATCCGTTGATATATCATCCCCGAATTTATGAGCTTTACCTTTTAAAATCATGTTTTCTCCATTAAACGCTATATGTCATTTCCGCAAATCACGCGGATCGGTGATATGTCCGGTCAGGGCCGATGCCGCGACAGTCGCCGGGCTGGCCAGATAGATAAACGCGTCCGGATTACCAAGGCGTCCTTTGAAGTTCCTGTTCTGCGTCGATAAACAAACCTCGTTGTCGCCCAGGATCCCCTCGTGAACACCGACGCAAGCGCCGCAGCCAGGATTCATGATCATCGCGCCGGCCTCGGCCAGAGTCGCCAGGTAGCCGGCTTTGGCCGCTGCGATATAGACGCCGCGCGAAGCGGGCGCGACCAGGAATCTTACGCCAGGCGCCACTGTCTTGCCGGCAACCGTCGCCGCGGCGATCCTGATGTCTTCCAAGCGGCCGTTGGTACACGTGCCGACGAAAGCCTGGTCGATCTTTACGTCAGCCAACGCAGCGGCTGTCTTGACATTATCAACGGTGTGCGGCGCCGCGACAACAGGCACCAGGTCAGCCGCGTTTATTGTAACCACGGATTCGTAGGCCGCGTCAGGATCGGCGGCGATATCCCGGTAACCCGCCGCCCGGTCATGCTCTGTCAACCAGCGCTTTGTCTCTGCGTCCGCTGCTATCAAACCGGCTTTCGCGCCGGCTTCGACAGCCAGACTGGATAAGGTCAGCCGGTCTGTCATCGGCATCTGCTCAATGGTCTCACCGGTGAATTCCAGCGCCTTATAGGTGGCGCCGTCAGCGCCGATCCGGCCGATAACGGTCAGCATCAGATCTTTGGCAAAGACGCCGTCGGGCATAGCCCCGTTGACCTCTATTTTGATTGTTTCGGGTACGCGCAACCAGATTTTACCGGCTGTAACCGCAACCGCAATATCCGTCGACCCCATGCCGGTCGCGAACGCCGCCAACGCACCCGAGGTACAGGTGTGAGAATCGGCTCCGACGATGACAAAACCCGGCTCGGTATAGTCTTCAGCGACTCGCTGGTGGCTGATGCCTTGCGCGACGTCGCTCAGCTGGGCGCCGGTCTTGGCCGCGAAATCTCTGATGATCATATGAGCGTTGGAAAGCTCCCGGCGAGGTGAAGGAGCGGCGTGGTCGAGGAAGAATATTGTTCGCTCGGGGCGCGCGACCGTGCCCACACCCAGCTTCTCCCATTGCGAGACGACGAGAGGCCCGGTGCCATCCTGGGCTAAAACGACATCAACCGCGGCGATGACGATATCGCCCGCGACCGCGTCGGTGCCGCTGGCCGCGGATAGTATTTTCTCGGCTAACGTTTTACCGGTCGCCATCAAGCGTCTTTCGGCTCGCAGTAGGTCTGGTACAACTGCACGAGTTCTTTATCGAACAGAGCCCGTTTGACCTCGAGCGCCTTTTCCCGCACATGCTCGAGCAGGCAATTGGCGTCCTCCTGAGTGATCTCGGTGCCGTATTCCTTGAATTTGGCGATGATGGCATGCGAGCCGGAGGATTTTCCGATCATGATTTGGCGCTCAAGTCCGACTTCCTCGGGCGTATATGGTTCATAGTTAAGCGGATTCTTCAGAACGCCGTCGACGTGAATACCGGATTCGTGCGCAAAACAGTTGGTGCCCACGATGGCCTTCCAGGCCGGGATTGTCCGCGCCGACGCTTCGGCGACATACTCCGAGATCCGGCGGAACATTTGGGTTTTCATGCCCAGGTCGATTTTCTCGATGACCTTCAGCGCCATGACGACCTCTTCCAAGGCCGCGTTTCCGGCGCGCTCGCCCAAGCCGTTAACGGTCGTATTGACGTGAGTGGCACCGGCGCGCAGGCCGGCCAGAGAGTTGGCCGTGGCCATGCCGAAATCGTTATGGGTATGCATCTCGATCTCAATGTCTACATTGGTCTTCAAATGCTTGATGACCCGGTAAGTCTCGAACGGGTCCAAGATGCCTAGCGTGTCGCAGAAGCGAACCCGGTCGGCGCCGGCACCCTTGGCCGTCTTGGCAAATTCCAATAAGAAGTTAAGGTCGCTCCGGCTGGCGTCTTCCATGTTCACAGAGACGTAAAGATTCTCCTTCTTGGCGAAGTCGACGCTTTCCTTGACACTCTCCAGCACCCATTGGCGGCTCTTCTTTAGCTTGTGCTCGATATGGATATCGCTGGTCGGGACGGATACCGCCACCGCGTCTACGCCGCAATCGATCGACTTCTGGATGTCGGCTATAACCGTCCGGTTCCAGGCCAGAATGCTGCAGGGCAGGCCCAACGCGGCGATCTTTGTGATTGTCGCCGCTTCGTCGCCGCCCATCGCGGGAATACCTACTTCGATTTGGTGAACACCCAGCTCACCGAGTAACTTGGCAATCTCGATCTTCTCGACATTTGAAAACACAACACCGGCGGTTTGCTCGCCGTCGCGCAGTGTCGTATCGTCGATCTTGATGAGCTGGGCGGCAACTCTGCCGACCAGATTCATGCCGTTAAAAGTGATGTCGTTGTCTTCGTTCGTCAAAATAGTTCCTCCTCGTGCGCAGGTCACGGTGTGAGTTTTTTCTCAAAGGTAAGTTCTAATTTTACTGGAACGGGTGCTTCATGGCAAGCGTGATACCTGGTCCGGGCAACGCGGACTACCGCAGCTTGGCGCGGATGAGTTTGTTGACGGCGTCGGGGCTGGCTTTGCCCTGAGTCAGCCGCATTATCTGGCCGACCAGGAACCCGATAGCACGCTCTTGGCCGTTCTTAAGATCCTCGATTGCCTGAGGGTTAGCAGCCAGAACTTCATCGACGATCTTGCCCAAGGCGTCCGTATCCGTGATCTGGACATTGCCCGTCTCTTTTACAATGGCCGCCGGCAATCGGCCGGTTGCAAAGCTTGTCTTAAATATTTCCTTGGCCATCTTACCGGAAATCGTACCGGCGTCAATCAGCTGCAACAAGTCGATCAAATGACGCGGAGTGAACGCGGCGTCCTCGATTTCGGTGTCTGTACGATTCAATTCGGCCGCGAGTTCGTGCAGCAACCAGTTGGCCGCCTTACCGGCAGCAGCGCCGCCCGCGACTGTCTCCTCTAGAAAATCACCTAACGGTTTGTTGAGCGCCAAGATTTTCGCATCGTCATCCGATAGTCCGAATTCGCGCCCGAGACGCTCCGCTCTGGCGTCCGGCAACTCCGGCAAACCGGCACGCAACCGTTCAACTTCCGCGGGATCCATGACGATTGCGACCAGATCCGGGTCGGGGAAATAACGGTAGTCATGGGCCTCTTCTTTGCTGCGCATTGACGTGGTTGCGCCGCCGGCGTCGTCCCAATGACGCGTCTCCTGGATGACCCTTTCGCCGTGCGTAAGCAGACTCGTCTGCCGCTCGACCTCGTATTCCAAGGCCCTTTGCAACGCCTTGAACGAGTTCATGTTCTTGACCTCTGTCTTAACGCCTAGTTCGGTATCACCAAACTCGCGTAAACTGACATTCGCGTCGCAGCGCAGGCTACCCTCTTCCATGTTGCAATTAGAAACACCGAGAGCCAGCAGGATGCTGCGCAACTTAACCAAGAACGCCCTGGCTTCGGTCGCTGTCCGCATATCAGGCTCCGAAACGATTTCCATCAACGGCACACCCGCGCGATTGAAGTCAACGACGCTGCGGTCGGCCCCGTGGATCCGGCCGGTCGCGCCCTTGTGGATTAGCTTGCCGGTGTCCTCCTCCATGTGCACGCGCGTAATGCCGATGCGTCTGGTTTGCCCGCGATCGCCGACATCCAAGTAACCGCCGATGGCAATCGGCAGATCGAACTGGGATATCTGGTAGTCCTTGGGCATGTCGGGATAGAAATAATTCTTGCGCGCGAATTCGTTGTTGGGCGCGATAGCGCAGTTCAGAGACAGGCCGATTAAGGCCGCGGCCTCAACCGCCTGCGCGTTCACGACCGGCAATACCCCGGGATGGCCCAGGCAAACCGGACAGACGGCTGTGTTCGGCACCTCGCCGAAAGTCACCGGGCAACCGCAGAACATCTTGCTCCGGGTATTAAGCTCGACATGGATTTCCAAACCAATCACTATTTCGTAAGCCATCTCAACACACCTTATAGGTTGGGTTTCTCGTGCCAGCCGAACGCGAGCTCAAACGCATGCGCTGTCCGCAGAAGTGTAGATTCGTCGAACGCTCGCCCGATCATCTGTAAGCCTATCGGCAATCCGCCGCTCAACCCGCAGGGGACGCTGATGCCTGGCAGGCCGGCCAGATTTACGGGAATCGTGCAAACGTCGGAAAGATACATCTGCAGAGGATCAGCGACCTTAGCTCCCATTTTAAAGGCAACAGAAGGGCTGGTCGGAGACACGATTATGTCGACTTGGTTGAACGCCGCCGCGAAATCGCGCGCAATCAGCGTTCTCACCTTCTGGGCCTGTCCGTAATATGCATCATAATAACCGGCCGATAGCGCGTAGGTGCCTAACATGATACGGCGTTTTACCTCGTCTCCGAATCCTTCCGCCCGGGTCTTCATATACATCTCCACCATGTCAGCGACCTCATCCTGCGTCCGATGACCGAACCTGACGCCGTCGTAGCGGGCTAGATTGGAACTCGCCTCGGCCGGGGCGATCAGATAGTAAGCACTCAGGGCGTATTCTGAGTGGGGCAGCGAAACCTCGCTGATCTCGGCGCCCAACCCTCCCAGGAGACGGACCGACGCCTCAACGGCGGCCTTTATGTCCACGTCAATGCCCTCGCCCATCAATTCCTTGACGACTCCCACGCGCAGACCTTTGATATCGCCTGTCAGCGCCTTGGTGTAGTCGGGAATATCGGTCGGCACGGACGTTGAGTCGCGCTCGTCGTGGCCGGCTATGACATTTAGAAGAAGCGCCGTATCGGTTACGTCCTTTGTTATCGGCCCGATCTGATCAAGGGAGCTGGCAAAAGCAAACAGACCGTAGCGCGAAACCAGGCCATAGGTTGGCTTGAGACCGACCACGCCGCACAGAGAGGCCGGCTGACGAATACTGCCGCCCGTGTCCGAACCCACGGCCATTACGGCCTCTCCGGCCGCGACGGCCGCCGCACTACCCCCGCTGGACCCGCCCGGAACAGTGTCGATGTTCCAAGGATTGTGGGTCGGGCCAAAATATGAGGTTTCGGTCGAGCTGCCCATGGCGAACTCGTCAAGATTAGTCTTGCCCGTCATGACGATGCCGGCGTCGTAGAGCTTCTGGACAGCCGTCCCGTTGTAGACGGGAATGAAGTTGTTTAGTATGCGTGAAGAGCACGTCGTCAACACGCCCTTCGTGGCCATATTGTCCTTGACCGCCACCGGCAGGCCGGCCAGCGGCCCCAAAGCCTCGCCCGCGGCGCGCCTCTTATCAACAGCGGCCGCCTCGGCCAGCGCCAGCTCTTCAGTCAGGGTGACATAGGCATGCACATCGGGCTCGACCTCGGCAATGCGGTCGAAGACGCTCTTGGTAAGCTCGACCGCGGAAATATCGCGGCGATCAAGCATTTCGATCAGTGCATGTGCGGTGTAGTCGGAGAATTCCATTATGTCGCCGTCCTAAACGATCTTCGGCACGGCGAAACCGCCGTCCTCTTGTTTGGGCGCGTTGCTCAGCGCTTCCTCTGACGTCAAGCAGGGCCGGATTTCATCCGGCCGCAGCACGTTGGTCAGAGATGCGACATGCGAAGTCGGCGGGACAGCCGTTGTGTCCAGCGCCTGAATCTTGCCGGCATGCTCCAATATCTGGGCCAGCTGCCCGGTGAAGGTCTCTTTTTCCTCGTCCGTTAGCGCTAAGCGCGCCAATAAGGCAACATGCTCGACATCTTTTTTGGATATAACAGTCATTTTTCGTTTAACTCCTCGAGGCCAAACGCCAGATTACAAGGATTACAAAGAGTGCAAAGATGACGTGGGCGCGAGACCCCCATGTCGCCATTTTCTCTTTGTGTCCCTTGTGCTCTTACTTTAAGACCAAAGTATACACGATTATCACCGAAACTAAGTTGTTCAGGGCGTGGAACGCGATGGGCGCCGCCAGCGTTCCTTCCTTTTCGTACAGGTAAGCCAGCGCCACCCCCATCAGCGCGATCGGAGCCATCAACCAAGGGTCGGCGTGAAACACTCCAAAGATGACTGAGCTGATTATTATCGCTGGCCAGACACCGAAAACGCGTTTAAACGCCGGATACATGAAGCCGCGGAAGAATATCTCCTCAATGACCGGCCCGATTATGACGGCAACCAAAACGGCGAGCGCAAAACCGGTCCAGCCCGGTCCAAAGATGCGAGGCACCGTACTCACCGTCCCGGTCGGCGGCTTCGCGCCAAACAAACCGGCCAAGCTCGTAATGAGCAGGGAATAGACAAGGATAACAGCGCGGACCGCCAACCACCAGGCGGTCGCCAACCAGATGACCCGAACTGGTCTAAACTTTCTAAACCCCAGCTCACTTAAGGGACGGCCATATTTGACAACGGAGAACAATAGAACCACGGCCAAGAAGAACAGATAGAGTACCGTCATAACCGCGGCGTTATACCAGCCGACGGTACCGGATAAGCCGACGCCCAGTGCTCGCGTCAAAACAACGCCGGCCGTGATTCCTGCCAGCGCGAAGACTACATCTAACGTACCCCAGGTCTTACTACTCTCCGATGAGTGCACGGAGTTCCGCCTCCCGTATCACCGGCACGCCCAGAGCCTCGGCCTTTGCCAGCTTGCTCCCGGGGCTTTCCCCCGCGACAACGTAATCAGTCTTCGCGCTGACACTAGACGAGACGCGGCCGCCTAAGCGTTCGATTGCGGCCGCCGCTTCTTCCCTTGTTTTGGTAACCAAACTTCCTGTCAACACGAATGTCTTGCCCGACAATGTCTGCTCGACCTGAACGCGCTCCGCGGTCATGTTGACCCCGGCCGCCCGCAACCGCTCGATAACCCGCTTATTTTCCTCTTGTCGGAAAAATGCCGCAACGCTGTCCGCGATCTGCGGCCCGACCTCGTTAATACCGGTCAGGTCGGCCTCTCCGGCGGCGGCCAGCTCATCAAGCGAGGAATAACTTCTCGTCAATACGTCCGCTACGTGAGAACCGACATGCCGGATTCCCAGCCCGAAAAGCAATCGGGACAACGGTCGCGTCTTTGAAGCCTCGATTCCGCGTTCAAGATTCGCCGCCGCCCTGTCTTGGAAATGGCCGATTCTAAGCAGGTCGTCGCGATTGAGATAGTAAATGTCGCTGACGTCTTTCACCAGACCCAGCTCGTACAACTCGCGGGCAACAACCTCCCCCAGGCCGTCGATATCCATGGCGCCGCGCGACGCGAAGTGTCCGATCCGCATCAACGCCTGGGCCGGACAGGCAATATTCGTGCACCGTGCGACTGCCTCGCCTTCCGGCCGGACAACCGCCGAACCGCAGACGACGCACTTGTCCGGCATGACAAACTGCCTCTCCGTCCCATCTCGCCGGCTAACGATCGGCGCGACGATTTCGGGAATGACGTCACCGGCTTTCTGAACAACGACGTAGTCGCCTATGCGGATGTCTTTGCGGCGTATCTCGTCTTCGTTGTGCAGTGTTGCGCGGCTGACCGTCGAGCCGGCTATCTTGACCGGTTCCATGACCGCCGTCGGGGTCAACGCCCCTGTCCGGCCGACACTGACTATTATGTCGATGACCCGCGTAGTCTGCTGTTCCGCCGGATACTTATAAGCGATAGCCCAGCGCGGGGCTTTCGAGGTATACCCAAGCTCGGCTTGGTGTCCCAAGCTGTCCACCTTAATGACGATGCCGTCGATCTCATAAGGAAGCGAAGCGCGTTTGCCCTCCCATTCCTTGATGAACGTGATTGCCGCGGCCCCCGACTCCACGCGCCTGGCCTGCTCCATCACCTTGAGCCCGGCGGATTTAAGCCACGTCAAGACGCCACTTTGCGACTCAAGGTCGAGGCCCTCCGCGTAGCCGACCGCGTAGAATATCGCGTCCAACTCCCTCGCCGCGGTGATTTTCGGGTCCAGCTGGCGCAGCGTCCCCGCCGTGGCGTTGCGCGGATTGGCGAACAAAGGCTGCTCCATCTCTCCGCGCTCCCGGTTTATGCGCGCGAACTGGTCTTTGGAAAGAAACGCTTCGCCGCGGATCTCGACAACGACGGGCGGGTCGCCGGCATTAAGCTTCAAGGGAACCGAGCGAATGGTCTTAATATTTCCCGTGATGTCTTCCCCGGTTTCTCCGTCTCCCCTGGTTACGCCCCGTTCAAACACGCCGTTTCGGTATGTGACCGACAACGCCGCCCCGTCGACCTTTAGTTCGCAAACATAGGCGACCGGCCGGCCGGGCAGGGCGCGCTCGACCCGGTCAAAGAATTCTTCCAACTCAGTGAAATCGAATGCGTCGGCCAATGAATACATCTTGGCCAAGTGTTTGTAAGGCTGAAAACCGCCAGCCGGCGGTGACCCGATTCGCTGGGTCGGGCTGTCGGCCGCAACCAATTCGGGATGTCTTTCCTCCAACGCTATCAGCTCGCGCATGAGCGCGTCGTATTCGGCGTCCGCGACCTCGGGCTCGTCTAAGACGTAGTAACGATAGTTATGCTTGTTCAAAATATCGGTGAGTTCCCGGATTCGGGTTTTCGGGTCAGCCATGGTTTAAGAATAGCAGACTGGACAGGCGGTAAGGAACGCAAACAATGAAACGCTTTAGTGCTTTAAAGCACTAAAGCATAACTAGCAAAAGCGCTCTACATTAGCGGCTCTATCTCGATATCGCCCCAGGCGGCCATCTTGTCGTCCTTTATGACCAGCGCCCCGGTTACCCCTGGCGCATTTTGGGCGGCGTAGACCGCCTTTTCAACGTCATCGACCGAATGCACCAGGTTGCCGATCGCGGTGGCCCAGGCGTCCGCAAGCGCCGTGTCAGGAGACAGCACGACCGCCGCGTCAGCGTTTCCGAACGATTTGCTGTGGCCGACAGTACCAGACGACGTACAAATACCGAGCGGCGTCGATTCCGGCCTTACCGCCAAAGCAAATTTGTCACTTAAGGGCGAGGCGCCAGCGTAAACGGCAATCACTCTGGGTTGGGTCGTGACGATGAATATGTCACCGCCATTTTCCACAATCACCTGGTCAGTATGCTTGAGCAGCTCGCGCCCAACATATTCGGCGGTCGCTCCGGCGACAGCCGCCATCGGCCCGACCCCGGCCGCCTGGCCCGCGGCAGCCATCGCCCTTATTATGGCCGACGCTGATTCCGGCACGGCCAAGGGCTGGAGCGTGGTTGCGAATAATGGTTGCGCAGCCAAGAATCCCTCGATTTCAGCGCGACAAGCCGCCACCGCGACCTGCGCAATCACGGAGAGATCGGACGGAGCGCTAACGAACAGGTCTGTCTCGGCTTGAACAACATGGAATGAGGCTAGGTCGGAGCTTACCATTGCGTCGCGGTAAAAACGCGGTTGGTAATCAGATGAGCCCGGTCCATCGTTAGGCGACATAATCGCCTTGGTTCATGACCTTCTCAATCATCCAACCAGTGGACTGCGCGTTAATTAGCTGGTCGCAAAACCGGCATTTCCAGTCGCTGGTCGGGTCGATGGCTCCGCCGCAGCGGCCACATGTCTCGCTGACGCCTGTCTCGCCTTCGGTCGACTGTTCATACCGATACCGGGCCAGGCGCAGGTAGTCGATGACCTCCCCTGGGCCGACGCCGCCAGCGTTCCGGTCGCTGATTATTTTGACGTCAATCGTGTCATAGTCGCCTTCCGACCCGATGGCTATAATCTGGATTCCCTGGACATCGAGCGGGATGTCAGGCGGGGCGGGCGCCTGACGCAATGCCTCAACGCAGGCAGGTGTGCAGACATCAGTAAGGCCGGCAGTTTGTCCGCGCCGACGGGCGTAGTCAAGATCCCGATATTGCGCTAACGTATACAGCAGGAACACCCGGTCCGACCAGCCGGGATGATTTAGTTTTACCTCTTCTAACGCTTCGGTCACTTCTTCGGTCGTGCCCCAAAGCAATTCTTCGTCAGGCATCGCGAGCTCCCGTAACTCAAGTGGCGAAATATTTGGCTTCCGCGGTAACGCCCCTATTTTAACGCAAAAGACGGGCACCGAGGCACCCGTCTTTGTTACCCCGCCGAGCCTTTGGCTCGGGCCGATCCCGCGCAATCGTAATATGAGCGCGAAACTTAAGGCTTTGTGAAACTTCGTTCAAGTGGGGACTTGCATATTGAGCTGGGGAACCACGCGAGATTTCTAGTCGAAAAGCTCCGTGCTGACGTAGCGGTCCGCCCGGTCGGGGAAAATGACTGCGACGATACCGCTCGTCAGTTTCTCCGCCTGCCGAATCGCCTCTGCCATCGCGGCACCGCTGGAGATGCCAACCGACAAGCCTTCTTCTCTTATTAACCGGCGCGCCAAATCAAATGCTTCCTCGTCCTGGCACATCGGCATCTCATCGATAACGCTCATATCGACAATACCGGGCACATAACCGGCGCTCAAGCAGCGCAAACCTTGAATCTTGGAGACCGGCGGCGGCTCGACGGCGACCGTCTTTGTGTGAGAATCAGTTTCCTTGAGCCGTTTGCCGATACCGGTTATGGTGCCGCCCGTGCCTACACCGGCGACAAAGACGTCGATCCGGCCCAGCTGCTGTATAAGCTCCGGCCCGGTTCCTTCGTAGTGAGCAGCCACATTGTTTGGGTTATTGAACTGGTCAGGCATATAGAATCGGGAATCGGCGGCCAGTTCCTCGGCCGTCTCGATCGCCCCCAACATACCCTTCTCGCCGGGCGTCAAAACAAGGTCGGCTCCGAAGCCGTGCAGCACTTTGCGCCGCTCAATGCTCATGCTTTCCGGCATGACGATTGTCAGTTTATAACCCTTGACTGCCGCCACCATCGCCAGGCCGATGCCTGTGTTGCCGCTTGTGGGCTCGAGCAGGGTCATGCCCGGCCGCAGCTCACCGGACGCTTCGGCGGCTTCCACCATGCGCAGAGCGATCCTGTCCTTGACGGAGCCGCCCGGATTGTAGCCCTCCAGCTTCGCGTAGATGCTTACGTCCGGATGACTGAATAACTTATTGATTTTGACGATGGGGGTTCGCCCGATCGTGTCTGTCACTATTGGTTGTGGCTTCGGCGGCATATTCTTCCTTTCCTTAGCGTCATCCCGTAAAGGTCGTTGATACCTCGTGCAGTGTGCGCAAAACGGCGTCGGTCAGGCTCAAGCTCAGCGAGCCCGTGCCGCAACTAGGCGTGAACATACTGGCCACGCGCAATGTTTCTTGCGAAAAACCCAGACTGGACATCTGATTCAGGAAACCTTCGTATTTGAAGATCAAACCCTCGGCCGTTTCCGACGCGGCTCGTTCGTTCGTCGGTACGATGCCCCAAGCAATTATGCCGCCTCGTAAGATGAACGACTTAAGCTCGTCCGGGTACAACATCAGCGAATCACCGTAAGCGTAAGCGTCGAAACTGAGAATGTCGACCGGGGTCTCCATCAGCATCGCCCAATCAGTATTGCCGCAACAATGCACGGCGGCTATTCCGTCAGCGTCATGAATTGCCGTAATAACCTCAGTTAAGTCCTTGATAACGTCCTCACGTGAGACACTGATGAGCGTAGACGAGCCAAATGAAGTCAAAACCGGTTCATCGATGAAGATGATGGTCTTCTTGCCGAATTCGCTCAGTTTCTCAATCTGCCAGCGAGCCTTCATGGCCAGACTCTTGACCATCATGTCCCGCAATTGATCATTGTAGTAAGCGGCCTTGCCTTCCTGGTCCGGCAAACCTAATCCAAACGTAATCGGACCGGTCACATGACCCTTCAGGAACTTGATGTCGTTAAGATCGTCCCTAAACCAGAGTCTTTCTTGGAAGGCGTAGAATCCCTCAGAGTGCCGGGCCGTTATGGCGAACGCTTCGAGCGCGTCCGTGTCGCCTCCGTCCGTCACGGCCAAATACTTCTCATAGAAGTGCACGATGCCCTCGTCAAACACCGGGGCGTCGGTATTGAAAAACAGCCGGCGATCGCCGCTCAGCCAGACCACACCCGGCAAACCCTCAATGAACTGGGCAATCATATCCTCTTCGGCAGCGCGATTGACCAGCTGTGGCCAACAAGGCGCTTCCGGAATTGTCTGGAAGATCAAATCCAGCGCCAGCCTGGCCTCGGTATGCGGGAAACTGCCGATCGCTGTGGCTAAGCCTCGCGGCTTAAAAGGATAGTTGATTAGAAACGCACCTCCATGGCGCCGACTGGGCACGCCTTGACGCAAACCTCGCAGGCGATGCATTTCTCATTTATGAACGTAACCTGGCGCGTGACCGGATCGACGACGAGCGCGTCTGCGGGGCAGATGGCGACGCACGCGCCGCACGAGGTGCATCTTTCATCGTTTCTTTTGATATCGCGGCCGATCGGGTCGATAATGACGCCCGACTCTTCCAAGTATTTTATGCCGCGATCAAAATCTGTTTTCTCTCCCGACAGCTCGACGACCATCAGACCCTCTTCCTTGGGAGTGATGGACGCC
>JAHEXW010000038.1 GCA_023251915.1 Actinomycetes bacterium
ACGAGTCTCACAGCCCAAGAAAAGTCCGAGCATACAACGCCCACCAGCCTTCGCCGCGGCTGGGCTCCAGCAGTTGTGTTCTTCGTAGGTTGCTTCGTCGGCGAAACCCAGCCTCCTCGCAATGACGCGGTGCGTTTTCGTATCGTAACTCAATCGCGTTACGTCATTGCGAGCGAATGAAATGAGCGAAGCAAACTCACCCGCGATGTCTAATCCCGCGAACCTAAAGAGTCAAAACGAGTCTCACAGCCCAAGAAAAGTCCGAGCACCAGCTTACCTTCCGCCCCAATGGGCTACGGCTGGCAGGCGATGCCACAACCTCTCAACAGCCAAAACACCTTCGATTCGCACATTTATGAACAATATGCGGTATAATGTATATATTGCGACTGCGAGCTCCTTTAGGGGGTGAGCGCAGTCGCTTTTGTTTGATGCGGAAAGTGTACGAACAATGAAATAGGGGGAAGACCTGCCCCCGGGGGACTCGGCAACGCATGGCCCCGCGTTTCGTTTGAGGGAACCAACAAAAGAGTGACGAACGCAGGCGACAACGGAGGTGTGTTTGAAGTACCAACGACGTTTAGCAGCAGTGGTGGTCGCGCTGGCGGTATTGCCCGCCCTGGGCGCCGCAATCGGAAACAGCGCGATAGCGACCACACAAGATTCAACCCGTCCACAGCAACAGTCATATTACAGCCCCACGCCGGCACCGGCATGGACGAGCATCGACATCGCTCTCCGGCAGGCGCAGGAAAGAAAAGCCAAAGCCCGCAGCGCAGCGCTGCAATCATATCTTGCAGACCGCAGTTCACCCTTAGCGCAATATGCCCAGGAGTTTATTAACGCCGGCGACACATATGGCGTCGACTATCGGATCGTTGTCGCGATCTCGGGCCGCGAGCAGACGTTTGGCGTTGCCTGGCCTGGCTCCAGCAACAATTTTTGGGGTTACGGCGGCTATCACTGGCCTGATGTCAAGACAGCAATCTGGGAATATACCAGAATGCTTGGGCAGGAATATCCAAGTCTATGTCACGGCGACATCTATGGTTCGGCGTCTCGTTACGCCGCGTCTGAAACTTGGGCGTCCGGCGTTGCTGAGTTCTATGGCGAATTGATCCGGGTTTGTCCGGAGGCCTAGGGGTTATAATTAATATATGGTGATTCCCGATAAATATCCTAATCTGGTAAACAATCCCCGCATGCGGCGCGAAGCCGCGACCGCGAGCGCGATGATCGAAGTCTTTTGCGCCGAGCGGCACGGCGCCGTAGGCGGCGAATTGTGTGACTCATGCGCGGAGCTTAGGGAGTACGCCTGGCTCAGGTTGAGCAAATGCCCATTCCAGGAAGGGAAGACCACCTGCGGTAATTGTCGCGTGCATTGCTACAAGCCTGACATGCGGCAGCGCGCTAAAGACATGATGCGAACAGCTGGGCCGCGTATGGCCACTCGTCACCCGATTATGACGGTACGACATTTTATCGACGGCTGGCGACGAACACCGCGCCGCCCGAGTTGACTGTATGGGATTACGGTCACATTGATATATATACAGACATTCCACAAGTACTTGCGTCAAAGCGTTGCAACCAGTAATATTGTCTTGTGAAATGGAGGACGGGAAGGATGGGTATGCGCCAACTCGCTAAGTTTATTTCCGATAGAGAGGAAGAGATCCTCGAGCGCGCCATGTGGTACGCGGAAAAGCAGGGCTACTTGGAAATAACATCCCAGGTGCCGCTCGCCTGGCGACTCGCGATCCGAGGCCTTTCCGCTTCCCTGGAGAGCTTGACTGCTACCTGCGAGGCACCGGCGGAACTGACCCCCCAGGAAGACTACCGCAGCGGCCCGGCGGGGGACTTTGCCATCCTGGAAGCTAAGATGCACAGCGATCGGGGCGTGACGTTACCGCAGTTCTTAGGTATGATGAAATACTTTCGGCAGTCATTTAACGATGCTGTCACCGACGCGTCTTTTGATCGCGACACCCGCTACAAATACCACCGCTACCTAGATCGGTTTTTTGACCGGGTTGAGTTGGGCTTTATCTCGGCCTGGGTTACGAGCCCGGATTTTACCCGCGAGGTCTAAACCTAAACGACATCTTCTCGCCGCGCCGCAGGCGAGGTATCTCGAACGCCGCCACTACCACGCCCCCAAACACGAGTAACACCAGCAGGCCCATTCCGACGAGACGCAGCCAACCGAGCTGGAGCAGACCGGAGTCTATGGGCTCGACAATCGCCGGCGGTGTACGGAATTGATAGTCCGCGGATAGACATTCCATACCGGCCTTATTGCGGCCGCTTACCCGATAATGATATGTCCGGCCGGGTTTCAGGTCGCGCAGGGTAACCATATGCTGCAGAACCGCGTTATCGACCGAGAAAAAGTCGCCGTATGCGGCCGAGAGGCCAAACCGGACGCGGGTCGATGTCATCCCGTCTGTCGTCCAGACGATGGTCGCGTTCTCGCTTCTGATGTCTTTGGCGAAGACGTTTGAAATCAGAGGCGGCCGGCCGGACGCCATTCCCAGTCCCTCTATCGGACCGGTCGTACTTGTGGACGGCGGTTTATAGTAGACGACCATTTGCGGTTGGTTGCTGACGGACTCATCGCTATAGAAAGTCGCGACATAATCCTTTTGCGAGCCGTCGGCTAGGAATGCCCCGTGATCAGGATAGGTGCCGTTCAGCCAGCCCGTCACAAGATTCGTGACCTCGAAACTCTTGTATCCCGGAGCGTTATTTATGGTGTTGCTCGTCAGAGGACCCGGACCGACTGGCTTTGTTTGCCAGCTAATGGAATTCTCGTTCCAGGCGCTTGTCGCTCGGTAGACGCCCAATATGACGCTACTGCGGCCGATCATGTTCTTCAGGCAGATGCGAATGGTTGCCTCGCTGACAGTGGAGTCCCGCGGTATGTTGGAGAGATCGAACTTAAAATAGATGGCGGCGCTGCGATTTGCCTGGGAGTTGTAACGCGTGTAAAGGTTGGCCGAGCTCCCGAAGTTGGCGGTCGGCCGGGCGGTGTCAACATAAGAGTCAGCCGTCGGATTGATGATTGCCATCTCGGCCTGAGTCGGAGTCGCGGAAAGAAGAAATAATGTGACCGATAACGCCAGAAAGGCTAGAATTCCTCGCCGGTTCGTTTTCACGCCTACTCCTTCGTAGTTGTGTTTTCTACAGGAATATAATACTACACAGAGGGGCCGTTTTGGCCTATTCTTATAGTGACAGGCTTTTGGAACACGCAACTGAGAGGCGGCGGCCAGCTAAAGATGAAGTTAATGAATCGCCAAGTAGAGCATCCGTATCTTGACGTGATGGCACTTTTATTAGTGATTGTCGTCATCGCGGGCAGCGTTTTAGGTTTTACTCGCTTCCGCGCCGTGGAGGCAGCCAAGCAGGAGCTAGCGGCTAAACAGAAACAACGCGCCGCGAGCGTTGGCCGCTTTGATTCGCTAATGACCCAGAGGGACGAGTTTCTGGCTGTGTCCTTGCGGACCGACTTGGTGTTAAAAGCGGTCGGCGACAAAGTAAGTACCGCGGTCGGCGCCAAGCAAACCTGGGACCAGGAATACGACAGTAACATGGCGACATTTCAGGAACAGGTGGCAGCGGTAAAAGCGCACAATGACGCCGAGGATGCCCGCTATCATTCCGATCCCCGCTACAGACAACGCGACTACTGGACGTTGCCTAGCCCGCCCGCGCCGCCCGCCGCACTTACCCTGGATTTCTCGTCGGAAATAGTCCGTCTGGAGACAGAGTCTGCCGCAGTGAAGAGGTATGTGGCCAAGATCCGGGCCGCCCAAGAAAAATATTCGAACGCGGACGTGAATCAAATATACGGTGCGTTGCGGCGCTCGGCCGAGGACATGGATGACGCGGTTGATCGCGATCTGGAGATAATGCGAGATATTGTTACCACAGGCAGGGAAGGCCAGGTAATTAACGCGATAAAGGCCGACATGTTGAAATATAACGCGGAAGACGCCAATCTGATTGTGGTGAATTCGAAAGCAGTTGCTTTCGCCAAGGCGCAGGGTCTGGAAATTAAAGACTATGATCTGCCGGGCGGCTCGGACGCTGATCCGAGCGACAAAAGCCGCCTGCTGTAACCCCCGTAATACCCCCGCCAAATTGCCCTGACCTGGTTGTCTAAATATATATGCGATTATGACGATATAATAATATATGAGCCCTATCAGAGCCGGATCGAATGGGTCCGGCAGCGATCTTGAAAGGAGATGTTTGATTTGGTTCACTCAGCAATGTCGCGATTATGGAAGCGCGCGGCTGTCATCGTTACGGTGATAACCGCTGCTTTGGGCGTAATTGCGATGACACCGCAGACCGCCTCGGCTTTGCCCAGTTATGGGTATTGCACGGGCTGCCACTCGATCGGCGGCGGTGTTTCAGTCTCTGTCGTCAAGACTAGCGAAACAGCTAGCCAGGCGACATATAGTATTTCGGGCTCGTCGGCGAACGCGATGGGCCAGGGCTGGAGCGCGTTCAACGCGTCCCAGACCAAATTGGCCAGCGGAAGTGCCGCCGGCAGTTTGACGTTGCCGAGGGATGGTTTGTCTTACACGGTGATCTGGGTTAATCCCCAGTCGTCAGGCAACCTGACCGGGGCCGCGGTCACAACCGTAGTCACGTCTATTCCCGCGCCTCCGGCGCCTGCCGCGCCGCTGTTGACTGGGATCACGCCGACGAGCGGCTTGAACTCAGCCGTGACGTCGATCACGATCAATGGCGCGAACTTCGTGGCGACTCCGACCGTCAGGCTTGGTACGACGGTGCTGAGTGGTGTGACTTTTGTTAGTGCCACCAGGCTAACTGTGTCGATACCGGCCGGACTGGCCGCCGGCGTCTACGGGGTCACTGTCGTGAATCCCGACGGACAATCGGCCGCGCTGGGCAACGCCTTTACGGTTATCGTGCCCGCGCCTCCGGCGCCTGCCGCGCCGACACTGGCAAGTGTGTCGCCGGCTAGCGGTTTGAACTCAGCCGCGACGTCGATCACGATCAGTGGCGCGAACTTCGTGGCGACTCCGACCGTCAGGCTTGGTACGACGGTGCTGAGTGGTGTGACTTTTGTCAGTGCCACGAGGCTAACTGTGTCGATACCGGCCGGACTGGCCGCCGGCGTCTACGGGGTCACTGTCGTGAATCCCGACGGACAATCGGCCGCGCTGGGCAACGCCTTTACGGTTATCGTGCCCGCGCCTC
>JAHEXW010000007.1 GCA_023251915.1 Actinomycetes bacterium
TTTGGGCGTTTCAACAGTTCTTTCTTTCCGCCTGAATGAAATGGACGAACCCTGATGATTGCGTTCGTTATCTCAAGCGCTTCTAGGTGTTGTTCTATTGTCGGCCGGCTAATCCCCGTTTCACGGGAGCTTGCGGAAGCTTCAAAAAGACCACCGCTCCTGCGTAATAGATACTCAAAGAACGTATTGAACTTCCCTGGATCACGAAACTTGAACAGGTTCTGGATATCGCGGGCAAAGAAGGAATCCAACCATTCTCTGTAAAAGCCGGGATCTTTTTCTGGCGCAAGAAGCGCTTGCGGCAGACCACCCCGATACATCCTGTCGATCAATCCAACGTTGAACGCGGGTAGTTCGTCAAATAAAACGGGTGACAAATGAATCGTACGCTTGCGCCCCGTCAGGGTATCCTTAAATACCTGGCTTGCCGCAAGGGTTGAAGACCCGGTCGCCAGGATCTTTATTTCAGGATGTTCGTCCGCCCCGATCTTCAACAAGCGACTAGGATCTTTCAATTGATGGATTTCATCGAAGATCACGGTCTTTACGTTCACTGTTCGGAAGAAAAGATCTGGATCAGCAGTCGCTTGGCCAACAGCAGGTAAATCGCAATTAAGATAGTGAGCGCCGTCTTCAATAAAGTGTTTAGAGATTGTTGTCTTTCCAACGCGCCTGACGCCCGTCAACCAGACAACCGGTGCCGATTTCCAACCTTCTTGTATTCTGCTGTACCAAAATGGTCTCTCTATCATGCAACCATACTTATCATATTGCCTGGATTATTGTCAAGTACGGTTGCAAGGAACAGATGTGCGGTCGTGTCTTGAATTATCAGTTTTTGTTTCTAGTAGATGCTTCTCGATTCGCCTACGCTCACTCGAAGAAGATTTGATATCGACTTTGGAAGGTTGATTAGGAAGCCGGAGGCGGGCGAAGCGGGTGACGCAGCGGCAGGGCCCGGGAGCTCTATTATTGAAGAAACGAAATGCACCCTCTCTTTTGTTCTCCCCCCTCAAGGGGGAGAGGCATTTATGGGATGGTCGATAGGGAAATCGAGCGAGCGGGGTTTGCGAGCGAGTCACTGGCTGTTTTGGGATGGACGCTGGAACTGCCTCGCAATGACGTAGGGTGTTTTGGTTTTGGTTTCTTGGGAGGTTGCCCACCAAATAACTGGCGGGTAAACTTCGTCGGCCACTTTGACGATCTTCTCACAATGACGTATGGCGTTTTGTTTTTGGTTTCTGTAGCGGTCGCTGGAACTGCCTCGCGCCTCGAAAGCACCTGCACCCTCTCTTTTGTTCTCCCCTACGCCACGGCGCACAGGCCTCAAGGGGGAGAGGCATTTATGGGATGGTTGATTAGTGAATCGAGCGAGAGGGTTGTGCGAGCGAGTCTATTGATTAAAACAGTGTTTCGGCTTTTTTGCCCTTTTCGAGACTTAGCTTGGTAATCTTCAGGCGGGAGGGGATGGGGATGGGATAGGCGCCGTCGAAGCAGGCGGTACAGAACGGGCGGACGCCGTCGTCGCCGACTTCTACGCCGCCGACCGCTTTGACCAGGCCGGCATGGCTGATGTATTTCAGGGAATCCGCGCCCAGGAAGTTCTGGATCCGTTCGACGGAAAGGTTGGCCGCGATCAGGTCCTTGCGTTCCGCGGTGTCGATGCCGTAGAAGCACGGCCACTCGATCGGCGGGCTGGAGATTCGCATGTGGACCTCTTTGGCGCCGGCCTTCCGCAGCATCTGGACGAGTTTTTTGCTGGTGTTGCCGCGGACGATGGAATCGTCGACGACGACCAGGCGTTTGCCCTCGATGACCTCCCGCAACGGATTCAGTTTAAGGCGGATGCCGAGTTGGCGAATGGTTTGGGACGGTTGAATGAAGGTCCGGCCGATGTAGCGGTTCTTCACGAAGCCCTCGCCGTACGGAATGCCGCTCTGCTCCGCGTAGCCCTGCGCGGCGTTGTTGCCGGAGTCGGGTACCGGAATGACCAGATCCGCCTCAACCGGGGCTTCACGGGCGAGCTCGCGACCCATCTGCTTGCGCGCCGCCGCGACGCTGCGGCCGTAGATCATGGAATCGGGCCGGGCCAGATAGACGAATTCGAAGATGCACAGCGACGGGGCCGCGGCCTCCAGTATTTGATATGAATTGAGGCCCTTGGCGTCGATGACGACCATCTCGCCGGGCAGGATCTCGCGCAGGAAATCCGCGCCGATGACGTCCAAACCGCAGGTTTCACTGCTCAAAACGTAATGCCCATTCATCTGGCCGAGCGCCAGCGGCCGGATGCCGTACGGGTCGCGCACACCGATTAGCTTCTCATCTGTCATGATGACCAGGGAATAGGCACCCTTGATGTGGGAGACGGCGTCGCGGACGGAGGCTTCGATGGTCTTGCGCCGGCTGGTTACGATCAGTTCGGCGATGACCTCCGAATCCGAAGACGATTGGAATTCGGAACCGTGGCGTTCCAGGCGGCGGCGCAGTTCGTTGGTGTTGATCAGGTTGCCGTTATGCCCCAGGGACAAAGACCAGTTCTCGTTGGCCTTGTGGACCGGTTGGGCGTTCTCCCAATTGGTCGAGCCGGTGGTGGAATAGCGGACGTGGCCGATAGCGATATGGCCTTGCAGGGTGGTCAAGTCTCGTTCGGTGAAGACCTGGGATACCAGACCCATGTCCTTGAAGACCATGGTGTTGTCACCGTCGGAGACCGCGATGCCGGCGCTTTCTTGCCCGCGGTGCTGGAGCGCGTAGAGTCCGTAGTAGGTAAGTTTAGCTACCGCCTCGCCGGGGGCATAA
Source organism: Actinomycetes bacterium (assembly GCA_023251915.1). GTDB lineage: Bacteria > Actinomycetota > JAHEXW01 > JAHEXW01 > JAHEXW01 > JAHEXW01. Next base: position 2,803 of record JAHEXW010000007.1, read on the forward strand.
ATGCCGAAGACGCCGCATTCGTCGTGGACCGTATCGAAATCGTGGTCTAACCTATCAAGCACTCGAGGGTCCCTCGCCAGGCTGAGGTCATTTCACCGATCGGAATATTCAGTATATCATCTATGACCAGGTCATCGCCACCGACGCGCCCTATGTAGGTGTGTTGCACGCGGCTGTTGTGGATGATTCTGTCAAACAGAAACATACTTTTCTCCGGCAAACTGACCAACATCCGCGACTGCGATTCGGAGAACAACCACTCGTTGACCTCCAAATGGCTTCTCTCGGCGCTGTCCGGATTGACGCGCGCGCCGAGGCCGGAGAGCATGCAGGACTCCGCCAAAGCCATCCCCAAGCCACCCTCGGAAAGATCGTGCGCCGAGACTATCAAGCCCAGCTTGATTGCCTCCAAAACAACCTCGTGCATGTGGCGTTCCTTGTCCAAATCTAGCGCCGGGCAGCGCCCCGCGACTATCTTGTGCATCACCTTAAGATATTCGCTGCCGCCCAGTTCAGGTAACGTCTCCCCGATCAAAGCTATGACATGGCCTTCCTTCTTGAAACCGGCGGTCATGCGCTTGTTAACGTCGTCAATCAAGCCCAGCATGCCAACAACGGGGGTCGGGTAGATTGCGCCTTTTTGCCACTCGTTGTAGAAGGAAACGTTGCCGCCTGTGACAGGAGTCCCAAACGCCGAACAGGCGACGCCCATGCCGCGCACCGCCTCTTTGAATTGCCAGAAGTTCTCCGGCTTTTCCGGATTGCCGAAGTTCAGGCAGTCCGTCACGGCCAGCGGAACGGCGCCGGACGCAACAACGTTGCGGGCGGCTTCGGCCACCGCGATCTGAGCGCCGACATAAGGATCGAGATAGCAGTAGCGGCCGTTGCCATCGACGGTCAGCGCAATCGCCTTCTTGCTGTCTTTGAGGCGCAGCACGCCCGCATCGGAACCGGGAAGGACGGCCGTATTTGTCTGCACCATATGGTCGTATTGTTCGTAGACCCAGTGCCGGCTGCACAAGTTGGGGCTGGTGACCAGTTTCATCAGCGTCTTGCCGGTGTCTTTGGGATGCTTAAGGGCTTTGGTGTCAAAGCTCTGAACCTCGGCCAGGTAAGCCGGTTTCTTGGCCGGACGATTGTACAATATTGCCTCGTCGGCCAGGGAATGCGCCGGCATCTCTCCGACGACGACACCGTTATCTTTGACGCGCAACAGACCGTCCCCAGTAACATGCCCGATTACTCCGGCGTCCAGTCCCCAGCGGCGGCAGACAGCCAAGACCCGCTCCTGGTTCTCCGGTGTACAGATGGCCAACATTCGTTCCTGGCTTTCGCTGACCATGATCTCGAAGGCTTCCATGTTCGGTTCACGCTGTTCCACTAGGCGCACGTCGATTTCCATACCCATATCGGCTCGAGAGGCAGTTTCACACGTCGCGCAGGTCAAACCGGCACCGCCGAAGTCCTGCAGACCGACAACCAGTTTGTTGTCTATAAGTTCGAGAGACGCCTCGATGCATAGTTTCTCCGTGAAAGGATCGCCGACCTGGACGGACGGCCGCTTGGCCGCTGATTTCGCCGTGAATTCCTGACTGGCCAGTACAGAGACTCCGCCAATGCCGTCACGCCCGGTCTTGTTGCCGAAAACGATAACAACATTCCCTTCGCCGGATGCGATGCCCTTGGTGATCTTGTCCTGGCGCATCAGGCCAACGGCCATGACATTGACCAGGGGATTGCCCTCGTAACATTCCTCGAAGTTTACAGAGCCGGCGATAGTCGGAACCCCTGTGCAATTACCGTAACCGGCTATGCCCTCGACCACACCCTCGAATATGTGTTTGACACGGTCGTTCTTCAGCTCGCCGAAGTACAGCGGGTCGAGGAGCGCGATGGGGCGCGCGCCCATTGTGAAGATATCGCGCAAGATGCCGCCGACACCGGTCGCCGCGCCCTGATAAGGCTCGATGGCGGACGGATGGTTGTGGCTCTCGATCTTCATTGCGATGGCCATCCCGTCGCCGATGTCGATTATACCGGCGTTCTCGCCGGGACCCTGCAGAATACGCGGCCCTTTAGTGGGAAAACCTTTCAAAACGGGCCGGCTGCTCTTGTACGAGCAATGTTCGCTCCACATGACCGAGTACATCGAGAGCTCAACATCGGTCGGGACGCGACCGAGTATCTTCTTAATCTTGGTATATTCCTCTGTGGTTAAGCCTAGCTCTTCGTAAAGTGCCGCCATTATTTGCTCACCGCGCTTATCATGCTCTTGAAAATCATCTGTCCGTCCAGGCTGCCCAGGACGGTCTCGATGGCACGTTCCGGATGCGGCATCAGCCCAAACACATTGCCCTGTTTGTTAACGATGCCGGCTATGTTTTGCAGACTGCCGTTGGGGTTGGCCGCGTCCGTGACTATTCCGTTCGTATCACAGTAACGCAACACGACCTGGCCGTTAGCGGCCATCTCGCCCAGCGTTTCTTCGTCGGCGTAGTAATTGCCCTCGTTGTGCGCGATGGGCAGGCGAATAAGCTCGCCGCTCAGCGCCTTGTTCGTGAAGTTCGTTTGATTGTTCTCAACCACCAGGTCGGTATAGCGGCAGATAAATTTGAGGTCCCGGTTGCGCAGCATGGCACCGGGCAGCAGGCCCGCTTCCAGAAGTATTTGGAAACCGTTGCAGATGCCGATCACCAGTCCGCCCTTATCCACGAAGTCGAGGATCGCATCCATGACCGGGCTGAATTTGGCGACCGCTCCCGTGCGCAGATAATCCCCGTAGGAAAAACCGCCGGGCAGAATAATTGCGTCGTATTTGGCGACGTCTGTGTCCTGGTGCCAAACGTATGCGACTTGCGCACCCACCAAGCGAGCCGCATAGTGACAGTCTTGCTCGCAGTTGGAACCTGGGAAGACGACGACTCCGAACCGTGCCGGCATGTCTTAAGCCTCTTCCTGAATGTCGAAGGTATAGCTCTCGATGACCGGGTTACTCAGCAGGTCGTGGGAGATCTTGTCCACCTGTTTCTTCAGTTTCTCTGGCGTTTCGCCGGTAAGTTCAAGCTCGATGAACTTGCCGACCCTGACCCGGCTGACATTATCGTAGCCTTGGGTTTTCAAGGCCTTCCCGATAATCTGGCCTTGCGGATCCAGAATGCCGTCTTTCAATGTTACATATACTTTTGCGACTGGCACTTCGTGCCCTCCTTATTGATAGGCATTATTTACTAATGTAGCTGCCGGTCTTTAGACCGGCAGACGGGGTGCCGACCTAAAGGTTGGCACCTACAATAAAGCCAAAAAACTATACTACGTCGTAACCCTTCGCAACACCTCGACGTAGGCTTCTTCTACGCCACCGAGATCGCGCCGGAAACGATCTTTATCAAGTTTCTCGCCAGTTTCCGTATCCCAGAACCGGCACGTGTCGGGCGATATCTCATCGCCCAGCACAATGTTGCCGTCTTTGTCCCAGCCGAATTCCAGCTTCATGTCGATCAAGTCCAAACCGCGTTCCTTGAAGAATCCGCGCAACACGTCGTTGACCTTAAAGGACAGATCACGGATGGTTTTAAATTCGTCTTCGTTAACCAGCCCCAGCTCTTGCACGTGCTGGCAAGTGATAATCGGATCGCCCAAGTCGTCCCGTTTGTAATAGAACTCTACGACTGGCTTCTTTAAGGCCACGCCTTCCTCATAACCCAAACGCTTGGCTAGGCTGCCCGCCGCGATGTTGCGCGCGACGGCCTCAAGTTGAATCATTTTTAGATTGTCTATCAACATGTCGCGGTCGTTCAACATTTCGTGGAAGTGCGTTTTGATACCGGCGTCTTCCAGAACACCGAACAACTTCGCGGCTATGGCGGCGTTGGCGACGCCTTTCTCTTTGATCTCGCCTTTTTTCTTGCCGTCAAAGGCCGTGGCGGAGTCCTTGAAGTGTTGGATCAGGAGGTTCGGGTCGTCGGTTTTATAGACGATCTTCGCCTTGCCTTCGTACATTTTGTCACCCTGTTTGATTGTTGCCGTCATTTGACTCCTTCTAAAAATGACCCCCCTCCCTTGAGGGGAGGGGATTCAGGGGAGGGTGGCGCTTGCCTCCCGAATCGTTTCCATCACTCCGTCAATATTCTGGAACACTTCGTTGTTCCATACTCTGACGATCTTGAAACCTTTGTCCTTAAGCCAATCATCTCGATCAACATCGGCGCCTGGTTCATTATGTTGGCCGCCATCTAATTCAACAATAAGCTTCTTGTCAAGACAAACAAAATCGGTTATATATTTGCCGATCGGTTGTTGCCGGCGAAACTTCAGACCGTCTAACCTCTTGGCGCGCAGCTGATTCCAAATGATCCTCTCCGCTTCGGTCTGGTTGTCACGCAGGCGGCGCGCCATATTCGTCTTCATCTTCTCAATCGCCAAAGAGGAAATGCACCCTCTCCCAGCCCTCCCCCCTCAAGGGGGAGGGGTCTAAATCTTGTTCAACCCTATGTTTCTCCTCCCCCCTCAAGGGGGAGGGGTCTAAATCTTGTTCAACCCTATGTTTCTCCGCCCCCCTCAAGGGGGAGGGGTCTAAATAAATATCTCCTCGCCAGAGGAGTGACTATTGTTTTCGGCGGAATATCTCGTCGACGTGCCTCGTGTAATAGGACGAGTCGAACAGTTCCGTTAATTCGTCCTCCGGGATAGCCTCTGTCAACTCTGAATCCTTAAGCAATAGGTTCAGGAAGTCATCGGCGCCGTCCCAGACGCGCATCGCGTTGCGCTGGACGACCTTATAGGCGTCTTCCCGGCTGAATCCCTTCTCAACCAATTGCAGCAGAACCCTCTGGGAATATATGAGGCCTTTTGTCGCGTTTAGGTTACGCTCCATGTTTTTAGGATAGACAACCAGCTCCTTCATGACGAAGGTGAATTTATCCAGCATGTAGAATAGGGCCAATGTTGTATCGGGAATGATGACCCGTTCGACCGACGAGTGGCTGATATCACGTTCGTGCCACAGCGCCACGTTTTCCAGGGCCGCCAACGCGTTCGTCCGAACCAGTCGCGCCAACCCGCAAACGCGCTCACAAATGACCGGGTTCTTCTTATGCGGCATGGCCGAACTGCCTTTCTGGCCCTTGCCGAATGGCTCTTCGACTTCCCGCACTTCCGTCTTTTGCAGCGCCCTGATCTCGGTCGCGAACTTCTCTAGGCTGGCGGCGGTCAAGGCCATGGCTGACATATACTCGGCGTGACGATCGCGCTGGATAACCTGGTTCGAAGCCGCCTCAGGTTCCAACCCCAGCTGCTTGCAGACCATCTGCTCGACCTTGGGATCGATATTGGCGTAGGTGCCGACGGCGCCTGAAATCATGCCCACGTTGATAACCTGTCGAGCGGAGCGCAAACGTGTCAGATTCCGTTCCGTCTCGTTATACCAGATCAGCAGCTTTAGCCCAAATGTGATGGGCTCCGCGTGAATGCCGTGTGTCCGGCCGATCATGGTCGTGTGCTTATACTTCTCCGCTTGATCCCGCAGAACCCGACTGAAAGACTCTGTCTTATCAATTAACAAGTCCATCGCCTGGCGCATCTGGAGAGACAGCCCGGTATCCACGACGTCGGAGCTGGTCATACCGAAATGAATATACTTTCCGGCCGGTCCGACGTACTCGTTAACACAGGTCAAGAAGGCGATTACATCGTGCTGAACCTCTTCCTCGATCTCTAGGATGCGATCGACGTCGAAGGCGGCGTTCTTCTTGATCTCTTGCATAGCGTCGGCCGGAATAACGCCCAGCTTCGCGTGCGCTTCGCACGCGGCCAGTTCAACGTCCAACCACGCCTGATATTTGTTTTGTTCGCCCCAAACGTCGCGCATCGGGGAAAGACTATAGCGCTCGATCATTTAGATATTTCCCCCCGCCATTTTCTCTCGCATCTCGTTCAACCGGTGCCTCAGTTCGGGGTGGTTGTTGGCGACTATTTGCGCGGCCAGATAGGCCGCGTTCTTGGCCCCGTCGATTGCGACAGTCGCCACCGGCACGCCCGTCGGCATCATGACGGTCGACAGAAGCGCGTCCATGCCGTCCAGAGCGCCCGACTTGATTGGGACACCGATCACGGGCAGTGTCGTTCCCGCCGCCACCGCGCCAGCCAGGTGCGCCGCCATCCCGGCGCCGCAGATGATGGCCAGCAGGCCGCGTTCTTGCGCCCCGGCCGCGTAAGCGCGCACCAGTTCGGGTTGACGATGCGCGCTCATAACCTTGACCTCGTTACCAATGCCAAGTTCGTCGAGAATCTCGCGCGCCTTGTCCATAACGGGCATATCGGATTTGCTGCCCATGATTATGCCGACTAAAACCTGGTCCAATGTGTGCACCCTCACCTTTGTCCTCTCCCCTCAAGGGAGAGGGGTCAAAACCATTAACCTAAACGCCTTGCGTCATTGCGAGGAGGTCGCCAAAGGCGGCCGACGAAGTTTACCCGCCAGTTATTTGGTGGGCAACCTCCGATAAACCGCACCCTCACCATGCCTCTCCCCTCAAGGGAGAGGAACTATTTCATCAAACTGACTCGCGGCTCGTGGCTTACTGAATCGCCTTGAGTGCGATGTCTTTTCGAAAGTGCATGCCGTCGAAGCTGATTCGCTCGACGCCGGCATACGCTCGGTCGCGCGCTTCATGTACATCCCGGCCCAGGCCGACCACATTTAAAACACGGCCGCCGGCGGTCACTACTTTGTCGTCGACTCGCTTAGTGCCGGCGTGAAAAACTATCACATTGGGTATGTCGCCCAGATTGTCCAGACCGGTTATCTCCGCACCGTTCCTATACTCGCCCGGATAGCCGGCGCTGGCCATTACAACCGCTACGCACATTCTATCCGACCAGTTCAGCTTGTAATCTTTCAGGTTGCCCTCGGCGGTCGCCATCATTATCTCAACGATATCCGATTCCAGCAACGGCAAAATGACTTGCGCTTCCGGGTCACCGAAACGGCAGTTGAACTCGAGAACGACGGGCCCTTTGTCTGTCAGGATCAAGCCGGCGTAAAGCACGCCTCGGTAGTTTATGCCCTCGGCGGTCAGTTGGTCTACGGTCGGCCGCAAAACATTGTCAACAATCCAGTCGTAGGTCTCCGCGTTGACCTTGGGGACCGGTGAATATGCGCCCATGCCGCCTGTGTTCGGGCCTTTGTCGCCGTCCAACGCCGGTTTGTGGTCCTGCGCCGGCAACATCGGCAGAACCGTCTCGCCATCCGTAAACGCCATAACTGTCAGCTCCGGACCGGACAGAAATTCCTCAATCATGCAAACGTCTCCCGCTGGGCCGAATCGTTTGTCGACTAGGCATTCTTTGATCGCCGCCCGGGCGGTGTTGATGTCGTCGCAGACTGTGACCCCTTTTCCGGCAGCCAACCCATCCGCCTTAACCACAACAGGAGCGCCGACACGATCCAGATAGGCCAGGGCGGCCGCGTAATCCGTAAAAGTCTCGGAAGCGGCAGCCGCTACTCCGGCTTTTTGCATGATTTCCTTGGCGAATTTCTTGCTGCCTTCCATTCGCGCCGCGTCCCGGCCGGGACCAAAAACCCGCAGCCCGTGTGCGTTAAAAACATCGGCAATACCGGCGGTCAACGGGGCTTCCGGCCCGACAACCGTTAAGTCGATCTGGTTATCTTCGGCAAAACGAGCCATTGCTTCGCTGTCGTTGACGTCAATATCAATGCATTCGGCGGCGGAACATGAACCGGCATTCCCCGGCGCCGCGTAGATCTTGCTGATTGAGGAGTTGCGGCTGATTTTCCAGATGAGCGCATGTTCTCTGGCGCCGCCTCCGACGACCATTACTCTCATGCCGGTTCAACCACCTTTCAAAAGGTTTAAGGTTTAGGAAACAAAAATTGTCTGATCGCGCTGGGGTCCGACCGAGATGATCTCGAATGGCACTCCCGTTATCTCCTGGAGTCTCTCGATATAGGCGCGGCAGGTGGCCGGCAGTTCAGCGTAGGTTTTAACGTCCGATATATCGCTGTGCCAGCCCGGCAGTTCCTCGTAGACGGGGATTGCTTTGTGGAAGATACTCTGATGCGGCGGAAAGACGTCGTATATCTGACCTTCGTGCTCATATTTCGTACAGACCTTAATGGTCGCGAAGTCGCTAAGTACGTCCAGCTTCGTCATGGCCAGCGAGCTGATGCCGTTCAAACGGATGGCATACCGCGCCAAGACGCCGTCGAACCAACCGCAGCGGCGGGGCCGTCCGGTCGTTGTGCCGTATTCATGACCGCGATCCCGGATCATCTCGCCATCCGCGCCGAAGTCCTCCGTGGGAAACGGCCCTGAGCCAACCCTGGTTGTATACGCTTTTATGACACCTGTAACTGCATCGATCTTGAGAGGACCAACACCGGCGCCGCAACAAGCACCGCCCGCGACGGTCTGGGAAGAAGTGACAAAAGGATATGTACCGTGGTCGATATCCAGAAGCGTACCCTGGGCGCCCTCGAACAAAACGTTTTGCCCAGCGTCCAAAGCGTCGTTAATTACCAGGTAGCCGTCGATAATATGGCTCTTCAGCTGCTCGGTGTAGGCGGCATATTCCTCAAGGATGTCTTCGGCCTGCATCGGAGCAACATTGTATATTTTGGTTAAGACGATGTTTTTCTCTTCAAGCGCCGCGATGACCTTCTTTTCAAAGATACTCGGATCCAACAAGTCCTGCATGCGGATGCCGATCCTGGTCGTTTTGTCGGCGTAAGCAGGTCCGATGCCCTTGCGGGTCGTCCCGATCTTGCTGGAGCCGAGGCGTATCTCACCCTCGCGGTCAAGAACCAGGTGATATGGCATGATCAGGTGGGCGTTGGAGCTGATAAACAGATTGTCTGTGCTGATGCCCTTGTCTTCGAGATAGCGCATCTCTTCCAAAATAACGCTGGGGTTGATTAGAGCGCCGTCACCGATGATGCATTTGACGTCGGGATAGAGTATGCCGGAGGGGATATGATGCAGCTTGAGCGCAACGTCGCCAACCTCGACGGTGTGGCCGGCATTGTCGCCGCCCTGGAAGCGGACGACCATATCCATGTCCTTGGTGAGGAGGTCGCAGATCTTTCCTTTACCTTCGTCTCCCCACTGGGTGCCAAGCAAGATGGTACCGGCCAAAATCACTCCATTGTAGTCGTTTGGTTGTTAGTGGTTAGTTGTTTGCCCGTTCATTCGACTGCCTTTGGCGATAGCTCGCGCGGCGACAATCCCGGCTGCTGAGGCCTGGATCAAACCGCGGGTAATACCCGCTCCGTCACCGATTGCGAATAGTCCCGGCAAATCGGTTTCCAAACCCGCGGACAACTTCAAACGCTGAGAATAAAACTTCACTTCAACGCCATAAAGCAAGGTGTTCCGGGAATTGACCCCGGGAGCGATTTTGTCCATCGCGGCAAGCATTTCCAGTATATCAGAAATATAGCGGTACGGAAGTACAAAACTTAGGTCGCCCGGGGTCGCGTCGACCAAGGTCGGACGAACCGTGCTGCGCGCCAAGCGTGCCGCTGTCGAACGGTGTCCGCGCATCAAATCACCCAACCGCTGGACGATGATGCCCTCCCCGAGGAGGTTCGCTAGACGAGCGATGTATTCGCCATACGCAATCGGTTCGGTGAAAGGTTCGGTAAACGTGGTCGAGACCAGCAGGGCGAAATTTGTATTAGCCGTTCGCCGGTCGGCGTAGCTATGGCCGTTCACTGTTTCGATATTATCGTGATATTGCTCTTTGGTGACCTCTCCATACGGATTGACGCAGAAGGTGCGCACCCGGTCCTCGAATTGTTTGGACCGGTATACCAGCTTGGCCTCGTAAAAGTCGTCAGTCAGCGGTTCCATAACGGGCGCGGGAACTTCGACGCGAACGCCCAAATCGACTTGGTTGGCGTGTTTGGCAAGTCCCAAGCGCGTCGCCTCCGCCGCCAGCCATCGCGCTCCCGCCCGACCTGGCGCGGCAATAACCGCGCCCGCCTCGATAACGGTACCATCGGCCAGCTTGACCCCGGTGGCTCGGCCGTCTGCCGCAACAACCTCAGCTACGGCCGTATCTGCGGCGATATCGATCCTGGAGCCAAGATGCTGGCGCATGTTCTTTAAGACTTTAAGGCAGATGTCGGTGCCCAGGTGGCGGACAATAACGGGAATTAGCTCCAGGTCGGCCAGCGTCGCGGCCCTTTTTAGTTGCTTGATTTTTTCCGGCTTGTCTCCGAATCGCTCGGCCTCGCCCCCGAATTCCAGGTAGACGCCGTCGACATATTCAATGAGGCTATTGAGGTCTTTGGTCGGGATGTAGTCTGCCAGCCAGCCCCCGACCTGCGTAGACAGAATGAGTTTACCGTCGGAATAGGCGCCGGAGCCACCCCAGCCGCGAGTAAGCTGTCCCCGATCCCGAGCCTCGATGTCTTGCCCCTGTTCGATCAGGAGGACTGTCGGTGCGGCGCCGCCTTCCTTGGTCAGTTCGATCGCGGCGAATATGCCGGCCGGGCCGGCCCCGATGATCACAACATCATATGATTGGCGCATATGATCAGTCTTCCACAGCTGCCAAACTGCTGAGGTAGGCGGTGACGGCGGCTGTGACCGCGGCCGCCTTGCGATCATCCTTGAAAATGCCGGTCAGTTTCTCCTGCAGAGACTTGGTCTCTTCGATGACCCGGCGCATTTCCTCGGACAAATGTTTCTGCTCCTCGATATAGTGCGTCGATAATTCGCCCCGCACGAACATCGGGTCTTTCATGACCGCTTTGTGGAAGGGGATATTGGTGGTCACGCCCACGATTATATATTCAAAGAGCGCGCGTTTCATGCGCTCGATCGCCTCGTTTCTATCCCGGCCGTGGACAACCAACTTTGATATCATGCTGTCATAGAACGGCGGAATCGCATATTGAGCATGAACGCCGGAATCGACGCGTACACCGATGCCGCCCGGCGACCGGTAGCCCCGCAGCTTTCCGGCCATCGGCGCGAAATTATTCAGAGGATCCTCAGCATTGATCCGGCATTCGATCGCCCAGCCGTTCATCCGGATGTCCTCTTGCGCGAAATCCAAAGGCAACCCGCTGGCGATCCGGATCTGCTCTTTGACGATATCAATGTCTGTAACCATCTCCGTGATCGGGTGCTCCACCTGGACTCTGGTATTCATCTCCAGGAAATAGAACTTGCCCTCGCTGAAAATGAATTCAATGGTTCCGGCATTGTAGTAGTCGATTGCTCGGGAGGCTTTGACGGCCACATCCCCCATCGTTTGCCTTAGCTCGGGCGTAACAACAGGTGACGGCGATTCTTCGATAAGCTTCTGATGACGGCGCTGGATGCTGCACTCGCGCTCGCCCAGAAAAACCGTGTGGCCTTGTTTGTCTGCCAAGATTTGAATCTCAATGTGGCGCGGATGCTCCAAGTATTTTTCGATAAATATGCTGGGATTGCCGAACGCCGACCCGGCCATGTTGCGGGTAATCTCCAGCGCGGCCTCCAGCTCGCTGTCTTCCCGGACGACGCGCATGCCTATCCCGCCTCCGCCGCCCGCGGCTTTTATAATGACAGGGTAGCCGATCTTGGCGACGATCCTTTGCGCCTCGGCGAGCTCGGTAACCTCGCTGGTACTGCCGGGCACGACCGGCACGCCGGCCTGTTGCATCAAAGAACGGGCGATGATCTTGTCGCCCATCTTCTCGATCGAGTCGGCCGAGGGACCGATAAACTCAATACCGGCGTCGCGAACTGCCGTCGCGAACTTGGCGTTTTCGGCCAGGAAACCGTAACCTGGATGAATGCCGTCACAACCCGTCGCCTTGGCAACGGCAATAATCTTGTCCATGTTCAGGTAGCTCTTATGTGGGGGTCCTTCGCCAATCAGATAGCTCTCATCGGCGTACTTGGCAAACAGAGCGTCTTGGTCGGCGTCTGAATAAACGCCAACGGTGTCTATCCCAAGCTCACGGCAGGCGCGCATGACCCTAATGGCAATCTCGCCGCGGTTTGCCACTAATATCTTTTTAAGCATTCGTCCCCCGTCACTCAACCACCAACAAAAGGTCGCCGTTAGCCACCGTTTCGCTCTTAAAAGTGTAAAGCTTGACGACCTTGCCGTCCGTGTCCGCGTGGACCTCGGTTTGCATTTTCATGGCTTCCAAAACAACGAGGACATCGCCTTTCTTGACTTTGTCGCCTTCTTTGACTTTGACGTCCAGAACCAATCCCTGCAGCGGCGCCACGATTCCGCCGGCCGGCACCTCTCGCGGCCGCGCGCCTTCTTTCGGTTCCGGCGCGACACCCAGACCCATGGCGTTGACGGTGACATGGAATTCCTCGCCGTCGACCGTTACTTCGAACTCGTTCGGCACCTCGCGCACAACTGCGCCGGCGGCCGCTTCCGGCTTGGGCGGCGCCAATGTCTCCGCCTTAATCTCGCCTTTGAGGAACCGGGGCGCGATATTCGGGAACAAAGCATATGTCATGACGTCTTCATCCCTATCGGACAAGCCGATTTCATCCGCCTCCTGGCGCAGTTTCTCCAAAGCCGGAGCGAGCAGGTCGGCCGGGCGTACGCTTATCGGCTGTTCCTTACCTATTACGAGTTTTAATATCTCTTTGTCGATCGGCGCCGGCGGCCGCCCGTATAGGCCAAGACAATAGTCTTTAACTTCCTGGCTGACCCGCCCATACCGTTTCCCCATCAGGACGTTGAAAATTGCTTGTGTGCCGACGACCTGGCTGGACGGCGTGACCAAAGGCGGATAACCGAGCTCCTTGCGGACCAGCGGCACCTCCGCCAAGACTTCCTGATACCGGTCGAGGGCGTTTTGCTCTTTCAGTTGCGAATGAAGATTGGACAACATGCCGCCCGGCACCTGGTGCAACAATACGGACACGTCGGGCTTCTCCATAACGGGGCTTATCAGGCTGTCGTATTTCTGGCGAATACCCAAGAAGTAGTAGCCAACATCGACCAAATTGCTCAAGTCGAGGCCGGTATCGTAGTTGCCGCCCTTAAAGCTAGCCACCATCGGTTCCGTCGGCGGCTGAGACGTACCCCAGCCCCAGGGGGAGATGGCTGTATCCAAAACGTCTGCTCCGGCTTCAACGCCCGCATAATAGGCGAGCGGTGCCATGCCGCTGGTGCAGTGAGAGTGAATGATGACAGGCAGCTTTACCTTGGCTTTGATTGCTTTGACTAGGTCATAACATTCCCGGGGAGAGATCAAGCCGGCCATATCCTTGATGCAGATGCTGTCGCACCCGCGCTCAACCAGCTCCATCGTAAACTCGACGAATTTCTCGTTGGTGTGCACCGGGCTTGTCGTATAGCAGATACATCCCTGGACATGTTTACCAGTCGCCTTAGCGGCCGCCAGCGGCACTTCTAGATTGCGAATGTCGTTCAAGGCGTCGAAGACGCGGAACAAGTCCAGCCCGTTCTTGGCGGTCAGCTTGATAAACGCTTCCGCCACATCATCAGGATAGTTGCGGTACCCGACCAGATTCTGGCCGCGCAACAACATCTGCACCATTGTGTTCGGCAAGCCCTTCTTGAGCTGACGCAGGCGCTCCCACGGATCCTCGTTCAAGTACCGGATCATCGTGTCGAACGTCGCGCCGCCCCAGGCGTCCAAGCTATAGAACCCTAACGAATCCAGTTTGTCCAGAATGGGCAGCATGTCAGCGGTGCGCATGCGCGTCGCCGCTAGTGATTGGTGAGCGTCTCTTAGAACAGTCTCTGTGATACCGACTTTATGGGCCATAGGCGCCAAATCCCCCTTACGTCAGATACATGGGAAAACAAAGGTCAGTTATGTGTTTGACCATAACTAATTTACACCAGGACGGCATAATTAACAACTGCCGGTGCCTTGGTTCCCACCAATGCACCAGCGCGCAACCTGCGGTTTTGTCCCCTAAGCGAACCGGCTGAAACGGTCCTTCTTTGCGCCGCAAATGGGGCAGATCTCCGGTGCCTCATCACGTGCGGCTAGATAGCCGCAGACGTCACAGCGCCAGACCGGATACGCCAGGTTGTCGCACGACTCTCCGGCAGCCGTCGTTTCAGTTGATTTGGTTTTCTGGTCTGTCATCTTTTGCCTCACTTCTCGGGACTGCCGGCGTTCGGGAATCGGCCGGATCTCGCCGCCGGAGTCAATCAGCGCTTGCGAAACATACAACCCGCAATAGCAGGCTTCGTATTCGTTCAAATCGGGATCGCGATAATCACAGGGGCAGACGATGTCCCGGTCATTTTCTTCGACGCCTGTCGCCAGCCGACATGGGCACGACTGGTATCCATAACGGCCTTCGTTTACGAGCAGGCCGTCCAGCAGGCTGTCCGTGAACGCCCGGTCCGGGTTTAGATGATAGCCGCGCCTGTCGTAGATCTCCAGCCGCTGACGCAGCGTGTCCCGGTCATTCATTTTCCGTTATTTCTTGTGCCAACCCCCGCAGCTCTCCCTCGTCAAAACCCAAGATTACCTGGCGGCCGTCGTTGACCACGATGGTTGGGAAAGACGTGCTTTGGTTGTACTTCCACATGTCCTGGTAGGCGGCGTCCTGCTCGGCACCGCTCAGCGTATCGACGTCGACAAAGCTGTAGGCTAGGCCAAGATCCTGCAACAGCGTCTTTGTCTTCTTACACCAAACACACGTGCTCAGCGTAAACAACATGATGTCTTTGTCCTCCGAACCGGGAACCGATTCGATGTGAGTCTCATAACCCATCCAAGTGCCTCCTTTTAGTAGGCTCCTCGAGCCATCAGCTTAAATGCCTTAATAATGCGTGCCGTCTGATTTCCCGGCGCGCCGTGTCCGACCGGACGGCCGTCGATTGCCACGACCGGCATGACTTCCATTAGCGTTCCGGTCAGGAACATCTCTTCCGCGTCGCCGATCTCGTCGTTAAGGATCGCGTCTTCTCTGCACGATATCCCTTCCCGACGGACGATCTCCAAAACCGCTTCCCGGGTAATGCCCGGCGGCACTCGCTCCCCTACCGGTGGCGTCAACAATATCCCGTCCAGAACGGCGAACACGTTGCTCTGCGATCCGCTCATCACGAATCCCTTTTTGGTGACCAACAACGCCTCGAAGGCACGTTTGGCTTCCGCTTCTTTCTTGGCCATAACATTAGGCAGGCAATTCAGCGTATTGATCATTGCCAGATCGCTGCGCCCGTCGATTACGTTGACGACGTCTACACCGCGGTCGTAAAAGCTGTCCGGGTAGCCGGTAAACTCGTCGCAGGTAACGATGACGCTCGGCTTGGCCGTTGCGGAGACGCGCTGCGGGTCGGCGAAATCGCCTCTAGTGACGATCAGCCGGATCGTTGCCTCTTTGGATTCGTTCGCGGCCAGCGTATCCAGACAGGCGTGGCGGAGGGAATCAAGGGATACTCCCAGTTCGAAACCTATCTTTCGAGCGCCCCAACCAAGCCTCTCGACATGGGCGTTCAGCTGAAACGGGCGGCCGCCGTAGACCCGGATGATCTCATATAGCCCGTCGCCGAACAATAGACCCCTATCAGCCACGGAAACATGGGCGTCGTCCGGCGCTACCAGTTGGCCGTTAACAAAAGAAACCTCACCCACGTGGCGCCCTCATCTCTTAGTAGTCCGGCGTATGCCTGGTATCTAGGTTGTCGAACTTTGCGAAATGATCGATGAATGCCAGTCTGATCTCGCCCGTTGGTCCGTGCCGGTGTTTACGAACAAGTATCTCCGCGATGCCTTTGTCGTCGGTGTGTTTGTCGTATTCCTCATCGCGATAGATGAACGCTACCAAGTCAGCGTCCTGCTCGATGGCGCCTGATTCACGCAAGTCCGAGAGTTGCGGGCGTTTGTCGGTGCGGCTTTCGACCGCGCGCGACAGCTGGCTCAACGCCAGGATCGGCACATTCAGCTCACGGCCCAACAGCTTCATCGAGCGCGAGATATCGGAAACCTCTTGTTGGCGGTTTTCGGTGCGGCTGTCGCCCTGCATCAGCTGCAGATAATCGACGATTATCAAGCCGAGCGGCGTTTTGCTGTCCAGCCGGCGCGCCGTGCTGCGAATTGACAACATCGATATGTTTGCGGTGTCGTTAATGAAGATCGGCGCCTCGCTCAAACGGTTCATGGCTGAATTAACGCGGCGCCACTCCTCGTCCTTCAATGTGCTTTCGCGAAGGTTGGCGCTGCTCACTCTGGCCTCAGAACACAGCATGCGCATGGTGAGCTGGATCTTGCTCATCTCCAGGCTGAATATGGCGACCGGTTTCTCTTGATTGAACGCGACATTCTGGGCGATTGACAAGGCAAAAGATGTCTTACCCATACCCGGACGTCCGGCGATTACAATGAAGTCGGAGGGCTGAAAACCGCCCGTCAGTTTGTCGAGCTCGCGGAAACCGCTGGCCGCGCCCGTAACATGCCCCTTGGCTTGGCTGATGCGTTCCAGTTCATCATATGTCTCGTTAAGAAGGGAGCCAATCGATTCGAGGGAGCCGGCGATGCGGCGTTTTGAGACGTCGAATATCAAGCCTTCCGCCTGATCGATTACGTGTCGGATATCTTCCGGTACCGAATATCCCAGCGCCGTTATTTGGCTGGCAGCATTTATCAAGCGCCTCAAGATCGCGTTCTGGCTGACAATCTCGGCATAGTAAAGAGCGTGCGCGGCGGTCGGCACCAGGTTCACGAGGGTGTGAATATACGCCTTGCCCCCGACGTCCGTGAGCCAGCCTTTACGGTTTAAGAGCTCGGCCAGGGTGATGGCGTCGACTGGTTCCCCCGAGCCATAGAGCTCGATAACGGTCTGAAATATCTTCTGATTAGCCTCGCGGTAGAAATCGGTCTGCTCGACAATCTCGTGAACCTCCCCGATCGCTTCCCGGCTGAGCAACATCGCTCCCAGCAGAGACTCTTCCGCTTCCAGGTTGTGAGGCGGAATCCGGTCGGGTGCTATCCTTGAGACTGCCATGCTTGTCTACCTCGTCTTTTTCTTAAGTTTCTAATATTTAAGTCGCATGCGGCACAGTTGGATCTTTGGAAATATCATCCACCGCTTCTTCAACCGCGACATCGGCCGATTCCTGCGATTCTTGCATGTCCTCGTCCAGGGCCGCGGGCTCCGCCTCGGCGACCTCGACCGCCGCCTCAGCGACGACAGCGGCTTCCGCCGGCTCTAGGAGCTCCGGCGTTTCGTTAGCCGCCATCTCGGCGACCTCTTCCGGGGTCAGTTTTCCCGCGGCGCCCTTGACGGCGGTAACCTCGACTTCCGTGTCGACAACCACGCCGGGATAGACGGTTATCTTAACCGCGTGTTTGCCTAGAGTCTTGATGCCGCCGGCGGTGTTGATCTTTTTCTTATCGATCGACAGGTCCAAGGCGGCGTTGACGACATCTGCTATATCCTGACCGGTTACCGAACCGAACAGCCGGTTCTTATCGCCGGCCCTCGCCTCGATCTTGATGGTCAGCGCGGCGATCTTGTCGGCCAACTTTTGGGCCTCGTCACGCTCGGCAACCCGCTTCTTTTCCGCCGACGCGATGAAGTCACGCAGGTTGCGCATGTTTCCGGCTGTCGCGGCGACCGCCAGATCGCGGGGGATTAGAAAATTCCGGGCATAGCCCGGCGCCACACGGATTACTTCGCCTTTTTGGCCGAGGCTATCAACATCTTGCTTTAAGATTACTTCCATACTTGCTCCTTTAAGTCGGTCGTCTTTGGGACTTTTTATTATGTCATCTCACAGCGTAGAACGCCATAGTATCAAAAGGGTTATTTAACGGTTCTCGGTTCTTTTTTATGCCTGGTCGTCATGCGTTTAGCGATTGTCTGCCCCGCTCGAACAACGGTCCGCGCCGGTGACTTGTTCTGGCCGCAAATGTCGTCTAAGGCGCTGACTAGATAATCAAGTTCCGCGTATTCAATTGTCAGCGGCGGCTCGAAGCGTAAAACGTTCGGGTTGTTCAGGGTAAACGCGGTGATGATACCGTATTTATTGACCAGTTGGCTGGCGACCAGGCTGGCGAAGTATTCGTGATAAAGCTTGTTTAAGGCGCCGTTGGTGATTTTGTCCAGGTAACCGTGAAACGGCTCGGTAAACTCCAGCCCGATCAACAGGCCGCGTCCCCGCACCTCTTTGATCATCGGGTGGTCGGCGCGCAAAGCGCTCAGTTTCTCGAGCAGATAAGTACCTTTTTCTTTCGCCTGTTTCGTCAGGTCATGGTCGACGATGTAGTTTACGGACGCCAACCCGGCGGCGCAAGCGCGGGCGTTACCTCCGAAAGTCGAAGTGTGCAAAAGCGCTCGGTCAAAGGTCCCATAAGCTGTCTTCCAATGCGCCGTGGTGGTCATGATTGCCCCGATCGGCATCAAGCCGCCTCCCAACGACTTGCTGAGCAACATGATGTCCGGAATAACGCCTTCGTATTCGCAGGCAAACAAGTTTCCCGTCCGGCCAAGACCGGTTTGTATTTCGTCGGCGATGAATAGCGTCCCGTACTTCCGGCACAGGGCCGCGGCCGCTTTCAAGTAACCCACCGGCGGGATTATGACGCCCGCCTCTCCCTGGATAGGTTCAACGATAAAAGCAGCGACGTCGCCGGCGGCCAGCGCCGTTTCCAGCGTTGCCGTGTCGCCAAACAAAACGTTGGAGCACCCGTCCAAAAGCGGCAAAAAATGCTTCTTGTATTTCTCACGGCCGGACACAGACAATGAGCCCAAGGATTTGCCGTGAAAAGCGCCGGTGGCACTGACGATTTTATATCTCCCGGTAACCAGGCGCGCCAGCTTCAATCCGCCCTCAACAGCCTCGGTGCCGCTGTTGCAGAAGAACGTGTGCTGCAATGCACCGGGCGCCAGTTGAGCCAGGTTATGAGCTAGGGCTGCGGGCAAGGCGCCCAAGGCCGCCTGCAGGAGGTTCGGCCGGTCACTGACTTTCGCAATCGCCTCCAGCACAACGGGATTATTGTGCCCGACGTTCAGCGATCCGTAGCCAGCCAGAAAATCTATGTATCGCCGGCCGTCTTCGTCATAAACGAAAACGCCCTCAGCGCGAACAAACTTCTTGTCGAAATCCAAGAGCTTGAACATGCTGACGAGCGTCGGATTAACATATTTGGTATGAAGGGCGATGATCTCCCGGCGGCTTAAGGCCAGCGCCTCGTCGACGGAGAACAAGGACTGCGGCGCTTGATCCGGCATGGGGAATTAGTCCCTGTCCCTGCCCCTGCCTCTGTCCCTATCCCGACCCTCGCGGGCCTTCTGGACGGTGTAGGGAATGAGGGCCATTTCTCGGGCGCGCTTAATGGCTCCCGCCAGCATATTTTGATGCTGGGTGCAGTTTCCCGATGTGCGCCGGGGTTTGATCTTCCCGCGTTCCGAGATATACCGCTGCAGGGTGCCGAGATCTTTATAGTCGATCGACTCGCACTTCCTGCGGCAAAACTGGCAATATTTTTTGTAGGTCCTTCTGGCGTACTGTTCTGCCACTTAAATGAACTCCTTTACACTCTTAGAATGGAACGTCGCTCTCCGAGCCGGCGCCTCCGCCGATCTCGGTAAAGTCAGGTTCCTGCTTTCTGCTGCCGCCGCCGCCTTCGCCGCGGCCGCCGAGAAATTGGACATTCTCGGCAACAACTTCGACGACGGAACGTTTCTGGCCGTCTTCCGTTTCCCAGCTGCGGCTCTGCAGCCGTCCTTCGACGGCGACCGAACTGCCTTTATGTATATACTCCGCGCACCGCTCCGCGAGCGTGCTCCAGACGACCACGTTAAAGAAATTCGGTTCCTCGACCCATTCGCCGGCGTCGTTCTTGCGCCGCCGGTTCACGGCGATGCCGAACCCCCCGACGGTCGTGCCGCTGGGTATGGAACGCAATTCCACGTCGCGCGTGAGGTTGCCGATTAGTATGACTCGATTCAAGCTGGCCATGTCCCTAGTCTTTCGCTACAAACATATGCCGCACGACTTCGTCGGAGATGCGCAACACCCGGTCCATTTCTTTGATACTTTCTTCCGGGCCCTGAAAATGGAAGAGGGCGTAATAGCCCATGGTCTGTTTTTTGATCGGGTAAGCGAGTTTTCTCTTGCCCCAGCGATCGGTTTTTTCGACCTTGCCGCCGTTCTTGGCGATGATTCCCTCGATCTTGGTTACCGCGGCTTCAATCTTCTCGTCCTCCATGTTGGCGTCGAGAATGGCCATGGCCTCATATTCCTTCAAACTTGTGCCCTCCTTGATACGAAAAATAGCGCGTAGCTCACGCGCTGTAGAGTGTTAACTTACTAATTATAGCGACTTAAGCGTTAATGATACAACAGGGAGCCCAAGGAACACAAGGAGTACAAAGAACACGATGATTGCAACGAGTACAAAGATGTAGCCGCCGGTCTTGAGACCGGCGGACAAACATGGCGCCGACCTGAAGGTTGGCGCCTACATTGAACCAAACCCAAAATCATTATCGCAAAAAACGGTATCCTAAACGTTGAACCTAAAGAACACGACGTCGCCGTCTTGCATGACGTATTCTTTGCCTTCCAGCCGCAGCAACCCTTTTTCCTTCGCCGCGTTGAAAGAGCCGTTGGCAACCAGGTCATCAAAGCCCACAATTTCCGCACGGATAAAACCGCGTTCCATGTCGGTATGGATCTTCCCGGCGGCTTGCGGTGCCTTGGTTCCCTTATTAATAGTCCAGGCCCGCGCTTCCTCGGGTCCACCGGTGAGAAATGTAATCAGGTTAAGCAGTGAATAGGAAGCTCGAATAAAGGTCGCGAGAGGCAGCTCTTCGATGCCAAGGTCGCTCATGAATTCAGCGGCATCCTCGTCAGATAATTTCCCCATCTCCTCTTCAAGCTCGACAGGTAAAACAATTACCGCGGCGCCCTCCGCAGCTGCTTTCGCCTCAACCGCCCTTACATATTCATTCTCATTGTTCCCGATATCGGATTCACTGATGTTCGCGACAAAGATTACCGGTTTGACCGTTAACAGCCCCAGAGATTTCAAGAACGCCGTTTCGTCAGCGTTGAAATCATGAGAACGCAGCGTCAATCCCTTATCAAGGTGTTCTTTAGCTTTCTTTAGAACCGCTGCCTCCTTGGCCGCGGTGGGATCGCCGGTTTTAGATTTGCGCTCGACGGCTTTCAACCTCTTGTCGACGGTATCCAAGTCCGCCATCATGAGCTCAATATTGATTATTTCAATGTCGTCGGCCGGATCGACGCGGCCCTCGACGTGCGCCACGTTTTGGTCGTCGAAACAGCGTACTACCTGCGCAATAGCGTCTGTTTCTCTGATATTTGCCAGAAACTTATTGCCCAAGCCCTCGCCCTTGCTGGCGCCCTTGACGAGCCCCGCTATATCCAGAAATTTAATTACCGCCGGCGTGATCTTAATCGATTTCTCCAGCTCCGCAATCTTTATAAG
Source organism: Actinomycetes bacterium (assembly GCA_023251915.1). Taxonomy (GTDB): domain Bacteria; phylum Actinomycetota; class JAHEXW01; order JAHEXW01; family JAHEXW01; genus JAHEXW01. Next base: position 24,236 of record JAHEXW010000007.1, read on the forward strand.
CCGCGCGTCGGGCACGTCGACCATGCCGACGTTCGGCTCAATCGTCGTAAACGCGTAGGCGGCGGCCGGCGCTCCGGCCTTTGTCAGAGCGTTGAAAAGAGTCGATTTTCCGGCGTTCGGCAGTCCGACGATACCAACCTGCATTTGTTTTTACCTCCGATACACCATATTAGCAGATAAAATGGGTAACGCTTTTTTGTAAATTTTACAAAGGAAGGTGCCGATACATATAATGAGGTGATTATATGACTCTTCATTGGCTGTTTCATAACTATCAACGAAGTCTTCTCGCGGTGCTCTACGAACACCCCCTAGAGGCCGTGTGTCTGAGCGAACTGGCGCGGCGAGCGGGCGTCGACCCCGGCAACACTAAACGTTATGTGGAGAAATTCGCTGATTGCGGCATCGTTAAGGTCGCCAAGAACGGACGTAAGACGACCATTGTGCCTGACCTGGGAAATCCCGAAACCAGAAAGATCTTTGAGTTATTCGAGCTAGACCGGACAAGGAAGTTTTTGGAAAAGATTCATCCCCTCGCCGGTGACCGCGTTGACATCTTCCTGGCTGAGCTCTTGGCGTTGCTGCCCGATATCAGGTTGATCGCTCTGTACGGTCTGGAAGACAACGATATCGTGGTCACGAAACCGATCAACATCGCGGTCGTCGTCGGGTCGTTGCACGACACCGCCTTCGTCCACCATAAGATCCGGTCGCTCATCGACGCCGCCGGTTTTCGGCACGATTTCGAACTCTGCGTTTATACAAGCGACAATCTCGCCGCCGCGTGGAACAAGAGCGATTGCGGTTGCATAGGTTTCTGTAATGACAGGGTTGTTTTGTTCGGCGAAGGATATTACTGGCGGCTAGTTGACGGCCAGCTTCGTCAAGGGCAAACCGCAGACACCGAGGAGGAGATGGCTCAGAATGCCTAAATCAATGATACTGCGCCGTAAATTAAGGACCGTCGGCCTGATAATGGCTTTGTCTTGCGTCGGCGTTCTGCTGTTCGGCGCCACCGCGCTGGCCGACACCGCCTATTTTGTAAACAACAGCTCGGAGTCCGGTTTGTTCGTCAACGCGCTCAACGATACCGTGTCGGGATCGACTTTGGAGTATTCGATCCTAAACATGACCCCGGGGCAAATCTCCTACTTCGGATCGCCGAACGCGACTTCGTATTCCAAGGTCTACCCGAGCGGCAACGGGGTGGCGGCCGGAAATTGGACGCTTAACGCCTGGGGTCGGTCGCTTAACGCGTCCAAGGTACTCTTCTCCGCGGAGATCGGTGAATACACAAGCACGGGTCAGTACATTGTTAAGATCCCCTACGGCGATCTGCCGACCGGTTTCGGCTGGACGCCCGAATTTAAGGGAAGCGGCTTAACAGTGAACAGCGTTACCAAAACGGGGGCGCCGGCTTTCACGATCGGAGCGGGCAGCCGGGTCTACGTGAGGATATACGCCAAGAATACACACTCATCGCAGAACCGTGATGCCTTTCTGGCTTATAACTCGACCACAAATAACTCGAATCTATCTACTCCGCCGTTCGCCCAGCCCATACCGGCCCTTGGCTGGTACCTGGTTTTGGCCGGCATTGTTGTTTTCTCGTTCTTCGCTGTCGGGCGGGGTGTGTTGAAAGTGAGAAGGGATGAAGCTTGACTCAGGTCGGTACCATTCTACTAAGTATTTTAGCGATGGCCGCCTACCTGATCGGCGTGATCTATTTTCGACGGCGCCGGGCTTGGCTGGGATATTACCTGTTCGCGACGGTCGGGTTAACGCTCATCTTGGTTTTCGGAGCCCAGTTGACCGGCTTGTCCGGCAAGATCGAATATCTGGTCACTTGGCTGACAGCCCGCGCCTCCACGCTGTTCGGTATCCAGGCGCAATTCCTCGGCCAAAACGAATTGATGGTCTCGGACAAGGCTGGCTGGGTCATCTTGCGGACCACGATCGAGTGCTCGGCGTTGATCGAAACCAGCGTGCTGATCGCCTTGGTCGCGTTCTATCCGGCCTTCAAGTGGACCAAAAAGGTCGTGATCTTATTTTTCGGGCTGCCGATAACCTGGCTGTCCAACATCGTCAGATTGTTGATAATCACGGGAATGACCGCGTTCTTCGGCCGGCAAGCCGTGTTTTTCGGACACGCGATCGTGGGCCGGTTCTTTTTCTTGGTGGTAACAGTCGCCCTGTACTGGTACATCCTGACCATCCCGACAGTAAAACACATCGGGAAATCTCTGGAACAAGGATAGAGGCGAGGTTCTAATGGACGGTTTATGGACGTTTATGCTGATCTGGGGTGTTTGGATCCTGCTGCCGATTCTGGTGGACGGGTCTGACACGCTGTTCCGCCTATTCGTCGTTTTAATCTGGGGCCGCAAGAAGACCCGGCCGACCGTCGCGGATGCCGAGCTACCGTTTGTTTCCATCCTGGTGCCTGCCTATAACGAAGAGCAAGTCATCGACCGCTGTTTGAACTCGATCAAACTACAGGACTACCCGCACGACAAGATGGAAGTCATTGTTATTAATGACGGTTCGAGCGACCTGACGGCGGACAAGGTTCTGAGCCATATCGACGGCCGCGAAGTCGGCATGCGCGACCTTAACCAGCGCGATCCCAAAGGCCTGATGAGCGACGGCGGCGAGGTCCGTCGGGCCGTACCGCCGGGCGTCTATCGCAGCAAGGACATCGTCGTTGACGAGGAGTCCCGCCGTCCGAAACACGACGAGGCCCTTATGGAAGGTAAATACGTCGACGTACCCGAATTCGGCGGCGAGATGACACTCATCAATAACCGCCACTACGGCAAACCGACCGCGTTGAACTCCGGCATTTCTCAGATGAACGGGAGTCAGATAATTTTCACGGTCGACTCCGACGTCGTTCTGGACGCCGGCGCGGTGCGCAACATGGTCTACGCGTTTTTGGATGATCCCAAATTGGGCGCGGCGACCGGACATATCGAGATTTCCGAGGACATCGTGGAGGAGCGCGACGAATTGGGCAACCTTGTCTTAGACGACGAGGGCCACCTGATCCGCAAAAAGATGAACTTCATGCAAACCGCGCTGACCCGTCTCCAGTTCCTGGAGTATCTGGACGCGTTCCGGCTGGGCCGCCAGTTCCAGGCGACGATCGGGAGCGCCTATATCCTGGCGGGCGCGTTCTCCGCGTTCCGGCGCAGCACCCTCATGAAGACCGAACTTTATAAACCACGCACGGTCAGCGAGGACTTCGACCTGACCGTCGACATTCATGAGACGGGCGAGAAGGTCGGCTACGTCGCCGAATCCAAGGCCTTGCTGGCGCCGGTCATCAACGTCAACAGCCTGTATTCCCAACGCGTGCGTTGGTGCCGCGGGCAGCTGGAAGTAGCCGGAGCGCACCAGAAAGTGATCGGCAATCGCCGTTACGGCATGGTCGGTTGGTTCGGTTTTCCGCAGATGTTGATCACCGATCACACACTAAGCTTTCCCAGGTTGATCTGGACGATTCTGATCGTTATGTTTCCCCTCTTCGGCTATCCGGTCAGCACGGTCACGCTGGCGCTGTTGTTCACCTACGCGTTTTATGTTGTGCTTAGCTTTATGCAGACCTTCGCCGCGTACGTGATTGTGGATGGGGAAACGAAGCGCAAGACGGAACGCGCCTTGGGTTGGTGCTTCGCTCTGCCGTTCTATCGCTTGGTAGTATTCTACTTCCGGATGTCCGGATACTTGCGGACCCTCACCGAACCTGCCGGTTGGGACATCGCGTCAAAAACTTTGGTTAACGCGAGCGCCAATGTCGACAGGCTGAAGGACGGCGCGGCCGGAATGCTCCGCACTTTCAAAAGAACCGCGCACGCCGGCGCCGGCATCATTCGCTCCGTCATGATGCTTCTCCTCTTATTCGTGCGGGACTAGCGCGTTGGCACAGGCAGTCCCCGAACCCCTGCAACCGGCCAAGCCAGACGTCCGTAAGGGTTGGACTCTGTCTAGGTTTCTGCTGGGGTTGGCTTTCGTCTGGCTGGTTGTCTTTATCGTCTTTCGCCACGTTGCCGAGCCGGGGGTTCCCGCCGGCAACGACGCCATGGCTCATCTGTTTAAGATCTGGTACATCGGCCAGCACCTGGCGCAGACGCACACGTTTCCTGTGTGGCTGCCTTACTGGTACGAAGGCACCGACTTATTCAAGTACTACCAGCCTTTGTTCTACCTCGTAGCAACGCCCTTCTATCTGATTACGAAGAATATTTTCGTCACCTACCGGATTGTCACTTTCGTTTGGATCGGCCTGGTCAGCCTGGCTATGTATGGCGTGGTATACCGGCGCCTCGGCCTGTTCCCGGCGATTATCGCCGCCATTCTTTATGCTCTATCACCCCCGGTGATCAGGGGCTATTTCTACGTCGGTCTGCTGCCGCAGGCGTTCTCGTACATCTTCCTGCCGCTGGCTTTCCATTTCACTCTGCGTTTGGCCGATGAAGGCGCCCAACGCGCCAAGACCGTCGCGCTCCTCGCCGTCTGTTGGGGTCTCTTTATCCTGGCCCATCCGATGAGCGCCGCTTTCTCGATGATGGCCACATTTGTCTTTATCACCGTCTATCAGGCCACCAAACAAGAGGAACGGCACCCCTTGGTAATCACGCGCTATCTTTTGTCGGCGGCTCTGGGCATTGGCGTAGCCGCCCTCTGGTTTGTCCCGGCCTACTTCGGCAAGATAATGCCGCCGACTTCGGGCGAAGCGGTTTTCACTACTTCGGTTCCCCTAAAAGAACTGGCGGGGTTTGTCACCGGCGCCGCAACCACAAACGCCCGGTATATTCCGATTGCCTTATCCATCTTGGCGATCGCGGGGACATTCTGGCGCCGGACCGCGCTCGCCTGGGGCTTAGCCGCCATGGGAGCGTTCACGATGATCTTCGCGCTCGGCGTGCAAACCCCGCTCTACAGTTTGGTTCCCTTATCGTCGGCCATCTTTCCTGAGTACGCTCTTTTTGGCGCTTGTTTCGCTTTCGCTTTTCTAGCGGGGCGTTTGTTTGAAAGAACCATTCGTAATTGGGCCAAAGACGTCGCGACCGTTGTTCTGATTGTCGCAGTTGTCTTCATCGCCCTGGTCGAAACACAACCTGTCTTCACGTCCATCGTTAACAAGCCTGCGCCGTCCGACATTATCCGCTTGCTCGATAAGGCGAAGACCCTGCCCGCTGATGGACGGGTCTCGATGCTTGGCCATTCGTCCGCGGTTCTGTCCTACTATCCAACGGTCATTACCGGCCGTCAGATAACCGAGGGCTTCTTCTACCAGGGCACGAACCATTACAAAGAGATCGCCAACATCAACGACGTCCAGATTCACGACTACGCGCCGGGATACGTCCACCGGAAACTGGCGCAATGGAACACCCGCTACATCATGGTCCACACCGCGACACTGGCGCAGGACAAGGCTGTCATCCCACCGGGTTACAAAAAGGTCGCCACGGCTGAACTATGGAACCTTTTCTATCAAGATAAGGCCCGCTCAAGCTTTCAGATAATGACTCACGATTCGATAGCCATCGGCAAGAACCCAGCCGTAATCGCGCTCCGTTATCCCTGGATCGTCGAGGGCGGTCTATATGTCGACGACTACGACTGGAAGTATCTGTCCCAATTCAAACGAATCATCCTTAGCGGCTTCGCTTTCCATGATCGAAAGACAGCCGTCGACCTGATAACCCGGTTGGCCGAGAGCGGGCGTACGGTCGTTATCGATCTCCAGGACGTCGAGAGCGAGTTCGGCACGGAAAGCGTCTCATTCATGAATGTGTTGCCGATTCCGGTGACAACGCCGCGGCAAATCAGCCTGACGCCCGCCCGGCAATTGGCCGGCCTGCCGCAGCGGAAACTTAGTCTGCGGAATCTCGCCTATAACGGAGAGGCTTGGAAGGCGGTCGTCTATACAGGCCTTGACGCCAGCGCCTACGATGTAGCAATCAAAGGCAAAACCTATAGCGCGTTGGGATATAAGCGAGCCGGCGCCGGTAAGATATACTTCGCTGGCCTGAATCTGTTCTTTCATAATCTGCTGGCGCCCGATAGCGACGGAACCGCACTCACCGATTGGCTAGCCGGTCCGCCGGCCCCGAGTCTGTACATGGCCAATTTCCCGGTCACATCCCAAGCCTGGCGCGACGATTCGGTCAAGTTCGGTTATTCGTCGACAAAGTCGGCGCCGGTCGTCGTCTCCACGACCTGGACCGAAAACTGGCACGCGACAATCGACGGGAAACCGCTTAAGGCCTACGCGTATGAAAACATGCCGTTATTCTTCCTGCCCGCCGGCACGCATGCGGTTGAGATGAATTACGGCACGACGGGATTGGAGATTTTTGCTACGCTTATCACCGTTGCGTCGGTCGCAATCGTCCTGTTCATCTTGATTAGGAGTGTGCGCCGTAAAAACAGCGCTAGTGATACCGGCATATAACGAGAAGGAAAATATCGGACCGCTGCTTGACCGCGTCGGCAAGGTAATCCGGGATGCGGCCTTGGCTCTGGATGTCATCGTCGTCGACGACGGCTCGGCCGACGAAACTGGTGCGATCGCAACGGGCAGGGCGGCGAAATACGGTAACGTCCGTGTTGTCACCCACGAGGTAAACCAAGGCTTCGCGGCAGCGCTCAAGACGGGTATCTCAACCGCTCTGGCCGGCGGGTACGACGCCGCAATCTTTATGGACTGTGATCAAACACACGACCCTGCCGATCTGCCGGCCTTTATCGCCGAACTGGAACGGGGCACCGACCTGGTGATCGGTTCCCGCTACGTCGGGACGGGCGGTATGGTCGACGTTCCCTGGCACCGCGTCGCCGTCAGCGTGATCGGCAACGGTTTTGGGAAGCTTGTCTTCCGGCTCCCGGTCCGTGACGCGTCCAGCGGATATCGCGCTCTTAGCCGCCAGGCTTTGGAATCAATCCATATCTCGGCCAATGATTTCAGCATTCAGGTCGAGGAAGTTTTGCGGGCCCGCCGGCTAGGTCTGACTTTTGCCGAGATACCGATAACACTGGTAAACCGCAAACTGGGGTCGTCTAAATTCAACCTGAACGCCGCCGCGTTGTGGCGTTATTTCGTGTTGATGCTTAGGAGTCTGACATGGCGCTAAAGGTTATGGCTGTCTTCGGTACCCGGCCGGAAGCAATAAAGCTGGCGCCGGTTATCGACGAGTTGAGGAAACGCGACGGCGTCGTGTGCAGCGTCGTGGTCACGGCGCAACATCGCGATATGATCGACCAAGCGCTGAACATATTCTCCCTCGTACCCGACTCTGACCTTGACATTATGCGCCCCGACCAGACACTGGATGACATCGTCTGCCGTTCGCTGGCCGGTATCGCGCCCGTCTTAGAGGTCATGACGCCGGACGTCGTCCTGGTCCAAGGAGACACGACTAGCGCGATGGCAATGGCTTTGGCCGCCAGTCATCGCGGCATAACGGTCGGCCACGTGGAAGCCGGCTTGCGCACCTACGACAAGACTCAGCCTTTTCCGGAAGAAATGAACCGCCAACTGATCGGCCGCCTCGCCGACCTCCATTTCGCCCCAACCGAAATCGCGCGAGATAATCTGCTGGGAGAAGGCGTATCTAAAGATCGGGTCTTCCTGACGGGCAACACGGTCGTCGACACGCTGCTCCGGCTGTCAACGGAGATCAGAGAACCGGCGAATGAGGCGTTGCGGCAGGTTGATTTTGACAGCAAACGGGTCATTTTGGTGACGGCGCACCGGCGTGAGAATTTCGGGCCGCCGCTGGAACACATTGCGGCCGCCGTCCGGCAGATCGCGGAAGAAAACCCCGATGTCGAAATCGTTCTCCCGGTCCACCCAAATCCGCGCGTCAGCGGGATTATCCAGCCGGCGCTGGCCCACGCGGAGCGCGTCCATTTGGTTTCGCCTCTAGACTACCCCGATTTGATCTGGGTCTTAGCCCGTTGCTACTTCGCGATGACGGATTCCGGCGGTATCCAAGAAGAGGCCCCGACCTTTAAAAAGCCCGTGCTGGTTATGCGAGAGAAGACTGAGCGACCCGAAGGTATCGAGGCCGGCGTTGCCAAACTCGTCGGGACAACCGTTTACCGCCTGGTCGGCGCAGCCTCCGACCTGCTTACTAACGACGAGGTCTACGCCAGCATGCGTGCCCGGAAGAACCCCTATGGCGACGGCCACGCCGCCTCACGCATCGCCGATATCCTGACGAAGTCAACGCTTTAGTGCTTTACAGCACTAAAGCACGAAACACAGCAAAACCTTAAAATAAGCCATTGTGTTAATTTGTTAACCGCGTCAACGCTTTAATGCTTTACCGCGGTGAAGTGAAGTAATCAGAAGCAGGCGCTTCCGCACGGGAAAGCGCGGAAGTGGTTACGCGTTGGAATTTTGCAGATACGCGTGGATGGCTTTGGCGGCTCGTTTGCCGGCTCCCATGGCCGCGATTACCGTAGCGCTGCCGGTGACAATGTCGCCGCCGGCGAAAACTGCCGGAAGACTGGTCTGGCCAGTGATCTCATCCGCCGCGATGTAGCCGCGGTCGGTAAGATTCAAGCCGGGCGTCGCGTTGCCGATCAGAGGATTGGCGCGCGTCCCGATGGCCATGATGACTGTGTCGACATCAAGCACGAACTCCGAACCGGCAACCTCGAACGGCCGGCGACGGCCGCTGGCGTCTGGCTCGCCCAGCTCCATCGCGATGCACCTCAGTCCGGTTACCCGGCCGCTATCGTCACCTAAGATCCCGGTCGGGTTGTTTAGTAGTTTAAACTCTATACCTTCTTCGTCGGCGTGATGCACCTCTTCGGCGCGAGCCGGCAATTCCTCCAAGCTGCGGCGGTAGACCAGATAGACGTGCTCCGCGCCCAGCCGCATCGCGACGCGGGCGCTGTCCATCGCCACATTACCCCCGCCAACCACCGCGACATTCTTACCGCGAGCGATGGGGGTGTCATATTCGGGAAACAGGTAAGCTTTCATGAGATTGGCACGAGTCAGAAACTCGTTGGCGGAATAGACGCCGTTCAGATTCTCGCCGGGGATGTTCATGAACATCGGAAACCCGGCGCCCGAAGCGATAAAGACCGCGTCATAGCCATGGTCCGTCAGCAATTCGTTAATACCGAAAAGGTGGCCTATGACAGCGTCGGTTCTGACCTCGACGCCTAGGCCTTTGATGTAATCGACTTCACTTTTGACTATGTCTTTGGGCAACCGGAATTCCGGAATACCGTAGACCAAAACTCCGCCGGGTTCGTGCAGCGCCTCGAAGAGTGTGACCGAATAGCCCAGCCGCGCCAGATCACTAGCACACGTAAGTCCGCCCGGTCCGGAACCGACAACAGCAACCCTCTTTCCGGGAACGCCTCGCGTTACCCCTGCCCCGGGTCGCGTCATTCGGTCATTGCGAGGAGGCTGTTTTGTTGCCGACGCGGCAATCTCATCGGAACCTAACGCCTTCTGCGCTTCCGCGCTTATGCCTTCTGCGCTTTTTTGTTCCCTCTCCCGGTCCGCCACGAATCTTTCCAACCGGCCGATGGCCAGCGGCTCGAACCGTTTACCAAGTACGCAGCCGTTCTCGCATTGCTTCTCCTGGGGACAAACACGCCCGCAAACGGCTGGCAACGCGTTATTCTCTTTTATCTTTTGGGCCGCTTCGGCAAACTTGCCTTCTTTGACCAAAGCGACAAATTCCGGGATCGGCACCTCAACGGGACAACCGGCTTTGCACGTTGGTTTACGACAACTAAGACAACGAGCCGCTTCCGTCAGGGCGTCCTTTTCTGAATAGCCCAACGCGACTTCCTCGAAATTGCGAGCACGCCGTTTGGGGTCCTGTTCCGGCATCGCAGTACGCGGTGTCTTGGGGGAAGGTGGGGGATTCTTTACTTCTGACATTGGCACGCCTCCCCGCCGTGATAATGGTCCAGCGCCAAACGCTCTTGCTCGACATATCCACGCAGCCTCATGGCCAGCTGATCGAAATTAACCGCATGACCGTCGAACTCGGGGCCGTCGGCACAAGCGAATTTGGTCTCGCCCCCGACCTCGATACGGCACGCGCCGCACATCCCGGTACCGTCGACCATGATGCAATTCAAACTGACGACCGTTTTGACCTCGAAGGGGCGAGTCGTCTCGGCGCAGAATTTCATCATCGGCCCCGGCCCGATGGCTACAACCAGGTCGATGTCATTACGTTTCTCCAGCACCTCACGCAGTGGTTCGGTGACCAGAGCGCAACGTCCCCAGGTGCCATCATCGGTCGTGGTGATAAACTCGTCGCATACCGCGGCCAGCTTGTCTTCCATAATTACGAGGTCTTTGGTCCGGCAACCGATGATTCCGATGACATGATTGCCCGCCTCGTGCAGGGCCCGGGCGATTGGGTATACAGGAGCAATCCCGACCCCGCCGCCGATGACAATAACGTTTTCGCCGGTGGGAATGTCACTCGGCCGACCCAGCGGGCCGGCCAGATCCAGTAGAGCGCCGCCGGTGTCGTAGCAAGCGGCCAGCTCCTCGGTCGTCTTGCCGACGACCTGGAAGACGATATCGACCGTCCCGGCCGCGGCGTCAAAATCAGCGATGGTCAGAGGGATACGTTCCCCGTGTTCGTCCAACCGAAGAATCACAAATTGTCCGGCCCGCGCGGCGCGCGCGATGTCGGGCGCTTCCACCGTGTACTGGTAGATACCATCCGCCAGTTGTTCCTTCTTTAGGATGCTGAACAAATGCTTCGCGCCTCGCTCTTGTCTAGTGAGTCCTTACGTTATGTTTTCTTGCCTGCCGCGGTCTTGCGCGCGGCCCGACGCGTAAAGACGATCTCGTTGTCTTTTATATCGGTCACTATAGTGTCGCCGACATCGAACATCTTACGCAATATCTCTTTGCTCAAAGGCCCCTCGATATCGTGTTGTATGACCCGCCGTAACGGGCGGGCGCCATATTCGGATTCCTCCGCCAGCGAAGCGATCTTCTCGGTCACCGCGTCCGTGACCTCCAACTTATAACCGAGCATCGCGACCTCTTCCTTAACCCTGCCCAGCATCAACCGAACAATCTGCTGCAGGCTTTCCAGCGACAGACTGTCGAAGACGACGATGTCGTCGACTCGGTTTAGGAACTCTGGGCTGAACGCCGACTTCAGGTCGTTGAGCAGTTTATCACGCATGTCTTCGAACTGACCGGCACGGTCGATTGCTCCCGCCTTAAAGCCCATCGGACCGCTCGCTCGCTTGATATCGCGCGCACCGACATTGCTGGTCATAATGATCAGCGTGTTCTTGAAATCAACCGTACGCCCCTGGGCGTCCGTAAGACGGCCGTCCTCGAGGATTTGCAGCAGGGCGTTGAATACATCGGGATGCGCTTTCTCGATCTCGTCCAGCAGGACGACCGAATAGGCGCGGCGGCGGACCGCTTCTGTCAGCTGGCCGCCTTCCTCGTAACCGATGTAGCCGGGAGGCGCCCCGACCAAACGCGATACAGTATGCCGCTCTTGATATTCGCTCATGTCGAGACGGACCATCGCGCTTTCGTCGTCGAACAGGAATTCCGCCAATGCCTTTGTCAGTTCGGTCTTGCCAACGCCGGTCGGGCCCAGAAAAATGAACGAGCCGATGGGACGATTCGGATCTTTCAGCCCGGCCCGCGCCCGCCGTACCGCTTCGCTGACGGCGCTAACCGCGTCGTCCTGGCCTATGATCCGGCTGTGCAGAACCTCTTCCATCTTTAGCAATTTGGTGATTTCCTCTTCCATCATCCGGGACACCGGGACGCCGGTCCACGTGCTGACCACCTGGGCGATCTCGTCCTCACCAATCGTAATTCCTTCTAAACCTTTCTCTTTCAACCAGGCTTCCCGGTTCGTCTGAAACTCCTTTTGTACCTCATCTGTCTCGGCCCGTACCTTGGCGGCCGTCTCAAAGTCGCGAGCCTGCACCGCTTCCTCGCCGGCCTTTGTCAATTCCCTCAGCTTTTTATCCAACGCACGCAAATCGGGCGGATACATGATCGACTCGATCCGCATCTTACTGGAAGCCTCGTCGATAAGATCAATCGCTTTGTCCGGCAGGAACCGGTCGCTGACGTAACGATGTGACAGATTGGCTGCTGCGATCAGAGCTTCATCGCTGATGCGAACGCCGTGGTGTTCCTCGTATTTCTCGCGGATGCCCCGCAGGATGTCGATGGTTTCGGCTACCGTCGGTTCGTCGACGAAGACGGGCTGAAAACGCCGCTCGAGCGCGGGGTCCTTCTCGATGTATTTTTTGTATTCGTCAAGTGTAGTAGCGCCGACGCACTGCAATTCACCGCGGGCTAGCGCCGGCTTCAGAATGTTGCTGGCGTCGATGGCGCCTTCGGCCGCGCCGGCTCCGACGACTGTATGCAGTTCGTCAATGAACAGGATTATCTCGCCGGACGCTTTACGTACCTCTTCAACCGCGCCCTTCAAACGTTCCTCGAATTCGCCGCGATACTTGGCGCCCGCGACCATACCGGCCAGGTCTAGACTCATGACGCGTTTGCCCCGCAGGATGTCCGGAATCTCCCCGGTAATAATGTCCTGAGCCAGGCCTTCAATAATGGCCGTCTTGCCCACGCCGGGCTCGCCGATCAATACTGGGTTGTTCTTGGTCCGGCGGCTTAGAATCTGAATGACGCGCTTGATCTCGTCGGCCCGCCCGATGACTGGGTCAAGTTTGCCTTCCTCGGCCATCAAGGTGATGTCGCGTGCGTACTTCTTTAGCATCACAAACCGCCCGGTACCTTCGCCCTGACTGCCGCGGATGATGTTGAGCGATTGATAGATCTTCTCCGGCGTCAAACCCAGGTCCTTAAGAACAAGCGCACCGGCGCCTTCGCTTTCCTTCAAGACGCCCAGCAGCAGGTGTTCGGTGCCGATGACGTCATCGCCCAAGGTTTGGGTCTCCTCGAAGGCTAGGTCCATGGCTTTCTTCGCGCGCGGGCTGATAAACAGCGAGCCAATGGCGCCGGCCGTTTCTTCGGGGGTTCGTTGGCCGCCCGACAGCTGGACCGCTTGGTTGGCACGGGTACGGGCCTCCCCGATATCGATCTTGGTGAATTCAAGGATCTGTGTAACCACACCGTCTGTATCAGCTAGTAACCCGACCAGGAGGTGTTCGGTACCCAGCTGGTTAGAGCCGGATTCCCGCAGAACGTCTTGGGCCAGCGCTATTGCTTCCTGCGCTTTGTCAGTGAATTTGTTGAACATGAAAGCATCACTCCTATATGGACATCAAACCGCCCGGCCGATGCCGAACGATTTCTCTCGAATAGCTCCTCTTTATCCGGTCGATCTCCTGCTCCATCTCAGTCTCCAGAGCGGCTCTCTTGTCTTCGATCTCATCGACCAGGTCTTCTAAATGACTCAATCTCTCGCGCATCTCGATGATCATCCGCACGCCCGCCAGGTTTACGCCAAAGACCTGTGTCAACTCCTGGATCTCCCGTAGCCTGGCGATATCTAGATCGGAATAGCGGCGGCTTTGGCCGCCGGTCCGCTGCGGGCGCAACAAGCCCTCCCGCTCATATAAACGCAGAGTCTGGGGATGCATCCCGACCAGTTCGGCTGCTACGCTGATGACGTAGACAGCGCCTTGTCGCTTCCGGTCATTGTCAGCCATTTACTTCAACCCCTTGCGGATATCTTCCGGACTCGCTTTCGTGAGCTTGGTTAGCAATTCCTTTTCTTCCGCGCTTAGCTTGGCAGGAACCACGACCGTCAACTTTACGAACATATCGCCCCGGCCCAAACCTCGCAGCCGCGGCGCGCCCTTGCCGCCGACCCGCAGCACCTGGTCCGCCTGTGACCCGGCCGGAACCTTCAGGGTGACATGGCCGGTCAGGGTAGGAACCGATATCTTGGCTCCCAGTGCCAGCTCCGGATATGTTACCGGCAAGTCCAGCCAGACGTCGGCGTGGTCTCGCCTAAAATACTTGTGCGGCGCGACCTGCGTGACAACATACAAATCTCCGGCCGGACCGCCGCGTAAGCCGGCTTCGCCCTTGCCTTTGACCCGGATCGTGGAACCGTTCTCCACTCCCGCCGGAATCTTCACGGTCAGATTCTCGGTTACGTTGACCCGCGCCCGTCCTCCGCAATCCGGACATGGCTCCTCGATAATCTGACCGGTGCCGGCGCAATTATGGCAAGGTTGTTGGATGCTGAAAAACCCTTGTGTGTTGGAAACTACGCCGCGCCCGCCGCAAGCCGGACAGGCCTTGGGAGACGTGCCGGGTTTGGCGCCGGTGGCGTTGCAAGTCTTGCAGTCCACCTCGTGAGCCACATCAATCCGGACCGCCGTACCGTTTACCGCGTCGTCGAAATTGAGACGCAGATTATACTGGATGTCACGGCCACGCTCGGGCCCTCTGCCGCGCGGCCGTCCGCCGCCGCCACTGAACATGTCAAAGATATCGCCGAAGTCAAAACCTCCGGCATTAAAGCCGCCGAACCCGGCGCCGTAATCTTGTCCCGCGCCCGGGCCGCCGCCGGGGCCGCCCGCTCCGAAGAACCGTACCCCGTTGTCATAGTCAGACCGTTTCTTGGTATCGCTTAGAACCTCATAAGCTTGCGAGATTTCTTTAAACTTCTCCTCGGCCGCTTTGTTATCCGGGTTCGCGTCCGGATGATGCTGCCGGGCGAGCTTGCGATAAGCCTTCTTTATTTCCTCGGGGCTGGCATCTTTCGCGACGCCGAGCAATTCGTAATAATCCTGCGCCATCACAGATTCCTGCTGATCTTGACCATTGCCGGCCTTAGGACCGTGTCGCCCAGCCGGTAGCCCTGACGCAAAACCTCGATTACATGCTCATCCTCGTACTCGTCCGAGGGCTCTTGCATAATGGCCTCGTGCGAATGGGGATCGAAAGGCACACCCTCCGCTTCAATCACCGAGACGCCCTCGTCCTCCAGGGCTTTCATAAAGTGAGCCCGTATCATTACTAGACCCTCGGCGTATTTGCCGGCAGCCTCGTCGGCCAGGGCCGCCTCTATCGCTCGGTCGAAATCGTCGATGACCGGAATCAAGCGCTTTATAAGACTGACCGATGCCCGGCCAGCGCTCTCGATCCGCTCCCGGTCGGTACGTTTTCGATAGTTATCAAACTCGGCCCGCAGCCGCAGAATGTCGTCTTCAGCGACCTGGCACCGCTCTTTATAGTCGGCCAGTTCGCCGATGAATTTATTGGCCTGGTCGACCGCGACGCGATGCGCGGACTTGCCGCCGATTTTGTCCTTGGGACCGGCGGCAGCCGCTTCCCGGCGCTTCTTTGGTTCGGCGTGTTCCCGGTATCTTTCAGGCATTCTCGTTTACCTCGTATGGTTTGGCAGGCAAAAGAAGATCGCGGTTTTCCTTTGCCTACTTGCTCGCCTTTTCCTTGATGGCGATCCTGGTGGTCTTCGGTTTTTCCAGCTGTACCTTGGGCATCGTTATCTTCAGAACACCCTTATTGTAGGCCGCGTCGACCTTGTCCGCGTTAACCTCGCTGGGCAAGGTCAAGATCCGCGTAAAGGAGCCATAGCTCCTTTCAATCCGATGATAATCCTGCTCGTTCACTTCCGAGGACATAGTCCGGTTGCCCGTAATAGTCATGGTATCGCCTTCGATGTTAACGTCGATGTCTTTCGCTTCCAATCCAGGAAGTTCGCACTCGACGACAACATTCGAGTTTGTCTCATGGATGTCGCAGGCTGGCGCCCAACCTCTTTCCAGCAATTCCCGGTCGGTCCACATCGGGGCGCGCAACATTCTGTCCATCGCCTCGCTCATCGACCAAATATCCCGGAAAGGATCAAGTCGTACTATCGCCATACCCAAACACCTCCTACTGACTAACTCTTTACCGCGATCTCCTTCGCCTTTCTTCCGCCTTGCCTTATTTCTTGTCTTCGTCAGAGTCTTCGTCGACAACTTCGGCGTCAACAACATCGCTCTCCGGCGCCGGCTCGCCCTCGGCGCCGGCATTCGGCGCCGCTTGTTCCTGGTTAGCCTGCGCGTAGACCTGTTCTGCCAGCTTGTACGAAGCCTGCTGCAACGTTTCCGTTACCGCTTTGATCTTGTCGATATCCTCGCCGTTCAGCGCCTCGCGCACGTCCTTGGCCGCCGCTTCGACTTTCTCTTTCTCGGCCGCGTCCAGTTTGTCGCCCAAGTCTTTGATTGATTTCTCGGTTGAATAGACTAGGTTGTCGGCCGTGTTGCGCGCCTCGGCCAGTTCGCGCTTCTTCTTGTCCTCCTCGGCGTGCGCGTCCGCGTCGGTGCGCATCTTCTCCATGTCCTCGTTGGACAAGCCGCTGGCGCCGGTCACGACCATCTTTTGTTCGTTACCGGTCCCGCGATCCTTGGCGGAAACGTGCACGATCCCGTTGGCGTCGATGTCAAATGTGACTTCGACTTGGGGAATGCCGCGCGGCGCCGCCGGGATACCGACCAGTTGGAAACGGCCTAGGCTGCGATTGTCATTAGCCATCGCCCGCTCGCCCTGGAGGACGTTAATCTCGACGCTTGTCTGGCCGTCCTCCGCGGTGGAGAAGACCTCGCTCTTCTTGGTCGGGATCGTCGTGTTACGCTCGATCAGCTTGGTCATTATTCCGCCCCTGGTCTCGATGCCCAGTGATAACGGGGTGACGTCGAGCAACAACACGTCCTTAACTTCGCCTTTTAGAACGCCGGCTTGAATTGCCGCGCCCATCGCAACGACTTCGTCCGGGTTAACGCCCCGATGCGGCTCTTTGCCGTTCGTTAAGCGTTTTACCAGGTCCATCACGGCAGGCATGCGAGTCGAACCGCCGACCAAGATGACCTCATCCAGATCGCCGACGTTGATGGCCGCGTCCTTGAGAGCTTTGTTAAACGGCTCTTCGCAACGTTTGAGCAAGTCCGCTGTCAGGCGCTCGAATTCGGCCCGGGTCAGTGTCATATCGAGATGGAGCGGGCCTTCCGGCGTCGACGTGATGAACGGTTGATTGATGTTGGCCTGGGTAACGCCGGACAACTCGATCTTAGCTTTCTCCGCCGCTTCCTTTAGCCGCTGCATCGCTTGGTTGTCCTTAGACAAATCAATGGCGTGCTCCGCTTTGAACCGGTCGACCATCCAGTTAAGGACGGCCTTGTCCCAATCGTCGCCGCCCAACTTGGTGTCTCCGTCAGTCGCCTTGACCTCGAACACGCCCTCGCCGATCTCCAAGACGGAGACGTCGAACGTGCCGCCGCCCAGGTCGAAAACGAGAACCTTTTCTTCTTTGCCCTTATCTAAACCATAGGCTAGGGCCGCCGCGGTGGGTTCATTGATGATACGCAGAACGTTGAGTCCCGCGATCTCTCCGGCGTTCTTGGTTGCAGTCCTCTGGGCGTCATTGAAATAGGCCGGCACGGTGATAACCGCATCGGTGACCTTTTCTCCCAGATGAGCTTCCGCGCTGGCCTTCATCTTCTGCAGAATGAATGCCGAAATCTGCTCGGGGGAGTATTCTTTATCGCCGATCTTTGTCTTCGACTTCTCGCCCATTTTACGCTTAATGGAGCTTACGGTCCGGTCGGAGTGGCTGACCGATTGGTTCTTTGCCGCCTGGCCGACCAGCATCTCCCCGGTCTTCGTGAAAGACACGACAGACGGGGTGGTACGGCCGCCCTCGGCGTTGGGGATGACTGTGGGCTCCCCGCCCTCCAGCACCGCCACGCAACTGTTGGTGGTTCCCAAGTCGATTCCTATTGCTTTTGCCATAATGCTACCTCCTCAAGGTAATTATCTGCTTAGATACTAATCATATAAGTTGAGTCTATTGGTGTCAAGTATTATGGATAAAGCTTCGCCAGCAGGTCTGGTGTTGGGTTTGTTAGCGGGATGGTTCTTGGGCTAGTGGCTGTTTTTGGCGGCTAAGCGGGCCTCGGCGACTGCGGCCTGTGCCTGTTCGTACTCCGCCAGTTCGGCGAATAATTCAGAGTATACACCCAAAGTGGCTAAAATGGTCTTTTTTAGGTCGAATTGTTCTTCGCTGCGGCGGCGTCCCGCCACACCCATCTGCACGGCAACATCCTTGTTTTGCAGCAGATAGACGACGGCCTGCGAGATTGCCAACGGCTTCTTGGGCGGCACCAGAAATCCGGTCTCCCGGTCAAGCAACGCTTCGGGAATCCCGCCGGTCATAGTGGAGACAACAGGCTTGCCGGCTGACATGGCTTCCAGCAAGCTATAGGGCATGCCCTCCACCATCGACGGCAAGACAATGACGTCGGCCGCGGCCATAATGTCGCGCGCGTCGTCCCGCCAACCGGTAAAAATGACTTTCTTGAGAATACCGAATTTTTCGGCCATGATTTCCAGCTCGTGCTTCTGCGGCCCGTCGCCGATAACCATGAACTGCGCATTAGGAAATTCCCGCAGTATGTGCGTCGCCGCGCTCAACAGGTACTTAACGCCCTTCTGGGTTGTCAGGTGACCGACTGTCACAATCAACGGAGCGGCGGTGTTTAGGCTGAGCAGATCTTTGACGTTCAATATGCGCCGCGAGGCATTGGCGCCGGACGACAACGGCCGAACGCCGGCCGGCACGACAACAACCTTCGACCCCTCTATCTTGCCCTTTTCTAGAATCCTCTTGCGCAGCGACTTCGATACGGCAATCACCTTGTCAACCATACCGGGCATATAGCGCTCAGCGATGTCGAAATATAGATGCTTCATCCGGCCCTCCCCCTCGTTCAAGATAAAGTCATGGAGAGTGACCAGGGTGAGCGGTGTTTTGGCCCGCCGCGCGGCCAGTCCGGCAATAAACCCGGCTTTGTAACCGTGCGCGTGCACCAGCTGTATGCCTTCGCCCCGGATACTCTTGGCCAGCTTACGCGACGCCGACCAGTCCTCATAAAGAGCGAGGCTGTCATCGAATTCAAGCGGAAAGGTAATAATCTGCGTTTTCTTTAGGTCTTCGACTACGGACCCGCGCGGTCCGGCGACATAGACACGATAGCCTTCCTTGCCGAGCTTGTCGATCAACGCCAATAGATAGGCCTTGACCCCGCCTTCGAAAGCACGCGTGATGATTAGGACCTTGATTGATCCGTTATTCTCGAATTCGAGCTCCACCGGGACGCCCTTTGACTCGGGCTCGTCGGCTGGGTCGCTGGGAGGGAAGAATTGTCCCCAGAAGTGTTTGAAGCGAGCGGCAAAATCAGTCAACTTAATGAGTGGCCTTCATACGCAGCAGTTTGGCCAGAATTTCGAGACGTTTGTCCCGGTTTTCCAGCGCTTCACAAAACCCGGTCACGCGCTCCCGCAATTCGGGCGAGGGCTGAAACGAATAGACCTTTTGACCGGCGTCGTCACCTTGACTCAGCAGTTTCCTCGCGGTCAGATTGGCCAAGGCGTCACTGATATCCTCAGTCTTGCGGCCCAAGCGCCCGGCCAGATCATCGGCCGTGCCCGCGGCATCGGGATTAAAGGAGAAAAACGTCACGAGATCCCACTTAACAAAGGAGTCTACGTATTCCTCGATGAATTGATTGAGTTCGTCGCCAAGAGTCTTACGGCTGTCCAAGGCATAACCTCTTTCGTGTGCGCAAGCGTGTCCACCAGCTTATCACCCTGCTCCGTGCGCCGCAACAAAGGCAGCCGAGAGCGCCTAAGGACGGTAGCCGTCTCCGGTGGGCGAGTAAACTGGTCCCTCTTGGACGCAGCTGCCGGGATACGGGGCGTGGATCTGCATGCCGCCGCCGATATATATGCCCACGTGGCCATAGCCGTGGCTGTAGACTAGATCGCCAGGCTCAAGTTGCTCCCAGCTAACATTGGGGGTGTAATCACAAGTGCGGTTGAGCGAAACCCCGATTTGCTGGTAGCAATACCAAACCAACCCGGAACAGTCGAAGCCTTCGTCGGGAGACGTCCCGCCATAAACATAAGGCACGCCGATAAGTGCTTCCGCTATCGCGACTACTCCCGATGACGCCGGCGGTAATGTCCCGCCCCAAACCGAAGGCGTGTCATTGCTGTTGTCGTCGACTCGGCTGGCGGCAGCCTGGGCTGCGGCTTGCTGTTCAATCTCGGACAAACGGGCTTTCTTGGCCTCGACCTGGTTTTCGATCGTTGCCTTGTCGGCCGCCACCTGATCAACCAGAGCCGCCTGACGCGACCGGGCCGCCTCCAGATCCGCTTTGGTCTTTTCCATATCCCGTTCGCTGGTTGTTATCGTTTTGACCAAGCTGGCGTCGGAGTTGCCGACCCGGTTCAACAGGCTGAAACGGTCCGCGAAATCATTGATCGTCTGGCTGCCAAAGATGACTTCCAGCACGTTGACGTCTCCATATTTGTATAACCCTTTGACCCGAACCTCGAAGCTGGCACGAGCCGCGCTCAGGTCGGTCTGAGTGCGCTGTATTTCAGCCGCTTTCTGATCGATGGCAGCCTGAGTCTGGTTCAGATCGGCGTTCGCCTGGTCGTAACGCGTGATGACATCGTTCAGCTGAGCATTGACCGCGCTGACTTCCTGCTGCGCGGCGGTCTGGTCATCGGCGGGATCAGCCAGCGCCGGAGCGGTCTGCATTACCAGAACCGCGGCGATGGAAATTGTCATTAAAATTATGCGAAATAGATTGCGATTCTTAATCGTTGCCCCCGTTTGTTAGAAGTAGCTGGCGTAGTCGCCGGCCGGAACGCCGTCGCCGTTGTCGATAAGCTCGAAATGCAGGTGGCCGAACCCTGACCCCGTAGTCGCGATATGATCGCCGGCACCGACATACTGGCCCACGAAAGTCAAAGGATCGGAGTGGGCGTAGCAAGTCTCAAAACCCTCGCCTGACACAACCGTCCAGCCGCCCCGGCCATAGCCGATCTCGGTCACCGTACCGCTGTGGGCCGCATAGACCGGTACCCCGTCGCCGCACATTAGGTCGAACGCGTCGCCGCCCAACCAGACGCCGTGTCCGGCTGGCCCGTGGTCGCTGTATTCCCCCGCACCCAGCGGGCCGCTGCCCTCGCCCCAATAGCCGGCCAGGCCCGGAATAACGTCATAAAGTTTCGCGCCACCCCGATGGGTGCCGGGCTGGGCGCGCCGTTTGGCGGCCGCGGCCGCTTCGGCGGCGTCCATGTTGGCGATATCAGTCAGAATACTGGCCAGCACATTGGTCTTGTCGGTCAGCTGAGCGTCGATGGCATCCTTTTGGGCCGCCAGGTCGTCCGTCAGCTTCTGCGCGTCTTTCTTCTGCGCCGCCAGTTCTTTGGCCCGGCCCTCGACCTCTTTCTTCTGGGCTTCTACTTGGGTAACAATACCGGCGTCGCGATCGCCGACGCGGGTCAGCAGATCAAGCTGCTGAACGAAATCGCCCAGGCTCTTGGAGTTAAAGATGACCTCCAGAGAAGATACGCTGCCGCGCTTATAGATGCCGATGGCGCGCTTGTCCAAAATGTTGGAGGCCTTAACCAGCTCGCCAACCTTTTGTTCTAGGGCCTGCTGGTTTTGATCGACGGAAGCGTTCAGCTCGTCCAGCTTGGCGGAGGCATCACTGTATTGTTGAACCTTCTCCGCTAGTTGGACGTTTAGGGTATTAATATCATTTTGTACGCCTTGCGCTGCCGCGTTGCTGGCGTCCCTGTCGGCCAGGGCCCCACTCGGCAAAGACAAGACCGTAAGAAGGGAAATGGCCACAACGGCCATCATTTTTAGCACTACTATTCGTCTATGTTGAATAATCATCAACCCCTGAAATAAGTTGACTCTCAGGGTTATAACGATAGCACAGAATCGTCGGGTGCCGCAACTTGGCGAGCGCTTAGCAAAGTTGATTACGGCAGCTCAGACTAGTCTTCCCAGTACCGACTGAGGGCGGTGACGACCGCCGCGGCGCATGCCTCGGTCGCGCCCGGCCGCGCCATCATCTCCGCATCGCGCGGGTCTGATTCGACGGCCGGCTTAACGATCACCGCCGGCATGCGTGTCGCTTGCAGGATGGCCAGGTTCTTGCCCTCGACGCCGTTGTCGAACAAGCGGAGGGCGGCGGATATCTCGTTTTGAATCAGGCTGGCGAGGGTCTTTGACCTTGCGGAAAAGAATTCGCCGTTGTCAAAGAACTCACAGACCGAGCCTCTTACGCCGGGTTCTTCCGAAACGGCGGTCTCGAATCGCAGCAGGACGTCGGCTTCCGCCTCGTTGGCCAGGGCGGCTAGCTCCCGCTCGTCTGAGCCGGGCGAAGTTTCGGGCAATTGCAGGGCCTTGGCGCCTTCGGCTGCTAGAAGGGTGACTAGATTAGCCGCGATGCCGCTGGAAAAGTCGTCCGCCGCGTGGTCGACGGCGATCCGTCGCTCCAGCAACGCGCCGGCCGGCTGCATTACGGCGCGGTCCCAAACTCCGGTGATACCGCCCGAGCTGACCCGCATCTTAAAGTTGTCCAGGGCCTGTACGGTCGTCTCACCGACGATACCATCGGCGTCCAAGCCAACGTTGCGTTGAAAATCGCGCACCGCGTTGTTCGTCTGCTCTCCTAAGACTCCGCTCACCCGGCCGGCGTTGAAGCCGACGTTGTTTAGGGTCGCCTGGAGTTCACGAACGTCGTCGCCGCGCAGAGGCGGTTCCATAAGATAGAGTTGGCGGTCGCCTAACTTATAACTGGCGTCGACCATCTCTCGCCACGTGTCCGGCCCGACGATGCCGTCCGGTTCCCGTTCTCGTTTCTCTTGGAACAGCCGGACCGCGCGTTCGGTTTCCGGCCCAAAGGCGCCGTCCACTCCGGTCAAGCCGAGTTCATATCCCAGCCGCAGCAGGCGCGTCTGGACGTCTACGACTCCGCGTCCCTGCGAACCGATTTTCAACCAGATCAACTTAGTTAAACACCTTCTTTGTTGAATTGATAGACCTGTGGGACTTGAAAGATCTGCGGGACCTTAATACTTCAGGTCTCTCGGGTCTTCCAGGTCCTTCCCGTCCCTAAGATAGTTGGCAACTCCAACCCATATTCTAGCAGTCGCGGTTCGTCGGTTAAAATCGCTGCCGGCGGTCCGATGGCGACGAGTTCCGATTGGTAGATGACGGCGACGCGGTCGGCCAGAACGTATGCCGCATTCATGTCATGCGTTGAGATCACCTTGGTCTGGGGCAGTTCCCCCAGGATGCTGAGCAGGTGCCGTTTGGCGCGCGGGTCCAGATTGGCGGTCGGTTCATCCATAACTAGTACCTTGGGGTTCATGGCCAGAACCGAAGCCATGCTAACCAGTTTCTTTTCGCCAAAACTAAGGTGATGACTAAGGCGTTCCTGGAAACCGGCCAGGCCGACCAGGCCCAACGCGTCCTCAACCGAGTGACGAATCTCGTGCACGTCCAGACCCATATTGAGCGGTCCGAAGGCGACGTCGTCGAAGACGGTAGGCATAAATAATTGGTCGTCCGGGTCTTGAAAAACGACTCCGACCAGGCGACGGATCTCGGGCAGATTATGGTCAGTGACCGCCGTGCCGCCAATCTTCAGGCTGCCGTTGGCGCGGTTAAGTCCGTTTAAGGACATCAATAGGGTCGACTTGCCGGCGCCGTTCGGACCGACGATCACAAGCGTCTCGCCAGGCGCGACAGACAAGTTGATATCGCGTAGAGCGACCCGGCCGTCGGGATAGGTGAAGCTGACATCGATGAGCTCAATAGCCGGCGCGACAGGGCTCATCTTATGGCCTGCCATCCGATTGCCGCCAAAGCCGTCGTGAAATATGCGGCAAACGCGGCGTCGGCCCGGGTTAACGTGAACCGGCGCGTCGTGTGGGCGTGCCCGTGATAGCCGCGAGCCAGCATCGCCTGATAGATGCGTTCGCCTCTTTCAAAAGTGTTTATAAACAGCGATCCCAGAATGTTGCCGGCGGCGCGAAGTTGGATCAGCCCGCGCCGGCCATAACTCCGCGCGACCCGGGCCCGCTCTAACTTCGCTACCTGGTCGATCAGGGTGAAGATATAGCGGTACATAAAAGAGAGGATCGTCGTCAGCAGCTTTGGTACGCCCAGACTCTCCAGAGCTTTTAATAAGGTGGGAAAGTCGGTCGTCCCGGAAAGGACGATCAACGCCAATACGGACAGCCACGATTTTGCCAGGATGTTAAAGAACACGGAAAACGGGCGGAAGAACAGATTGAATAGCCCTATCATCAGCGCGAACGGAACTATTATCAACGACCGCTTTAAGACAAACGAGAGAGGCATCTCCGACAGGAAGATTACCGAGAAGATTAAGACGACGTAGAGAAAGAAAGCAGCGTAACGATCAGGCGGCGTCAGAACGACCGCTAGGACGAACGCCAAGATACACAGTGTCTTGACGCGCGGGTCTAGGCGGTTTATCGGGGAATCAAGATGACTGAAGCGATCGATGCTAGGGCTGTTCACCGTACACCAAATCCCTTCTCACCTTTAATACGAATCCGACGATCCCTGCTACAATCAGGCCTTCGATTGCGCCGACGAACAGGTTTGTGATACCAAGAACCGGCAGCACCAACGTGGCCGGAGTCGCGCCGGACACGATCATCTCACCGGCGACCAGCGCGGTAGACAATAATATCGCCAGCCATGACGCGACAAAGGAACCGGTTATGACGCCCCGGTCGCCGCTGACCAAGGCGCGCCAACCGCGGTATATATAGTACCCGGCGAATGTGCCGACGATGCCGATGTTGAAGACGTTCGCGCCCAAGGCCAGTAAACCGCCATCTTGCAACAGTAGCGCTTGAACCGTTAGCACGGCTGTCATGACGATGACAGCTTCCCACGGGCCGAGCAGTACCGCTGCCAAAACAGCTCCCACCAAGTGCACCGGCGGCCCTCCCGGAGTCGGCACGTTCATCAGCTGAGCGGCAAAGATGAACGCCGCCATGACGCCCATCATTGGTATCTGGCGTTGATCTACCTTCTTGGAGACCTTCCGGATAGCCACGCCGACCACGCCCGCCGTCACTACATCCAACGTCGCCCAAATCTTGGTGTCCAATACTCCGTCGGGCAGATGCATATTAATTACACCAGCTCTTTGCCGGTCGTCGTCATTGTCAGCCGGCCATGCTTTACGCCTTTTGTTCCGATCAACCGGTCGGCCGCGGCCTTAATGTCCGCGCTCTGGCCCTTGACGATCAGGACCTCCAGACAATTGTGGGCGTCCAAGTGAACATGGACAGTGGAGACGATGGCTTCGTGCAGGCTGTGCTGCAGGTCGGTCAGGTTGTCTTGCAGGTCATGGACGTGATGATCATAAACCAACGTAATCGTCCCGACCGTTTCAGCGCCGCCGCCGGCCCATTCCTCTTCGACCAACAGGTTGCGCACAAGGTCGCGAATCGCTTCCGACCTGTTCTCATAACCTTTAGAGTCGATGACATTATCAAATTTGGCGAGCAGATCTTCGTCCATCGCCACGCCGAACCGCACTGTCTTGGCCACGCGAATACCTCCATCGTGCTACCGAATGGCATTATCGTAGCACGCCAGAAACCAGCTAACAAGAGGCACTTCAACGCTACGTAGCGGTGAAGTGTTGGCTGGTTGAATGCTTGTGCCGTTGCGCGTTAACACGCTAGCGGACGGAGGTGGCGCTTTAGTGCGTTAAAGCAGTAAAGCGTTTGCTGTAGTGCTGTAAAGCACTACAGTGTTTGCGTTAGACGTTGAGGGCGGCGGCGAGTTTTTTGATCGATTCGAGGGTGGCTGGGGAGGCGGCGGTGAAGGCCGACGTGCCATCCAGGTCGCTGCGGCGCAGGCCCGGGTCGTAACCGATAAAGCCGATCAACCGGTCAGCCGGGACGCCAGCGCGCACGGCGGCTTCTTCTTCCGGGGTGCCGACCTTGTTGCCGACAAAAACTATTTTCTTAATCCCGAGGTCGGTGGCCAGCTTGTCGATGCGCCCGGCCAGCTGCAGGCTCTTCTGCCCCGGCTCGACCACAACCAACAGCGCGTCCATGCCGCCTGTCGTTCCGCGGCCGAGATGCTCGAGGCCGGCTTCCATATCCAGGATAACGGTCTCGTCGCGTTCAACGATCAGGTGATGCATCAGGTTTTTGAGGAGGGTGTTTTCGGGACAGGCGCAACCGGCGCCGCCGGCCTTTATCGTACCGACCAACAGTAGCCGCACACCGTTGTGCTCACCCCAAAACTTCTCGGGGATATCGTCGACCTTGGGGTTGTATCGGAAAAGTCCGGTGGGAACGCTGGGGTTGGTCGCGGTGCGCTCGCTGATCAGTTCCTGTTGCTCGGCAATTGGCACGATACGGTCCAAGACTGCTGGCGGGAAGCCGAGACCAAGTCCCAAATTCTGGGCTGGGTCGGCGTCGACCGCGAGAACCGTCTTTCCCTGCTGCGCCAGGTAAGCCGCTAGTAGCGATGACAGGGTCGTCTTGCCGACCCCGCCTTTGCCGGAAACTCCGATCTTCATAATCTAAGTGACGCTTACAGCCACTCAGCTAGTTCGGTGACGAGTTTCTTCTTCGGCATAGCGCCGACGATCTTCTTCTTCTGTTCGCCGCCCTGGAAAACTATCATGGTTGGAATGCCCATAATGCCAAAGCCCGGCGGGGTCTTCTGGTTTTCGTCAACGTTGAGTTTGGCTATCTTGATCTTGTCGCCGTACTCGTCGGCCAGTTCCTCGAGGATCGGCCCGATCATGCGGCACGGTCCGCACCACTCGGCCCAGAAATCTACCAGGACCGGCTTGTCGCTCTCGAGAACCTCGGCTTGAAAGGAATCGTCGGTTACGTGGATGATGTCGGCCATTCTTATCTCCTCCTTAGAGCGTTTCGATATATTTTTCAGCTAGGACCGCGGCGCGCGCGCCTTCTGCGGCGGCCCATATTATCTGCTTCAGGCTGTTCGCGCGACAATTGCCGGCGGCGTATATCCCCGGCACCGACGTCTGCAGGTCGTCACAGGCGGTGACAAATCCATTCTTGTCCCGCTCGACAACGTCCGCCAGGAATCCGGTTTCGGGGCTGGTGCCGACGAAAATGAAGATGCCGTCGGTCGACACAGTCTCCGTGGCCCCGGTCTGCGTGTCGCGCAAGACCGCTTCCCTAACCAGCATATCACCGCGAACCTCGTCCAGGACACTATTCCAACGCCACTTGATTTTGTCGTTGGCTTGCGCCCGCTTGACCAGCACGTCGTCGGCTCGTAATTTGTCGCGGCGATGCACAATGGTCACGGAGGAACAGAACTTGGTCAGAAAAATGGCCTCTTCCACGGCCGCGTTCCCGCCTCCGATGACCAACACTTTCTTATCCCGAAACAGAGGCCCGTCGCACGTCGCGCAATAGGAAACGCCGCGCCCGGTGAATTCTTTCTCGCCCTTAGCGCCCAAGACCGCCGGGCTGGTACCGCTAGCGATAATGACGGTTCGCGCTCGCACTTCTTCACCGTCGTCTAAGACTACCGTTTTGGCCTTGTCACTCAGCTTTATGGTCGTCACGGGTGAGAAGTTCTTGACCGTGGCGCCAAACCGCGTGGCTTGGGCATGGAAACGGTCCATAAGCTCTTCCGTCTTGATGCCTTTGGGGAAGCCGGGATAGTTCTCGATTTCGTCGGTGATGGAGTAGGGTCCGCCTTTCAGACCCTTCTCTAAGATAATCGTCTTCAGTCCGCCCCGGCTGGCATAGAGACCGGCGGCCATTCCGGCCGGCCCGCCGCCGATGATGACGACGTCATAGTCTTTGTTCGGCACGCGCATCAGACTCCGTTCAATAGCGTTTACTGATTCAAACGTGTGAGGGCTTGCTTGGAAAGCTCCGCCAGCGAGCCCGTTTGGTCCAGTTCAAGATAGGCTTTGTACTCCTCGATCGCCTGAGGCCTGGCGCCCTTCTTTTCATAGGCGACGCCGGCGTAGTAATAGGCGGGTGCATACTGGGCGTCATTCGTCATCGCTTTGGATAATTCCGTCAATGCGATGTCATAATTGCCAAGCAAGATGTAGGCGTTGGCCATGTCGGTTCTGATTTTGACGTCATCGTTGATGAGCAGCGCCTTGTGATAGTAGACGACGCCCTCGGCATATTTCTCGTTCGCGACATACAAGTTGGCCAAGGTGACCATCGTCTGCACATCCTCCGGCTTGTTGGAAAGAATCTGCTTGTAGCTGGCCTCCGCCGTCGCGAAATCTCTCTGCTGAGCGGTCTGGGTGTTGGCGTTGATGACCGTCACATAGTAGTAGCCAAGGGACGCGGCGGCGCCCAGGATAAGGACGCCGATTATGCTCACCAGAACCTTAAGTAACGCCTCTTCTTTTAGGCGCCGGCGGAAACTCTTCTTAACCGGCTTCTCCTCGATGCGTTCCGCGGCGACGTCCAGTGTCTGCGCCCGCAACATCATGTTCAGGTCGCTGGTGATCAAAATAACCTTACTCATGGGGTTGCTGTCGGTCACCTGGTGGGCCAAGGCTAAGATTACGTCGTCGGCGTTCTTTAGGTTCAGTCCCTGCGGAATGTCACCCAAGTGATCGGTCGACATGACTTTGATGACGGCATTTTCCTTCGTCACGATCCCGTCCGTCAACTTGCCGCGTTTGGCCAAAGAAAACAGCATCCGGGAGACTTCGCGGCCGCGGTAGATCATGGAACGGTCAGCCCGGCTTACTTTGAGACGATCGAGTTCGGACAGAACTGTCTGGGGGATGATGATCTCAGAATCGGGACAGCAGAAGATGATATCCGGGTCGCTTAACAGGGCGCTAGTGTCTATAACGTAGATGGTCTTCATGTTCTACATTGTAACCTTATCAGAACCAGTTCGGAAAGAACCGGGTGAAAGCGGACAGATTCGTGATTGTGGCGGGTTGAGCGATGACTTGCGCCATCGAGGCGATAAAGCCGGCGGCCGGCAGAAAAACGAACTGGGCCAGAATCGTTCCGATGATCTTGCCGGCGACCAAATACCACACCATGACCTGGACGTCGTGCTCGGTCCGTTCGCCCGCGATGGCTTGGTCGGTTATCAAGGCGATGATTGGATCAACGAGTATGATCAGCAGGAATGTCGCGATAACGTTGACGATGCCGCTCAAGTTATCGGCTGTCAGCCGGTGGTCGGGGATGAGCGCGCCAGAGTAGATAGTCGACAGAACACCGGTCGTGTAGATGGCGACGACGATGACGTTGGCAATCAAGAATCCCTTGGGAATGTTGGACTTAACATGTTCTTCCGGCCGTTTAAACTGCGGAGCCCGCACCGATTCCAGCAAAACCCGGTAACTGCGGCCGCGGAACAACCGTTTAAAAAGCTTAAATACCGACGCTTCCCGCTCAAATATCGTCAGGACGCGCGTGAAGATACGGACGAAAGTCGGCACCAATAATGCCCCGATGACGCTGCCTACCGTCGCGGCTAGGATTATCCAGCGGAACTGTCCGGACAATGTAGCGAGCACGGATGCCGGGACCTGGTGGGCATAGCCGAGCATCGCCCGGTCAACCAGGCTGCCCGTCAGAGGAGCCTGAATCGTATTGGCGAAGCGCGAAAACAGCAGCAACATATTGAAGAGGGTTAACGCGATGCCTAGCTTGCGAACGCGAACCGCCGAAATCCGGCTGCTGTAGTAGAGTGCGTCGATGCTGTGGATGACCGCGGTGAAGATGCAGACAATGGCCAGACGAATCAATTAATTCCCCTTCGACCGCGGCCGGCCCCTGGCCGCCAATGCTTCGACAAGATCGGGGTCAGCCGGGAAGCTGTGTTCCTCGGCGGGGAAAGCGCCGCTCTTGACCTCAGTGACGTAATCAGTAAACGCCTGCCGCATAAGCGGTCCGATCATGGCGTATTGCTTACTGAACTTGGGAACGAACTTGTCAAACAGGCCGACCACGTCGTGCATGACCAACACTTGACCGTCACAATCCGGCCCCGCTCCGATACCGATCGTTGAAATGCCGATATTCTCCGTTACGTATTTGGCGACAGGCGCCGGAATCTTTTCCAAAACGATTGCGCTGGCGCCCGCGGTCTCCAGAGCTTGCGCGTCGGTTATCAGTTTCTCGGCCTCAGCGATTCCCTTGGCCTGCAGGTCGTAGCCCCCGAACACATTGATTGATTGCGGCGTCAGACCCAGATGTCCGATAACCGGGATGCCCGCGTCGACGATGGCGCGCACTGTCTTGGCGATTTCTTCGCCGCCCTCCAGCTTAACCGCGTCCGCGCCCGCCTCTTGCATCAGCCGGGCCGCGTTGCGCATCCCTTCCTTCTTGGAGATCTGGTAACTCATAAAGGGCATGTCGGCGACGACCATGGCGCGCTTGGCGGCGCGTACGACCGGCTTGGTGTGATGGATCATGTCTTCCATCGTGACCGGGATGGTGCTGTCATAACCCAAAACGACCATACCCAGCGAGTCACCGACTAAGATCATGTCGATACCGGCAACGTCCAAGGCGGCGGCCGTCGGATAGTCGTAGCCCGTTAGCATAGTTACCTTATCGCCGTTGGCTTTCGCGGCCTTCAGATAACTGACCGTTACTTTCTTAACATGTATTGTTTCTCCCATTGGTCCTCCCTCACCTGCCCGTCGATCAGGCAGGCTTTCAATCACTCATTAATTCCGACCGATCCAGCGCTGCCAACAGCGCCTGGGCCGATTCTTTGTCCACTGTTCCTTTTTCCATCCCTACTTTGACTGTATACGCGCCCATCTCACGGTACAAACGACCCGCCCAGGGGGCCGTCTCGTCGATGGCCTTGAGATGACGGACAACGGTGCCGACATCGCAGCGTGCGATCGGTCCGGTCAAGGCCTGCGCCGGTCCCAGCTTAGCGATGTTGTCGACGGTGCCGCGCAAGAGCGGCAGGAAAGCCTGTCGGGCTTGGTCTTCCGGCACACCAATGGTCGCATATAGAGCCGTACTGAAGTCGACCAGACTAACTAGATAATTTGAAACCGCGCAAGCCGCCGCGTGGTAGAGCGCGCGGTCTTTGTCGGCGATTTTTATGACCGTACCGCCTAGCGCTCGGACCAGGTCGTCGGCAACAATCAGAGCTTCATCCTCGGCGGTCACCCCGAAAACACTGCCGGGCAGATTCTCGATAGCCGAGTCGATAGTGGCAAAAGCCTGCATCGGATGGATGCTGCCGACTTGCGCGCCCAGATGCTTGGCGCCGCCTAATACCATCAACGGCAACGCGCCGCTGGTATGGAAAACAATGTCATCCTGGGAAAACCCGCCGTGGGCCGCGATCGTCTCGCAAACGTGTTTGACCGAATCGTCCTTGGTGGTGATAAAGATTATGTCGCCTAGCCGAGCTGCCTCGACCACGTCGTTTGTGGCCTTCGCGTCGACATATGAGCCGGCTCTGGCGAGACTGGCCTGGGTTCTGCCCGCGAGAGCGGCAATTTTATAGCCGCGCGCCTGGAGCAGCGACGCAATTGCCGTTCCGACAATCCCGGCGCCGATAATTGAGATCGTCCGTTCCCGCATGACGCGCCCGCCCTTCGCTTGATTGGTGTTCAACCAGGCTGAATAGCCAACAGTTCAGGCAATGATTATATCATAGCGATTCTTAAAGATTCGGTCCCTAGTTGGCGAAACCGATGTTCGGGCCCTTGACGGAGCTCGGGTCGGGCGGGCCGGGTATCGGGCCGAATGCCTTCTCGTACTTAGCTACGTTTTCGGTCAACGCGGCCAGGAATGCCTTGGCGTGTTGCGGGCTCATCATTACGCGACTGACCAAGTCACCCCGCGGCGGGCTGATGCGCATGAAATCAAGCGTAAAATCGAACGGCTGGTGGCTGATGTTCGCGAAATTCGAATAGACGGGCTCGGTCTGACTTGTATCGATGGTGATCTGCATGCCCTGATCTTTTTGGTCGTTCATGTTAACCTCCGCTATTAGATGGGGGAGCCGCGGGAATCGATATATTTGACCGTTCCTTGATCATTGCGTTCCGCTTTAAACTCCGCGCCGCTCATGTTCTTGTACGTGCAAGTAAACGTTCTCTCTCCGGTAACTTGGATAGCCACTTGGCCATTGACCGGCGAGCTCAATACCCAGTCTATTCTGGGTTCAATCCTTTTTAGCGAGTATGTGGTCAAGGCGGCGAACGAGTTGTTGTGAGTGGAAGCAAAAGCCTCGGCCGCGTCAACGGCGTGGTTGAGAACAGTCTTGGCGGCGCGCGCATCGGCCCGGTCAACATTCTGGCTCTCGGTGCCGTACATGATCATTGCGACGGCCGCGAATGTGACGGTGAAAAGCAAGAATGGCACAGCGAGAGCCAGCGCCTTCAGCCATTTCCTGCCTTGGCGATGTCCGCGCAACTTGGCTCGTTCGTCCTCGCGCGCCAGCCGCAGTTCTTCGCGTTCCTCGGGCGTCAGCTTGTCTATATCGTGCCTCCTATCGTTGACGGGATTAGCTCACCGCCATTGGCCTCACCGCTATATTACCTATAATGCCGATGATTGTTCCAGGGAATAGCCGCGAGCAAATGAAACAAACCGTTGAATCTTATAGCCGGGAATGATAGATATGAGAAAACAATTCATCCGGGAGGCAAACAAAATGGCGGAGAGTAAGAAGATAATGGTCATCGTTGCGGCGGTGCTTCTCGTGTTTCTGGCGATCCTTGCCGCCGGTGAGGGCGCGCTGCTGTGGCAAGGAAAACAGAACCGGGCGAAGATCGAATTGTTAAACAAACGGCTGGCCGCGTTCGAGGCCGCGCGGCATAAAGACGCCGCAAAGGCTGCCAAGCAAGCGGCCGCCAAAGCCGTCGACCCCTACGAAGGTTGGCTGACCTACAATAATTCGCCGGCCGGCTACAGTCTGCGGTATCCGGCGGACTGGACTTACGTGGAAACCGCCAGCACAGAGTCAGGCCCCGCGAACTTTGTCACCTTCCGCAATCCGGACCAGAAATACGCTGTCTCGTTCGGACTGCGCCCGGCCGGCTCTGACCTTATGACCTCGGGGCGCACAGGCTTGGGCCAGGGAGAGTCCTTCCAGGGTGGAACTGTCACGATCCTGGGCGAGCTCATCGACAAGACCTATCACGTCAACAACGGCCACGCCCTTGTGGTTTTCTACGGTCCCGGCGCGGCCGCGGCATTCACGGCCGCCGGCAATGAAATCAACGCCGAGTTAGGCGCCCCGGGCCTCGACTGGGAAGCGACCGAGTTGCGGGGCATCCCGGAAGAGGCCATCTCCGACAAGATTGTGACTTCGCTCTCGATGAACTAGGCCGTTGGTGCGGGCCGGTTCTTCCCAGCCTTCACCAAAGCGGCCAACCCGAGCGTCAACGCGCCAGTTCCAAAAAGAACCGAAACGAACGATATCAGCCAACCCAAGAACGGTATTGACGTGACGATCGCCAGGGTGGTTACGCCCAACGCCATCGCGGCCACCGGATGCGGCTCCCGCCCCATCATCGGCATCAAAACCAAGCGTCCCAGATATGTCCCGGTAACAATCATGCTCATATAGATCGCGCCTATGAACAGGTCGAGCGCGATACCGGCCGCAGGCAAACCGATCAATGTCAACGCCGCAACCAATATAACGGTCGGTCCGAGGAATAAGACCAAAGCGCCAATCCCTAAGCTCGCCCAGGGCCGGCTCTTGATTGCGTCGGCGGTGAAGATGGCGGCCTTCGGCGTCATGCCCGCGAAGAAAGCCCCCACAATCAGGCGCCCGATAAGGAAGACCACAAACCAGAATATGCCGAACAAGAAAGCCGATACGGCCGAGCCGCCGGTGTTTGCCTGTCGTTGAGCTTGCCGCACGGTTTCGTGGAACGCGACTTTGCCTTTGACCGTTCCGGAAGCAATCGGAATCTCCTTGTCCGAATAGTAATCGAGGTTTCCGCCGATCATGCCCTTGTTGCCAAAGGCGATGTTGTTGCCGGAGAATTTGAAATCGCCCGCGACGGGTCCGTTTAGGTTTATCTTGTCGGTGCCGGCCAACAGGTTGCGGCTTACGATTCCATCCAGGGAGATAGTGCCTCCGCCAACCAGTACGTCCCGGCCAACCGTCGAACCGATACCGATGGTTCCCCCCGCCGCGACTATATCCTTCGCAACCGGGCCATTAAAAGTGACTTGTCCGCCGGCCGCCATAATGTCGTCGCCGACCTTGCCGTTCACGATGACCGTGCCCGCACTGGCGAAAAGGCTTTTGCCAATATTGCCATTAACGATCACATTACCGCCACCGATAAACACGTTTCCGGTCACGTCGCCGTCAATCGTTACGTTGCCCGCTCCGACATATAGGTCGTCATCTATCACTGTGCCTTTCGGAATGTTGATCGTGTCGCCGGAGCGCCAGGTCGCGGCGCCGGCCACACCCGTAAGCGCGATGAACGCGCAGACCATCGCGACAACCATAACCAGAATCCTCGATTTGTGGCGCATTTTTACCTCCCATAACTTACTTGCTGAACGATTAATCTGATTATCGTGCTGCGAGAGCAGACTTGTCGCCGGCCATGATGCGAGTTTTTTACCTGGCCATCCGGCCAGGTGGGCAGTTTACTTGCCGATCTCGGCCGTGATGGTCACCGGGCCTAAAGGGCTAACAGATTATGCGTTTTTGATGGTTATGGTCAGCTGCAGGATGGTAGCGAAGGCGACCCAGACCAAATAGGGGATGTTGGCCAGGGCGACCCAGTTGGCATAGGGCCAGATCGCGAACATAAGCCAGATAAGGGTGGTCAGGACGAGCAGTATGTCAATGGCCGCCAGGATGTTGCTGCGCAGGCCGAACTGCAGCGGGGTAAAAGCGAAGTTAAATATCAGATTTAGGACAAAAGGCAACAGAACGATGAGCGGGGCCCGGCCTTTGGCCGCCAAGTAGCCGACATAGCCGAACGACACAGCGATAATTACGTACAAAACCGACCACACCGGCCCGAACAGCCAGGACGGCGGCGCCCAAGAGGGCTTGGTTAGATGCTGATACCAGGTATATGAACTCTCTTGCGTTACCATAACGATAGTATACCCGTAACGCCGTCCATTTTAAACGGGCGACGCTACGGGTATTTTGCAACGTTAGTTCACGTACCGGGAATGCGGCGTCGCGCCCTTGATTGGCCGGGTGTGGCAGATCTGGCACGAGTTCGCACCGATCGCCGTTGGCGCCGACTGCAGGCTGTTCGGCTGAACGTTATCGATCGCGCGCTTGGACGGCCACCAGACGTGCGGGCTGTTGTGACACCCGGCGCAGTATACGCCATCCGGACCTTTGGTATCTCTATACAATCCGCCTTTTACGGTGTGGCTGTCGCCGTGGCATTGCTCGCACGTCGGCTCGTCCAACCAGGGACGCCGACCGGTCGCAATCGTCGCAGCGACATTTGCCAGGTCTCCGTGACAGCTCGGACAACTGGGGTCGTCCCCGGTGGCGGAACCCATCCCGCTTATCGCCGTGCGCAGACACTGTGTGTTCTGGCCCGGGTGGCAATCATAACAGCCCGGCACGTCGCCCATTATCCGGGAATGCTTGCCGTGCATGGCTTCCGACAATGACTTCTGAACGCCGTTGCCGGGTTTCCCTAGGGCGTTGGAGCCGTGACAGTTGGCGCACAACACCGGTTTTTGTGACGACAGCGTCGTCCCGCTGATCTTGTCGTGAATCGCCAGGATGTTGCCTTCCACCGTGCCCGTGTTTATGCCGTAAGCCAGGGAGGCGTCCGCGTCGCCGGCGTGGCATTTGGCGCAGTTCAGCTCGTCCGACACGGGAACAACAATCCTTGAGGTCTGGATCACCTTGCCGCCCTTGTCTTTCAAGACGACGGCAGCGACCTGATACGGGTTCCACCTCATCTTGTCATCCAGCGGCAAGAGCGGGATGCCCGTCGCCTCATAATGATCCCCGTTCAGCTTCATCACGCCCTTCAGACCGTTGCCGGTCAGGCCGACGCCGATGGGGAGATTGACCCCAAACAGCTGGTTGGCATACTGCCAAAAATCTGTCTTGCCGACCACGGTCGTGTTCTTTTCAATTGAATATTCCAGCGTTATGCCCGAAGTCACAACGCTGACCGGAGCGCCCCGCCGCAATACCTGAACCATCAGCGTGTTAAAGGGTGGCAGGATGCAAATCTCGCTGAAACTAGGGTCGAGGCAATGCATGCCCAGCGAATTCCAACCCAACACGACGTACGGGGAGGGCGCCGGATTGTTGTCGGCGCGGGCTGCCGGCCGAAGCGCGAAGAAAGAAACCGTAAGCGCCGCGATCATGATGACCGAGATGATTACGCTGTAAGTGTAGATTTTCTTCATAATCGTCTCCTTGGTAGGCGGTTGCCTAGGTCGTTTCTTCCATGGCTGACATCGCTTTCTTCTGGCGCTCTTCCATCGGCGTAAAGCCTTGCATAATCCCGAACTTGTTGCCTTCGCTGTCCTCGCAATACCGGAACAGCCCGACATTCATGATCTCTTGTTTGTCCGTCAGCGTCTTGCCGCCGGCGGTAACAACAGCCTTGGAAATCTCATCAAGATCATTGACCTCCATGGTCAGGATTACCTGAGCCTGTTCACCCGCCATGATAGCGCCGTTGATGCCAGGTTCTTTGTCCGGACCCGTGGTCGCCAGCCAGTAATCGTCGGGACCTTCCCAGGTGCTGATGTCCCAGCCAAAAACGTTCTGATAGAAAGTGACCGCTCGTGATGGTGTGGCGGCCGCTATCTCAAAATGAACAACCCGTCCCATCTTGACCTCCTCTTCGAATTAGGTTTATCGGATACGTGCCATTATCGCACTTGGGCAGGGGAATTTGACCCCTCTGGGGCGAAGACTAGGAGGACTACTAGCTCGCGAAATTCACCCAAAGACACATCGTCCGTGGGCGTGAGCTGGAAAGCGTGGTGCGGGTTTTCGGTCTTTTCTAGATGGCGCGCATGCGGTTATTGCGCGGATTGTGTTCGACCTCGGCCAAGCCAAGGACTTCCAAAACCGGCGGAACGTACATGGCAAACCGGCCGCGCAAACCTTTCTTTAATCCGTACCAACCGCCGACCGGGTTATCGGCCGAGCGCGCCCAAGCTTCGACCGTTCCCTCCGCTGCCGGCTTCTGTTCGTCGGCGCTGCCCAGAGGCATCCAATCACCGCGGTCTTTTAGCATGGCGTGCAGGTCATTAATTGCTCGCAGGTAATACTTCAATTGTGTCTTGCCAACGGTGCAAACTAAGGCGGGCGGGTCTAGGGTCTCGTCGCGATACATCTGATACTCCGATGATCCGCTAGGCGTCGTCAACACCCACGGGTCGTCCTTTGTTCCGGTTCCAACAACAACGTTCGCCATAATCCCTCCTTGAATCATCGACCGAGGTCTTGCCTAGAGCATAGCTCTGCCGAAACATTACGTAAAGAATAGACCTACATTCTATTGTCCAATTAATTGGACAATAGACAGTTGGCTGGTGAGAGGCGCCGGAGCGGGGTCTTTGTTCTATTAATGAATAACGATTGACGCGGTTATCTGGTAGGCTTCGGCGTCGTGCATTACGTAGTAGTCGACCGCTTTGTAGTTGAGATCGGCGGCGTAGGTAAACGTGTAAGCTTTGCGGTTCTTGATCATCCATAGCCTTGTTCTCTTGAAGGGCTGGCCGAAGTCGACATAGGTGTCGACTATCTCGATTGCCGGGTACGAATCCAGAGTTGTCTCGATCTGGCTGGTTATGTCCCCGCCGCCTTGGGGAGCGAGGCGCGCCGCGGCGACGTAATCCTCGAGTTTGGCTGCCGCCGGCACGGTCTCGACAAAGATGCCATAGGTGCACTCGTTTTGGTAGGGGCTACCGCCGGGCATTGGCGGTCCGAGAAATGTCACGCGTAAGGTATTGGCCGCGGTCTCACTCACCGTCCAGGTCGGCGGGTACAGCAGCGTCGGCCCCCACGCCTTGTTGGCATAGGTCTGCCAGCCCTTGTAAGGACCCTCGTCCGTTGGGTTTGACGTTGTCTCGACGGCGACCGGCTTGGTCGCGGTCGATGTTGCCGCCTCGGTTACCGACGAAGATTTGTCTAGGGCGGAGGGTAGCCGATACATTGCCAAGATGATCGCCAGCACCGTAAGGGTCACCGCGATGCCGGCAATGACGCTGGCTTTATGTTCCTGAAAGAACCTGCTCTTGGCCATGTATCATTATAGCCCGCCCGGCGCAGTCTGACCAGGAACGCAAAGCGCGGCGCGCGAAACGGTCATCCTGGGTTCGCGCACCTCGCGAACGCAGGAACTGGCGCGCCACTTACTTTGCCGGCAAATCTCGTGCGCGGGATATTGCTTTTCTAGCTCCCCAGGTTCTTGTCTTTGAAGTATTGCTTGGCCTTATCTTGCGCCTTGTTGGCCTCGTTCTCGGCGGTCGCGATCTGAGCAGTCATGCTGGTTAGGCTGGTGATGTATGTGTTGGAAGACTCCGTGGTCAGCGTACCTGCCGCCGCCGCGTCCACCATTTTGGTCAGAGTCGTGACGAGCGTAGTCTCGAGATCACTGACCGCGTCGCGCTTGGTCCAAGAATCGATTAATAACCCCAGGTATGTCTTGAAGTCAGCCGAGATGTCCATCGCCTTGGCCTGCGCTAACAATTCCTTACCCTTTGCCACCTCGTCTTTTTGCCCGGCAATCTTGGTTTGAATCTTAGCCAGCGCTACTGACTTCTGTGCGAAACCGGCCGCGTCGTTTGGCATTGCCTTAACGGCGGTCATATCATTCAAGACCTCTGTTGCCAGAGAATTGTATTTGTCGATACTGGTGTTCGCCTTCGTAACTAGATTGTTCGCCTCTTTGGTTTGGCCACTGCCGCCGCAAGCCAGGAGCAAGAACACTACCCCCAGAACCAATGCCACAGCCAATGGCGCCCGGTAAACCTTCTTCATGTCAGCCTCCTTATGCCTAGTCAAACACCGTTAGATCCCAGTCGTTTTCACACCCGCGAACCGAACAACGCCTTTAGGTATCTTCTTCCGGCGCCTTGTCTATCTTGTCCAGTTTCAGCGCCTTAACGCCGAAGTACACAACAATCGCTATCACGAGGAAGTCGATAAGAACGCTGATGAAATTCCCGTACGTCAGTTTGACGGCGCCTAGCTTCACCGAAGCCGACTGCAGCCCGCCGGCGGAACCCAACGCCCAACCGATTATTGGATCAATGATGTCCGCGACCAGCGACGATACCACTTTGGCGATCGCTCCGCCCAGGATAAACCCGACAGCAAGCCCCACGACGCCTTGTTCCCTGACAAATTGCATGAAACCTTTCATGCGGCCCTCCTTTGAAATACTTCCATTGAGTAGAGTGATAAAACGAATTACACACTACCCTCAGCCAATCCATCGTTGCGGCGACCGTCTGCCATTCAGCCCTCCCTCCCGCGGTCCTTAGAACCACGTCTTGGCGCGATATGTTTCGTACTCAGTCCCGTAGCTTGCCAAAAGATCGTCCTCCTCCAGACGGCGCCACCAGGCAATGCTGATTAAGCCAAGACAGCCTATGGTG
>JAHEXW010000008.1 GCA_023251915.1 Actinomycetes bacterium
CTGATCGGCTATGGCTCGCGTGATGGCTTGGCGAATCCACCAAGTCGCGTAGGTTGAGAACTTGTAGCCGCGGCGATAGTCGAACTTCTCAACGGCGCGAATCAAACCCAGATTGCCCTCTTGGATAGGATCGAGGAATAGCATGCCTCGACCAACATATCTTTTGGCGATGGAAACGACCAACCGCAAGTTGGCTTCAACCAGCTTGGACTTGGCCCGCATGTCGCCCTGCTCGATACGTTTGGCCAGCTCAACCTCTTGTGCGGCGTTCAGCAAAGAAACCTTGCCGATTTCCTTTAGATACATTTTTACCGGGTCGCCGGCAGCGACTTTCATCGCGGCTTCATCGCTCTTCTCGCTGGCCGGAGTCTCAAAGCGGCTAGTCTTTGTCTCGGCTTCCTCTAGGTCCGGGAGTCCCGCCGCAATCTCTTCCAACTCTTCCGCTTCGTCGGCGACATCGATGCCCATGTCGGCCAATCTGGCGTAGATATCTTCGCTTTGCTCCGGCGTCAGCTGAACGTTTTTGAATGCGTCCTCGAATTCTTCGGTAGTTACGAAACCGCGCTCGCGGCCTTTGTCGGTCAATTCCTTGATCTTACCGGCCGTTGGATCGTCTAACGGCGCCATTACCGGCGCTGCCTCAACGACAGCGGCTGTTTTTGAGGAGGTTGTCGTCTTCGTTTTCTTTTTCTCAGCCATTGGTTGCTAGGATCTCCCTCCGCTCCGCTTCCAGTTCAAGTAGGCGCCCAAAAAGCTCGTCATGCCGCTCCGGTTCAACCGCGGGATCGACGTTCTGCATTTGCGCCTTCACAATGTTAATTCGCCGCGCAATCTCTAATTCCTTTATTCGGCGCAACAAATCGGCAAGTAACCTGGCTTCGTCGCCAGCGGTCGCGGGCGCGGCGGTAAGGGCTGTAACCAGGCGTTTCTCATCACTGTCGGTAAGCGTTTCCAGCAAAGCCGCCGGATCCAGGCGTCCTCGCCGGCCGTGGTCCGCTCGCAAATGTTCAAAAACAGCCCGCATATCCGGATGGCTGAAATACTCCGGCGTCAGAACCGTCAGTAACTCGACGCCGCGGCTACTTTGCAGAATGAACCTGACGACAGCTGTTTCCGCGTTGCGCGACGCGTCTTTTTTGGCCGGTCCGGTAGCGGTTGTTTGGGTGCGCCCTGGCTCTCTGCGGGCGAGATACTTGGAAAACTCGTCAAACAAAGCCTCGTAGGACGTATGCAAATGCTCCGCGACTGCCTTGAGATACTGCTCGCGGGCTACCGGACTGGGTAGAATCGCGATTATCTCGACCGCTCGCGACGCGATTTTTTCGCGACCGCCAACGGTTTTACGATCCCCGGCCGTAAAGGCAGTGTTTAAACAGAAGTCGACCAAAGGCTTCGCGCCTGCCAGAAGCTTTTTAAATGCCTCCCCGCCCTGACCGGCAGCAAAATCCGCGGGATCCATATTGGCCGGCAACGCGGCGACAAAGAGATCCAAGTGCCGCGTTTGCGCGAATTGGTCGAATTTGCGATACTCCGGGCCCAGATAGAACTCACGCATCAGGTCCAGGCCGCGGGCGGCTGCTTTCTGGCCGGCCTCGTCGGCGTCGAATACCAAAACTACTCTGTGCGTGAAACGCGACAGCAGCTTTAGGTGATCAGAACCCAACGCCGTTCCCAGGGTCGCGACGACGTTCGGCACACCGGCCTGCATAAGAGAT
This sequence comes from Actinomycetes bacterium, assembly GCA_023251915.1. Lineage (GTDB taxonomy): Bacteria > Actinomycetota > JAHEXW01 > JAHEXW01 > JAHEXW01 > JAHEXW01. The sequence goes on from JAHEXW010000008.1 coordinate 1,716, forward strand.
ATAACGTCGGTATAGCCTTCGACGATGACCGCCTCGCCGCTTGCCTTGATCGAGTCCGCCGCCCAATTTAGCGCGTAAAGCGCCCGGCCCTTGTGAAACACCGGTGTCTCCGGGCTGTTCAGGTACTTGGGCGTCGAATCATCCAAAACGCGTCCGCCGAACCCGATAGTTTTGTCTTGCAGATCGAATATAGGAAAAATAACCCGGCCGCGAAAACGGTCGTACGACCGGCTTGGATTCTTCTCGCTCTTTACTGCCAGCCCCGCCTCCAGCAGCTCCGCCGGTTTAAAACCCTGACCGCCGGCGTAAGCGGCCAGCGCCTCCCAGGCGTCCGGAGCGAAGCCCAGGCGGAAGCGCTTGATTATCTCTTCGTCGTAGCCGCGAGCGGTCAAGTAATCGCGACCCGCACGACCCTCTTCCGCTTTGGCCAGCGTTTCTTGGAAGAATCTCAGAGCCAAGTCGTTAGCGGCATATACCCGGGCTTGCCGCCCCGCCGGTTCTCGATTTACTTTCGTTCCCTGTTCGTAGTGAAGAGTAAAACCGACGCGGTCAGCCAGGGCCTGCACGGCCTCCGGAAAATCAAGATTCTCCGTCTTCATCACGAAGCTGATGACATTGCCCCCCTCGCCGCAGCCGAAACAGTGATAGGTCTGGCGGTCCGGATTAACCGTAAACGAAGGCGTTTTCTCATCGTGAAAAGGACACAGGCCTTTGAACAGGCGGCCGGCCTGCTTTAGTGGGACTTGGGAGGAAATGACGTCGACGATGTCGGCTCTCTGCCTTACCTCGTCAATATCTTCATCTTTGATTAACGGCAACGGTTTCTATCCTTCCCAGGCGTTCGGCATGAACAACTGGACATATTCCCGCAGCGCGTAGCGATCCGTCATGCCGGCCAGGTAGTCGATAATCATTGTCTCTTGGTCGGGCTTGTCGCCATGCGGCTCTCGCGGCAACTCTCCGGGCCGCTCGGCATAGTAGGCATAGAGCTGGCGCAGTACGTTAACCGCCTTGCTCTCTTCGACCTTGGCCGCGCTGCCCACATAAACGTTTTTGAACAGAAACTCTTTCATTGCTTCCATCGCGTCATACATTGGCTGACTCATTCTGATGTCTTCCCCGTCGATAGAGTTCTCAATCATGTCCATGACCAGGTTGTTGATTCGTTCCCGCCCGGTCTGCCCCAGTACCGCAATCAAGTCGGCCGGCAGCTCCGCCTCGGTCAGCACCCGGGCGCGCACCGCGTCGTCAATATCGTGGTTGATATAGGCGATACGATCGGCCAAACGGACGACTTTGCCTTCCAGAGTGGCAGGTACCAGTTCTTCGACGTGTGTCATTATGCCGTCCAGCACCTCTCGGGTAAGATTGAGACCGGCACCGTCCTTCTCGAGAACCCGGGCAACGCGCACGCTCTGCGCGTTATGCTCAAAAGGTCGCAAGGTATGCGGCGGTTGCCAGGCGTCCTCACCTGTGTGGCCGAAAGGACTGTGTCCCAAGTCGTGGCCGAGGGCGATCGCCTCGGTCAGATCCTCGTTCAAGGACAACGCCCTGGCAATCGTCCTGGCCACTTGATCGACCTCAAGCGTGTGCGTCAAGCGGGTCCTGTAGTGGTCGCCTTCGGGAGACAGAAATACCTGGGTCTTGTGTTTTAGGCGGCGGAAGGATTTGCAGTGAACTATGCGGTCGCGATCACGCTGGTAGCAGGTGCGAATACTGCTGTCTTCCTCTTGACGCTCCCGCCCGGCGCTTTTTACGCTTAACTGAGCTCGAGGAGAGAGAAACTCGGCTTCCCTCTCCTCGATCATCTTTCTTATATTCATAGGTTTTGAGTATAACGCATTAGCGCAGAAGGCCTAAGGCGCAAGCGTGGCTGTAACATTTTATGGCCTCTTTTCGACCTTCCTTCTGTTCTTCTGAGCTTCTACCTTCTGAGCTACCAAGTCAGATCGTCCTTGGGGGCGATTTCATTGCCAGTCAGCTTTTCCATCATTATCCGCTGTTCGGCCTGAGCAACCAGCTTTTTCGTCGCTTTGACCGCGTCCGGGTTAACTGAGATAGAATCGATGCCCGCTTTGACCAGAAAGACTGTGAAATCTTCGTAGACGCTAGGCGCCTGGCCGCAGATGGAAACGGTCTTGCCGTCGCGGTGCGCCACTTCGATCAGATGTTTGATGGCGCGGCGGACCGCCAGATTGCGCTCGTCGAAGATGTCGGCGACCGTGTCGTTGTCCCGATCGCAACCCAAGATCAGCATGGTCAGATCGTTTGAGCCGATCGAATAGCCGTCGACGTATTTATTGAACTGATCCGCGAGGATGATGTTGGATGGAATCTCGGCCATCAGCCAGACCTTGAAATCGGCTGAACGCTCCAGGCCTTCTTCGGCCATGATACCGACAATTGTCTTGGCTTCTTCGACGGTCCGGCAGAACGGGATCATTACATGCACGTTGGTCAAACCGAATTCATCGCGGACCTTGCGCACGGCTTGCAGCTCGAGACGGAAAGCCGGGTTATATTTCGGATCATAGTACCGTGACGCGCCTCTCCAGCCGAGCAACGCGCTAGGCTCGTTCGGCTCGAATTCGTCTCCGCCCTTAAGGTCCCTGTACTCACTGCTCTTGAAATCCGAGAAGCGAAGGACGATCGGGCGCGGCGCCATAGCCGACGCTACAACGCGGAAAGCCTCGGCCAGTTGATCGACAACCTTCTCCGGATGGCCCTCTTTGATGAGATAAAGCGGATGCTCGTGAATGGAAGTCGTCCAGATGAACTCCTCACGCATCAAACCGATACCGTCGCTTGGTAAGGCCGAATATTTCTCGGCCAGCTCCGGGTCACCCAGGTTCATATAGATCTTGGTCCCTGTGACCGGATATGTTTCGCTGGCTATCATCTGGCCGGACGCTGGAGCGGCCGCCTTCTTGACCGCCTCTTCCAGAATGCCCTCGTAAACGGTGCCGTTCTTCGCATCGACAGTTACGTCCATGCCTGTTTTGATGGCTTGCGTTGCCGGAGTTCCTTTGCTCTTGGTTCCGACAATGCATGGGATGCCCATCTCGCGACTGACAATCGCTGCATGGCAGGTCATGCCGCCGGAATCGGTAACAATTGCGGACGCCTTACGCATGGCCGGAACCCAGTCGGGCGCAGTCATCTCGGTGACCAGCACTTCGCCTTCCTTGAATTCACCGATGCGGTCGGCCGACGGAATTACGTGCGCCTTGCCGGCCGCCAGACCGGGCGACGCCGGCAAACCTCTGACGACTACTTTTCGGTCGGTCGTTGTTACCATATCTGGTGCCTCCGCTTGTGCTGCGCCCATCTGAGACCAGACGGTCTCCGGCCGAGCCTGCAAAATGAACAACTTGTCGGTGCGTTCGTCGACGGCCCATTCGATGTCCATCGGTCTTTTATAATGCTTCTCGATATCGCGCGCGTACTTGGCGAGGCCAATAACCTGGCTTTCCGGCAATACAGGCGCATCGGCCAGCTTGGCCGGCACCTTCTTTTCTACTGTGCCTCCCTTAGGGTCGCGCACTAGCATGATGGGTTTGTTGACAATGTTCTGGCGGACGATCTTCATGTCGGTCTTGCTGACCGCGAATTCGTCGGGAACTACGTTGCCGCCTACGACGTATTCGCCCAGGCCGTAGCTGCCTTCGATCAGGATTATGTTCTGGTCGCCGGTCGATACGTCAAGCGTAAACATAACGCCCGCCGCTTTGGAGTAGACCATCATCTGGACCGTCGCGCTCAGGGCGACCGATAAATGGTCAAAACCCTTCTGCACTCGGTAGTATATGACGCGGTCAGTGAACATCGAGCTGTAGCATTCCTTGACCTTCTCGACGACCTCGTCCTCGCCGTGCACGTTGAGATAGGTTTCCTGCTGTCCGGCGAAGCTGGCGTCAGGCAAGTCCTCGGCAGTCGCGGAGCTCCGGACGGCAACGAACGGTTCCTTCTCTCCGGCTTTTTTGGCCAGCTCCCGGTACGATTTCTTAATGGTCTCGGCCAGGTCGGCCGGCATCGAAGCATCCATTATGAGCTTGCGGACGGCCTTGCCTACCTTCTGCAACGTCGCCGAATCCTCGGAATCGGTCAGCTCGCCCAGAATCTTGCCGATTTGATCCTGCAGGCCGGCTTCTTTAATGAAATGCCAGTAAGCCGCCGCCGTCGTAGCAAATCCGTACGGCACCGGCACCTTTGTTTTAGAGGTCATCTCTCCCAGTGAAGCCGACTTGCCTCCAACTAGGGGCACTTCGTCAATGCCGATGTCGTTGAACCACAGTACGTGTTCCTTCGTTTTGTCACGAACTACCATATGACACCTCCGTCAAGAGCAAATAGAGAAGTTAGCGATTAGAGGGTAATTGTATCTTAAGCGCGGGCGGCTAGACAAGCGGTTCTTCCAAGTCAGCCAGGCCGGTGATAATCTCTTGTGCGGTCTCCTCGACCGCTTTCCCGGTAACGTCGATGACGCGGCATTTAAGTCGCCGCATCAGCTCCTGGCTGTAGCGAATCTCCTTGAGTATGTGCGTCGGGTCGGCGTATTGAGAATCCGAAAAACTGGCCATCATCGTCAGCCGCCTGGCCCTGATCTCGTGAAGTTTTCTAGGATTGATGCTCAGGCCAATGATGTGTTCCGATTTGACCTGGAACAGTTCTTTCGGATACGGCAAACCGTAGACTATCGGGACGTTAGCGACCTTCCAACCGCGATACGCTAAATATATAGAGAGCGGCGTTTTGCCCGTCCGGGAAACGCCGACCAACACGATGTCCGCGTCGGCGATGTCTTCCGGCTCGGCTCCATCGTCGTGCTTGACGGTGAATTGTATGGCGTCTATCCAGTCGAAGTACTCCGTATCCATACGGGTAATCGGGCCGGGCTGCATAACCGGCGCATTGCCTGTCATATGGTCCAGGGTGTCCAGCGCGGGTCCCAGCACGTCTAGCGCGTTCAAGCCGGCCATCCCGGTCTCGCGGCCGAAGAACTCCCTTAGTTCAGGACGAACCAGGGTGTAGAATATCACGGCCTCGTCCAGCTTGGCTCGTTCGATGACCTTTTCCAGACGGCTTTTGTTGGAGGCCGCGGGGACCATGATGATGTTAAAGTCGTTGTCTGGGAACTGGCCAGTCGCGGACCTCGCGACCCTCTCCGCCGTCTCTCCGGAGTAATCAGAAACGGCGTAGATAGTAAAAGCCATTAGTTGCCTTCCCGGACGATCTTTGAGAAATCAGCCACCGCCAAATACAGGCGGGCGCATTTTTTCAGCAGTGCCAAACGGTTGTTTTTAACTTTGGGGTCTTTATCCATAACCAGAACATCGTCGAAATACTTGTCGATGGACGGCCGCAACCGGGCCAGAGCGGTCACGTAGTCTTTAACGTTCCCGTCTTCCTCGTATTTCTCGAAGTCGGCCTCGGCTTGCTCGACTGCGCTTAACAATTGACCTTCCGCAGGATCCGTAAAGACCGTCGCATCCACGAACATCTCACCGGCGTTCTTAGAGAGGTTGAAACAGCGCTCAAACCCCGTCAACACGTCGTTCAAGGTATCGGAGCCCAGCATGCCGTTCAGCGCTCGCGCCGTTGCCTCCAGGGAGACCAGGTCATTCAGTTCCGTTTCCAGCACAGCGTCGGCGATGTCGTAACGGAATCCTTCGTAGGTGAAATGGAACTTCAGGCGTCCTTTCAGAAAATCTTCAACATCGGCGAAGATGTCTCCCGCCGGCCGGATCTTAACGCCCTGCCGCTCGAAGCGGAAAACGGCCCCGGCGACCAGAGGTTCCAGTTCCAGCCCCAGCTTTTCGTCGAGAATTATCGAGACTATTCCTTGGGCTTGGCGCCGCAAAGCATAAGGGTCTTCTGAACCGGTCGGAATAAGACCGATCCCAAAACAGCCGGTCAGAGTGTCGATTTTGTCCGCTAGACTGACCGCAACGCCGCCTTTGGTGGCCGGCAGAGAATCGCCGAACGACTTGGGGAGATAGTGTTCCCGAATGGCTGACGCCAGCACCGCCGGATGGCCGTCTCGTTTTGCGTACTCTTCGCCGACCGCGCCCTGCAGGTCCGGAAATTCGCGCACCATGTTGGTGGTCAGGTCGGCCTTGGCTAACATAGCCGCCAGCTCGGCCCCGGCGGTCTCGTCGTCGGTATAGTTTAGCTGGTCAGAGATTTCAGCCGTCAGCTCTTTAACTCGTGTGGCTTTGTCGTAGACCGTACCCAGTTTTTCCTGGAAGACAATCTCTTTAAGATCGTTAACCCGCGCCGTCAAAGTCGTCTTGCCGTCCTCTTCGTAAAAGAACAGCGCATCGGCCAGACGGGCCCGCAAAACGCGCTCGTGGCCGGTACGGATCATGGCCGCGGACGCCTTCGCACCGTTATGTACGACAACAAAAGCGGGCAGCAGCCGTCCGTCTTTGTCCTCGACCGGAAAATATCTTTGGTGGCTCTCCATCGCAGTCACAACGACAGAGCGCGGCAGGTCGACAAATTCTTCGTCAAATGTCCCGGCCACAGCGTTCGGCGCCTCAATTAGGAAGACAACCTCGTCCAGCACCTTAGGATTGATCGCCGCCACACCCTTGGCGAGTTTCGCCGCCGCGTTGATTTCTGCCTCGATCAACCCGCGCCGCTCCGCGTGGTCGACGACAATGCCGGCTTTATCGATTTGTTTAAAGTAGTCGGCCGTGTTCTTGATGTTTATTGTCTGGCTGCCGGTAGCGCGGGGCCCGCGGGTAATGTTGCCTGATGACAACATCTCGAGCTCAACGGCGACTTCGTCATCGCCATATAGTGCCAGCAACCAGCGGATCGGCCGGGAGAAGCGCATGTTGTAGTCGCCCCACCGCATTGACTTGCCAAATTCCAAGCCGTTAACGAGCGCGGCCAGCAATTCAGGTAGAACGTCCATGGCTCGGGGGGCAGGCTTGGCGTTTAAGGCAAAGACGTACTCGCCTTTGCCTTCGGTCTTCTTGATAAGATCGGCCGGCGTGACACCCTGTGATTTCGCGAAGCCTTCGGCCGCCCGGGTAAAGGCGCCCGCAGCGTCAAACGCGGCCGCGACACTTGGCCCTTTGACCTCATTAATCGTCGCTTCGCCCTGAGCCGCCAAACCTTCCACATGTAAAACAAACCGGCGCGGCGTTGCTAGGACGCGAACGCTTCCGTGAGTTAGCCCGATTGCTGCGAAAACCAGCGGCGCGGCACATTCCAGCTGTTCGATCGCCGCAGCACAAGCATCGGCCGGCAGCTCCTCCGTGCCTATCTCAAAGAGCAGGTCGCGCTCAGTCATTGTTTTCTTCCATTTGCGCCAGATAACCCGCGGCGCAGGCCTTGGCCATACCTCTTACCCGGCCTATGTAGGCGGCGCGCTCCGTGACGCTGATGGCGCCGCGCGCGTCTAGAAGGTTGAAAGTATGCGAACATTTCAGGCAGTAATCGTAGGCGGGCAAGACCAGACCGGCCGCCATCGCCGCGCGTGATTCCGCTTCGTACTTACCGAACAGATCGACCAGCATGTCCACGTTGGCGACCTCGAAGTTGTAGGTTGACCATTCTACCTCGCTTTTATGGTGAATATCGCCGTATTTTACGCCCGGCTTCCATTCCAGGTCATAGACGTTGTCGACGCCTTGAATATACATCGCGAGACGCTCTAGGCCATAGGTCAGCTCAACGCTTACCGGCTTTACCTCTACCCCACCTACCTGCTGAAAATAGGTGAACTGGGTCGATTCCATACCGTCGATCCAGACCTCCCATCCCAAACCGGAGGCGCCGAGCGTCGGCGATTCCCAATCGTCCTCGACAAACCGGATATCGTGTTCGGTGACCTTGATGCCGAGCTTCTCCAAGCTGGCCAGATACAAGTCCTGAATATCGTCGGGGCTGGGTTTAACAATCACTTGAAACTGGTAATAGAACTGGAGACGGTTTGGATTGTTGCCGTACCGTCCGTCTGTCGGGCGGCGGCTGGGTTCAACGTAGCACACGCTCCACGGAGCGGGACCGAGTGCACGCAAGAACGTCGCCGGATTAAAGGTGCCGGCTCCGACCTCGACATCGTATGGCTGGACTAGCAAACATCCTTGGTCCGTCCAGAATTTTTGCAGCGTTTGAATGATTTCCTGAAAGTTCAAGAGCGTGATTTCTCCTTTGGGTGCCAGCGTCAATAGTAGCAAACCAGCGACGGGTCAGGCAAATAAATAAAGGTGAGAGCCCCGCCGCCTTTTTTGCTTTAGTGCGGTAAAGCACTAAAGCATTTAAACCAGATAACCGGACATTTTACGCTTTAGTGCGGTAAAGCACTAAAGCGTTCGTTACATATCAAGAAACCGGGGGCTCTTTAGCTTTCGGTCCAGGTGATAGGCGACGAACAGCTCGGTCAGCCGCGCGATGCCTCTGACGTTCTCTACCTTGAAATCGAGTTCCTTCCAGCGGGCTAGAGGCGTTTCCAGCGCTTGTTCTATCTGGGCGCGCGTCGCGGCCGACACGTCCACGGCGTCGGCGTCCTTGTCCCGGCAAGAGTCGCAGATCAAGCCGCCGAAACGGAAACTGAACAGCGCCTGCTCGTTGGCGGCCGGTACCTCGCCGCCGCAAGCGGGACAACGGGCCAGATGGGGGCGGTAGCCCAGTTCAGCCATCAACTTTAGCTGAAAGACGGTTAACAACGTCTGATAGTCGGCGTCGGCTTCCTTTAAGCACTGCAGCGCCGCCAGTACCAGCGAGAATACCTCGTACGATTCCTCGCGCTCCTGCGCTACTTTGTCAATTAGCTCCAGCATCACCGAACCGTATTTATATTTCTCAAGATCGGCGCGGATTTCCTTGAAAGACATGATAATCTCAGCTTGTTGGATTATGTCCAGAGATTTGCCCTCATAGAGCAGAAGATCGACCACTGAAAACGGTTCCAGCGTCCCCCCGAATTTGCTTTTGGTCTTACGAATGCCCTTGGCGACGGCGCGAATCTTGCCTTTCGACCCGGAAAACATGACAACGATCTTGTCGGCTTCCCCCAGCTTGAAGGTGTTTAGAACAATAGCTTTGGCTTTGTAGGTAGGCATAAGTTAAGAATACAAGGTTTACGGGGACGTTGCTTCGTCGCTAGCTCCTTGCAAGGACGCTTAGCGTTTACGTCTCGGTACGGGATCGCTCTATTCGGCGCATTCCTCGAGGATCGCCACGGCGTGTGAGGTGCCTATCCGAGTAGCCCCGGCCTCGACCATAGCCAACGCCTGGTCGCAGTTCTTGATGCCGCCGCTGGCTTTGACGCCGAGGTCAAAGCCAACCGTCTGTCGAATGAGTTTTACGTCGTCAGTGGTCGCGCCGCCGGTGCCGAAGCCCGTCGAGGTCTTAACGAAATCGGCGCCCGACTTCTGAATAATCTCGCTCGCCAGACGTTTTTCTTGGTCTGTTAGATAACAGGCCTCAATAATCACCTTGATGGTAATGGTCTGTCCGATTTCCGGTTCTTTGGCCCGCGCCAGCTTAACGACCGCCTCGATGCCTCGTTTGACAAGGTCGGGGTGACCGGATTTCAGAGCGCCGATATTCATGACCATATCGATCTCCTGGGCGCCGCGCGTAATGCAGTCGAGCGCTTCGAAGCTCTTGCTCTTAACAGTCGATTGGCCCAGCGGAAAATCAACGACCCCGCCGATCTTAACGTCTGTCCCTTTGAGCAAGCCGGCTGCCAGTCCGACGAAAGCCGGATTGACGCAAACGCAGGCAACATGAAATTTCAGAGCCTCGGCACACACCCGTTGGATGTCTTTGTCGGTCGTGTCAGCTTTGAGAATCGCGTAGTCAATCATTTTGGCCAATTGAGCTCGATTTACCGGCATGTCACTCCTCTAATCTATTCTTCTGCGGTCAGACGGTGAATGGCGCTTTCTCGGGTTCGCCAATCCTTTTCGACGCCGACCCATAATCTCAGGTTCACTTTGACGCCTAGCATGGCTTCGATATCGTGGCGGGCCCGGGTGCCGATCTCTTTGAGCATTGCACCGCCCTTGCCGATGATGATGCCCTTCTGGGTGTCGCGTTCGACGTAGATGGCCGCCTCGATGTCGATCAAATCCTTACCCGGCCGCTCAGCCATCTCTTCGACCACTATTGCTACACTATGCGGAACTTCTTTCCTTGTCAACTCCAGTATTTTCTCTCTAATATACTCGCCGACGATGAATTTTTCCGGCTGATCGGTCAACATATCCTCAGGATATAACTGCGGCCCCTCGGGTAGGAGCGCCGCCAAACGGTCCAGCAACTGATCCACGTTTCGGCCCGTCCGCGCGCTGATTGGCACCACGTCGTTGAATTCGCCCAGTTCGCGCACGGCGGTCAAACGCTCTTCGACCTCACGGTTGGCTAGCTTGTCCATTTTGTTCAGAGCAACGACTACCGGTGTCTTAACACTGCGGACATGCTCCATAACGTACTGTTCTCCCAGCCCAAGATCGTGCGTGCCATCAACCAAGAATAGCACCGCGTCAACGTCGGCCAATGTCGCGACAATCATTTTGTTCAGCTGTTTTCCCAAAAGATTATGCGGCTTGTGGAAACCGGGCGTATCGACGAAAACGGCCTGATATTCGGGCTCGGTGATGATGCACCTGATCGTGTTACGGGTCGTTTGGGGTTTGCGGCTGGTAATCGCCACCTTGGCGTGCGCGAAGGTGTTGATGAGCGTCGACTTGCCGACATTGGTGCGGCCGACGACGCCGATAAACCCGGAACGATACTTTTCTTTGGTGGTCAAGATGTTGTCTCCTCTAGATTCAAACGCATTATCAAGCGATCCTCGCCCGGTCCGTATTTCGCATCGTGCCTATCCGTAACACGAAAACCGGCGTCACGGTATATCTTAACCGCTGCAGCGTTATCCGGCGCCGCCGTCAGTTCGATCGCGGCAAATCCCTGTTCCTTCATTTGCTCTACTAGTAACGCTAGGCAGCGCGCTCCGAGTCCTTGTTTCTGACGCGCCGGCAACAGGCCGAAGCCTGCCAGATAAGCAACCGTAGGATGGTCCCAAGAGCGGACGAGCTGGGCGGAACCGGCCAATTCTCCGTCAATCTCGAAGACGACATTGCGGCCGTACTCGGCGAATATCGGCAATTCCCAGCGTCGCCAGCCGCAATCGTTATGGATGGCGCATTCAGCCGCGACGAGCTGCTCCAATGCGTCCACGCCCAAGCGGCCGGTGTGCCTTAATATTATCTCCACGACCGTCATCGTCCATTCGTGAACGGCCGGGGAAGCAGCTCGGAGAGCGTCGTTACGATTGTAGCCGTCTCGTTGGCCGCGATAATCTCGAGGTCTGGTCCAAACTCCGCCAACACCTGCAGGCACGCCCCGCACGGCAGAGGCGGCTCAGCGCTAGCCGCAAAGATAGCCAGCTTAGCAAAATCCCGTTGGCCTTCGGAAACAGCCTTAACCACGGCGGCGCGCTCGGCGCATAGCGAAAGCCCGAAAGACGCGTTCTCGACATTGGCGCCGGTGTAGACCAAGCCGTTCGCCGTCAACAGGGCCGCCCCGACTGCGAAATCAGAATACGGCGCGTAGGCTTCTTGCGCGGCCTCACACGCCGCTGCCACTAATTGCTCATTGATAGCAGTCATCAACAGCCGCCCCGCGTCATAAACGGATTCATCATTTTCTCGCGGCCAATGGTTGTATCCGGCCCGTGCCCTGGAAAAACGATGGTGTCGTCAGGCAACTCTTTTAGGCGTTCCAAAGACGCCAGCAACTCGGGCATAGAGCCGCCCTCGAAATCGGTTCGTCCGACGGAATCACGAAACAGAAGATCGCCGCAGAACACCGCGCCCTCGCCGACCAGGGAGCAACTGCCTTGGCTATGGCCGGGCGTTGTGATGACGCGGAACTCCTCGCCACCCACCGTAAGCTTCAAACCATCCGTTAGGGGTTTATCAGTCCCTGGAACATGATCAGCGGGCTGGGCATAAACGTCGGCGCCTGTTGCCTTTTTGACGGCTCCAGCGGCTTGGATGTGGTCGAAGTGCCCATGCGTTAGCACGATTGCCTTGACCTTCAGTTTGTTTTCTTCCAGCGCGTCAATGATGTCCAAAGGGTCTTCGCCCGGATCAATTACCATCGCGGTCCCGCCCGCGTCGCCGCTGACAATGTAGCAATTGGTGCCAAGCGGTCCGACGACAACTGTCTTTACTTTCATGTATTCTCCTAACTCGGCAAAACCCGATACGCGTCGAAGACGCCGTCGATCTTGCGCAGGTTGACCAGGACGTCGTTGAGCAAGCCAAGGTTGCCGATCTCGAAGATCAATTTGGTCGTCGTCTGGTTTGACCGGTTGACGGCCACGGACGCGCTCATAATATTGATGTTGTACTCAGCCAAGACGTTGGTGATATCCCTCAGAAGTTTTGTTCTGTCTAACGCTTCGACCTTTACCTCGACCGGGAACGCCGTTGCCGTCCGGCTCGCCCAGCGCACTTTCATGAAGCGGTCCGGTTCGTTGCGCAGATCAGTCACGTTGGGGCAATCGGCCCGGTGGACGGAGACTCCCCGGCCGCGGGTGATAAAACCGACGATCTCGTCGGGCGGCACCGGATTGCAGCAACGGCTAAGGCGAATCAAGACGTCGTCCAGGCCTTCGACAATAATGCCGCTGTTGCCGGCCCGGGCGCGCTTCTCGCGCGCTTTGGCGGCGGCTTCGACGGCCTCCGGCGTTTCCTTGGCCGTATCAGCCTCCGGGCTCTCGCCGGATATCTTGTGCATCAAGCGATTAACGATTTGTTGCGCCGATGCCGCGCCGTTGCCGATGTTTAGCATCAGGTCGTCTACGTCATCGAAATTGGCGTCGTGCGCGACCTCGCTCAACAGTTCCTGCGTCACAGACTTGCCGGCCAGACCCTGCTTACGAACCGCCTTCTGAAATGCCTCTCGCCCGACCTCTAAATTCTCCTGTTTTTCGACGCGGGCGAAGAATTGTTTGATTTTATTCTTGGCCCGGCTGGTCTTAACCAGATTGAACCAATCGCGGCTGGGCCCGGTGCTCGACTTGGACGTAATAATGTCAATCGTGTCGCCGCTTTCCATCTCGTATGACAGCGGCACGATGCGACCGTTAACGCGTGCGCCGACACACGTGTTGCCAACGTCGGTGTGCACGGTGTAGGCGAAATCAAGCGGCGTGGATCCCTTGGGGAAGCTTAAAACCTGGCCCTTTGGTGTGAATACGTAGACCTCGTTCTCCAAGAGATCGATGCGCAGCGTCTCCATGAATTCCTTGGGGTCCTTGACGTCGCTCTGCCACTCCAGCATCTGGCGCAGCCAAGCCAGTCTCTCTTCGAATTCGTCCCGGCCTTTCTCGCCCTCTTTGTAACGCCAGTGAGCAGCAATGCCGTATTCGGCCGTACGGTGCATCGCATCGGTCCTGATCTGAACCTCCAAATGCTTGCCCCCTGGCCCGACGACAACCGTGTGCAAAGATTGGTACATATTGAACTTGGGCATAGCGATGTAATCTTTGAACCGGCCCGGTATCGGTTTGTAGACGGAGTGAATGATGCCCAGGACCGAATAACAGTCTTTGATCGAACTGACGATGATCCGCACGGCAATCAGATCGTAGATCTTGTCGAATTCGAGGTGATCGCGTGCCATCTTACGGTAGATGCTGTAGTAGTGCTTGGCACGTCCGCCGATCTCGGCCTTAACGCGAGCCTTCTTGAGGTGTCCTTTTAGGTCGTCCATGACGCCCTGCAAATAGACCTGGCGTTCTTCGGCTCGCTGAGCGACCAGATGCACCATCTCGGCGTACTGCTTCGGATGGATGGTCAAGAAAGCCAGGTCTTCCAGTTCGTCTTTAACTTGGTACATGCCCAGCCGGTGTGCCAGCGGCGCGTAAACGTCAAGCGTTTCCTGCGCTTTTATCAGCTGCTTCTCCGTCGACAAATGCGACAGTGTGCGCATGTTATGCAGCCGGTCGGCGAGCTTGATGAGGATGACCCTGATGTCCTTGGCCATCGCGACCAGCATCTTGCGGATGCTTTTTACCTGGTCTTCTTCCGTCTTCTTGTATTTTAGGCGGGATATTTTCGTTACGCCGTCGACCAACGCGGCGACCTCATCGCCGAATTCCTTGGCTATTTCGGCCGTCGTTGTCGCGCTGTCTTCGACGACATCGTGTAACAAACCGGCGATAATCGTCGGCGTATCCAGCTCCAGGCCAGCCAAAATCTCAGCGACGCCCAATGGATGCAAAATGTACTGTTCACCGGACAACCGGAACTGGTCTGTGTGGCAGCGATAGGCAAAATCATAGGCGCTCTTAATCAGCTCGACGTCGGCGCCCGGGTTGTATTTAAGAACTTTTGTGATGAGGCTATCTACCATATAGAGAGTTTAGCACAGGGGCAGGTGGGAAGACTGCGAGCCTGGGAGGCTGAGAGGCTGCTTAAAGCGAGCGCTTAAATGCGATTAACAATCTCTTGCACTCATTAATGCGATCGCACATATTTCTTGCTCTATCGACACAGAGCATCCATCGGCTAATTGACACAGTTCGCGGCGTATACCTATAATTTAGATGCTTGGACGTGCGCGAGCGTTTAAGCACCAGGAGGGTACTGCCGATAATGAGCTCATACGAAGTAAAGCGAAAGGACGGGCACTCCATCGACAGTCTCATAAAACGCAAGACAGTTTTTCTAACACTGATCGCTATTATCCTTGTCGTTCCCACATTGCTTTTGACGGGCTGCACGACCGGCCAAGTTGTTGCCCCCTTTAACCCTAAGCCAGTGAGACCCGCACCATATAATCCTGAACCGACTTGGAACGACAAGTCAGATACAACGCTGGCTTCGATTCAATCGTTCAAGGCCCAAACGGGTCAAACGGTAGCGCCCAGCGGCACAAACACCGCCGGCGCCAACGGAACCAGCGGCGGTGTGACGCCGGGCGGCGCGCCGGGCGGCGCGCCGATACCAGGCACCGGCCCGGCCCCTGCTCCGGCACCATCAGGCCGGACGCCTTTATCTTCCGATCCCATTTACGGCTTCGTTGTCGATCGTGTTGAAGGCGGGGTTATACCAAATGCAACTGTACTCCTGCTCAACAGGCGCGGGGTGCAGATTGACTCATTCAAGACCGGCGCTGACGGAGCGTTCTCGTTCACCGGCCTGACTCCCGGCTTAAGCTATGCCGTCACCGCGGCGGCTGTGGGATACATAAACACCCCTCTATCCAGATACGATTTTACCTATATGGGCGCTACTGTAAGCGCTTATCTGCAGCTTGCGTATCTAGCGCCTACCCAAACCATTGAGGGCGGCAACTACTATATCGCCGGCGGGCGTTTAGGCATGGCGGCCAAGCCAAGCGGTCAGAATCCGCCAACCGCATTCAACTTCTGGGTCGGATCACCGCCGCCGGACATCGCGGACGTCATGCCGACCTATTTCTTCTTTGCGGGCACTCAGCAAACATATAACGCGCTTCTTTTTGACGACAAAGCTTTGGCCGACGGTTTTGAAGGCGCTGCCGAGTTTGTTTTCCAGCTGCCTCCGCCTGGCCCCAATGGCTACTCTGTCGACGCGATGTGGCTGCGCTTCCCCGATTCTATCGTTGGCGCCGGCGGCATCTGGACAAAGGGAGGATTCGGTTCGGTCGCGTATTGGGATTGGACCGGACGGCAAACAAACGCGGGCAATTCGGATTTCGTTGAAGTTGGCGCGCCGGGCTGGCGATATGACGGCTCGACTCAGGCCAACGGTTTTGTCCAGCCGCCCTGGTGGGCCGTAGACGCAACTTACGGCCTGATTCACATGGCCGTTGTCGCGGATCAACAGCCTTGGGTCTTGACCTACGCGGGAATGCAGTACGATTACCACAAGGACAAGACGACCCCGACCCTTGCGCCATATCCCGGCCACGCACCGGCCTTCGTTTCGACCGGCTGGCACGCGACGCTCAGCGGTGTCGACGTCGTTGTAGTAAAACCACAAGCGCAAGAGGATTGTTACGCGACGATTACCGTTACGGGCACGAATTCCGGCACCGTTGTAATTCCCCTTGACGCCAACACCATCAGCCAGGTCAACACAAAAGTTGCGTATGCGGCGGGTCAGAAATACACCGTTCAGCTGTCTGACGTCGCCGGACACGTGAGCCAAACATACGGACCATTTCCGGTTAACCCCTAGTTCCTAAGAGCATGTAAAAAAAGGCCGGCTCACATGAGCCGGCCTTTTTATTTGTATGTGATCGGGTGTCGCGAGCGGCACCCCCACCTCAATCCTCCCCCCTCAAGGGGGAGGGTAATCTTGTTATCGTCTTTTCTTCTTCTTGGCTTTCTTTTTAGCCTTTTGGGCCGCCGTTTTCTGCTTCGGGGTCGGAGTCATCGCTTCGTCCGGCAACCCGGCTTCCGCGGAAGTTACGCCGGTAATGACGTTTTCCGCCCGTGGCGACTCGGATGTAAAACTTTTCGCAGGCGAGGAGCTCGTCGCAGCGGCCTCCGCTTGCGCTGCTTTCTTCTTAGAGGGCTGCGCTTGGGCCAGTTTCTCCCGAATCATCATGTAGCGCGGTTCGGTCTCCTTCCATAGCGCCAAAATCGGACTAGCTATGAATATCGATGAATAGGCGCCGGAAATCAGACCGACGAACATGGCGAACGCGAAGTCCTTTAGCGTCTGGCCGCCGAATATCAGCAGCACGAAAACCGGAATAAGCGCCGTCAAGGAGGTATTGATGCTGCGCATCAAAACCTGGTTCATCGAATCGTTAACCATGATCGAGTAGGTTCGCTTGCCGATGATCTCTGCGTTTTCCTTGATGCGGTGGAATACGACAATCGTGTCGTACAATGAAAAACCGAGAATCGTCAGCAAGGCCGCCACCGTATTCGGCGTTATCTCCGATGGTATCCAGGTCAGACCGGTCTTGGCCTCGAATAAGCCAACAATCGCATATATACCGACAACCACAAAGCCGTCATGAAACAAGGCGAGCATCGCCGCGACCGCCATCTTGAATTCAAACCTTATGCTTATATAGAGCAATAGAACAACGAACGACGCGATGAGAGCCTTCCAGGCGCCGTCGGTAACCTGCTGGCCCCAGCCGGGCCCGATGTCGCGGGTGCTGACGTCTGTGACCGGGAATGCCTTCCTCAGCGCGGCTTGAACCTGGACCCGTGTGTCCGTACCCAGACGCTTGGTCCGAATCAGGTATTCGTTGCCGGCGCCGACAGGCTGAATGGTACTCTCCCCCAGCTTTAACGCGTCCAATGTCTTTCTGATTGACTCAACGGAAGGCGCTTTCTTAAACCTAACGTCAAACTGATTGCCGCCCTGGAACTCGACGCCCCATTTCAGGCCGCCCAGCATCATTGCGATAATCCCGAAAACGATTATCGCGCCCGATATCCCAAACCAAAGTTTCTTGCGGCCGATGAACTCGAAGTGGAAATGCTGCATCTAGACCACCCCTTTCATACCGGTGATCGTGCTTTTTTGCATCGGTTTCCAATTCAGCGTCAAGCCGAGCATCGATTGCAGGAAGAAATAGGTTACGAAGAGGTCGATGGCCACGCCCAGCATCAGCGTAAACGCAAAGCCGCGCACCGGTCCGACCGCCAGGAAATACAGGATGAACGCGGTGATGAAGGTGACGAAGTTCGCGTCGACCATGGTCAGGAAGCCATGGCGGAAGCCCTGCTCCATCGCCAGGCGATAGGTCTTCCCCGCGCCAATTTCTTCTTTGATGCGCTCAAAGATAACAATACTAGAATCCGCCGCGACACCGATGCTCAGAATGATACCGGCCAGCCCCGGCAGGGTCATGTTCCAATAAAGCCCTATCGATTTTCCATAGGTCCCGAAAAACGCCGCGAACCCGAACAGGATAGTCGCGAAAGCAGCCAGCGCTAAGGTAGCGATAACGCCCAGGCCGCGATAGTAAACAAGCAGATAGATGATTACCAGGATAAAACCGATCACTAAAGCTAGAACGCCGGCGCGCAGCGAATCAAGGCCGAGCGTCGGTCCCACGGTCTGAATATCGCTCATCTCCAGTTTTACCGGCAAGGCGCCGGTTTGCAGAACAAGCGCCAGCGTTTTAACCTCGTCCAACGTAAAACTGCCGTTGATGACCGCGCGGCCGTTATAGCTCTGGCTGTCGATCCGCGGTGCCGATTCAACGGTGTTATCCAAAACGATTGCCAGCTCTTTCTTGTAGGTTTTAACCGCGACCTCGTCAAACAGCTTGCCGCCTTCGGCGCTGAACGTCATGTCCACCTGGGGCTTATTGTTTTCGTCATATCCCGCGGTGGCGCTGGAGATGACGCTGCCCGTCATTAAAGTCGGTCCGACTTTGTACTTCATCTTCTTGTCTTTGTCGATCAAGACCGCGTCTTTGTCCGATGTCGGATTCTTCGTCACCTTAAGCTTCTTGCCCCCGATGACCTCGGAATCCAACACCTCTCGGAACTCCAGCAAGGCGGTCTTGCCGATAACGTCCAGTGCCTTATTCGGGTCCTTGATACCCGGCAGTTGGACTTGGATGTAGTTGTTGCCCTCGCGGATGATGCCCGGCTCGGCGACGCCCAGCTTGTCGACCCGCTGGCGGATGATGTTCTCGGCCTGGTCCATGCTCTCCGTGGTGACCGGTGCCTTGGCCGTGCCTTTAGCTTGCAGCAACACACTGGCGCCGCCCTGCAAGTCAAGGCCGAGCTTGATGGATTTGCCGATTGGATAGATCAAATAAGCACTAACGGCCACGATGACCAAGGCAAACAAGCCATAGCCAATGAACTTCTGCTTGTCCAGCATGTGATTCCCCTTCTATGTCGAAAAGTGCCCTCGTTAGGGTAAGTAACAACTATAAGAGTTTAACATCATTGATGACCAAACTGAAACGCGCCTTGAGGAACTTGGCCGCTTGCTGGCACATTTCCATCCGCGACAGAAATATCTCAAAGTATTCCATTACCTCGCTGGTGGCGGTGTCTATCTCGATTGCCAATGTTATCAGGCGTTCGGCGCCGTCGACGCGCAATGTTGAGTTCTTGGAGGCGAAGTTGACACGATCGTGAATGTCGAAAGCACGGTGCTCAATGTCGCGGACACGGCTCTCATGAACGTCGGCCTTATCGGCGATGATAACGGCCGCTCCGATATCGCTGGCGGTCCAACCGGTGCCCTCTTCGTGGTTTCCAATAGCGTTCAGAACGACCGCTACGTCGTGCAACGGCATGTTTGCTTCAGTAAGAATCCGTTCCGCCAAGAGAGCGCCGATCTGTTCATGGCCTTCGCGGCAAACCACGTTGCCGATGTCGTGCAAATAGCCGGCGATCCGCGCCAGTTCCACCTTTTCGGCCGGAAAGCCGAGACTCTCGAGTACGGTCCCACTCATCTTGGCGACCAATCCCGCGTGGCGAAATCCGTGCTCGGTATAACCGTAGTTCTTCATCACCTCGTCCGCGTGAGTGATATAGACCTGGACGCGTTCGATGTCACGAATATCGGCTAGAGTGAGCGCGGCTGCCGGCTCAATCATTAACTTCGTCTTTCGCGGCGGCGTCGGGGGAACCGGGGTCGCGCCGCATGACGACCGCTTCTTTGGCCGCCTTGATGTCGACATTATCGGCAATGGTGATGATGAACCAATCGTCTTCAACCTCTTTTACGACGCCAAAAATGCCGCCATAGGTAATGATTTCATCCCCGATCTTGACCGAATCGATTACTTCGCGCCGCTCACGTGCCTGTTTTTGCTGCGGAAAGACAAACAGGACGTACCAGGCGATGGTCGCTATGGCCAGAAAAACCAAAGGCCCGGCTATGCCGCTCATGCGCTACTCCTCATCTCATTCTTTACGCGCTCGATCAAATGGAACACAAAGTATAAATTATGCCACGTGAGCAGGCGCAAGGCAAGCGTCTCTCCCGTCTTGTACAGGTGTTTGACGTAGGCCCGGCTATAGTTTTGACATGTGTAACAGCCGCAGCCCTCGTCCAAAGGCGCAGGATCCCGGGTATTCTTGGCGTTCAGGATATTCAGGCGTCCATCTTGGGTAAAAGCGGTTCCGTTACGCGCTATCCGAGTCGGCATAACGCAATCGAACATATCAACGCCCAGCTCAATCGCGCGAACAATCCCTTCGGGGTCGCCGACCCCCATTAGATAACGGGGCTTGTCTTTCGGCAGATGTTCGGTTGTGGCTGCCAGCGCTTCGAGCATCAGGTCGCGCGGTTCTCCGACGCTCAAGCCTCCGATGCCGTAGCCGGGGAAATCCATGTCAACCAAGGCCTTGGCGCTTTGCTCGCGCAGGTCGGGATACACGCCGCCCTGCACAATCCCGAACAGCGATTGCGGGGATCCGGCGGCCACCAATTCGCGATGCCGCGCCTGGCACAACGCGGCCCAGGCGTGCGTTCGGTCGTTGGCTGCCTGCACATGGGCGCGGTCGGCCGGGTAGGGCGGACATTCGTCCAGCGTCATCGCAATATCGGAGCCGATCGTGTCTTGGATATCCATTACGCCGGCTGGAGTCAGATAATGGTCGGACCCGTCAATCGGTGACTTGAAGCGCACCCCGTCCGCATCCATTTTCAGCCGATGGCTCAAGCTGAATATCTGGTAGCCGCCCGAATCCGTGAGAATCGGCCCGTCCCAATTCATAAAACGATGCAGGCCGCCCATCGCGCGCAGTGTCTCCAGGCCGGGTTGCAGATACAAGTGGTAGGTGTTGGAAAGGATCATCGTTGCGCCGGCGGATTTGAGCTCCTCCGGGGTCATTGTACGGACAGCGGCTTTGCTGCCGACCGGCATAAATACAGGCGTTTCGATAACTCCATGGGGCGTGGTCAAGCGGCCGAGACGGCCGCGGCCGGTGGCGTTGGTTTTTGTTACCTCAAAAGATATGCCCATGCTTAAAGCTTAAGGCACCATGATCAGACGGTCGCCAGCGGTGAAATTACGCCCACTTAAGTGCAGCAGAGGCATGGCCTCTTGGAAGGCAAACCCGTCCTCGCTCCAGTATTCATCACGAACGACGGCATTCAGAATCCGGCCGACGACGATCTGATGATCGCCGGCGTCTTTGACCCATTCCAGCGCGCACTCGAAATACGCAACGGCGTCTTGAATAAAGGGCGCGTCAATAGTCTCGCTGCGCCCGGGAGCCAGGCCTGAGGCGATAATCTCGCTCTCACCCTTCGGCAACGGCTCAGCGCACTTCTCTACCGCGGCCACCAGCATCTCACCCGGAATGTTAACAACGAACTGGCCGGTCTCTTTGATATTGGCCAGCGTATGCCGCTTGTGGGCGGACGCGATCGCTAAGAGCGGTGGATCGATACTAACAGGCATACAGAACGAAAACGGGGCCGCGTTGTGGTTGCCGTCTTTATCGGCGGTGGAGACCAAAACGGTCAAGCGCGGGGACATGACCCGGTAGAAATCCTTAAGTTCGAGTTTCATAAAAAAGCCTCCCGTTGTTTTCTTACTACCCTAGCATATCTTTCATGACAATCGCGGTATTGGCGTGGATGGTGGCGACGTCATCGACCCGCGAGGCGTAGCCCCCGGCGAGGACCGCGGCCACAGGTATTCCGTTGTGCCTGGCGGCGTGGCAAACCACTTGATCACGTTGCTTCATGCCATCAATTGTCAGATTCAAGCCGCCGAGCTGATCACTCTCGAACGTGTCAGCGCCAGCGACGTAGAACATCAACTCCGGACGCCAGCCGTCCAAGGCCTTGATAAGATTGGCTTCCAGCCGCGCCAAGTAGACTTCGTCCCCGGTTTCGTCCGCTAGCCCGACATCTAGGTCGGACGGCGGCTTGACGTCCGGATAAATGCTCTCCTGGTGAATCGAGAAGGTCATGACGTTGGGGTCATGGGCGAAAATGGCCGCGGTGCCGTTGGCCTGATGAACATCGCAATCAACTATGATTGCCGAGCCGATAACTCCGTCGGCAATCAACTTACGGACGGCCACGGCGTGATCGTTGATGACGCAGAACCCTTCGCCATGATCAGGAAACGCGTGATGCCAACCGCCGCCGTCGTGAAAACAAGCCCCTTCGTGTACAGCCAGCCGGCCGGCCAGGATGCTGCCGCCGGCCCAGAGCCAGGCGGCGCGGGCCAGCGCCGGCGAGAAACCGATCTCAAGTTGGGCCAGCTCGTCCGGTGACAAAGTCGCTGTCTTTAGTTTGGCGACGTACTCGGCGGTATGCACAAGCCTGATATCGTCGTCCGAAGCCGGTTCGGGATCCAAAATGTCACTTTCGGCAAAGGCGCCGCTGGCTCGCAAGCGCTCGATGACGAGTCGATACTTAGACGTGTTAAAGACATGGCGGCCGACGTCTACTTCATACTGCGGCGAGTAAACCAGTTTCACAGCGACTCCCTACGGGACAGGCGCAACAATTCGATTTCTCCGGCCGCCGCCGGCAGAAATCCTTACCCAGCAAAACCAGCAAGGCGTGATACTCACGGTAGATATCGATATCAAGTGGGAGATTGCGCTCGAACAGGCGCTGCAGGCATCCGTAGTCGGTATGCTCGGTGAGGCCAACCCGCCCCAGAATGCGGACGGTATATGCGTCGATGACAAATACCGGTTTACCCGCCGCGTACAGCAGAATGGAATCGGCTGTCTCCGGCCCGATGCCGTTGATGGCTAGCAGCTTGGTGCGCAAACGCAGAGTCGGTTCTTGGAACGTCAACCTTAGATCGCCGCCCCACTCACTTAGCAACCAGGCGGACAGCTCGCGTAAGCGACCTGCCTTCTGCCGATAATAACCGGACGAGCGAATCGCCGTCTCAATTTCCGCCAGCGGAGCGCCGGCTAGGGCGCGAGGCGTTAGCAAGCCCTTCTCTTTTAGCGCGGCCACGGCCGGCTCGACGTTCGTCCAGGCGGTGTTTTGCGTCAGAATGGCGCCCACCATGACCTCGAAGGGGCCATCCGCCGGCCACCATTCCTGCGGTCCGAAAGCGCCCAGCAATGCATTATATAGGTCGACGACGAGAAAGGGACCCGCGCCCCTGGGTCTAATGCGGCAGCGTTTATCAGACATAATGAATCCTCGGGGGCTCACAGACTAGAAGACTACAGACAACATCTATCTGGTGTGACACTTTGGGGGTATTTTGTCCTGAGTCGTTCATCAGTCCTCTGTGGTCTGTTGTCTTGATGGTCCTCTGTCTTACAAAATCAGCATCGCGTCACCAAAGCTAAAGAAACGATAACGCTGTTGAACTGCTTCTTCGTATGCTTTAATTATAAGCTCGCGCCCGGCTAGGGCACAAACCAACATCAGGAGCGTCGACCTGGGCAGGTGAAAATTAGTGATTAGCGCGTCGACGGCTTTGAACTTGTAACCGGGGTAGATAAAGATATCGGTGGTCCCCGGACCAGGCCGGACAACGCCTTTCTCGTCGGCCATCGTCTCCAAGACCCGCGCCGATGTCGTTCCGACCGCAATAATCCGGCCGCCGGCCGCGCGCGCCTCGTTTATTGCAGCTACCGCCTCGGCCGGCGCCTCAAAACGTTCGCTATGCATGACGTGGTCTTCGATATTATCTACCCTGACGGGCTGGAACGTTCCGGGACCGACCGTAAGATCGACTCGGGCCAGCGAGGCGCCAGCCGCTTCGATGTCCGCCAGCAAAGCCGGCGTAAAATGCAGACCGGCCGTCGGCGCGGCTGCTGAACCCTCGCGAGTAGCATAGACAGTTTGATATCGTGTTTGGTCGCGCAGAGGTTCGTGGATGTAAGGGGGCAAGGGCAACATACCTATCCTGTCTAGGGCTTGGCGGAAATCACCGTCGCTCTCGAATGTGACGCGGCGGCGCCCCTCGCTCAATCTTTCTCCGATCGTGGCCGTCAATATCGGGAGATCAAATTGGACCTTAGTTCCGGCCGGCAAACGCGCGCCCGGCTTGACCATTGCTTCCCAGCCCTCTGCCAGCGGCGCGACCAACAGTATTTCAACGGCGCCGCCTGTTCCCGCCTTGCGCCCGCGCAACCGCGCCGGAATAACTTTAGTCTCGTTTATTACTAGGCAATCGCCCGGCCGCACATATTCAATAACATCGGAAAAGGCGCGATGACTTTTGCTTCCGTCGGAGCGATCCAAGACCAGCAGGCGTGACGCGTCACGCGCGTCCAAAGGTTGTTGAGCAATAAGCTCAGGTGGCAAATAATAGTCGAAATCGGAGGTCTTCATCTCTTGGGGTCGCGACTTTCCTCTTTGGAATAGACGCAGCCGCAGTATTTCTGACGATATATCCCTAGCTCGCGGGCGCGGGCCTGGCCGGCGCGATAACCGGTGCGCCAATCTTCATACAGAAAAGCAACCCCGGCCGCCGCTGCCGCTTCCTCGCCCGCCTGACGCAATTCGTCATGTTTCTGATACGGACTGACCAACAGGGTTGTCGAGAAAGCGTCATAACCGTCGGCCGCGGCCCGGCGAGCGGTTTCCTGCAGACGGAGTTTATAGCACAGCCGGCACCGGTCTTGATCCGGAGACCCGACGGCGCGGAAGTACTCGTCAATATCGTAATCGCCGGAAACAACCTTTAATCCCACCCTCTGACAGTACTCCATGAGAGTCGACAGGCGTTTCTCGTATTCCGCCAGGGGATGGATGTTTGGGTTGAAATAATACACCGTCACGTCAAGACCCTGGCGGCGCAACTGGTCTGCGGGATAGATTAGGCAAGGCCCGCAGCAGGCGTGCAGCAGGACGCGCATCTAAAACAGGCGAGCGGCGTCGCTCATCGGCATACCGAAATGGCTATAAGCTCGCTCTGTCGCGACACGGCCCCGCGGCGTCCGCTTGATCATGCCCAGCTGCAGAAGATACGGTTCGTAGACTTCCTCAATGGTTTGTGGCTCTTCTCCCACGGCGTCGGCCAGCGTGTTCAAACCCACAGGACTGCCTTGAAACCTCTCGATCAGCGTCTTGAGCAATCTGATGTCCAGTTTGTCCAGACCGAGCGCGTCAACCTCGAAGAACGACAAAGCCTTCGCGGCCGTGTCGTGAGATATCGTGCCGTCGCCCTTTACCTCGGCATAGTCTCGTACGCGTTTGAGCAGGCGATTAGCGATTCGAGGGGTGCCGCGGCTGCGAGACGCAATCTCCGCGGCGCCGCCGTCCTCCAGACGAACATTCAGGATGTCAGCGGCCCTTAGCACAATCGCTTTCAGGTCTTCGGGACCATAGTAATCAAGACGAGCTGTCATGCCGAACCGGTCGCGTAACGGACTGGTGATCAATCCGGTGCGGGTTGTCGCGCCGACAAGCGTAAAGCGAGGCACATCCAAGCGCAGCGAACGGGCACTTGGGCCTTTGCCGACAACGATATCGATCTTGAAGTCCTCCATCGCCGGGTACAGCACCTCTTCAATCTGGCGGTTCAACCGGTGAATCTCGTCGATGAAGAGCACGTCACCAGGCTCGAGGTTACTAAGAATGGCGGCCACGTCCCCGGCACGCTCCATGGCCGGGCCCGACGTGCTGCGGAGATTAACGTCCAGTTCGGCCGCGATAATGCAAGCCAACGTGGTCTTGCCCAGCCCCGGCGGTCCGCACAACAACACGTGATCAAGCGCTTCACCCCGGTTGCGCGCCGCGTCGATCAAAACCCGGAGATGGTCCTTGGTGGCGCCCTGGCCGACAAACTCGTCCATCCGGCGCGGACGCAGGGTCACGTCAAGATCGACCTCTTCCGGCAACGTCTCGGCCGGATTCAGTATCCAATCTTCAGTTGGTTCTACGTCGGCCATATTTCTACACCTACATTTTTTAGGCTATTAAACACTTGCAAGATTCCGGAGAGCATACTTAATGATATCTTCAACTTTGGCGGTCGCTTCGCCCGAAAAGCCCTCGAGTGCCCGGTTGGCCTCGGCCGGGGAATAACCCAGTCCGACCAGCGCCTCTCGCGCTTCGGCGAATGCCGGCTTGGCCTCCGGCAGAATACCGTCCGGCAGTCCCACCTGCTCAGACGGAACCAACTTCTCCTGCAGCTCCAGAACAAGGCGCTTGGCGCCCTTCTGTCCTACGCCGGGAATTGTTGTCAGCGCCTTGACGTCTCCATTTATAAGCACACGCTGGAACTCGGCCGGTGAAAAAACGCTCAATATCGACAGCGCCAGCTTCGGACCCACGCCCGTGAGGCCGATCAACCGCAGGAAGAGATCCTTTTCCGCCTGGCCGGTAAACCCAAACAGCTGGAGCGTGTCTTCGCGGACGTGCTGATAAGTATGAAGACTGACGTCCTGGCCGACGTCCGGCAGAGCCGCCAAAGAGAATAGAGACACATATGCCTCGTAGCCTACGCCGTTGACGTCAATAATAACCCGGTCGGTGTCTTTGACGATTATCGCACCGGACAAATAAGCGATCATGACAAAGCGCTCCCGATTCGGGCCGTCAACCGGCAGCTAAAAGCATGGCACAAAGCGACTGCGACCGCGTCGGAGACATCGTCAGGGCCGCCCAGCTCCTTTAGGTTCAAGACTGTTTTGACCATAGATCTAACTTGCCCTTTGTCGGCTTTACCGTAACCAGTCACAGCCAGCTTGATCTGGGGCGGCGTATATTCGGCGGTTTCGACCCCGTTGTGTGCGGCGGCCAACAGAATCACACCGCGGGCCTGGCCGACCGCGATCGCGGTCTTGGCATTGTTGCCGTAAAACAGCTCTTCGACAGCGACAGCCACAGGTTTGTGGGTAACAATAAGTTCGTTTAGGCGTGAATAAATCGCGGTGAGGCGGTGACTGGTGGGTGTTCCGGCGGGCGTGTCAATCAAGCCGCACTCCAATAACGTCAGAGCGCCACCATCTTGTTCGATAACGCCAAAACCGCAGCGGGCGGTGCCGGGGTCTATGCCCAGAATGATCATGCGCTACCCATTTCTCGTGCATCGTGTGCGTTCATGACAGGCGAACATATGTTCACTATAGCACACGCTAAAGACTCTTAGCGACGGCCTCAAGAATGTCATCGGGAATATCGAAATTGGCGAAAGCTTCCTGGACATCGTCGTGATCGTTTAGCGCATCCAGCAGCCTCAGAACTTTACGGGCGCCCGCCTCGTCCAACTTCACCGTCGTCGTCGGTATCATTGTCAGATCAGCTTCGTCGAACGGAATGTCATGTTCAGTCAGGTAGCCGCGCACCGCCCCAAACGCAGCCGGCTCTGTCACGATCTCATAATGATCCTCGGATATCTCGACGTCGTCGGCGCCCGCCTCGATCGCCGCTTCCATTATTTCTTCTTCCGTTTTGCCGGCGGTCTTGGGCACCAGGATGACGCCTTTCTTATTAAACATCCATCCAACGCTGCCAATCTCGCCCAGGCTGCCGCCGGAACGAGAGAAGATGTTGCGCACGTCGGACGCGGTGCGATTGCGATTATCGGTCAAGACGTCGACCATTACGGCGACGCCGCTCGGTCCGTAGCCCTCATACATGATCTCTTCGTAATTTACGCCCTCGAGCAGACCGGCGCCGCGTTTGATCGCCCGCTCGATGTTTTCCGCCGGCATGCTGGCCGCCTTGGCTTTCTCAATGGCGGTTGTCAGAGCCGCGTTGTTCTTGGGATCTCCGCCCCCCTCGCGAGCCGCTACGGTAATCGCCCGGACCAGCTTGCTGAACACGGCGCCGCGCTTCTGGTCAGTTGCTCCCTTTTTGTGCTTGATCGAGGCCCACTTGGAATGGCCGCTCATTATGCCTCCCTAACCATATCGATAAAGTACTCGTGAACTCTTGTGTCCGTCGTCAGCTCGGGATGAAAGGCGGTAACAAGAATATTGTTCTCGCGAGCCATGATCTTGCGTCCGTCATACTCGGCCAGGATATCGACCCCGGACCCGGCAGTCTCTATCCAAGGCGCACGGATGAAAACGCCCGTGAACGGAGCTCCCAAAACGGGAATGGCAATCTCGGCTTCGAAACTTTCCTGCTGCCTCCCGAACGCGTTGCGTGTGGCTTCAATGTCCATCAGCGAAAGCCAGGGATCCGTGCCTTCGGTGATACGCTTGGCAACCGCAATCAAGCCGGCGCAGGAGCCGTAAACAGGCCGTCCGGACGCGGCTAAATCCCGGATTGCTTGGATAAAACCGTACTTAACCATCAGCTTTCCGATGGTAGTGCTCTCCCCGCCCGGTATTATCAGCCCCGCAATCCCCGCCAGCTGGTCAGGCCATTTAATCGCCTCCGTCTCGGCTCCCGCTGCACGCAGCGCCGCTGCGTGCTCGCGGACCGCGCCCTGTAGGGCGAGAACCCCGATTACCGGGGATTCCTTAGACATTGGGTTATCTACCAGCCGCGTGTCTGAAGCAGATCTTTCTCGTCGATCTCGGAGATTTCCAGGCCGCGCATCGGATCACCGATTCCCTTAGAAACCTTGGCGACCAGCGCGGCGTCATTGAAGTGGGTGGTGGCTTCGACGATTGCTTTGGCCATCGAAGACGGGTCTGTCGACTTAAAGATACCGGATCCCACGAAAACACCATCGACGCCTAGCATCATCATGAGCGCGGCATCCGCGGGTGTCGCAATTCCGCCGGCCGCGAAGTTCACAACCGGTAATTTTCCAGTCTTGGCGACCGCGCGAACTAGCTCAAACGGGGCGCCCATATTCTTGGCCGCAGTCATTAGCTCTTCCTCGCCCACTACTGCCAAAACCTTCATCTCGTTGGTAATCGTGCGCATATGGCGGACGGCCTCGACAACATTGCCGGTACCGGCCTCGCCCTTGGTCCTTATCATTGCCGCGCCTTCACCAATCCGGCGCAGAGCTTCGCCCAGATTGCGCGCCCCGCAGACGAACGGCACTTTATAGTCCCATTTGTTAATGTGGTTGTCCTCGTCGGCGGGGGTTAAGACTTCACTTTCGTCGATATAATCGACCCCTAAGCTTTCCAGGACCCTCGCCTCCGCGAAATGGCCGATCCTCGCCTTTGCCATTACCGGGATACTGACTGTCTTCATGATGTTCTCGACTATTGCCGGGTCCGCCATTCTGGCGACGCCGCCGGCGGCACGGATGTCCGAGGGGACTCGCTCCAACGCCATAACCGCAACCGCGCCCGCATCCTCGGCGATCTTGGCCTGCTCAGCATTGGTAACGTCCATGATGACGCCGCCTTTGAGCATTTCCGCCAGACCGGTCTTAACCCTAAGTGTTCCTTCCTCCGCCATCTGCTAAACAACCTCCAAAATTCATAATAGACCCGCTACGTCCGTGCATGAGCAAGATTATATCACACGAGAAACACGGTTTTAACCTTAGCCTAGCGTGATATCCCAGCTCGAGGGGATGATTTCTATCCAAGTCTGACCCCGGTTGAACGAGATTGGCTGCCCGTTGTCATCGACAAACATTGTCCGGGACGACTCATCCGCTTTCGTCCAGCGACCCGTAACCGCTTGACCGTCCCGCAGCACGACCGCCTTTCCGTCGCCGATCAACTGCATCACATCCCGGCCACCCAGTCCGTATTCTTCGCCAAAGTCTGAGGAATCATAACTGACAAACATGACCACTACGTTCTTAGGCGCGATCTGGGCACCCGTAGGTTTGTCCAGGAACGGTTCATCCTCAACGAAGCGCAGATAAGTATTTGTCGCCTTATCATACGTATAGCTGCAAGCGCAGTCGGCGCCGTACGGTATCTTGACTGACGTAACTTTACCGGCTCCCGGGTGGCCGACCTTGAATGTCCACGAATCCAGCGAGACCTTTTTCTCAAGGTCTTCCGCTGCCGCTGTCTTGTGCAGGCGCACAGTCGTCGTATAGACATTATGCGGAGCGTCGCGGTCGTCGCTTCTCCAATAGGTGTCGCCGTACGCGAACTGGTCCAGATCAGCCAGTGCCGATGTTTTGGCGGCGGCCCAGGCGTCCGACCCGCCAACGTGGGCGAACAAGGCGTCGTATTCGGCGGCAAATGTCAGGTCCTGAAGGCGCCCGCTGCGCACGGGCCCGATTTCTTCAGCGTCTCGGCACCAGAAAACGGCCGCGAAACGAGTAATACCGCCCTCCGCCATAGCCTCGATAACGATATCCGCTTTGTCGAGTCCTGATTGGGGACGCGCGTCGGGATGGTTTTCTACTTTGATAAGTATCGGCCTGCGGTTTAGCAGCGAAGCATCGCTGACGATACGTCCGTCCAGGGGACAGACGGCAACAGACTTGGGTGAGCTGATTTGCGCGGGCAGTGCTAGTTGCAGCCAACCCGCCAGGACGCGGCCGTCAAAGAAGTAATAGTAGACGGCGGTTCCGCTGACCAAGGCCAGCACTAGAAGAACGCCTAGGCTGATTAAGAGCGGCTTCCTGTTCCTTTTTCGGCGACTACCGCCATCCGCGGCGACCTTAGCCGGCCGTCGCGCGGCGCTGTGTTTACCTGCCATAAGTTAGCCTGCGCGCCTCAAGCCCGGCGCAGCACTTCGGCGTATGCTTCCCAGTAGCCTTCGGCCATCCTTTTCGGGCTGAATACGTCTTCGACCCTGGCGCGGCACGCGGCGGGCGCGATGGTTCCGACCTTCCCGACGGCTTCGGCCATCTCGGCCGCGGTATCGACAATGAACCCGGTCTCACCGTCAACAATCACTTCGGGAACCGAGCCGTGACGAAACGCGATAACAGGTGTGCCGCAGGCCATCGCCTCGGCCATGACCAAGCCGAAAGGCTCTTCCCATCTGATCGGAAACAAGAACGCCCTCGCCTTGCTAAAAAGTTCCATCTTTCGCTCTTGCGTGATCTGGCCTTCAAATATTATCTGTTCTCCGTCAATCTCGGGTTCGACTTTGGTGCGGAAGAACTCTTCGCCTTTGGGATCGAGCTTGCCGGCGATGATCAGCTTCATTCCCAACTGCTTGGCGACAGCAATCGCCGTGTCGTGGCCTTTGACTTCCCAAAGATTACCCAAGGACAGAAGGAAATCTTCTTTTTCTTCTTGAAAGGGATACTTGGAGACATCGATGGCATTGTACACGGTACGGGTGAAATTCAAGCCGGGAACCTCGCGCTTTTGCGCGTCGCTGATTGGAACGAAGAACTGGTTGGCCTTGTTTTGTTCAAAGAATACCGGATTTTCGGGAACGAAGTAATTGTTGTGCAGGGTCGTGACGACGGGCTTGTTGATGAGGCGAGCCATGGCGATACCGGCCACGCCAGCGTGATTGTGCAACACATCGAACTCGCCGGCCTGGCTAAATGCCCAGGCGACGTGCGTTTCGGGAAAACTTTGGTGGCCGGAGGCAAAACCCACGGCTTGAGGATAGATGTAGCGCAGTTTGGCCCCCGTGATGGCGTCACCGGTTGCGAAAAGCGTAATGTCTTTCCCTTGCCGAACGAGTTCCTCGACTGTCAGATTTACGACGACTTCGATGCCGCCGTATTGTTCCGGCGGTACCCTGACCCAAACCGGCGCGATGACCGCTATCTTCATATGCTTTGTCCCCTTCGTGTAGTTTGAAGCCCCCGCAGGTTGGACAAAAAGAGAGCGAGAGCTGCCTTATTATAGCAACTCCCGCTCTCTCTTTCTATATCCCCGAAGGCGTGTTATACGGGGAGAATGGCGACCTTCGACCTATATGGCTTGTTGCTTGGCTTTACACCTACTACGCGCCATGCTGGGGGCAGTCGCGAAGGCGTCCAGCCGCCATGCGTTCAATTTCTTTACTGCGCCGGTGTTGTCGGTGCCGGCGCCGCCGGGGCCGTAGTCGTGCTGGTGTCCGGTACGGCGCTGTCCGGTACGTCAGTCGTTCCGTTCTGGTACCCGTAGCCGTGGTAGCCGCGCATCATTCCCTGGCCGTAATCGCCGCGATTGCGCGTAATTCCTTGTTCGTAACCGCTGCCGCCGCGATCGCAGTAGCTTTGACCGTAGCCGCCCATCATTCCGGCGCGGCCGTGGCCGCCGAATCTGTCAGAAATCTTGCCGGCTATAACGCCGCTGACAAAAGCCGACGCCAGCAGAAATAATCCAATCAAGAGTCCGGCGATCATCCTGTGGCTGCCGTGTGTGCCGCACGTGCAGTAGGGATGATGTGCCGACTCCGCCGGAACCGTCATTGCAGGTTCCGTAGCCGCCGCTGCGGCCGTGGTGTCGTTCGTCTTTCCTGGCATGTTGCCTCCCTTCAAAGTTGCTGGGTAAAACTTAGGTGGAACCGGGTGGAACAATTGTAAAACTAGCGTAAGTACATTGTCGTCGGGCAATGTTAAGAAGTTATGAATTAGGCGTTGGCTTTTGATGACGGTTTTCATACAATAGGTTCATCAACGCGCAAAGTAAGTCTAGGAGGTCCTTTTGAAGGATTACGCCACCAACGCCATCCGCAATGTTGCCCTCGTCGGACACGGCGCCGCAGGTAAGACAACCCTCATGGAAGCAATGCTGTTCGACTCCAAAGCAACGACACGAATGGGCACAGTGGAATCGGGGACGACCGTTTCCGATTTCGAGCCCGAGGAAATCAAACGGCAATTCTCTCTAGGTTCGGCGTTGGCGCCGGCAGAACACGGCGGCGCGAAAATCAACTTGATCGACACCCCCGGATACGCCGACTTCATCGGTGAGGTGATCGGGGCGTTGCGCGCCGTGGATAATGCCTGCTATCTGGTTGAAGCGGTACACGGGCTGGGCGTCCAAACGGAGCGGATCGCCGAGCTCGTCAAGGCGGCAAGCATGCCGGCCATGGTTGTCATCAATGGCATGGATAGAGAGAACGCCGATTTTTTTGCCCGACTGACAGAAGTCCAGGACAGTCTCTACCGGCACGCTACCCCGCTGAGCCTGCCCATCGGGAGTCAGGATGGTTTCCGGGGCGTAATAGATCTGGTCAAGATGAAAGCGATAATCGGCACGGACGGCGCTGAAGCCGACATCCCGGCCGACATGCAAGCCTTGGCTGACGAGTACCATGAAAAAATGGTTGAGCTCACGGTCGAGGTAGACGATACCCTGCTTGAAACGTATCTGGAAAAAGGCGAGGTTGACGAGGCGACGCTGCGCAACACTCTCCACACTAGCATTAGCTTGGGCCACCTGGTTCCGGTGCTGGCGACGAGCGCGGCCCATAATATCGGAGTGCGCACGGTCCTGGACGTCATCGCCACAGCTCTGCCGTCACCCGAACATTGCCCGGACGTAGCTGCAACCGATGCCAAGACCGGGGATGAGGTCATGATCAAGAATAGCTCGGCCGATCCGGTTGCGGCGTTCGTTTTTAAAACGGTCAGCGATCCCTATGTCGGCAAGCTCGCCTACGCGCGGGTCATCGCGGGTGTCTTGAAAACCAATTCGACCGTGCTTAACTCGACCAAGAACAAAAAGGAGCATATCGGCCACCTATTGAGTGTCAAGGGTAAGACACAAGAAGACGCTAAACAGGCAATAGCCGGCGATATCATCGCACTGCCTAAACTTGAGTCCACCTTCACAGGCGATAGCCTATGTGACGAGAGCCGGCCGGTCAAGTTCGCGGCGTTGAATTTCCCGGAGCCTGTCTTCCCGATGGCAATCTATCCTAAAACGCGCGGCGAGGACGACAAGCTTGCCGTCGCCCTTCACAAAATCACCGACGAAGAGCCCACGTTGCGGATCTCACGCGACCCCGGAACCGGTCAAACGGTCGCGACCGCCTTAGGCGACATGCAGTTGGAGATAATGGCCGAGAAGATTAAGCGCAAGTTCGGTGTGGAAGCGGTTCTCGAGTTGCCGAAGGTGCCATACCGGGAAACCATCGCGGCCGCCGCTAAAGCTCAAGGCAAGTACAAGAAGCAAACCGGCGGACACGGCCAGTATGGAGATGTCTGGCTGGAGGTCGAACCGCTGGCGCGCGGCACCGGATTCGAATTCGTTGACAAGATATTTGGCGGCTCTATTCCGAAAAACTATATCCCCGCGGTAGAAAAAGGCGTGCGGGAGACAATGGCCGAAGGCATCATCGGCGGCTTTCCTGTAGTTGACGTCAAGGTCACCGTGGTTGACGGCTCTTTCCACCCGGTAGATTCATCCGACATGTCTTTTAAGATTGCTGCCGGTATGGCCTTCCGCAAGTGCTTGGAATCGGCGCAACCGACACTGCTGGAGCCGGTTGCGAGCGTCGAGGTCATGGTACCTGATTCGTATACCGGGGACGTCATCGGCGACCTCAACACTAAGCGCGGGCGCATCTTGGGAATGGAACCGTCTGACCACCGTCAGGTTGTAAAGGCCAACGTACCATTGGCCGAAATGCGCACATACGCGTCCGACCTCAGGTCCATTACACACGGACAGGGCGCTTATCATCTGGACGTGGCTACTTATGAGCAGGTTCCGCCGAATGTGGCGGACAAAGTCATTAAGGCTAGTCAGGCTTAGCGGGAAAGCCTGCGCCGCGCCTGAGCGTCAAACCAGACAATATACCCTTTGCCTATAGCCTGATCAGTCGCTACTTTCCGCAAAGCGTTTAGCTGGCCGTCGGCATTCTTGGAAAGCCTGGCTAGAGTGTCCGCTTCCTGCCTTAGTCCGGCCGAGCTTGCCTGATCCAACATCTCCGCGGCGTCTCGGCTGCGGCTAATAAACGCAAGCAAACCGTTCGCGTCCTGCGAATAAACCCCGATGTTAGTCAGCTCTTGGTTGCCTTGGGTCAGCCAGGTGGCGCTGACATTTACGGATTCTTTGGCCGCTAGAGCCTGTGCCCTCGAGCCGGCATAATCGCCAGCGGCCAGCGCCGCTTGGGACGAATCCAGCTGGCCCAGCACCTGCGCGTCGGCCTGCAGTGCGAGTGCGAAGAAGCCCCAGACGTCGTTATCATGCGTCAATTCGGTCAGGCTTTTTTGGCGGGCGGCGACACGCCGCGCCATCGCCCGGCTGGCTTTGATCGCCGTGTTCAAGCTAGCGAGAGTCTCGCTCGACACCCCTCCCTTTTTGAATTCATTTAGATCAGATAGCGCCGCCTTAAGCGATTTGCCTTCCTTGATCATTGACGACGTCGAGTCAACCAGATCCTTGGCGACGGCGACGGCCGCGGAATCGCGCCTCTTGTCAATGCTGTAGCCGCGTTGGGCGCCCAGATCTTGCTGAATTATGCCGGTTTCGGTCGCTTCATCAAAAACGAGCGTTTGCCATTTGGCGGGCAGCCGGTCAGACGCGGCAATTGCCTTACCGGCCTGGGCGGTTACTTTGGTCGAGACGGCCACAGCGCTGATTGCCCGGTCGTTACGCTGGCGCAAACCCGGCCCGTACCATTGATACCAGCCGTAGGCCAGCAGGCCCACAACCACGATTGCCACCAGCACGCCGGCGATGGCCAGCCCTAACTTCTTCATTTCGTCCCCTCTCTGATGATGTGGCGGAATATCGCCGCCAACTTGGCGGCATCGTGCAAAAGCGGTTGCTCGAGCGACGCTATGTCAGCTTCCCAAACCTTAAGCCCTGTCGCCGCCAAACCAGCTCTGTCATAGACGACCTTGTGGGCCAAATCGCCGGCAGGCGCGGGGGCAGTGTCCGGTAACGGACCATCGTGTACCAAAACAGAGTCGATGATTCCCCCCGGCGCGTGGGCCAGCAGAGCTTCAACGTAGTCTGTTCCGGTCATTCCGGTTGTCTCCGCACGCATATTCATTGTATTCAAGACAAACACCTTCGGACAATCGGCCGCTGCCATCGCCTCGGCCACACCCTTGACCAGAAGGTTCGGAATGATGCTTGTAAACAGGCTGCCCGGACTTACGATAACAAGATCGGCGTCACTGATCGCCGCCGCGGCCGGCGGATAGACAGGCGCGTCGCGCGGTTCCAGATGCACACGCCTGATTCGCTCGGACCTGGCAATTCTCGCTTGTCCCGCGAGATACGAATCGCTGCCGACGTCCGCATACAGATTCACGTCCGCCAGGGTCGAGGGCAAAACCGTGCCCTGACAATCCAACAGGCGGGCGAGTGTTTGCAGGGCAGGCACAAAACCGCCCTTATAATCGGTCATCCCGGCAATAACTAGATTTCCTAGGCTGTGCTCAGCCAGTGTTCGCCCGGTGGGAAACCGGTACTGCAACAATCTAACGAGGTCAGAGTCTGGATCGGCGGCCAGCGCGGTCAAGCAGTTCCTCACGTCCCCCGGCGGCAGGATACCCAACTCTTCCCGCAGTTTGCCGGAGCTGCCACCGTCATCAGCCATCGTGACTATCGCCGTCGGCCTTAGCGAAGAGGTTTTTAGGGCGCGCAGGACGATGGGCAGTCCGGTTCCGCCGCCGATGGCGACAACCCGAAGAGGGGCCGGCCCCATTACTTGTTGCCCTCGTAGGCCTGGTTGTCCCGATCGACATCACGGTGTCTCAGGATGACGTTGTAGTTTCTTTTTTGCAGGAACTCAAAGACCACTTCGGCTAACGCGACTGAGCGATGACGGCCCCCGGTGCAACCTAAGGCGAGCGCGAAGTGCGTTTTGCCTTCTTGCGCATATTTGGGCAGGAGAAATGTCAGCAGACTCTCGGTCTTCTTAAGAAACGTTGCCGTCGCCGGCCTTTCCAGAACGTAGTTTTTTACCTTCTTGTCTTGCCCGGTCAATGGTCGCAGCCTGTCGACGTAATACGGGTTCGGTAAGAATCTGACATCGAGGATGATGTCAGCGTCCATCGGTAAACCGTATTTATAGCCGAACGACATGACCGTGATGGCCAGCGAAGTAGTGAAAACACCGGGGCGGAAACCCGCCGCAACCTTTTGCTTTAGATTCTGACCGGTAAGATCGGTCGTGTCGATGACAATGTCCGCCGCTTCCTTGATTTCGCTGAGGAGCGCACGCTCGCGCTCTACGCCCTCCATGATATCCCCGCCCTTGGCCAGCGGGTGGCGGCGCCTCGTTTCCTTGAACCGCTTAACGATTGTCGGCGTGTCCGCGTCCAGGAAGACTATCCTGTACTCGACCTGACTGGTCTTGAGTTCGCGGAGAGACTCCCAGAGAGCGTCGAAGAAGTGGCCGCCCCTGACATCTGTTGCCAGCGCCACTTTGTTCTTGGGACTCCCCGGCGTGGCAACCAACTCGGCCACCTTTGGGATAAGAGCCGGCGGAAGATTATCGATGCAAAAATAGCCCAGGTCTTCGAAGGCATGCAGGGCTTCCGTGCGGCCCGCGCCTGATAGACCGGTGATTATGACGAATTCAACCTTCCCTGCTTTTGCTGTTGTCATACCGGCGTCCTTGTTTTTGCCTCGTCGGCCAGCATCTGGCGCTTCCGTGCTGTCCCGCCGGCGAAACCGCCGACGCTGCCGTCGGACCGGATAACACGATGGCAGGGCACTTCGGGCGCGAAGGGATTCCTGTGTAGGGCGTTGCCGACAGCCCGGGCCGCGTGCGGCCGGCCGATGGCATTGGCGACCCAGGCGTAAGAGCGTGTCTTGCCGGGCGGTATTGTGCGAACCACGTTATAGACTGCCATCTCGAACTCTGTCGGTTGCCTCATATGACAATGATAGCAGAGATGGAAAGTAGCTGACCTTCTAGTGAAGGGCGGTGTAGATTGTTTCGGCCAGCGGCCGAGACACGCCCGGCACCTCTGTCAGCTCCTCGGCCGATGCCGCGTATACACCGGCCGGGCTGCCGAATTTCTTCAAGAGAGCTTTCTTTTTTACCGCGCCGACACCGGGTATCGCGTCAAACGCCGAAACCAACATGGCGCGCCCGCGTAACCCCCGGTGATAGGTTATCGCGAAGCGGTGCGCCTCGTCACGGATATGGCGAATGACGTTTAGCGACGCGGCGTTACGCGGCAGGCGCAGCGGTTCCTCGCGACCAGCAACGAAAAGCTCTTCTTCTCGCTTAGCGAGAGCGAACGTCGGAATATCAAGCAACTTCAAGGCCGTCTCGGCCGCCAAGGCCGCCGATAGTTGCGGCTTTCCGCCGTCGACGATTATCAAGTCGGGCCGGATAGCGAACTTGTTCCCCGGTTCATCTACTCCGACGTGCCGCAAGCGTCTCTCTAGTACCTCCACCATCGACGCGAAATCGTCCTGGCCGCCGACCCACTTGATGCGGAAACGGCGGTACTCGCTCTTGCGCGGCTTACCGTTCTCAAAAACAACCATGCTGGCAACGGTTTCCGTCCCCTGCAGGGTGGAGATATCAAAACATTCGACGCGCCGCGGAATCTCGGCCAGTCCCAGATCTTTCTTCAGTTCTCCCATAAGCCAGGTCGCACGCTCTTCCCCGCCGCGTCCCCGGATCCGGTACTGTTCAAAAGCGTACTTCGCGTTGGCGTTGGCCAGACGGACCAGCTCTTTCTTCTCGCCCCGCTGCGGCACCAGCAGAGATACCTTGCGCCCACGGCGTGCGCTCAGCCAGTCGGTAATCAAACCGGACTCCCCGACCGGCGCCGGCAAGAGTATCTCGGCCGGCAGGCGCGTCGTCTCGGAATAGTATCGCTCTAGCACCGCGCCCAATACATCCTCTTCAACCTGCTCAGCCGCCAGCGCGTAGCCGCGGCTGCCGACCATCTTCCCTCCTCGGACAAACAGTATCCGGGCGTAGATAGTCCCGTCCCCCTCGGCAATACCGATGACATCCCGATTAGTCTTGTCCCGGCTGACGACTTTCTGCCCATCTATTAGATACTCGACGGCTTCGATCTTGTCGCGCAGCCGGGCGGCCTGCTCAAACGCCAAATCTGTGCTGGCCTGCTTCATTCTGCTTCTAAGATCTTTGATTATCGAGGCGTCCCGCCCCTCCAGAAAGGCAATTACCTTCTTAATGACCTCACCATATTCCGCCGCGTCAGTCGGAGTGCTGCCGGGATTCAGAGCCCATTTGACGTGGTAATCCAGAAATGGCCGGGATCGTCCGGTGGCCCGCTGACGCGCGTATGTTCGAATCGGATAAACGCTCCGCAGCAGGTCCAAGGTCATCCGCAAGGCTGTCACGTTTGTATAGGGACCGAAATAGAGAGTGCCGCGGCGGTGCAATTCGCGCGTCACAAAGACCCGAGGAAACTCCTCCTCGGTGGTGATCGCCAGGTAGGGGTAGCTTTTATCATCTCGTAGGTCGGTATTGAACGGCGGGTCGTACTTCTTGATTAAGACCTTTTCTAAGACCAGTGCGTCAACCTCGGATCCCGTAACGATGAAGTCGAAGGCGCCGATCTTGTCCATCATGAGTTCGATTTTTGGCCGATCGGGATGCCGCTGCCGAAAGTACGACGAAACCCGGCGGCGCAGCTCCCGCGCCTTGCCGACGTAAAGGACGCGCCCGGTCTTGTCCTTGAAGAGATAACAACCCGGCAGGAGAGGTAGGTTCTTTAGCTCTTCGCGGAACCTCTTGTCTGTCATGCCTCGTCCTTCAGCCTGACGTCGAACGTCTTCAGCCGTCCTGATTGCCCCCGAACGAGAATAATGTCAGCTTGCGCGACTCCGAAATGTTTGGCTAGCATCTTGATGACCGCCCTATTTGCCTGACCGTCCGCCGGCGCGGCAGTAACATAAATACGCCAGCCGCCACCGTTCTCAACTATGCGATTTTGCGCCGCCCTAGGGGTGACCTTGGCTTCAATAAGCATGCTATCATTATATAATGGTCAAGCCCGAAAGCGACAACGGCAACAATACCAACAACCTAAACGCTGATGTTATCGAAGCGGATGTCACCAGTCCGGCCGCTTCTTTGGTTAAACGCGGTTTTCAGCCCCGCGGCGTTTTCGCTTCTTTGGCCCACAAAAACTTCGTCTTCTTCCTGAGCGGCGCCGTCTTGTCGAATATCGGCACCTGGATCCAAATGGTGGCGCTCGGCTGGTTGGTCCTTGAGATGACCAAGTCCGCTTTCTATGTCGGCCTGGTCAACTTCGCCGGCAGCGTCCCGGTAACGGTGCTCGTGCTCTTCGCCGGCGTCGCGGCTGATCGTCTCGACCGAAAGAAGCTGATAATCGGTACCCAGATAGTCATGCTGGTCCTGGCCTTGATTCTCGCGTACCTGACCCAGGTTAACGCGGTAAATATCCCAATAATTATCGTACTTAACCTGGGCTTCGGCTTAATGACCGCAATCATGTTTCCGACCTGGCAAGCCTACCTGTCCGATATCGTGCCGAGAAAAGACTTGATGAACGCCATTGCTTTGAACAGCGCCCAATTCCATATGGCGCGCCTGGTTGGCCCGGCGCTCGCCGGCTTGATTCTGGCGGCTTACGGCGCCGCGGCAAACTTCTACGTAAACGCTGTCAGTTTCCTATTCGTAATATTGGCGCTAGCCGCCGTCAAGACGGCGCCCCGAGAGAAGGCCCCAGAGTTCCGCGTTATGGCTCACCTCAAGGAAGGTTTTGCCTACGTCAATGATAAGCCGGTGCTCAAGGTGCTGCTGATCTCGACCGGGTTGATCACCTTGTTCGGCATGCCTTACGCAACGTTGATGCCTGTCCTGGCCAAGAACGTCTTGCATCTTGGCGCCAGCGGCTTCGGCTTCATGATGGCCTTCAATGGCATGGGGGCTTTGGTCGGAGCGCTTTTGGTAGGCGGGATGGCCAATACCGTTAAACGGGAAACACTGATCAGAGCGGGCGCCATTGCATTCGGTGCCGGCCTGGTCGCGCTGGGGTTCGTTCACACCGTCTGGCTGGCGGCGCCAGTCCTCGTCGTCTGCGGCGGGGCTTTCCTTGTCACCAGCTCGGCTATCAATACGTCACTTCAAGCCCTCACCCCAGGGCGTTTACGGGGCCGGATCATGAGTATGTACGTGCTGATGTTTATGGGCATCATGCCTTTCTCAGGTTTGATTTTCGGAGCTGTCGCGGAGTTCACGGGCGTTGACATCGCTATCGCCATCGGCGGCGCCATCACCGTCATCACCGGCTTGGTCTTAATCCTGCGGCGCTCGCTGATCGACCAGTCCGAATCAACCCTCGCCGCTTAGCCGCCGGCCGGTGCTAGCAGCTGCCAGAACATGGCGACCGACAGGCCAACCATCGCGGCCACCGTCGCCCAGCCGATGATATTGGCCCAAACTCCGTTGGTATGCCGGCCCATGATGGTCTTATTGTTGCTAGTCAAAATGAGGAATATCAGGAGAACCGGGGTCAGCACGCCCTGCAGAACCTGAGAGTAGAACAGCATCGCCATCGGCCTTATGCCCACCAGGCTAAGAAGCGCTCCTAGCGCCAGCGAGAGCCCGATTACCAGGTAGAACCCTCTCGCCTTCGAAAGTTTGTCACTCATATCCTCTTTCCATTTGAGCGTGTCCCGGACAACATACGCGGTTGTCAGCGCCAGAACCGGGACGGCGACAATGCCGGATCCGAGGATTCCGATACTAAACAAAACATAGCTGAGTTTACCGGCCAGAGGCCGCAGCGCCGTCGCGATGTCCGCAGCCGACCAGGTATTGACGTTGAGGCCGACGTGACCGTATAGCACAATGCCGCCGGCCAAAATGATGAAATAGAAGACGACGGAGGCGAAAATCATGCCGAACCGCACACCCCAGGCTTCGTCTTTTAGGTCGTCAATTGTTTTGTTCTCCTCAATCTCCTCGTTCGTCTGCCAAAACAGCAGGTAAGCCGAGATGGTCGTGCCGAACAAAGCGACCGCGGCGCTCAAAAACGTCGCGTTCAGTTTGATAGACGGGATAACGGTCGCGCCCGCGATGGCTATCCAATCGGGTTTGGTCAGCAAGACGTTCACGATATAGACGAGCAGAATCGGGGAGATAATGAACAGAACGCGGGAGACAAGGGCGTAGCCCTCACGAATCAGAATAAGCAAGATGATTAGAGCTATCGGCACCAGCCACCAGAGAAAGTCTATGCCGGTAAAGAGTTCAATGACCGCGGCCATGCCCGCCATGTCGGCGCCAAGCGTCGTGGTGTTACAAATGACGACCAGGATCATCGCCAGCCAGGCCCAACCCCGGCCAAAATGGTCCTCGATAACCAAGTTCAGACCCTTCTTGGTGACAACGCCGACGCGAGCCGACATCTCTTCGACGACGATTAACATCGGAAGAGTCAAGAATATCAGCCATAACTGGCTAAAACGGGTCAGAGCACCGACTTGGATATAGGTAACAATTCCGGATGGATCGTCGTCCGCGGCGCCGGTAATGACCCCATCCTTCGTCAGGACAAAATAGTCCCTTATGTGCCGCCGTTTCTTATGTTGATGTCTCGGCACGGGCCCTCGCGGCGGCGGCTCCCTGTTTTAAGGAGCCGGCCTTCATGAAACCCCACAGCAGCAGCGCTGCTCCCGCCATTTCCGCAGGATACAGGCCAACCGCTTCACCCCGTCTGGCCAGTGCCCCGGCCGTCGCGATAGCAATCGTACCGGCCGCGATCAAAACGTTCGCCCACATCCGGTACGCGTACTCTCTCTTGGCTGCGAACCTGATCACCGAGTATATGGCTCCGCCAAGTAAGGCGAGGGTGCCCGGTATCGTACAGGCGAAAGAAAACAGTCGCACGGTCGTCGCCATGGCGTTGCCACCCACGGTTATCCCGGGAACAAGCTTCGCCGTGACCAGTTGGGCGTTAAGCGAGGCGTACAGAAATACGGCCGTCAAAGCAAGCGTGTAAGCGAGGTATATGTGTCCCCAGATCTTGTGCTTGAATATCAAGTAAACGGTGCCCAAACCCAAGTAAAGAACAAGCGTGGCCGCCATAACATAGTAGAAACGATAAACAAGCGGGTCCCAACTTTGGGTATACTCAGATACCGTTTCAATCACGGCCGCGGCCGCGTAGAGAAACATGCCTACTGCCCAGGCCAGCTGGTGCGGCTGGCGCCGCGCGAGGTACTGTTTGAGCAAAAGATACGTAAAGACAAACCCTGTGACCGCTGTCAACAACGGCCAGATCCAATGTGACCAAAAGGTATTCATCCGCTGGCTACAGGATTTCCGAAAAAGCCGACTTCGGCGCGCCGCAGACGGGACATTTCTCCGGCGCCGCGCCTGTGTGCACGTGCCCACAGTAGGAACAGACGTAATAGGTGACGTCTTCGGCGTTGCCCAGCGTTTCCATCATGTCTTTGTATAGAACGGCATGCTCTTCTTCGACTTTAGCGACATACTTTAGATACGCAGCGACGTTATCGTCACCGGCGGCCGCGGCGTCTGTCATAAAGGTCGGATACATCTCTGTGTACTCGTAAGTTTCGCCCTCGATGGCTGTTGTCAGGTTGGCAGTCGTCTCTCCGACGCCGCCGACAAACCCCAGATGGCGGTGTGCGTGGATCGTTTCTGATTCGGCCGCCGCTCGGAATAACTTGGCCGCTTGATAATAGCCTTCCGCTTCGGCTTTTTTGGCGAACGCCAAATATCTGCGGTTGGCTTGCGATTCGCCCGCAAACGCGTTCATTAGATCCTGTTCGGTTTTTGCTCCGATACTCATGGTCTGAGCGCCCCCTTATCTAGCAACCTGGCATAAAAATAACCACTGTCAAATATAATACGCTTGCGTGTCCTACTCGGTAAAGAAGCCTTTGTTCAGGTCGCCGGAATTGCTATAACCACGGCTTTCCCAATAGCCACGGAAGGATGTGTCGTCGCTCAGGGTAATGCTCTCGATCCATTTGATCCATTTGTAACCCCATTTCTCCTCCGCGACCAGCATAAATGGGAATCCGCGTTCCGGCGGCAGATCGACTCCGTTCATTTTATAGGCCATCATGATCTTGTTGGCTTTGAAGTACTCGACCGGGAATGATGTTGAGTAACCGTCGTGGGCGCGCAGAATGACAACGCGGGCGCGGCTCTTCGGATCGGCTTGACGCAAAAGATCCTCAACCAACACACCTTCCCAGAGAATCGTCACGCTCCAACCCTCCACACAATCCAGTTTGACCACCTTGCTAACTGCCGTATGTTTCTTGACGATATTGTCATAGGTCAGTGACTGCGGTTTGTTGACCAGACCGTTAATTACCAGCCGGTATGTGTCTTTGGGGACGTCTTGCGGACCCTTGATGGAGTTTTCTTGAAAATCCGCGATCGACGACAGGTTCTTACCCTTGTATTGTCTAACCTCGACCGATTTTAGGCGCGTGATGTTGTCCGATGAGGTTCCCGCGGTGCAGCCGCATAAAGAAAAGACGGTTGCTCCGGCCGCGAGCAACCACAAACTGATTCGTAGACGAGACACGCTTCCTCCTTCGCACTAGTCCCTCATATCACAAGCATACTCTAGTTTACGTTAGTTTAAGCCGATTATCATGATAGACTAATAGTTAAAGAAAAGCGTGTTAGGAGTTGGAATGCGCCCTAAATCTTGGCTTCCGGTAGCTTCGGCCATATTGTTGATTTTGGCCGCCGGTTGCGCCATTGGATCAATAAATGCCGCGACCAAGCCGGCCGGGGCGCGTCATCCCTACATTAACTCCTTCTTCCCCAACAAACCGATGGCGCCGACCATGTTTCATGCCGAAACAGACGACCGCCGCGTCGTGTTAACCTGGCAAATGCCCGCCTGGGAAGACCAATACCCCTTTGACATCTATCGCTGGACAAGCGGGTTGGCCCCGAAATTATTGGATTCCGTGCCGGCGGGGGTTCACTTCTACACTGACTATAGCGCCGCGCCCGGAACCAACTATTTTTATCTTGTGACCACGCGCAAAGACGATATCATCTCGAGCGATTGCACGGCGCAACTTGTGGGCGTGAGGTTGGAACCGAGTGACTCGACGAAACCGCCGATCTGGG
Source organism: Actinomycetes bacterium (assembly GCA_023251915.1). Classification (GTDB taxonomy): domain Bacteria; phylum Actinomycetota; class JAHEXW01; order JAHEXW01; family JAHEXW01; genus JAHEXW01. The sequence goes on from JAHEXW010000008.1 coordinate 46,391, forward strand.
CCAGAGGCGGCATAACCCCGCCTCGCTATCCAAGCGATCCGGCTGCCTACGTCAATTGGGCGAGCGAGCAGGCGGCGAAGATTAGGGAGCAACTGCCGTATACATTTGTTGAGGAAATCTGCCCGGCCTGCGGCGGCAGCGGTATCATCACGCTGCCATCATCGACAAACGGCCTGCCGGACTTGACGTATTGCATGGCTTGTTTCGGCAGCGGTCATATAGTGACTGTCGTCCGGAAGTAGCGGAGTGCATGGAGTACAGATCGTAATCGTCGGACTCTTCGTACCCTTTATTTGACGATCTTAGATATCGGCATCTCCAGAATGTCTTCCGCGCCCGCGCTCTTGAGCTGCGGCAGCAGGATGTTTACGCCCCGTTTGTCGACAACCGTAGTGACTCCGACATAATCGTCGCCCGCAAGCGGTGAAATCGTCGGCCGTTTCATGGCCGGCAGCGTTTGCAAAACGGCGTCGAGGTTGGCTTTGCTCACGTTCATAGACAGCAGTACGCGGCCGCGCGCTTCGATGACCCCGAGCAACAATGTCTTAATTTCTTCGATGGCTTGCCGCTTGGCGGGGTCGGCCCAGGCTGCTTTGTTCGCGATTAGCAGCGTCGGGAATTCACCGATGACGCCGATAATCTTCAGCTGATTTTTTACCAGAGTCGCCCCGGTCTCGGTCAGATCAACCACAACGTCCATGAGCTCCGGTATCTTGGCCTCGCTGGCGCCGTAGGAATAGAATATCTTGACCGGAATTCCCAAGTCCTTGAAATACTGTGTGGTAACGTTGGGAAATTCTGTGGTCACCCGGCTGTTCGGCCGGATATCTTCCGGCTTATCGATTGCTTCGTTATTGGAAACGGCCACGACCATCTTGATCGTCCCCGCTCCCGTCTTGGCGTAAGGCAGTTCGGCGACCGTAACCACGTCGGCGCCCGACTCGCGCACACAATCCGCTCCCGAGATTCCCAGGTCAAAATAGTCTTCCATGACATATGTCGGGATCTCTTGCGGCCGCAGAATCTTGACCTTACCGATTCGCGGATCGTCGATGGTCGAGTTATATTCGCGGTCGCCTTTCTTGACCGCCAGGTCGGCTTGGGCAAACAACTCCAGCGTCTGTTCCCCCAAACTTCCCTTTGGTATGGCAAGTCGCAACATAAAAATAAAACCCCCTGATGAATAGTCATTCCTGTCAACCCACTGCATTACTTCAATTAAGTGAAGTAATGGTATTTTGGCAAGTCAGCAATTTGATTAGGTAATTGTAGCATATGCGAGAATATCGCTTCGAGACTACTTCAACACGTCTTTGAGGAATTGGCCGGTGTAAGAGCCTTTGGTCGCGGCGACAGTCTCCGGGGTTCCGGCCACGACCAGTCGGCCGCCGCCAGCGCCGCCTTCGGGGCCGAGGTCGATGAGCCAGTCGGCGACCTTGATGACGTCCAGGTTGTGCTCAATAACGATTATCGTGTTGCCCTGGTCGACCAGGCGATTAAGGACTTCCAGCAGTTTGGCGATATCGGCAAAATGCAGCCCGGTCGTCGGTTCGTCCAGGATATAAAGAGTGCGGCCGGTGGCGCGTTTGGCCAGTTCGGCTGAGAGCTTTACCCTTTGCGCTTCCCCACCCGACAGGGTCGGCGCCGGCTGGCCTAGCTTAACGTACCCCAGGCCGACATCGAAGATTGTCTCCAGCTTTCGTTTAATAACCGGAATCTTATCAAAGAAAGCCAGGCCCTCCTCGATGCTCATGTCCAGAACCTGGGCGATATTCTTACCCTTGAATTTGATGTCAAGGGTTTCGGTATTGTACCTGGTGCCCTTGCAGACTTCGCAGGTTACATAGACATCCGGCAGGAAATGCATCTCGATCTTAATTTGGCCGTCGCCGTGGCAATTCTCACACCGGCCGCCGGCTACGTTGAAGCTGAAGCGGCCCGGCTTGTAGCCGCGCAGTTTCGCCTCGGGCGTCATGGAGTAGACCTTTCTGATCTCGTCAAACGCTTTAATGTACGTTGACGGATTGCTGCGCGGGGTCCGGCCTATCGGAGACTGATCGATCTCAATGGCCTTGTCAATGTGCTCCAATCCCAAGATCGCCTCGTGCGCTCCGGGAATCACCCGGCTCTTGTAGAGTTTCCTAGAAACGGACTTCCAGAGAATGTCATCGACGAGCGTGCTCTTGCCCGACCCGGAGACTCCAGTGACGCAGGTCAGCACGCCCAAAGGAAACTCGATGTCCATGCCGGCAAGATTGTGCTCACGCGGGCCCTTGACCACTATGGCCGCGCCGTTGGACTGCCGCCGCTCGGCCGGTACGGCAATCGTCCGTTCGCCGCGTAGGTACTTGCCTGTCAGCGAGTCCTTGGACGCCATGATATCCGCGACAGTGCCCTGGGCGACGATCTGGCCGCCGTGTTCTCCCGCGGCTGGTCCGATATCAACGATGTGGTCCGCGGCTAAGATAGTCGCCTCGTCATGCTCGACAACGACTAGCGTATTGCCGATATCGCGCAGGTGTTTCAGGGTCACGATCAGCCGCTCATTGTCACGCTGATGCAACCCGATACTAGGTTCGTCCAAAACGTACAGCACGCCGACCAGTCCGGAGCCGATCTGCGTCGCCAAACGGATTCTCTGCGCCTCGCCGCCCGCCAGCGTCGCCGCCGCCCGGTTGACCGTCAGGTAATCCAAACCGACGTCTACCAGAAACTTTACCCGGCGCTTTATTTCTTTCAATAGCCGTTCAGCAATCTGCGCTTCCCGGTCGTTTAGTTGAAGATTGTCAAAGAACGACATCAGATCGCGAGCGGATAGCTCGCCCATCTGATAGATATTGATCCCGCCCACGGTCACGGCCAATATTTCTTGTTTTAGACGGGCGCCTTGGCAAGTCGGACAGGGAACCAGGCTCATGTATTCTTCCAGCTTATCCCGGGCATAATCGGAATCTGTTTCCTTGTAGCGCCGGGTAATGTTGTTCAGCACGCCTTCGAATTTCGCGTGGTGCGCGTGGGTATAACCACTGACGCTGCGGAACCTGACGTAAACCCGTGTCTCGCCTGTCCCGTTAAGAATGACGTCCTTCTGCGCGTCTGTCAGATCGTGCCAAGGCATGTCGATGTCGATGCCGTATTCCTCGGCGACCGCCCGGATCATCTGCGGATAAAAGTTGACGGACGGCCCGGAAAAAGGCGCGACGGCGCCTTCCGCCAAGGACCGGCTGGGTTCGGGAATTATAAGGTCAAGATCGGGTTGAACGCGGGACCCCAGACCGTCGCAGGCAGGGCAGGCGCCATACGGCGTGTTGAACGAAAAGGCCCGCGGCGACAGTTCACCGAAGCTGAAGCCGTCGTTTAGACAGGCATAGTGGGTCGAGTAGGACTCGCGCTCTCCCCCGGCTTCAACGGCGATAATCCCGTCGGCTAGCTTTAACGCCGTCTCTACGGAATCAGCCAGCCGCCTCTTGACGCCTTCTTTAATGACCACGCGGTCAACGACGACGTCGATATTGTGCCGCAGCTTTTTATCCAGCGCGATCTTTTCGTCGAGACCGTAGACCTGACCGTCGATCTGCACCCGGGCATAGCCCTCCTGGCGCAAGCGATCGATCAGCTCGCGGTATTCGCCTTTCCTGTCCCGCACAACTGGCGCCAGAATGGCCAGTTTCGTGCCAGTGGCACGACCGGCGATCTGCTCGATAATCTGAGTGGCGCTTTGCTGGGTTATGGCGGCGCCGCACACGGGACAATGGGGGGTGCCGACTCTGGCGTATAATACGCGCAAATAATCGTAGATTTCGGTTATGGTGCCGACCGTTGAGCGAGGATTCTTAGTCGTACCCTTCTGGTCAATGCAAACCGCCGGGCTCAAACCTTCAATAGAATCGACGTCGGGCTTGTTCATCTGCCCAAGGAACTGGCGGGCATACGCCGACAGCGATTCCACATAGCGGCGTTCACCTTCGGCGTAGAGAGTATCGATGGCCAGCGAAGACTTGCCGGATCCGCTCATCCCGGTCATCACGATCAACTTGTTGCGCGGCAATTCGATGGAGACGTTCTTGAGGTTATGTTCGCGGGCGCCGCGAATGACTATTTTTTCTTCCGTTTTCCTAACCCTTCCTCTAACAGATTTATTTCGTCGCGGACGCGGGCTGCGTCCTCAAACCTTTCGGCGGCGGCCGCCTCCATCATCTCGTCCTTGAGCAGGCGCAGCAGCATCTCGATCTCGTCTTTGGGCGCCTTCCGGACGGCCTTGATAGCGTCTCGCGCTTCCGAGGTATCGTCCATCTGGGTAGCAACCAGGATGTCGTTAACTGCTTTGCGGATGGTGGCGGGTTTAATGCCGTTCTTCTTATTATATTCCATCTGCAGCTTGCGCCGCCGGTTCGTCTCCGAGATGGCTCGTCCCATACTACCGGTAATGTGGTCCGCATACATGATGACCTGGCCGCCTACGTTTCGAGCGGCCCGCCCGATAGTTTGAATCAGCGACGTCTCACTGCGCAGGAATCCTTCCTTATCCGCGTCCAGAATCAAAACCAGACTTACCTCTGGCAGATCTAGGCCCTCGCGCAGCAGGTTGATGCCAACCAGGCAATCATATTCTCCTCGGCGCAAAGCGGATAGTATCTTGACGCGCTCCAGCGTCGCCACATCGCTATGCAGATACTGGACACGCAAACCCAGGTCAGACAGATAATCGGTTAAGTCCTCGGCCATTTTTTTGGTCAGGGTCGTTACCAGGACACGCTCGTGCCTGTCGACTCTCTGCTTGACCTCGTTCATTAGATCGTCCACTTGGCCTTTAGTCGGACGCACAATGACCTCGGGGTCGATCAAGCCTGTCGGTCTGATGATTTGCTCGACGATCCGCGAGCTAACCTTCTTCTCAAAGTCCGCGGGCGTCGCGCTGGTAAAGACGATCGATTGCGTTCGCTCGACAAACTCCTCGAAGCGCAGCGGCCGGTTGTCGTAAGCCGACGGCAGCCGGAACCCATAGTCAACAAGCGTTTTCTTACGCGCAACGTCGCCCCGGTACATACCTGTTATCTGCGGTACCGTAATATGGCTTTCATCGATTATGGTCAGGAAGTCCTTTGGGAAATACGACAACAATGTGTCCGGCGGCTCACCCGGCCCCCGCCCGGAAAAATGGCGGCTGTAGTTTTCGATGCCGTTGCAGTAACCGACCTCCTGCATCATTTCCAAATCAAACTCCGTCCGCATCGCCAGACGCTGCGCTTCCAGCAACTGGCCGTTGTCCCTTAGGACCCTTAGCCGCTCCGCCAGCTCTTGCTTGATGGACACAAGCGCCCTCTCCATTTTCTCGGGAGCCGTGACGAAGTGTGAAGCCGGGTAGATGACGGTGTCGTTTAAGGTGCGCTTTGTGCGCCCGGTTAGGGGATCGATCAGCTCGATTTTCTCGGCCGTATCTCCATAAAAACCGATCCGCAGCGCAATCTCCTCGTAGGCGGGAAAAACCTCCAGCACATCGCCTTTCATGCGGAATGTACCGCGCTCAAGCACGTAATCATTCCGGTTATACCTGATTTTGACCAGTTTGCGCAGAATCTCGTCGACATCATATTCGCTGCCAGTATTGAGCATAACCGTCTGCGCCAGATAGTCCTCCGGAGAGCCCAAACCGTAAATGCAGGAGACGCTCGCGACAATCACAATATCGCGGCGAGAGAACAGCGCCGAGGTCGCGGCGTGCCGCAGGCGGTCGATCTCCTCATTAATGGAGGAGTCTTTCTCAATATAGGTGTCTGTTTGCGGTACGTAAGCTTCCGGTTGATAGTAGTCGTAGTAACTGACGAAATAGGCGACGGCGTTGGTTGGAAACACTTCCTGAAACTCGCTGGCCAACTGGGCAGCCAGCGTTTTGTTCGGCGCGATTACCAGGGTCGGCTTGCCCGCCGCGGCAATAACGTTGGCCATCGTAAAAGTCTTCCCCGAACCGGTAACGCCGAGGAGCGTCTGATACTTCTCGCGCGCCTCCAGCCCCTCCAGTATCCCTCTTACTGCGTTTGGCTGATCACCGGCCGGTTCGAACGGCGAGACAATCTTAAAACTCATCGCTCGGCCCTTTCGGCTGCCGCGATTGCGAACCAGAGAACTGCCCCTGAGGCGAATCCGGCCGCCGAGACGATCAAGGTAAACTTGAGCGCGAACGCCCAGACCGCTAGTGCGCCGGTGGGTACTGCCTGGCCGAACAAGGGGCCGGTCGCGTAGGCCAACCAGGCTGTCGCGCCACAAACAAGCCCGGCCGCAAATCCACCCAAGCCGCCATAGCCGGCGAGCTTCACATCAAGCTCAGTGCCGAACATCTCGCTTAAACCAAGAAAAAGAGCCGCCAGGGGGAAAGCCGCCAACGATGTAACGGTTCCGGCGGCAGTTGATGTCAGCCAGATGATAATATCCGTTTCAGCGGGTTTGACAGTGAACATCAAGCCTATCCAGATGGCGAGACCGATCAGTACCGCCAACATTCGTACTGCCGGCACGGCGTCGCGCTTGCCCGCCAGATTGCCGCCAACGCCTCCGCTGATAAAGGCAAACAGGCAGGACAAAAGGATAAAGAAAGACAGGTTCGCTTGATTGACGCCGATGTCCGTAAAGACGAAACTAAACACGCCGACGCCCACAGCCTGCAGTATGCCCAAGCTCACAAGAAACGCAAAGCCGCCCATGACCGCCGCGATACCACCGTGCCAGGCTAGTGTTCTAGGGTCAGTGATGGCCGCCGCGGCCGGGCTTATGATTCCGGCGGGCGCGCTGGCCTCCGTTGCGGGCGGGACGGGCGGTTCTTTAGGTCGTTCAACGAAACTTTGATAACAGAGATTGCAGTGCTCCGCTCCGCTGGGATTTACGGCTCCGCACTTGGGACACTCCATACTACCCTCCATCGGCCGGCAGTCTGTCAATGAGGTCGTCCAGACGTTTAATGACAAAGTCGGCCGCGCCGGCGTTAGTTTTCCTGGCTCCGGCGACCAGAATTGTCAGGCAGCCGGCGCCTAGCCCCGCCGCGACGTCAATGTCGGTGTCTCCGACATACCAGGCATCGGCTGGCGCCACCTTTAGACGGCTGCATGCTTCGATAATTACGGCCGGATCGGGCTTTAACGGTAGACCGTCGCCCTCGCCGACTATTTCGTCAAAGTACTCAAACAGGCCAACGCCGCGCAGGATATCCGCCGCGAGACCTCGATTTCTGTTGGTCACAATGGCCGCCGGGATATGCTTCCGGCACAGCTCACCGAGCAATTCCGGAACTCCGGGTAGTATTTTGGTTCGCGACGCGAACCCCGTCAGATAAAGTCGGCGGTATTCGGCTACATGGGCCTCGGGGTCCGGCAAGAACCTGGCCAGCAAAGGGGTCAAGCCGACCCCGATAAGCTCGACTATTTTGTTACGCGGCGCCGGCGGTCTGCCTAATTCGGCAAGCAAGGCGTTGACACACCAGACAATCGCTTCGTCCGAATCGATAAGCGTGCCGTCCAGGTCAAATAGGGCGGCCTTCAAATTGCGCGCTCCGGTCCGGAACGGCGAGCTGAGGCCACTATTTTTTCCGCCGCGTCCGCCAGCGCGGAGCGATCGGCAGTATTTTCGATTATCATGTCAGCGTACTTGGCGCGCTCCTCGTCCCGCATCTGGGCAGCCATTCGCCGCCGCGCCTCTTCAGGCGTACCGCCGCGAAAGTTAACAATCCTGTTGAGGCGCACGTCTTCCGGCGCCGTTACAACAACATTCAAGTCACCCGCGTCAGCCAGACCCGCTTCCAGCAAAAGCGGTGCGCGTAAAATAACTATCGCGGCCAGGGGCAAAGTTCGCCGCAGCTCGGTCAAGCGCTCGTTGATGGTCGCGGCGATGATCGGGTGGGTGATGCCATTTAGGTCCCTCAGGGCGCCTGGGTCATTAAACACTATGTCTGCCAGCGCATGTCTGTTTATCACACGGCCGCCCGTCAGTATGCCCGGCCCAAAACGTTCGACAACAGGCTGATAAGCTGGGCCCCCTGGCGCCATAACCTCGTGGGCGATCGCGTCTGCGTCGACAATGGCCGCCGCCTCCGGCCGCAGGTACTCGGTCAAAGCGCTCTTACCGGAGGCGATGCCGCCGGTTATGCTGATGACGAACATAGTCGCTCCTTTGTTGCTTAAGTTTCCCGAAACAAATAAAGCGACCGGCTTACGTACAAAAGCAGTAAGCCGGCCGCTATAGGATGCTGTTTGTAAGACGCGCTTTTGGCTTAGCCCTTGGTTTCCTTCTTCATTTCTTCCAAGATGGCTTCCAGTGTTCCCGGCTCAGCCGGCGGCTCCTGCTTCTTCGGTTCCGCGGGCTCTTCCGCCTCTTCCGCCGGAGCCTCGGGCTCCGCGGTTTCCGCGACTGGCTCTTCCGCCTTCTGCTCTTCTGCCGCTTCTTCCTTCTGCGCTATTGGAGCCATCAGGTCGGGGCTGGTTAGTTCGGCCGCGTCAATCGGCTCGACCTCTCGGCCCACCGACTCAACGTCACGAAGTGTTTTCTCAATGGCCGATTCTTCCTCGGGCTCTGAAACCGGCGCTTCAGGCTCTTTCGCTGCGGCAGCTTCCTCAATCGGTTCCGTCGCGGCCGGCTCTTCAGCTGCTGGCATTTCGTCGGCGGGTTCCGCCGCAGCCGTCTCGCCCGGCGCCTCTTCGGCCGCTGCAGGTTCGGCAACCTCATCATCGGTCTTGTTGGCGGCCGCAGCCTGTTTCAAGCTGAGCGACAAGCGGTGTCGTTCCAACTCGATATCGACGACCTTAACCTGAACAACCTGTCCGACATCAACGACATCGCCAGGAAACTCTACCCGCGAATCAGCGAGTTCGGAGATGTGAATCAGACCCTCGACGCCGTCGGCAACCGAGACAAACGCTCCAAACGGAACAATCTTAGTGACGGTTCCGGTGACGATCTCACCGGCTACCAATTTCTTAACGGTCTCTTTCCATGGGTCGGGCTGGCATTGCTTCAGCCCCAGCGAGACGCGATTACGATCTTTTTCGACGTTCAGAATCTGCACGGTCACTTCGTCGCCGACCGCGAGAACTTCCGACGGATGGTCTACGTGGCCCCAGGACAATTCTGAGATGTGAACCAGTCCGTCAATGCCGCCGATATCGACGAAAGCACCGAACGAGACAATTGATGAGACTGTGCCTTTGACCGTCTGACCCGGTTCCAGCTGCTCGAGAAGTTGTTTCTTCTCCTCTTTGCGCAGCGTATCCAGGAAGGCGCGGCGAGACAGAACCACGTTGTTGCGGCTCCTGTTCAACTCAACGATCTTACATTCGAATTCTGTTCCGATGTAGGTCTTGAGGTCCTTGACGCGCTGCGTGTCCACAAGGGATGCCGGCACGAAACCGCGCAACCCGATGTCGACGATCAAGCCGCCCTTGACGACCTCGATAACCTGGCCCTTAACGGTTCCGTCGATTTCCTTGATGGCGTCCAAGCGCTGCCAAACGCGCTCATATTCGGCGCGCTTCTTGCTGAGGATCAAACGGCCGTCTTTGTCTTCTTTCTGCAAGACGAGCGCGTCGATGGTATCGCCCAGCTTGACGACCTCTTCAGGCGAGACGCCATAGCGGATGGATAGTTCCCGAGCGGGAATTACGCCTTCAGATTTGTAGCCGATATCGACCAATACCTCGTCGCGGTCGACGCGCACTATCTGGCCGGTGACGATGTCTCCATCGCTGAAGTTTCTGATGGTTCCATCGTAATCCGGTTCAATCTTCCCTGTTTCCGCGTTTCTTAAAAACCCTTCTTCCAGTACTTCGTTTTCTATTTTCTCTTCCATAGGCAAAACTTGTGTTACCTCCTCGTATAAGATTATTTTACTTTACCACAAATTTAGCGGTTAGCCATAACCGTGACGTCTATTTCTCTAATTCTCCCCAGTTCCGGCCGGTTGCGATATTAACTTTTAACTTAGCGCGCAGCATATAGGCGTTTTCCATACCCATTCTGACCAGCCCAATCGCGCTCTCCTTTTCGGATTCGGGCAGTTCCAGGAGCAGTTCATCGTGCACCTGGAGGAACATCCGCGCCTCCAGCCCGGCTTGGCTAAGTCCTCTGTCGATGTTTACCATCGCGATCTTAATGATGTCCGCGGCGCTGCCTTGGACGACCGCATTGACCGCGAAACGCTCGCCTTGCCGCCTGACGTTGAAGTCAGACGAGGCTAATTCTCTGATATAGCGACGTCTGCCCAGAACCGTTTCTACGTACCCTTCAGTCTTGGCGCGCGCAATGATGTCGTCCAGGTAGCCTCGGATCGCGGGATAACGAGCGAAATATGCAGTGATGTACGCATCCGCATCGGCAGCCGTGATGCCTAGCCGTTCCGCCAATCCGTAGCCGCTCATGCCATAAATCAGCCCGAAATTAACTTCCTTGGCCATCCGGCGCTGGGCAGCGGTCACGTCACAGGTCGCCGTGCCGGTAACCTCAGCGGCCGTGGCTGTGTGGATGTCCAGGCCCGCCTCGAAGGCCGCCAGCATCGCCGCATCGCCGGCCAGACTGGCTAGGATCCTCAGCTCGATCTGGGAATAGTCAGCTGCCAGCAGAAGCCAATCTGGCTCTCCCGGCACAAAGGCCGACCGTATCTTCAAGCCCCATTCGCCTTTTACCGGAATGTTTTGGAGATTAGGCTTCTCGCTGGCCAGGCGCCCGGTGGCTGTCCCGACCTGATTTAGATAGGTGTGCACCCGGCCGGTGTCTGGGTCAGTCAAACGCGGCAGGGCGTCCAAATATGTTGATTTCAACTTGGCAAGCTCTCGCCAGGCCAAAACCTTGTTCACGATCGGGTGCTGGTCCGCCAGCTTAGCCAGCACGGAGGCGTCCGTCGAAAACCCGGTCTTCCCTTTTTTGGTTGGCGTCAGGCCGAGCCGCTCGAATAGGACCCCCGCCAGTTGCTGAGGCGAACTGAGATTAAAATCCAGACCAGCCGATTCATATATCTCACCCTCCAGCTGCAGCAAACTGGCCCCCATTTCCCGGCTGTAACGCTGCAGCAGGGGAATGTCCAGTGCGGCTCCGCGCGCTTCCATGCGTGCCAAGACCAAGCTCAGCGGCATCTCTACGTCGAGCAGGAGCTTCTCAAGATTCCTGCTCCGCAACTGTTCCGTTTGGGCGTCGCGCAAACGCAGCAGGACGGCTACGGCAGAGACGGTGGCTGCCACGCCTTCGGTGTCCGGAAGGCTGTCTGACAGATAGTGCCGCCCCTCCTCTTCGACGGTGTAAGAACGGCGGCCGGGATCAAGCAGGTAAGACGCCAGCATAGTGTCAAACACAACGTTACTTAGAGATATGCCCAGGGCGGTCAGGAGGCGCTGCTTGTCCTTTAAGTTATGGCATACCTTGCGGCAGTTAGGTCCGTCGAGATACTCAAGAACAGCCATATCTGCCAAATCACCCCAAAAAAGGTAGCCTTTGGCGCACGCTATCGCAATCCGCAGCCCGGCGTCGTTGTCGTTCAGCTCGAACGCGGAGATGTCCGTCGTCACGCATTCCTGAAAATAGGCGGGGTTGTCCCGAATCGCAATCATCTCTGGTTGCGGGGCGGCGGCGGGAGATTCCTGGAGGGACGGGGCTGTCGCAAATAAAGTGTCCGCCGGGAAGATGTCAGGATCATCCAACCGTTTGATAAGCGTACTAAACTCCAGCCGGTTGAACAGGCTTCTAAGTTGCCCCATGTCCGCGGTATGTTGCTCAAGAGCTCCGAAGTCCACATCCAAAGGCACGTCGGGCTGCAAGACCGCCAGCTCCCGGCTCAAGCGCGCCTGTTCTTCGTTGTTGATCAGCGATTCTTTTAGTTTGGGTTTGGATATCTTGTCAATGTTGGCGTAGATGTTGTCCACGCTGCCGTAAGTTTTAAGCAGCGCGGTTGCTGTCTTATCGCCGACTCCGGGAACCCCGGGAATGTTGTCGGACGTGTCTCCTTTCAAGCCCAGCCAGTCGGGTACCCCGTCGGGACCGACTCCGAACCGCTCCCGTACGGCGACGGCGTCGTAGACGACTGTGTCGGTGATTCCCTTGCGTGTCGTCATGACCTTGACGTCATCGTTGACCAGCTGGAGCGCGTCTTTGTCGCCGGTGACAATCAGCACATCATACCCGCCCGCCGGCGCTTCCCGGGCCATCTTGGCCAGGATGTCATCGGCCTCGTAGCCATCCAGCTCGAACCCGCGAATACCCATCGCCGCCAACATCTCCTTGGCCAACGGGAATTGAGCCGGAAGTTCGGGCGGCATCTCGGAACGATTCGCCTTGTAGGCCTCGAATGCTTTGTGCCTAAACGTTGGAGCGGCACGATCCCAAGCCACCGCGACGGCGTCCGGCCGCTCTTCCTTCAGCAGCTTTAAAAGCATCGTGGCAAAACCGTATACGGCGTTTGTCGGCTGGCCGTCTCGCGTGGCTATTGAAACCGGCAAAGCAAAGAATGCCCTGTATAACAGGCTGTTACCGTCTATGGCAATGAGTTTCTTTCTTTTGGAGTTCACGTCAAGAAGTGTAGCAGAACAAGAGGTGGTTTACTTGAACTCGAAGTGCTTTTGCCGAAACAGCTTGAGGCAAATCGCAGCGTACGTGGGGTCGTATAGGTTTCCGCTGTTCTTCTCGATCTCTTCCAAGGCCGCTTCTATCCCAAGCGCCGGGCGATACGGGCGGTGCGAACTCATCGCTTCGACAACGTCAGCAATCGCGACGATTCTCGCGCGGGCGTGAATCTTGTCACCTTTTAGTCCGTCCGGGTAGCCGGAGCCGTCCATTCGCTCATGGTGTTGATGAATGATCTCAGCGATCGGTTGATCGAACTTAACGTCTTTTATGATGTTGTAGCCGGCAGCCGCATGCGTCTTGATCAGCTCGAATTCGACGTCGCTCACCTTGCCCGGTTTGTTAAGTGTCTCGGCCGGTACGAATATCTTGCCAACGTCATGAATGGTCGCCGCCATTTGCAGACTGGCGATATCGCGGTCTGAGAATTTGGCCTCATTGGCAATAGCCACCGCCAGCTCCGTCACCCGGCGCTGGTGTTCGGCGGTGTAAGGATCCCTGGTCTCAACGGTCATCGCCAACGTCGACACCAGACCCAGCAACGACTCCTCAAGATTGCGGTGACTTTTGCGCAACTTGTCCTCCGCCGCCTTGCGTTGCGCTATATCGACTACCAAACCGTCAAGAAACTTCTCGCCGGTCTGGGGGTCTGTCGTTGTAGAAATGTTGACCGAGACCCAAATCGCTGAACCGTCGCGTTGCTTTAGCTGCAACTCATGGTCGGTAATTGCACCGAGCTCGCGCAGATCCTTAAGCAGCGCGCCCCTATCACCTAAGTCCAGGTATAAGCTCTTGAAGTTTTCGATCTCGTTAGTCAGCTGCTCGGGAGACGTGTAACCCATAATCTCGGCAAAGCGTCTGTTGAGAGTGATCAACTTCCCCTTAAAATTTGTGCGGACGATGCCCTCGTTGGCGTGGTCGAAGATGCCGCGATATCTCTCTTCTGATTCCTTTAGCGCATTTTCGGCTCGCTGTGCCTCTGTGACGTCCCGAAAAAATGCAACCATTTGGTTCGGAGCTGTCTGCACGGCATGAACTTCGAAGATCCCGCTAATGCCGCTGGCGTCGTAGTTAGTCTGAAAAGTGGAATAAGGCTCTCCGGTCCGAGCGGCTCGCTTATACATATCAGGCAACTCGGTACCGACATTGCCGGGAAACGCTTCTTCCAACGTCATGCCGATGAACTGGTCGCAGTCTATTCCGAGGATACGGTCCGCCGATTCGTTACCCGCAACATATATCAATCTGTCGTCTGCTTCCAGGTGGTAGAGATGCGCCCCGAACGGCGCGGCGTCTATGATCGCCTGCAGGCGCTTTTCGCTGGCCAGCAGGGCTTCTTCGCCGCGTTTCCGTTCTGTTATATCCTCGAAAACCGCAACAAAATGGTTCTTTGCCGGACCGAAGACAGAAACGTGAAACCACTTTTCCAGCGCCGGGAGCCACGTTTCGAATTCCTCCGCTTTCCCCGTAATTGCCACGGAACCGTAAATCCCAAACAGGTCGGGATTTTCTTTTCTCAGACCGGGCAGGACTTTTGAGACTTTTCGACCAACGACGCCGGTCAAACCGGTCAAGCGCTCAAATGACATATTAACGTCAAGATAGGTCCAATCGACAAGGTCGCCGCCAAGCCCGTAGATCGCTTCGCAATAAGCAAAACCCTCCAGCATGTTCTCAAACAGGCCGCGGAAACGTTGTTCGCTGGCCGCCAGGGCGGTTTCGGCGTTTTTACGGTCGGTAATTTCAACCACGACGAGCGCGAGACCGTCGATGGCGCCGCTGTCGTCGCGCGTCGGGTAGTAGCTAGCAAGCCAGACATGTTTCTCGCCTGGCGCCTGCGGAACTTCCCCGGATATCTCGATGCTCTCCACCGGCTGGCCCGTCGCCAACACATCTTCCAGGAAAAACTTAACGTTCGGCCAGAGCTCGGGTAAAACCTCTTCGACCGTGCGGCCAAGATGTTTTCTGCGGGACACACCATTCATGTGCGCCAGTTTTTTGTTGATTTCGACAAAGCGGAATTTGCCGTCCAGAAGCGCGATACCGATCGAGGCACTTTCCAGCACGGGCCAAAGATGCGACACGGCGTCAAGGGACGTTTGGGAAAGCGCCGCGCCTTGTTCTCTCTCCTTAGCTGTCATTTTGTTACTCCGTCTAGTAGGTAGTTTCCTGAGAGGTTCGTTCCTTAAACCTATTTAACCACAATGAGCAGGGCGAAGAAATAGGCAAGGCGGCCGGCAAGCCATCTTGGGAAATGCTAGTAGGCGTAGTAGCCGCCGTACGGGCGGGCTGAAGGAGGAGCCAACTTTGTAAAGTCACGCTCCATGATCTTCTCGAGATCAAGATCGAAGTCTTTGCAGTAGCTCTTGAGATGTTTCCTAATCAGCTTATAATCCGCGTCTTCCATCGGCGTTATGGCCGCCTCCTTGGCTAATGTATGCTCTTCGAAACCGCCGCGCAGATATATGACACCGCCATGCATGCCCGTCCCGGTAAAATGTCCCGCGATGTTCTCACCTTTTTTTGAGTTTAGCCCCAGTAGTATCTGCACGCCGCCAGCCATATACTCACCGTAGAAATCATGCGCCTGACCACCGACGATGATAACCGGAATCTGGCTTTCAAATTCTTTCATATGAAGACCGATGCGATAGCCGACGTTG
>JAHEXW010000009.1 GCA_023251915.1 Actinomycetes bacterium
ACTCCCACAGATCCACCATCGGCAGATTCGCGCTGGCTTTAGTGTAGACAATCGACTTGACCTTGCCCGGCATTGGCGCGTAGTTAAAATGGACGTCGAATGGCGACATATAGATGCCGATTATCCAGCCCTCTCTGTGTTCCGGCAGTTTAAGGTCGGTCAGCTCATCCAGCTTGATTTGCCGGCCGAGTTTCTCGCTGGTTACAGCGCCGTCGACGAACTTCTTGATATAGACGACCTGACCGTCGGCGGGGCTGATGACAACGCGGCCAGTCGCGTCGGCGCGCCGCTCGGGATCGCGGTAGAACCACACAAATCGGTTGAGCAGGTATAGAACGGTAAGCAGGATTATGAAGAGTATAAGGATTATGGGGATTATGGTGGTTGTTTTCATTTGGTTTTCATACTCTCTATACTCCTAATAATCTCTATGCTCTTGGTTTTTGCATTTACTTTTCTTTCAGGTACTTCCACGTTACGTACGGGAACTTGGGAACGTAGTAGCCCACCAAACCGGCCATTGATTTCAGTAATGCCGCTTTGTTCTCAGGTACCGGACCGGACGCGAAGACGCCGTTTCGGTAGCCGTTATCAAGGGCGCTGTAAGTCTCAACCGTGCCGTGTGCCTCGTAAAACTCTCTGACCTCGTCCGACGCCGTCCGAATCAACATTGCCTCGGGAACGTCGGCAATCGCGCTCAACTCATTATACAAAGGACGTAACGCTGGAACGAACCCTCTCTCGGCGAGGGCGACCCGTCCGTCATTGTACCCGCCGCGGTCGAAGGCCAGCGGTCTTTCCAGTCCGGCGATCGCCGCCACCGCACCGGCCAAAACCCGCACGCGCTCCAAGTCCCAACAAGGATCGAATGCCCGTAGCTCGACTGTTCCTAGCCGTTTCGTAATGATCAGGTCTTGAAAGCGGTCAGTCGCGTCGGCGCGCAGCGGCCCGATGGAATAGCCGTGCGCCAGCCGGAATGATTGACCATAGTAACTGCCCCCCGCGTAAGGCGCGTTGATCGTGATAAGCGTCAGGATCGGCAGAAAATAAGCCAGGTTGTTATAGACCATTTCGATGTCAGGAACCCCGCCCACGTGCAGCTGGAGGGCGCAAACGTTGGACGGCGTGCTGAGGTTGATCAGGTGCCCGATCGGCGCGATCAAGCCCTCGGACACCGACGCCAGCTCGCCGCGACGTTCCTTAAGGTCGTCAACCAGACTCACCGGATTGTCGTGGACCTCTGTCGCCACCTCAACCCCGCTCATCAAGGCCTGCCTGACGTCCGGCCCCCGGCTAAAGTTCGACGCCGTCAAACGGTAGTGCCGGCGCGGATTTCGCCACAGCAACTTCGAGAGATAATAGAGCGACTTTAAAGACGGCTTTTCGGGCTCGACGACAAAGACTTCTTCCTCTAGTCCGAATGTCGGCATATTTACGGTGCCGCGACAGTTTCGGATGAGGAGTCTGGCTTGGGGTCAGACCCCTCCGCGGAATCAGACCCCGTTTCGGGCGCCGCTCCGGCCAGGCGGAACCTTATTTTTCGCTGCGTCTCTTCGTCCGGCTCGAAGCCTTCCAGCTCGGGAAGTTCATTCAATCCCTCCAAACCAAAACTTTCCAGAAAACGTTCCGTGGTTCCGTAGAGGGTTGGATGACCGGGAACATCCTCCTTGCCCACCTCTTTAACCAGGCCCTTCGCAATCAGATTGGCCAAAACCGAATCGACGCTGACACCTCTGATGCCGGCAATCTCGCCGCGCGTTATCGGTTGACGATAGGCGACGATGGCCAGCGTTTCCAGTCCGGCTTGGGTCAGCCGGCGAAAGTCGGACGACAACACCAACTTCTCGACATAGACGCGATTCTTAGTATCCGTAAATAGCCGGTAGCCTCCGGCGATCGCCTTCAGACGAATCCCCCGCCCCTGGCTGACTAAGTCTTCCTTGAGCTCTGCCAACGCCTCTTTGACGTCGTTCTCTGTGCGGCCCGTTAGCTCCGCCAGCTTTTTGGCGGCGAGCGGCTCGTCCGTGACAAAAAGCAGTGACTCTAATATCGATTTCAGTTCCATTTGGCCCCCGCTCATTCTTCGTTCCATTTGTTCCAATTGATCATTGTCTCGTCCACCAGTTTCACCCTGATGTCGCCGAAGACGCGCGCCTGACTTACGCCGACGACTCCCCGCTTGAATAGCTCCAGCAGCGCGAGAAAAACCACTATCTTCTCTATCTTGGTTTCCGCCGTCTCGCACAACTCCCGGAACGAACCGCTCGGCTTGACCTTAAGCAGCTCGACCATGTCATGTGCTTTCTCCGAAATGGACACGTTGTATAAGGCCATATGCGACGTGTCGACCATCAGCATCGGCTTGGTCCCCAACAACTCCTGGGCCAGGCTCGACAGATCCGTCAACCGGATGCCGGCCAGAAAGTCAGGCGCCAAGTCGGCGAAATCCTCTTCCGGTTGGGCGATGCGCGGGTAACGATAACTTTGCGCTTCCACCTTACCGGCTAGATCAACGGTCACACCTTGAAACGTCATATAGTCGATCAGGTGTTCAATTAAGCTGTCTCGCGTTTCCATCTCGCCGCGAATGACAGCGATCTCTTCGGCCTCGTCGACAGGCAGGAGCGCGTACGATTTCAATTCCAGCAAAGTCGCCGCGATGACGAGGAATTCGCTGGTAACGTCCAAATTGAGCTCCGGCATTTTGGTGACGTACTTCAGGTAGCCATCGGTGATAGCCGCAATCGGCACCTCGTAGATGTCTACTTCCTGCTTGAGAATAAGTTCGAGCAACAGGTCGAAGGGACCTTCGTAGACTTCCAGTTCAATCTGATAAGCCAGGTCAGCCATTAGAAACCTTTCGGCAATCGTGCACTCAACCTATATTCAATCTTTCTCTTACTTCAGCCAGCGTCGTTTCGGCAACAGGTTTCGCCTTGGCCAGACCGCTACTCAGCACATCGCTAACAACACTAGGGTCGCGCAGAATCTCGGCCCGCTTCTCCCTAAACGGCGCCAGCGTATCGCTCAGCCGCTCCGCCAGACGAGTCTTGCAGGCGCTGCAACCTACCTCGCCGGCCCGGCAAGCCGGTTCGATCTCGGCCGCCGCATCGATATTAAATATCTTTTGAGCCGCGAAAACACTGCAGACTTCTGGGTGGCCAGGATCGTTGGCACGTACGCGCGCCGCGTCGGTCACCATCATGCGAACTTTTTTTGTTATCGCGTCCGGTTCGTCGCTTAAGAAGATCGCGTTGTCGTAACTCTTGCTCATCTTGCGGCCGTCCAAACCGGGAACCTTGGGAGAGGCCGACAGAACCGCCTGCGGCTCTTTGAGGTAGGCGCCGTAGTAATGATTGAAACGGCGGGCGATCTCTCGTGCCAGCTCTAGATGCGGCAGTTGATCCTCACCGACCGGAACCAGATCGGCGTGCATTATCAGGATGTCAGCCGCCTGCAGAACCGGGTATCCCAGAAAACCGTAAGTCGCGACTAGCCGCGCTCCCAGCTCGCGCAGCTGGTCTTTATAGGTGGTGTTACGCTCTAGCCAACCCAATGGCGTAATCATCGATAAATACAGGTTGAACTCGGCTATCTCTGGCAAGTCAGACTGGCGGTAGATGCTGCATTTAGTGGGGTCAAGACCCATCGCCAGCCAATCGATGACCATGTCGACGGTATCCCGCTTAAGTGACGATACGTCCTTGTATTTCGTCGTCAAGGCGTGCCAGTCGGCGATAAAGAAGAAACACTCGTGCTCCTCCTGGGCCGCCAACATATTTTTCAAGTTGCCTTCGTAGTGGCCAAGATGCATCCGGCCGGTCGGCCGATAGCCTGTCAAAAGCCTTTTCGTATCCTTCAACTATCCCCCTAGAAGAGTTCGTCGGCGGCGCGCAAGCGTTCCAGATCGGCCGCCGCTTCCGCGGACGCTTCCCCGTTTTGATGCCACCGGACCAGCGTCACGATATAGGCGTCGACGTTCATCGTCTCGAGTCGAGCCGCGCCCAACGCCGGATGATCGCGGTGGACGGCCATCGCTCGGGCTAACTTTCCACGGCCTCTTTCGGCCAGAACGACGGCCTCTTGGGGCGCCTGCCATTCCAGAAATACGGCGACGCTCCGGCGGACGAGAGTTAATTCGGGACATTCCGCCTTGCCGATGTCGTGCAGCAGACCCGCGCGAACTAAAGGTGTTCCGGCGCCGTTCTCCGCCAAATACCCGGCTACATTCAAGGCGTGTTTCTGATCGTAACGCGACATTGTTCTAAACAACGCAAATTCGGGTTTGGTCAGGTAATCCGCTATGAAAGTATAGTCGTTTTCGGATAGGCTGGCAAACATCCCCCTGATGAACTGCCGCACGCGCTTAAGCATATCTTAGAACCCCAAAAACTTGGCCAACGCCTGGGGCCAGGCCGTAAACAGGGTCGCCAGGAAGTTGACCGCGGGTAGAATGATGGCTTCAAAAAAACCCGGCACCAGGAAAAACAGGCCGAAAATAATGAAAATGCCGAATGGCTCGATGGCTGTATACCCGCGTACCCATTCGCGGGGCATGATGGCTTCGGCCAGACGGCTCCCGTCCAGAGGCGGCAGGGGTATTAAGTTAAACACCGCCAATAGGCAGTTGATGGTTACAAAACGCCCCAAAAACGTCACCGCGATCACGGGCGCCCAGGACCAAGCTCCGGCCAGCATCGCCCCGGCAATGAAGGCCATCACGAGGTTGGAGGCGGGGCCCGCCAGACCGACCCAGAACAGCCCGCTGCGGCGGTGCCGGAACATCAGCGGGTTGATCGGCACGGGTTTGGCGGCGGCAAACAAGACCGGGGACCCGCTGACGATCAAAAACAAGGGCAAGATTACCGAATAGAACGGATCCAAGTGCGGCAGCGGATTCAAGGTCAGCCGCCCAGCGCGCCGCGCGGTAGTGTCACCCATCGCGGCCGCCATCCGGCCGTGTGAATATTCGTGGACAACTACCGCTATTAGTAAGACCAAAATCTTAATGGCAATATCCGTGAAGCTGGTTAGGTTCATTTATCTCCCGATACGGCTATTTGATTTGCGGCATCTAACAGTTGGCGAGCCAGCTCGTTGGCTTCGGCGACGGTCTTTACAATTCCGTCCAGCTGAGCCGCCATAACGCTCTCCAGCACATCGCTGAAAACGGCGCTGGGCAAGTAACCCTGGCGAGTGAGATCGCGGCCGGTGATCAAGGGTTTTATTCGGCGCCCGGCAAGAAACCGTTCTATGCTGGCACGGACCGCGGCGTCTCCTGCCGCATAGAAGAATACCAGGGCGGCGTCGCTATAGCCGGCCAGAGTTTGCCGCAGCACGCTGGGTTGAGGCTCATTTGCCAGTTCAGACAAGACCAGCGATCGGCCGGCCACGGCCCGTGTGACAGCGCGCCGGCTATGATGCGACAATCCCAGGCGCTCCGTCAAATCTCGCGCGGCCGCCTCTGACGCGTCCGTGGCCAGGCCCATCAGATATGCGTTGAACGTGCGCCAATCGGGTTTTAGGCTGGGCGACAGTTCCTTTCCCGCCATTGTGATCGCGGCCACGATTGTCGCCGCCGTTACATTTGCGTCAAGGCCAGGGACCAATGCGTTCCAAACGCCGAAATCCTGCAGACGCTTTACCGTCGTAGCCGGCTCACGCTCTTCGAATATCGCCATGACTTCGTTACGGACCCGCGCGCCGGAGACATGGTTAAGCAATCCGGCCCGTACGGCTGCCCGCAAAAGTCTCTCGGTTTCCTCGTCTAAGTGGAACTGAAAACGCTGTTCAAATCGGGCGGCGCGGAAGATACGGGTTGGGTCGTCAACGAAGCTGCCCTCGTGCAAGACACGGATCACGCCAGCGGCGATATCAGCTTGACCGTTGAATGGGTCCAGAACCTCGCCAAACTCAGCGCTGCCCAGGGCGACCGCGACGGCATTGATGCTGAAATCTCTCCGTTTCAGGTCATAGTCGATAACGGTGAACGAGACGTCAGGCAGAGCCGCGGCGGCGTTATAGGTCTCGGTGCGCGCCGTTGCCACGTCCACCCGGCGCTTATCGGGCAAGATAAGGACAGATGTGCCAAAACGGTCGTGCAAGACAATCGAACCACCCGTTAGGGCCGCCAGAGACGCAGCGAATGAGGGACCGTCGCCATTGACTACGACGTCTACGTCGACTGTACCGCGGCCCATGATGATATCGCGGACCATTCCGCCGACCAAAAAGACCTCCCGGCCTTCGCGGTCAGCTAACGACCCGATTAGGGACAATAATTCTCTGGTCTCCGAGGGTAATAATTCGTTGATTCGAGACGCAATATTCATCTCATTAGTTTATCACGGAGCTGTGCCGGCCCTGTCCAGCACCAAGGGGCGCCGCCGCGGGCGCCGCGGGCCGATAGAGATCAAGGGCGTCAGCCTGGCAGCAACGGCTTCAGCAAGAACGTCAGTGGCCGCAAACACCTCGGCCAGAACAAGACCCGGCGCGACCGGCGCAGCGATTTTGGTATGCAACAAAAAACCGTCTGCTTCCTTGGCCAGGCTACCGATCTTGGCCGTGGCGAACTCGTTCACAAAACCTGTGGTTTCGGCTCGCACCGACGCGCGTCCGGGTGCGCTGATCAGGCTATCGGGGTCATCTATGACGCGAGCGTCGCCCCCTTGCGCCGTGATCAATTCTCCGAACTTACGCAAGCCGGCTCCGGTCGCCAGCATCTCGTCAACCAACCGCCGAGCTTTTGTAACGGACGGGGCCAGGCCGGCGCGGGCGACCATCAAAGCGACAATAGCTGAAGAAAGTTCGATTACGTCAGGAGGACCTTGCCCGGCCAGCACTGCTATAGCTTCTTGCACCTCTAGCCTGTTGCCGATGGCCAAGCCAAGCGGCTGATCCATGTCGGTGATCAGTGCCGTTACCGCTAGGCCGGAGTCGCGACCGAGGCGAATGCAGACGTCGGCTAAGCGGCGCGCCGAGATCGTATCCGGCATAAAGGCGCCGTTTCCGGCTTTAATGTCAAGAACAACGTATTCGGCGCCGGCCGCGATCTTTTTACACATTACGCTAGATGCAATCAAAGGCAGGCTGGCCACAGTATCCGTCTTATCCCTCAAGGCGTATATTTTCTGGTCGGCTGGAACAAGTTTGCCACTTTGGCTGACAATCGCGACACCGATTTCGTTGACCTGATCGATGAACTCCTGTCGCGAAAGGTCGACGCGGAACCCGGGAATCGCCTCCAGTTTGTCGAGCGTTCCGCCCGTGTGCCCCAGCGCCCGCCCGCTCATCTTCGCAATCTTGACCCCGCAAGCGGCCGCCAAAGGGGCGACGATCAACGTGGTCTTGTCACCCACGCCACCGGTCGAGTGCTTATCCGCCTTGAAACCTGGGATACCGCTCAGGTCGACTGTCTCGCCCGACGCGACCATTGCCTGAGTCAGCTCACGCGTCTCCTCGTAAGACAGCCCTTTGGCGCAAGCTTGGCGCAACCAAGCCGTCATAACCGCGTCGGTAACGTCGCCGCGCACATAATCAGTAACTAATTTAGCAATCTCCGACGGCATATTAATGCCTCCCGTCTCCTAAACACTCTATTGTCCAATTAATTGGACAATAGGCTTTATGTCTATTTCATCATCTAGGCTACTTTATGATTTTTAGCGAGCGCTACGTTGTGACTCTAGAATATCGTTGGAAAATGATATACCGGGGACCGGGGCGCCGAAGCCCAAAAGGTCGGCGACTGTCTTCCCTACATCTGACATCGAGGTTCGAGTGCCGAGCGCGACGCCACTCTTTAAACTTTTGCCGTAAACAAGGAGAGGTACATATTCCCTGGTGTGATCTGTACCTGGTAGCGTTGGGTCACACCCGTGATCAGCGACAATCATTAGAACATCATCATTCGTGAGGGCGGCCAGCAGGCGTCCAAGTTTCTTATCAGCCTCAACTAAACCTTTAGAATAGCCCGCAACGTCGTTGCGGTGACCCCAGAGCGTGTCAAAATCACCCAGGATGGTGAACACTATCCCCCGGCCGCCCCTTTCAGCCAGCCGGGTCGTTTCCGCGAGCGCCGCGCCGTTGTCCTTTGTTTTGACCGACTTCGTTATGCCGCGTCCGCTGAATACGTCACTCACTTTGCCAATGCCGATAACGTCCACTCCGGCCGTTGCCGCGTAGTCTAGCGTCATCTTAGCGTCAGGCGCCAGACCGAAATCTTTCCGCCGTTCGGTTCGGACAAAAGAGCCGGCCTGTCCGATAAACGGCCGCGCGATAACTCGGTCGACTCCCAAAGCGCCGGTTAATATGCCGCGCGCCGCCAAACACATTTCGTACAAGTGCTCAACCGGCACGACCGATTCATGCGCCGCAATCTGCCAGACGCTGTCTCCCGACGTATAGACGATCGGCCGGCCCGTCCGCATGTGCTCCGCTCCCAGCTCGTCGATGATGTCCGTGCCGCTGGCGGCTTTATTTCCCAAAACGCCCCCGCACCGCGTGGCCGCGACGAATCGATCCACGACATCGGGCGGAAATCCCTGCGGAAATACCGGGAACGGAGTTGCCGTCACGACGCCCATCATCTCCCACAAACCGACCGTCGTGTCCTTGCCGTGACTAATTTCTGTTAGGCGGCCATATCCGCCAAGCGGTTTATCAGCTGGTGGAACACCCTCTATGTATATAATATTGCCAATTCCAAGCGACTGGAGCGTCGGCAGTGCTAACCCACCGGCTGCCTCTGCGACGTGGCCGAGCGTATTTGCTCCAGCGTCACCGTAGGCCGCCGCGTCCGGCAGCGCGCCAACGCCCAGACTATCGAAAACCAATATGAATATGCGTTTGATTGCGGTTCCTTTATTCATGTCCTCATAATCCTACCTATTCGCTCGGGGGTGCGTGCTTAAATATTCCTCTTTCAGATGGTCCTTGGCCACGTGTGTGTAGATTTGTGTCGTTGATATGGAGACGTGTCCGAGCATGTCCTGAACGGCCCTCAGGTCGGCTCCCCCTTTTAGCATGTGAGTAGCGAAGCTGTGACGCAGAGTATGCGGGGTTACCCCGTTGACGCCGGCCGCTGCCGAATAACGTTTGACGATATTCCAGATCGACTGCCGCGACAGTCCTCTGCCTCGCGCGTTGAGAAACAAGTGGTCATCGCGTACCTGTTTGATCAACAAGCCGCGGCCATCAGCCAGGTACGAGCCGATGGCCCGCACCGCGCCGCCCCCTATGGGAATGAGACGCTCTTTTGACCCTTTGCCGATGACGCGCACGAAGCCATCCTCCAGATCGATATCGCCCATGGTGACGCCGGCAGCTTCCGATATCCGCAAACCCGCCGCGTACATTAGCTCAAGGATGGCTTTATCGCGGCGACCGGAGGCGTCAGGGGCAAAAACCCCGTCGAGAATAGCGGCAACGTCGTCAATCGAAATCGCTTTCGGCAACCGCCGGCCCGGTTTTACGTTTAAAACCCTGCTCATCGGGTCGTTTTCCTGATATCCTTCTCGCACGAGAAACTTGAACAATCCGCGCAAGGCGGCTTGGGCGCGCCCCACCGACGTCAGCGCCAATTGACGGCCGTCGGTCGTAAAGACGCCTTCGGCCAGAGCGGCCGAAAATCCCAGGCAATCTGCGGACGTCGCGTCTTTGAAGTCAACAATACCGCGGCCGACCAGCCAAGCGGTAAATCTGGTTAGGTCGCGAGTGTAGGCGGCGATAGTGTTACCGGATAGGCCTCGCTCGACCCCGAGATAGCTCAGATATTCTCTGACCCTGTCGGTTAGCGCAGCGGGGACAGGCGGAGCCGCCTGATCATTCATCTAGGCCGAGCCATGGCCGCCGGACTCCAGCCAGATCTTAGCCAGGCCGACGGCGGCGACAGTCTTGCCGTCCTTAATGATGCCTACCTCTATCTGACGGACCGCTTCCGACAGGCTTAAAGATTCGATGCTCTCTATTTCCTCTTCAGTAAGCTCGGACGACTGGGGCGTTAGCTTGTCCGCAACAAACAGATGAAATATCTCGTTACTGTAGCCGGGTGTCGTAAAAAAAGTAGTTAAATGAGCCAAGCGGCCGGCCGCGAAGCCAGTTTCTTCAATAAGTTCGCGCGCGGCGCATTCTGCCGGTGTCTCGCCCGGGTCGAGCTTCCCGGCCGGAATCTCTTTAAGATTGGCCGCGACGGCGTGCCGGTACTGGTTAACCATTATGATATCGCCCTTGTCGGTCAGCGGGATTATCCCAACCGCTCCGCCGTGCGTGACTACTTCTCTTTCAACCATTCGGCCTGACGGCGTCCGTACGTCATCGACGCGCAGGGTCAGTATCGACCCTTTGTAAACGATGCGGCTGCCTGTGGTTTCATAGCGTTTCACGAGTGCTTCGCCTTAACGATCTGGGCCGCCAGATAACCGGCTGCTCCCGCGGCCCGGAAGAATTCCGGTTCGGCCGCAAAGTCGCGGCCCATTGTGGTCGGGGCCAGGTCAAACTCATTCAGGGCCTCCGCCGTCTCGTCGGCCGAGACCACGCGGACCCGATGTTTAGCCGCCAACCCCGACGTTTCTAAGGCCTCCATGACGTTTGTCATCTTATCGGTATCCATCCGAGGAACGGCGATGTCGCACATCTCCAGAGCGGCCAAGCCGAGCGCGGCCACAGTCTGGGCGCTAAGACCCTGATGGCGCGGCCGGGCGTCTCCGAACATGATCCTCGGAATCGCAATCGGCCGTCCGCCCATAGCCGCGACCGCGTTAACTATCTCGCCCTGCTCAATGCCGGAGAAACCCAGGAACGAATCGGTCCCGACAACGCCCACGCCCATCGTTACAATGACCGCGTCCGCGCCTGCGACCGTCTTAGCCGCTGCGAGTCCGCTAAACAGGTTGACCGCCTCCATATCTCCGCCGAACGCCTGCCCGATTGTGATGGTCGTATCAATCAACTTCTTGGCCTTCAGCTCCCTTACTTGATCACTCAAAGCCAAAGGTAAGCTCGCCCGGTCGGTCATAATGAAGGCGACTTTGGCTTGGCCGCCGCTCGCCCGGTTCAGGACTGCGGCAGCGGGCGCCAGTTGACTGAGGATCGTGCCGGCGATAACGGGCAGCCCGCCCAAGTCTACCGGGCCGGCGACACTGGCAGCGTCCGGGCTGGCCGCCTCTTCAACGGCCAATACGTTGAACTGCAACGGCGTGTATCTGAGTTTCATGATGTGGCCGGGGTTGGCCAGGTCTAGTTGCGCCGTCTCCAAGTTCCAAACGACGATATCCCAGCCGCCGCTGCCTAGTCCAAGCTCACCGGCCGTAGTATTGATAATGATGGCGTCGCCGACCGCGACTTTTCCGATAAGGCCCGTATAGGCGATTGCGCGTCCTTCGGTGCCATTAATGTCTACGTGCAGCCTAACCAGATCAGGCTGGGTTTCAATAATCTTAGTAACTTTGCCCGTCCTATATGATGCCATCTATTTTAGCTCCAGAACAGCGCTTCTGATGGAGAGGACCGGCGCGTTTACGCCTTTACCGTCAATCACGCCCTTGTCCAGCTGAACGTAGTAAAGACGCATCTTACCCAGGCTTACCATGATCACGTCGGGGTCCAATACCTGTGTCGCTTTCTTGTCGGCGATGATGCGCGCGCCGTTTTCCACGCTCCAGTCGAGTCCGTTCGTGCTCCGAGCGCTCAATATTCGGCTGTTGAGCAGGCGGTCCGTGGACTGGCTGGCGGCAAAATACATCCTCCACACGCCGTCGGGCATGATTATGACGCTCGGGTCGACGCTGGCCTGCGGTAAGCCGCTGAGCGACCGCTTGAACCAAGTAACTCCCTGGTCTTTGGATGTGGCAACCTTTATGGTGTTGCCGTCGCCGAAGTAACAAAATAATTCTCCCCCTACCGCTCGCACGACATTGGGAGAGGCAGCGATGTCTTGGTCAAACCGGTTCTTGTCCGTGAGCCGGACACCCTTCTCTCGCTTCCAAGCCAATCCATCCGTGCTGACGGCGCTGAGGATGACAAAACTGCTCTGTTTGGCATCGCTGCCCTCGTAAAGCATGCGAAAACCGCCGTCCTTGAGCGTGAACACTGTGGGACCGCTGACGCGCGCTTGATTGGCGCTGTGACTCTCGTTTTCCAGACGGACGCCCTCATCTTTAACCCACTGGACGCCATCTTGGCTCAGGGCGCTGACAATGCCTTCTTTTACCGCGTAGTAAATGCGCCACGTGCCATCCGTCAACCGCACCACAGACGGCGTAGTCGCGCCGTCAATGCGTATGCTTGGCTCCTTGGCCCACACCTCTTCCGGCTCCGGAAACGTGGTCACCGCCTGGTTCAAACCGATGCGATAACCCCCGTAAAAGAAGCCGGCGAACAGGAGGATGACGACCGCTGTCAAAATCATCTTGGCTTTGTTTTTCGCCGTGATGTTCATCGCGCCTCGCCCGCCGCTAACCGCAAAGCGACGTTAAGCGCGTCATTTAACGCCCGCACCGGCAATCTCTCGTCAGGTGTATGCACCTTTTCGTAGCCGACGCCGATATTTACGGCCGCTATCCCGTGCGCGTTAAAAATGTTGGTATCGCTGCCGCCTCCGCTCTTTCCAATCACCGGTTTGTAACCGGCCGCCAGTACCGCCGCGCTCGCGCGCGCCACCGCTGCATGTCCCGCCGCAAGGTCGAACCCCTCGTACAAGCGGCGCACGGTAATCTCATGGGCGACACCGGTGGCTTTCGCCGCCTCGGCGCACGCCTCGCTCATGTGCTCAACCTGAGCCGCGAGCTTCGCAACGGAGTGGCTGCGGGCCTCCCCGGAGATTTCAGCCTCAGCGGGCACTACGTTGCTTGCGGTTCCGCCTTTTATGACCCCGATATTAGCGGTCGTTTCGTCGTCCAGACGGCCTAACCTCATATTTGTTAGGGCCGCGGCGGCTGCGGCGATCGCGCTTCGCCCTGCTTCGGGCTCAAGTCCGGCGTGGGCCGCGCGCCCGGTGAATTTGCAGCCAAAATGGTCCTGATATGGCGCTTGCGATGTGATCCGGCCAACCGGCCCGCCTTCGTCAAAAACGAAGCCAAAGTCGGCTTGCCAATCGGAGTAGTCCAGCGCTTGCGCGCCAATCAATCCAACCTCTTCGGCAACCGTGAATATCGCCGTGATTGGGCCATGCGGCAAATCAGACTCAGTCAGACGCAGTAACATTTCGACGATGACCGCGACGCCAGCCTTGTCGTCGGCGCCAAGGACCGTTGGGCCGGCGCTGACAATATAGTCGTCGCGCACCACCGGCTCAATGCCGCGGCCAGGCTCGACAGTATCCAGATGGGCGGAGAAAAGGATGGGGTTATCTTGAGTATTTCCGGGCAGCCGGGCAATCAGGTTTCCCGTATCGCCATCGATAGAGACGGCCGCCTGGTCTTCCGTTACGGATATTCCGGCCTCCGTCAGTGTCCTGATAACGTAATCGGCCGCAGCCCGCTCATGATATGAGGGGCTGTCCAGGGCGGCCAGGTCCAAGAATGTCCTTAGGAGGCGGCCCGTTTCACTCATGCTTCTTTCTTCTGCTTGGCGGCGCCGATGAAGTCTCTGAACAATGGGTGGGCCCGCGTCGGGCGTGACTTGAATTCGGGATGGAATTGGCTGGCCATGAAGAAGGGATGGTTGGCAAGCTCGATTATCTCAACCAGGTCGCGGTCTGGATTGACACCGGAAAAAACCATTCCGGCTGCCGCCAGACGGTCCCTATAAGCGTTATTCACCTCATAACGATGGCGGTGCCGTTCCTCGATCCGCTCGGCGCCGTAAGCCGCGGCCGCCTTTGTTCCCGGCGTGATCGCACAAGGATAGGCGCCCAAACGCATGGTGCCGCCCATTTCCTCGATGTCTTTCTGCTCGGCCATGAAGTCAATAACGGGATGAGGTGTCTCGGGGTCGAATTCCATGCTGTTGGCGCCGGCCAAGCCGGCGGCGTGTCTGGCGAATTCAACGACAGCAACCTGCAATCCCAAGCATAAGCCCAGGTAAGGCACGCCGTTTTCGCGCGCGAACTTGGCGCCTTGGATCTTGCCTTCGATACCCCGGATGCCAAACCCGCCCGGCACCACGATGCCGTCGACTTCGCGCAGCTTTGCCTCCGCCGTGGCGATGTCCAGCTCGTCGGCGTCAATCCACGACAGGTCGACCTTGACGTCATGTTCAAAACCGCCATGCCGCAGCGCTTCTATGACGCTCATGTAGGCGTCCGTAAGTGTTACATATTTTCCGACAATGCCGATATTCACCCGGCGGTCGCTTTTGTTGATCCGTTCGACGCGGTCCACAAGGGTTGTCCAGGCGGTCAGGTCCGCTCCGGTCGACACAATGCCCAGGCGGTTGACGACAATATCGTCTATGCCTTCCTCAAACATCGCCAGAGGCACTTGATAGATGTTTTCAGAGTCCACCGCGCTGATCACAGCCTCGATATCGATATCGCAGAGGAGCGCGATCTTCTGTTTAACGTCGCTCGTCAAAGCGCGGTCCGACCGGCAGACGATTATGTCGGGCTGAATACCTAATCCGCGCAGCTCTTTAACGCTGTGTTGGGTCAGCTTGGTCTTCAGCTCGCCCGCCGTTTCGATAAAAGGCACCAGGCTGACGTGAACATAGAGAACGTTGTCGCGGCCAACATCCTTTTTAAGCTGGCGCGCGGCTTCCAAAAAGGGCAGCCCTTCGATATCGCCGACCGTGCCGCCGAACTCGGTGATTACAACGTCGACGGTCTTGTCTTCCGCACCACGGATGATCCGTTCCTTAATCTCGTTGGTGATGTGAGGAATGACCTGAACCGTACCGCCCAAATAGTCGCCCTTCCGTTCTTTGTTCAAGACGGTCCAATATACCTGGCCCGCGGTGACGTTGTGATTCTTGGTCAGGTTTTCGTCAATGAAACGCTCGTAATGTCCGAGGTCAAGATCCGTCTCGGCGCCGTCGTCGGTTACGAATACCTCGCCGTGCTGGAACGGATTCATTGTCCCAGGGTCAACGTTCAGATAGGGATCGATCTTTTGGATTACGACCTTTAATCCGCGGGTCTTAAGGAGACAGCCAAGCGAGGCAGCAGTGATACCTTTGCCCAGCGATGACGCTACTCCTCCGGTTACGAAAATGAATTTGGCCACTTATCACCCTTCATGCCCAGCGGGCAACCTGCCTGCCGCAAGGCAGGAGAAATGGTTTTTTCTATTATAGCGATATCCGGCGCCGGTTTGTAAGGATTATTTAGCGCGGGCGGCCGAGTTCGTCAAACCAGCGCAAGGGAGCTGCCGCCGCGATAATCCGGGAAAAAGACCAGCGTTCGCTGACTACATTCAGCAGCAAGAAGACCGCGAAGACTATCGCCTTGGGCAAAACCGGCAGAGTAACGACAGCTGTCAGGCCGATGATCGCCCCTAGGACATTAGAACCGGCGTCCCCCAGCATCATTTTGGCGCGGATATCAAACGGTAACAGCAGCAAGGCCACAGCGACTAGAGCCCACAACGCGGGAGAACTCCACAACCAGCTGCCCGAGGACATCAGCAGCAATAGGAGCAGCGTCACAAAAAAGCCTTTCAAAGCCCGCCCGGGACGCAGATCCAAGAGGTTAAAGGTATTGATTGCCAGCGCTATCAGTAAGCCGTTGAATATGATCTGCCAGCTAAGCGGCGTCAGAGCGATATACCAGGCCCCCGCCAGAGCGGCTAGTCCGCCGCCCGCCGCCTTGATCAAGCCTGTTGTGAGGCGGCCCCGAAACAACGCTGTGACGTGTCCTTTGAAACCACGAGCTTGCCCGCCGCCGAAGACGTCGTCAATCAGCCCCAAAACGCCTGTTACGACAACAAGCAACCCCAGGCTGCCCACCACGCGTTCCGCGTATGCCGCCAGGCGTAGGGCGTCTCCCGCGCCGTCCAGCGTGGCGGCGAGTCCGGCCGCGCCGACCGCTCCCGCAAAACGAGCCAGGATGAAAGCCGCCGGTATCAACAGAAACACCGCGCCGACCGCCGTCGGAATCCTGCGCCCAGCATAGTTAACCGCTCGCGGCCAGCGGAACATCACTTTAAGAATGTCTAAATACTGGCGGCCTCGATGACGGAATCCAGCCGCGTTACGATAGGTATAAGAATGAGTAAAGGCAGCCGGGACCTCGGTAACCCGCAGACCGGCACGCAAGACGTCAATAGTCATGGCGGTTTCCAACCCATAGTCGGTAGCCAGAGGCGCCGCCGCCTCTATGGCCGCTTTGGTCAAGGCGCGTTGTCCGCTGAGCGGCGCTGTGGCGTCGAAGCCGCCGCGGCGTTTAATCAGCCAACGCGCGAGCCCCAGCGCCAGTCCGAAGCCGCCCGTTCCCTCCCGACGCGGCAGAACAGCGACAACCATGTCAGCCTCTCCCGCCTGCACAGGGGCGAGTAATTTTGCTGCCTCGGCGGCGGTCTCGCCGACATCGGCGTCAATCAACATAACAATGTCAAAGTCGCCTGCCGCCGCCAGCCCGCGGTTGACCGCGCCTCCTTTGCCCAGATTCTTATCGAGGCTAACAATCTGGGCTCCGGCCGCGGCTGCTTCAGCCGCTGTACAATCGTTGGATTTATCGTCGATTACAATGACCTGATCGGCCGACCCGGCTTCTCGCAGGGCGCTGACCGTAAGACCTACTTTGCCAGCTTCATTGCGGGCCGGAACTAAGGCGACGACTCGCATGCCGTCTAAGGACTTTTTGGCGTCGGCAGCAACGAATCGGCCGTCGCCTTGGCGCCGAAGTGGCCGGGCTCGCCGGACAGGACGAGAATAACTGAAACTCGCCCCGCCGCTTCGTCAAGGTTGTCGACAGTACTTAGATTCAGACTCTGGTAGTCCTTGATGTAAGAGTTCTTAACGGTCGCCGATTCCGCGCCCACCGGCGACAGGCCGGTGGCTTGGAACGCTTTTATCAGAGGTGCGTCCAGTTCGGCAAACTTCAGGTATTTCCCGTTTTCCGCTCCGCCTATAATGATTACTCCGTTGGCTGGCGACGTATAGACGCCGCTGGTCTTTATGGCGCCGGCGTCTGCCAAGGAAGTCAGAGCGGCTCCGTCTGAACCCGTAACAATGGCACGCGCCGTAACGGCCAGCACCTTGCTGTTGACTACCGCCTGGCTTTGCCCGGGCACGCCCAAGAGCGCCGCTACCTTCGCCAAAATATCCTTATTATCCAATCCAAGCGGCGCCGCCAGGTACGTGACTGACGCTTGAGTCGCGCCGGCTTTTTCCAGCGCCGCCTTGAGACCCTTAAGCGTCGGCGCCTCGACGTCCCCTGTGACCACGACAGCGATACTCTTTCCGGTCAGCTTGCCCCTGACCAGGAGCGGCAAGCTGGCATCGGTATAGGCGATGTCGGCAGCAATGATCGCTGCCTGCTCCTTGTTGGTGGCGCGCAAATTCTCGAAGTCTTTTTCCATCGTCGCGATGAGAGATTTCTCCTGGGTCGTAACAACGCCCCGCTCGGCCGTCATTGAGCCCATGACCACGCCGATCCCCAAGGCTAGAAAAACAGCCACCAGAGACACGATGTGGTATTTAAAATCGAACATAAATCCTCCTAGATTCCTAACAAGAGTCTTATCTTAAGAAACAGCAGTTGCGCTAGATTGCGCAGCTGTGGTGACGCCTGGATGATTAAGAGCAGGCTAAATATGGCAGCCAGCACAACCACCAGCAAATAGGACGGTTTTACTGTGGCTCGGTAAAGCTTGTTTACCCCTTTGGCGTCAACCAGCGCCGGTCCTATCCGCAAACGGACTAAAAATGTGCTGGCCATGCCCTTGCGTCCCTTGTCGAGAAACTCGACCATATTGGCGTGCGACCCGACGGCAACGATCAGTTCCGCGCCTTGTTCATAGGCGAGCATCATGGCGATGTCTTCACTAGTCCCAGGGCTTTTGAAAATCAGGTGTTGCCGGCCCAGCGCGTTCAGGCGCGTCTCGCCCGGCGCCCGCCCATCCGGATATGCGTGCACAATCATTTCGGCGCCGCCATTCAGCGCCTTCTCCGAAACACTGTCCATGTCGCCAATAATGATATCCGGTCTATAGCCTGCGTCCAGCAGAGCGTCCGCGCCGCCGTCGACGCCTAGCAAAACCGGTTTGAATTCACTGATATAAGCGCGCAACGCCTTCAAATCTTCTTTGTAATCATACCCTCGCGCGACCACCAAGGCATGGCGCTTGGCAAACGAAACCGTGGTCGGGGGCATGTCCATGCCCTCGAAGAAATGCTTCTCTTTCTCGATGAATTCCAGCGTGTTCTGCGCAAACTGTTCGAGCTCGCGGCCCATGTTGGCTTTCGCGGCCTCCATCGCCGCTTCGACCTTTTCTTTCGTCAGAATCGTGCCGCGGCAAACTACTTTCTGGTTGACGATAACGGCATCGCGGTTGATCGTGACCGTGTCGCCTTCTTTGATCTCGGTCATACATTCCGGCCCCGCGGCATCGATTAGATGTATGCCGGCGTCGGCAATGAGCAGCGGCCCCAGATTGGCGTACCGACCCGAAATGCTGCGGCCGGCGTTCACTACTACATCGACACGCGTTTCGACCAGCGCTTCGGCCGTGACCCGGTCGATGTCATCGTGATCGATAAACGCCACGTCCCCCGGCTTAAGCCGTTTGACCAGAGTCTTTGTTTTTTTGTCTACTTTCGCTGTTCCCTTATACTTCAAATCGAAGTTCCTACTCCCATGTCGTCTCGTACTCTTTATACTCCCGGTGCTATTATGGTTGGTCTGGCGGCGCCGGCGTATTTACTTGGATATGGACATGCGGCATGGCCGGCTTGATGTAGTCCTCAACCTCAGACGGAATTATGCCGCGCCAGTCTTTCGGGATTCCTATGGGCGTTTTGCCTTGAAGAACGTGATCGCCCGCCTTGACGCGAATCTTATCGACATGCAGAAACGCGACGACAACGTTCGGGTAGCCATCTGGCCGCATCTCTATTTGCATATCTTGGTACTCGTTATATATAACGATGGGCGCGATCTTCGTAATCGTTCCGCTGATGGGCGGAAGAACAGGCGTACCGGGATCCATGGCTATGTCGGCCACCGTCGTTCCGGCGGCGTATTCGCCGCGCGACTCCATTATATTATACGTGGGCAAAGGAGCCGTACTGGTTAGCTCGACTTCCAGATCCCACGCGTTGTCGTTCTTTAGCACACGTCCGCTCGGCTTCATCGAATAGGCGCGTGTATGACTTGATTCATGGTACCCGATACCCCGGATGTGCTTATAGACACTAGGCAAGTACAGGGTCATCTTTAGCTGGTCGATGGTCGCGTAAGGCAAAATCAGGTTGGCCGCCCGCTGTTCAGGCGACTGGTTCCCTGCTGCCCCCCGCGGACTATCTAGCGCCGTCGGTCCTTTAATCGAGTTCCAGGTAGCAACCGCGTCGACGGCTAAGAACGCAAGCCAGCCGGCCGTCGCCAACACGGCCGCAGCCGCAACCCCAGCCACCCAATACAAACCCCAAACGCGGAAATGACCCTGCACGTCAGGCGCGTCCATACTTTTAAGCCGGCCTCTGCCGGGCCGCCTGCAATAACTCCCGGGCGTGCTGACGAGAGGTTTCCGCTGTGGACGCCCCGCCCGTCAGCATGCGCGATAGTTCCTCAACGCGGCTGGCTTCGTCTAAAGTCTTAACATTGGACACGGTAATCTTGTCCCGCACCTCTTTGGCGACGTACAAATGCGCGTCGCCGTAAGCGGCTATCTGCGGCAGATGGGTGATGCAAATAACTTGGTGAGCACCCGCCAAAAGCTTCAGCTTTGCGCCGACCGCCGCGGCCGTCTCGCCGCCTATGCCGGAATCTATCTCGTCGAACACAAGAACGGGGACCGGATCGGCTTTAATAAAGGCTATTTTAAGGGCCAGCATAATGCGTGACACTTCCCCGCCGGATGCGATCTTGGTCAGCGGCTTTAACCCCTGCCCAATATTCGGACTGATCAGAAACTCAACGCGGTCCCGCCCGGCGGGCGTTAGATCCAATGTGTCTCCGAATCCGACCTTGAAACGGCACCCTGGCAGATTAAGATCACCCAGCTCGTCTTCGACCGTCTTCTCCAGTTCAACCGCCGCCTGGTGGCGCAGATCGCTCAGGTGACCAGCCAGGTCGTGTAGAACTTTTTCCAGTTCTTTCAGGCGTGCTCCGAGCGACTTCAGTTTGGCGCCGCTATCTTCAATTAACTCAAGCTCTTGTTTAGCTTTATCTCTAAACTCAAGCACGGCCGGGATGCTGTCGCCGTACTTGCGCTTAAGGTTCTTTATCATATCCAAGCGGCCGTCGGCTTCAGCCAGCCGCGCGGGATCAAAAACAATATCCGACCGGTAGCTTGCGAGGTCCCCGGCGGCGTCAGCCGTTTCCAATGACAAGCCTGCCAGACGTCCCGCTGCTGCTGCCAAACGATCGTCGATTGACGCCAGCGCGCTTAACTCTTTGGCGGCGGCGTCAAGCGCGGCAGCGCCTCCCGGAGTGTCATCCTCGCCGGACAACGCGGCCAACGCGGCCGTTATGCCGCGGGCGAGCCGCTCCGAGCTCCGCATAAGTATCAGTTCTTGCTCCAAGACCGCATCTTCGCCGGGAACCAAGCCGGCCCGCTCGATTTCGTCAACCTGAAAACGAGTCAGGTCTAAACGGCCCAACCTGTCACGTTCCGCCGACGTAACCTTGTCCAGTTGGCTCTCTATGTCGCGCAGCTCAGCATAGGCAGAGTCATATTTCCCGCGAAGCGCGGTAAGTTCGTCTCCCCCATACCCGTCCAAGTAATCAATATGGGCCGCAACCTGCAACAAAGCTTGGTGCTCGTGCTGGCCGTGAAAATCAATCATCGCACCGGCTCGTTCAGCGAGCATCGCAACGTTTGCCAGATGCCCGTTTAAGTAACATTTGTTCTTTCCGGAAGTTGTCACGGAGCGCGCCAGAATCATGTCCCCCGTTTTGTCCGTTAAAGACGCCTCGACTACGGCTTCCTCCCCGTAAACGCCGATCAAGACGGGATCGGCCCGTTTGCCCAACAACAGATTCATCGCTTCCAGAACAATGGTCTTGCCGGCGCCGGTCTCACCGGTCATGATGTTTAGGCCAGGCTCGAATCTTATGTGCGCCTCGTCAATGAGGGCAAAGTTTTTTATGTGCAGGTCCGTTAGCATCTACTTCTTCTCCAGCGTCGCGTGAGCCGCCTTTACGATGTCCTCAATCAGAGATTGCGTCGTTCCGTCATTGCCTGCCTGCCGGCACGCGGGCGAGGAGGCAGCAACCGGGGAAGCAACCTCACCTTTCCGTCTAAACCAACCCAGGAATTCGATGTTGCCGTCCGCTCCGGTGATCGGCGAATAAGTCAAGCCGGCTAGGTCCAATCCCGATTCCGCTAAAGCAGCCGCCACGTCATTCAGGATGTCTATGTGGCGCTGCGCATCCCTTATTATACCGCCTTTGCCGACCTGCCCCCGACCCGCCTCGAACTGCGGTTTTATCAGAAATACGTAGTCAGAAGCCGGCGCGGACATTATCAGCAGATTGGCCGCCACCTTTGTGAGGGAAATAAATGACAGGTCCGCGACAACGAGGTCGGGCACTGCAGGCAACTCGTCGGGCTTCATGTGGCGGATGTTTACCCGCTCAAAAACGTCGACCCGAGGGTCGCTGCGCAGCCGCCAGGCGAGCTGACCATAACCAACGTCCACCGCAATCACGCGGGCCGCGCCGCGCGTCAAAAGGACATCGGTAAAGCCTCCGGTGGAGGCGCCCGCATCGAGTGCTACTCGTCCGGTTGCGTCGATCTGGAACGTGTCGAGCGCGCGAATCAACTTGTCGGCGCCACGCGAAACATACAGCGATGATGGTTTGACTTGCAGGACGGAATCACAATCGACCGCGGTGCCCGGTTTGTCATAAACGACGCCGCCAATCTTGACCTGGCCGGCCAGTACAGCCCGGCGGGCCGCCTCCCGGCTGGCAAAATGCCCCTTATCTACCAGCAGAACGTCGAGGCGCGTCTTTATCATTCAACCCATTGATTCCCGATTTGATGACTTTGCGAATGTTTTTGAGGATCGCCGCGGAGCCCGGCCGGTGTTTTTGCCGGTCCAACCGTGCGACGATGGACGCCACGATCTTATCCGGGCTCAATCCGTTCAGATCCAAAAGTTTCGGTATCGGTCCGTGTTCGATGAAGCCGTCCGGCAAGCCTAACACAAGCGTATCGCGCTCGATATCATGCTCCGCCAACACACCGAGAACACCTTCGCCAAAACCGCCGTTCACAGAGTTTTCTTCCAAAGTGACGATCATCTTATGTTTGTTAGCCGCGGCGATGATCGCCTTGGCATCTAGAGGTTTGGCAAACCGGGCGTTTATCACGGTCGCCGAAACGCCATGTGCTTCCAGCAGGTCAGCGGAACGAACAGCCGCCTCGACCATTGTGCCGATCGCGATAAGGACGACGTCGTCGCCGTCCCGGAGCGTCTCCGCTTGGCCGATCGGTAGCTGTCGCGGGGCCGCCGTTATGTCGACACCCTGGCCATCTCGACGCGGATATCGAACCGCGACTGGACCCTCCGCCCGCAGGGCAGTAAACAGCATATCGCGCAGCTCCGCCTCATCTTTCGGCGCCATCACCGTCAAGCCGGGAATGGCTCGCAGGTATGACAAGTCAAAGACACCGTGGTGAGTCGGCCCGTCTTCGCCGACCAATCCGGCGCGGTCAACGGCCAGAACGACGCTTTGCCCTTGCAGGCAGATGTCGTGAATCACCTGATCATAGGCACGCTGCAAAAAAGTGGAATAGATAGCGACGACCGGCTTGAGACCGCCCAGCGCTAACGCGGACGCGAAGGCGACGGCGTGCTGTTCGGCGATGCCGACATCAAAGAAACGGTCCGGGAATTCGGCGGCGAATCTGTCAAGCCCGGTGCCGCTGGGCATGGCAGCCGTGATGGCGGCTATTTTATCGTCCTCCGCCGCCATTTCTACCAGAGTGTCGCCGAAGACTTTCGTGTAGGCCGGCGGGGTTTGCTCCTTGATTATCGGCCGGCCGGTGGCGACGTCGAAAGCACCGGTTCCGTGGAACCGGTCCGGGTTCTCTTCGGCCGGCGCGTAACCTTTTCCTTTCTTGGTAATCACATGCAAGAGAACCGGTGTGCTTATCCCCTTGGCTAGGCGCAGGTTTTTGGCCAGCAAGTCAACGTTGTGGCCGTCTATCGGTCCGACATAGGTGAAACCGAGCTCCTCGAAAATCATACTTGGCACAACCATCTGCTTAATACTGCTCTTGATGTGTTTGCCTAGTTCATAGACCTTTTCACCAATCCGCGGAATGTGCTTGACGTCAGTCTCGAATTCCTCTTCCGCCCGCCGGTAACGCGGGTCCAGGCGGACGCGACCCAGATAACTGGCGAAGGCCCCTACGCTGGGGGAAATGGACATCTCATTATCATTTAAGACAACCAGCACGTTGCTTTTTAGGTGACCGGCATGATTCAGCGCCTCATAGGCCATTCCCGCGGCAATCGCGCCGTCTCCGATAACCGCGATAGCCTTGCCATTCTTCCCCGTCCGCTTCATCGCCTCGGCCAAACCGACGGCAAAAGATATTGAGGTTGAACTGTGTCCGGTATCGACGATATCGTGAACACTTTCGCCGTGTTTGGGGAATCCGCTTAGGCCTTTATACTGCCTTATCGTGTCGAAGGAATCGACCCGTCCGGTCAGCATTTTGTGAGCATAGCACTGGTGCCCGACGTCCCAGATTATCGGGTCGCCCGGACTGTCAAAAACGTAGTGTAAAGCCAGGGTTAGCTCGACAACACCAAGGCTTGGGGCCAAATGTCCGCCCGTCTTGGCGATATCAGCGATCATCTTGACGCGAATCTCTTCCGCCAACAGGTCAAGCTCGGGCAGGGTGAGTTCTTTCAAATCGTCCGGTGATGAAATTTTGGCTAACAGTCTGTCTTCCGGCATAAAAGCCTACCCTGTTCGCTCGGTTACAAATTCAGCCAGATCACGGAGCGCGCCGGTGTTCCCGCTCATTTTGTCCACCGCGGCAGTTGCCGCCTTTGCCTCAGCGCGCGCCAGCCGTCTGGATTCGTCCAGACCAACTAGTGCCGGATACGTCGCTTTGTGGAGCGTCTGGTCTTGTCCAGGCGTCTTGCCCAGCTCCTCGACGCTGCCGGTCTCGTCCAGAATGTCGTCCGTTATTTGGAAAGCGAGCCCCAGATGCGTACCATAGCTCGTGACGGCATCCAGCTCCTCGTCCGTCGCGCCGCCCAAGATGGCGCCACAGCGGGCCGCCGCGGTAATCAAACGCCCGGTCTTGCGGGCATGAATGAAGCGCAGTGTTTCCAATGAGATCGGTTTACCGGTGGAAGCCATGTCGACAACCTGCCCTCCAACCATGCCGCCGGGCCCGCTCGCGGCCGCGATCTCCCGGATTACTTCTATTATTTTACGCTGGTCGGATGCCGTCTGCAACCGGCTGATAAGGGAAAACGCTTCGGCAAACAATGCGTCAC
The DNA here is from genome assembly GCA_023251915.1 of Actinomycetes bacterium. GTDB lineage: Bacteria > Actinomycetota > JAHEXW01 > JAHEXW01 > JAHEXW01 > JAHEXW01. Next base: position 24,562 of record JAHEXW010000009.1, read on the forward strand.
CGGCCATTATGGCGATGTCTTCCCCGAACTTTTTGTGGTTCGTCGGCAGGCCCCGCCGCAAGTCGTCGTTATCCACGGCGGGCAAATCGTCGTGGATCAAAGAATAGGTGTGAATATACTCGATGCCGCAAGCACACGGTAGAACAGAATCCGGGGCGGCTCCGAAAACACCGGCTGCGAGAATCGTCAATACCGGGCGAAAGCGCTTACCGCCCGCCAACAGACTGTATCGCATCGACTGATAAAGGATTTCAGGGTAGGTATCGGCGGCCGGGAAGTATTCCTCCAGCGCCGTGTCAACCAAGGCGCGGACAGCCTCGGGATAGAGACTCATTCGCCGCACTCGGCGGCCAGCCGGATGCATTCTTCGATAAGCACGGCCGCCTCGGCCGCATCTATGTCTTCCTTCTCCAACCGCCTGATGTTAGCCTCTAAATCCTTCAGCTTTCCGCTTTTTTTGGAGCCTTTAGCGTCTTCCTTTTCCAGCCGCTTGATCTTAGCTTCCATACCGGCGGCGGATTCTGAAGCATCCTTCTTGGCCTGGGCCATAGACTAAACCTCCCTGTCTTTCACTAAACGTCCCAGGATGCCGTTCACAAACCGCCCCGAGTCGTCCGTGCTATACATGTTAGCCAATTCGACCGCCTCGTTTATGGTCACGCTGGCGGGTATATCGTCTTCGTACTTAAGCTCATAGACTCCCAGCCTTAAGATATTGCGATCCAGAATCGGCATTCTGTTCAGCGCCCATTTATCGGCGTGGGCGTCGATTATCTTGTCTAGTTCGGGCATCTTCGCGACGACTCCGGCTAGCACGCGCTCAACGAACGCGTCAATCTCTTTGGCCGCCATTTCCTCCCGGTAATCGTCTAATACCTCGCCGGGCGCAACTTTGTCGATCTCCAGGCGATACAGGACGTCAAGGATTATCTTGCGGGCGCGGTGGCGACGGCTCAAATTAATTCCCCTCTATTCCTTGCCGAAATCCAGGCGATCGACTGTTACGTTTACCTCGTCGACCTTTACCCCTGTCATGCGATTGATGTCGGTTTTGACCGTCTGTTGAACTTCAGCGGCAACCTCGGGATAGATGGTCTTGGAGCCAACGGCTAGCGTCAGATTGACGGCCAGAGCACCTTCTTTGGGTTGTACCTCGACATCGCGTACCTGAGAGACGCCCGCGGCCGATGCCGCGCTTTCTCTGACAATCTTTATCACGACATTCTCGGCAATCTTCATGTCGCCGACAACGATCTCATCGTTTTCAGACATGCTCACACTCCCTTATAGTTTTGCTCTACGAAATTTGTTGTCGCCCGCCCGGCCACAAAATCGTCCTGGTCCAGAAGCCACAAATGAAACGGGATGGTCGTCGCCATCCCTTCAATCAGCGTTTCTCGCAGCGCTCGCTTGCCGCGCGCTATCGTCTCGGTCCGGTCACGTCCCCAGACTATCAATTTGGCCAGCAGGCTATCGTAAAGTGACGGCACCCGGTACCCGGAGTATATGTGTGTATCAACCCTTACGCCGGGTCCGCCGGGAGGATTAAAGAATTCAACCGTCCCGCCAGTCGGCCGGAAGTCGTTGGCCGGATCCTCGGCGTTTATCCTGAACTCCATCGCGTATCCGAAGAGACTTATGTCGCGTTGCGCGACGCTCAGCGTCTCCCCTTCAGCGATGCGGATCTGTTCCTTGATGATGTCCAAACCGGCTACCGCTTCAGTAACGGAATGCTCAACCTGAACCCTAGTGTTAGCTTCGATAAAGTAGTATTTTCCTGCCTCGTCGACAAGGAACTCAATGGTCCCGGCTCCGACATAAGCGGCCGCTTCCGTTGCCCGGACCGCTATCTTGCCCATGGCCGCCCGCGTCTTATCGGTGATAAAGGTCGACGGCGCTTCCTCCACGAGCTTCTGGTGCCGCCGTTGGATACTGCAATCACGGTCACCCACGTGAACAACGTTTCCGTGCTGATCGGCCAGAATCTGGAACTCGATATGGCGCGGGTTAAGGATATATTTTTCAACGTAGACCGCCGGGTTTTTGAAATATGTACCGGCCTCGACCTGAGCAGTTTGGAAGCCCTGGGTAAGTTCCTTGTCGGTATAACAGATACGCATCCCGCGCCCGCCGCCGCCGCCCGCCGCCTTAACAATTACCGGATAGCCGGCCTGAGCCGCGAAGGTCAGCGCTTGTCTTTCTTTGGTGACGGCGCCTCGCGTACCCGGAATTACCGGCACGCCGGCGTCTTCCATGATGGTGCGCGCCGCGACTTTATCCCCCAAACGATCGATAACCTCCGGAGGGGGTCCGATGAATGTGATCCCACAGGTGGAGCAGATGTCGCTAAATCTGGCATTTTCGGCCAGAAATCCATATCCGGGGTGGATGGCGTCCGCGCCCGCGACTTCCGCGGCCGCTATGATGCTCGGGATATTCAGGTAGCTTTGCTCGGCCGGCCCGGGGCCGATGCAGATCGCGGTGTCCGCCTCGCTGACGTGGAGGCTGTTCGCATCGACCGTGGAATATACCGCAACCGATTCTATTCCCAGTTCGCGACACGCTCTGATGACTCTGACAGCGATCTCGCCCCGATTGGCGATGAGGATTCGCTTAAACATAGCGTTTAAACCAAAGGCTCGAAGAACAAAAGCGTTTGGCCGAATTGCACGGAGCTTCCGTCGGCGGCGACTATCTTGACGACCCGACCGGCCTCGTCCGCGACGATATCGTTCATTAATTTCATCGCTTCCACGACGCATAACGTTTGGCCGGCCTCGAAACTATCGCCTTCCGCGACGAAGACGTCGGCACCCGGTGCGGGTGCCTGATAAAACGTTCCGACCATAGGAGACACCAGCGCCGTGTATTTGGTTTCAAGCTCAGCCAGCTCCGCGGCCTCTCCCGAAAGCGCCGTCTTGGCGACCGGCGCGTGTCCGCCCACATGCGGCAGTGCGCCACCGCCTTCAACGATTGTTATATCGCCTTGCCGAACCGTCATCTTCACGCCGTTTTCTTCGACTGTAACCTCGCTGAGGTCGTTCTTCTTAAGGATGGCGATCAGTTCGTCGATCTTTTTCTTGTCCACGTTTAACTCCTGTCGCGGACGGCCGCGGCGACTTCTTCAATGAAATCGGCCGCCTTGACGCCGCGTCTGTCTTGGCCGCTGCGGTCGCGCACGGCTATAGTGCCATCCGCCGCTTCGTTTTCCCCGACAACGAGTGTAAAGGGTACCTTTTGCATTTGTGCGTCTCGGACCTTGGAAGATATCGTCTCGTTTTTGTCGTTCAGCTCGACCCTTACACCTGCGCCGCGCAACTCTTTGTAAACGTCCGCCGCATAATCGGCGGCCTTCTCGCTCACGGGCGCGACAACGGCCTGCACGGGCGCCAGCCAGAGCGGGAACTGCCCGCCGTAGTTTTCGATTAGCGCGCCGATGAAGCGTTCCATGCTGCCGAGGACGACCCGATGGATCATCACCGGCCGGTGTTGAGCGTTATCGTCGCCGTAATAAACGGTGTCGAAACGTTCCGGGAGGTTAAGGTCGACCTGGATGGTCGGTCCTTGCCACAGGCGTCCGAGGGCGTCTTTGAGCTTCACGTCTATCTTCGGACCGTAGAACGTGCCTTCCCCCGGATCAACCGTATATTTAATGCCGTGGTGTTCCATCGCGGCGATCAGGGCATTTGTCGCCAATTCCCAGTTCTCGTCCGTACCAACCGTCTTGTCCGCTTCCGGTCTGGTGCTCAACATAACCTCATATTCGTCGAAGCCAAATGTGCGCAGACAGTGGAAAGCAAAATCCAGGACACCGATGATCTCTTCCTCCATCTGGGCACGCGTGCAGAATATGTGAGCATCATCCTGGGTGAATCCGCGGACCCGTAACAAACCATGCAGGACGCCGCTCCGCTCGTGCCGGTAGACCGTTCCCAATTCAAAATAGCGAATGGGCAGAGCGCGATAGCTGCGGGGCTGCGATTTATAGACCAATATATGGGCCGGGCAGTTCATCGGCTTGATTCCGTATTCCTGCCCCTCTATGTCGAAGAAATACATCGGATAGCCTGTCTGATAATGGCCGCTGGTCTTCCATAGGGACGTCTTCATAATGTGCGGCCCGACGACGAAATCGTAACCGCGCTTCTTGTGTTCTTCTTTTAAGAAATCCTCGATCAAACCGCGTAAAATCGCGCCTTTGGGATGCCAGACCACCAGGCCCGGCCCCAATTCCTCAGGCAAACTGAAAAGGTCCAGTTCCCGTCCGAGTTTCCTGTGATCGCGCTGAGCGATCTCCTCCAGCCGCGTTAAATAGGCGGCCAGCTCGTCGGCCGTTCCCCAGGCCGTCCCGTAGATGCGCTGCAGCATGGCATTCTTCTCGTCGCCGCGCCAGTAGGCGCCGGCCAGGCTTAACAGTTTGTAATGTTTAACTTTCTTCGTGTAGGAACAGTGCGGTCCGCGGCACAGGTCGATGAAATCTCCCTGCTTGAAAACGGTCACGGTATCACCCGGTAAGTCGCGAATCAGTTCAACCTTGTAGGGCTGATGCAGCTCCTCAAATAGGATCTCGGCCTGCTCGCTCGACATCTCTTCACGCACGATCGGCAGGTTGCGCTTGGCAATCTCTTTCATCTTGGCTTCGATTTTCTCTATGTCTTCGGGGGTAAAAGTATGGTCCAGTTCGAAGTCGTAATAGAACCCGTCCTCGATTGTCGGACCAATCGCCAGCTTAACGTCGCCGAACAGCTCGGTCACGGCTTGCGCCATTACGTGAGCGGTTGAGTGGCGTAGTATATCCAGTTCAGATGCGTCCATGGAGACCAAAAACCCCTTTCGATCAAGGTCTGCGGTATGAAACGAGCAAAGATAACTATACAATATATCAGTATGCTTAAGAAAGCCGTCTACCTGCTACTAGTCTTCATACCGCTCGCGTTTGTCGCGGAATGGGCGCACGTCGCGCCTGTCGCGCGCTTTTGCATAGCCGCGCTCGGAATCATCCCGCTGGCCGGCCTGATAGGCACGGCGACGGAACATCTGGCCGAACGTACGGGGGCTGGCTGGGGCAGCTTTCTCAACGCTACATTCGGTAATGCCGCCGAGCTCATAATATGTATTTTCGCTTTACGCGCCGGCTTGCACGACGTCGTCAAAGCCAGCATCACGGGCGCGATCATCGGTAATCTTTTACTGGTTACGGGGGCTGCCTTTCTGTTCGGTGGACTTAAGCGGGAGAAGCAAACATTCAACAAAACGGCGGCCGGTATCAGCTCGACGCTCCTCTTGCTGTCGGCGATCGCGCTAATAGTTCCGGCGTTGTTCCACAACGTCACGAGGGGAACGACCGCTCTCAGCGAACACGAATTGTCTCTAACCATTGCTATCGTACTGTTCGCCGTCTACGTTTCCAGCCTGCTGTTTTCCTTTAAGACACACAAGCATCTCTACGCCGGCGAGGCAAATCCGGGCCCGGGCAAGACTACTTGGAGCGTTGGCCGCGCAGTCGGTGTGCTACTGGCCACGGCCGTTGGCCTGGCGTTCATGAGCGAGTTCTTAGTCGGCGCCATCGAACCGGCGGCCGCCGCGGCCGGAATGAGCCAGATCTTTGTCGGCGTGATCCTGGTCGCGATAATCGGCAACGCGGTTGAACACTTCAGCGCGATTACGTTTGCCGCGAAAGACCAAATGGACGTGACGCTTGGGATAGCACTTGGCGGGAGCCAACAAATGGCGTTGTTCGTCGCCCCGGTGCTGGTCTTCGTCAGCTACCTCACGGCTAAACCCATGGACCTGACGTTCACATTGTTCGAGGTGGCCGCCGTCATGCTCGCGGTCCTGGCAGTCAAGTTCGTTTCGACCGACGGGGAATCCAACTGGCTGGAAGGTGTCTTGCTGTGCGCCGTGTACTTCATCCTGGCCATCGCCTTTTATTTCCTGCCTTAACTGCTCTATACTGTGCAATATGTTTATCGACACGCACGCTCATCTCGATTTTGAAGATTTCGACAAGGACCGGGCGGAGATTATCGATCACGCGCTCAAGGCCGGCGTCGCCAAGATCATTAATGTCGGCGCCAACATGGCTGGTTCGCGAGCATCCGTAAATCTCGCCACGCAGTACGATTCCATCTACGCGACGGTCGGCATCCATCCGCACGACGCCCAAGAGGCCACCGAAGAGAACATCGATGAGTTGAGACGGTTCCTGCAGAACGGCCGCGCCGTCGCAGTCGGCGAGATAGGTTTGGATTATTTCAGATCGAAAACCAGCCCAACCTTGCAAAAAGAGGCGTTTGTTCGCCAGCTCAATTTGGCCCGCGACCACGATCTGCCGGTGATTATTCACACCCGCGACGCGGAGGACGACGTGATGGACATCTTGCATCGTTTTAAGGATTTGCGCGGCGTCATCCATTTCTTCTCCGGCTCGCCTGAATTCGCTTTGCATGCCATCGAGTCAGGTCTACATCTCTCCTTTACTGGTGTCATAACTTTTAAGCCGCGGGCCCCCGGCGCCGGATCCGGCGCCCAATACGATAACTTACGGGAGCAGATAGTCAACAGCGTCCCGCTTGACCGGCTGATGATTGAGACCGACTGTCCGTTCGCAGCCCCGGCGCCGTACCGGGGTTGGCGCAACGAACCGGCCTACGTCGTCGAAATTGCTCGCAAGCTGGCCGAGTACCGCGGCGTCGACCTGGACGTCATCGAACAAGCGACCACGGCCAATGCCATGAAGTTCTTCAACCTCTAGACTAATGCCGCGCGAACGACCGTTGGCGATAGCATTATTGCTACTCGCGCGGCCCCAGTATTTGCCCCTAATCCCGTCCCTTTTGTCACCGGGAATCGCGCTTGCCTACCTTGGCGGGCATTTCCAACTTCCAAACTTCGCATTCGCCGTTATCGGATTCCTTCTTATGGCGGCGTCAGCCAGCGCCTTCGACGACTATACTGACTGGATTCGCGGAACCGACAAATTGGTCGAACGAACGATTTTCTCAGGAGGCAGCGGTTTGATCAAATCGGGTGCGCTGACTCAGAATATGGTGCTAACACAAGCCGTTGTGACGATGTTGATCGCGTTACCCATCGGCCTCTATTTTTCCGCTCTTCATCCGGGTTTGATTTGGATCATCTTGGCGGCGGCGTTCCTCAACGTCGCCTATACGCCGATTCTGACGAAGACGATAACCACCGAACTTTCCTGCGGCATCGGCCTTGGGATACTCCCTGTGTGGGGTGGCTATTTCGTGATGCAGACGACCGGCGTCATCAGATTCTCATCGGCGCTGGTCTGGTTAAGCTTGCCTGTTTGCGTGCTGATGGCGGCGTTGCTGTGGATAAACGAAATCCCGGATATTGCGGCCGATCGCGCAACCGGACGGAGGCACGCCGTTCTGTTGCTGGGCTCGAGCGCGGCAGCACGAGGCTATGTTGTTCTAGTGGTTATTGCCTACGCGTCGATAGTCACCCCAGTGGTACTTGGCGTTCTGCCGGCTTGGTGTTTGCTAGGGTTGTGCACTCTCCCGCTGGCAATCAAAGCCGGCGCCGGCGCGGTCAAGAACAATACCGATACGCGCGCCATCGTCCCCGCGCTTATCCAGAACTATTTTGTCGCCCTGATCACGCCTATTCTGATGGCTGCCGGGCTGCTGATCACTAAGCTTACCACTTGACCGCTTTAGTGCGGTAAAGCACTAAAGCGGTTGTTAAGCAAACACACGAAAATGTGCCGTTTCGCATCAATAGAGACGACCTTGAAGTGAAACGTTTACGCCGCAGAAGGTCGCGGGCAACACGATATCTTTCCCGACGGGAATTTGAGAGCGCCGGCTCGCTGGACAAATTTCCAGCGACTCTTTAAGATAATCTAATGCAAGAAGTCCTTTCTTGTACTCCTCGCACACTTATGTACGGGCGATTAGCTCAGGGGGAGAGCGCTTCCCTGACACGGAAGAGGCCGAAGGTTCAAATCCTTCATCGCCCACCAGCCTTCGCCATGACTGGGCTCCAGCTTTCGCTTCCGCCCCTATGGGGCTACGGCTCAATTCAATCGAATTGATATGGTATGCAGGGTTTGCAGACAAACACTCGGGGGTCGCGTTCGAAAAGTACCTTAAAGAGCGGCGCTGGACGGGCATTCCGAAACAGTTACCTACTGTAAGAGTCAATGATAACCTAGGGCCCGCCCTGCATTCTGACCCCCAAAACTAGGGATTTCCCCGATATCACGCAGCGCCTCCCTTGTCCTATTCTGTATTCACTGACCAGCTCTAGCCACTGCTTGTGAGGTGAAGGACGATGCAGATCAGCCAGGAGACACTCGACCACTTACGCGAAAATGTAATCTATCCCGCGACGGGGGAACAGATCATTCGGGCGGACGGCATGATGTCTGGTATTTCCGCGGCCGAAAGATTGTTCAACATGGAGAAGATCAACAGCCGCAAAACATACTTTTCTGACTTTGATGTGTTGGCCGACCTGCAAGCCAGTGAAGATAACACGGTAACTCTTTACGCCGGCCATGCCGGCCCTTACGTCAAGTTTTCGCTTACACCGCTCACGCTTTAACCGTCTTCGCCGTAAAGCCCGGTAATGGATTACCGCCATGTCACCGGTACAGGATCTCCGTCGTGGCCGGGTTATGGCGCAAATGCTTCATTAAGTTTTGCCACCGCTCACGTAAGGCCAGATATTCAGCGCAGGCGTTTTGTTCCTTTTGCCGCAGCCGCTCGGTCATGTCCGGGGTGAGCATCGCCTCCTGGTAAGCCGCTGTGTCACCGATCGCCGCGTACCGTTGGCCCAACAATCGGCAGGTGCGGCGGATTTTCTCGTCCAGGTCACCGCGCAAGAACCGGCCCGGATAAGGATCAAGGTCGGTTACGCTTATGACTCCGGTAAGGCCGGCAACGGTTTGGGTCAGCAACTTCTGCCTCGCATACATGAAACGCAAGGCGTTAATACGAAATCCCATCCAGTCAGGGACCTGGCTGACAGGCGGCCTATGTCTTATCCACAGTTCTTTGTCCATAATGAACTCGAAACCGCCCATCATGGCGTTGAAAACATAATCAATGTCCTCGCCGCGCGGAATCTTCGGGTCAAAAGCAATCTCTGTAAAGACGTCGCGGCTAATGACCATATTCCCACCAAAGGCGAAGGGCGTCCTGGCGAAGCGGCCCTCCCGGCCGATGACCGCCTCAAAGCCGGCATTCATGGCCTCTGCGCCCTGCCAATCCTGCCACCACGGGTCTCGCGTCGGCGGACCCATGTAACCGCCGTCCGGCCTCATATACCAGCCGGCCTTCGCTTTGCTGCCCCGACCCGCTTCGGCGCTGTCCATATGATCTAACGCCCGGTCCAGGAACTCCGGATACTCGATCAGCTCATCGTCGTCTATAAGAATGATGTTCTCCGCGTCCTTTGCGTGACCGGCAATCAGACAGAGATTTCGAACATTCGAGTAGCCGTAGCTATCGATAAGCGCGGCGGTCTCCTGTCCCAACTCTCGTCCCATAGCCCCTCGCAACCCGGCCACCCGAGCCGGCGTTATCAAACTGACGTTGAGCTGGTCGCTGTACGGCCGGATGATTTCTGCCACTTTGTTTTCCGTTTCGGCGGCCAACTCGGGATGTGTCGGCGAGGCGATTACCACAACCTCAAAGTCGGCGCGGTCAAGGATGGCAAAGGAAGCTAAGCAGCGCGCCAGGGTGCCGTTGCGGTTGAGCGGCGTCGGATGGTCATAGACGACGTCGACTGGATTTAGTAGATATCCCTCCGCCCGTCCCCAGTACGTAGGAATCGCAATCGTTGTCTTCATGAGCCTATTCTATTGCTTCTTCTTCGCGCCGCACAAACAGCAGATGCGCATCGAGCTAGCCGGCGGCTTGGTCATTGGATTCATAGCGAAGTTCTTGCTTGGGTAGCTATTTTCTAATTGTGTTATACTTGAGCAGTAGGTTTTTCGATTGAGCTTCGGTTACCCGCTTTGGATTTATCTTCTGTGCAGAGCCCCGGTTCCTTTGAATGAGCCTCCAGCCTTCATCCGAAGGCGTGAGTTTGTGAAGGGAGGAGAAGAATATGGGAACCAGACTGTATGTAGGAAACCTTTCCTACGAGACAACCGGAGACGAGCTCAAAGAGCTGTTTTCGGCCAGCGGCGAAGTAGTGTCGTCTGATGTCGTCATGGATCGCCAGACCGGCCGCAGCAAGGGCTTCGCGTTCGTGGAAATGGGCAGCGAAGAAGCGGCGAAGGCGGCGATTTCGGCGCAGCATGATGTTGAGCTGAACGGACGTAAATTAAACGTCAACGAAGCCAAGCCGCGTGAAGAGCGCAGCAGCGGATCGGGCCCCCGCAATTTCGGCGGCGGGTACGGCAGCAAACGCTTCTAGGCGTCTGTAATAAGTTGTATGTAAAACAGCCGGTGGGGCGCTTGCCCCTCCGGCTGTTTTTAATTCACACCAGTAAATCGGATTTACTTCTCAACCAGCGCAGCCAAACGATCCATGCTGTCGCCCGCCGACGCCTCCATACCTGAATCTAAAGCGGCGTCGCGGTCCTCGGCGCTTTGGAAAGTGGTTCTGGAAGTTAGTTTTGTCTGCCCCTGCATGTCCTCGAATATCGCCGAGACCATCTGAGTGTGCCCGGGCGTGCCCTCGAACTCAAAAGAAGACGCCATGCATCCGGACGGCAATATTTCCTGGTAGATACCGTGAAAAACGAATTCACGACCATCTCCGTCGCGCTGAACATAGCGCCACATCCCACCCGGCCGAAAATCCATCTTCTCAACCGTGGTCGTCAAATTCGCGGGGCCCCACCACAGAGGAATTAAGTTCGGATCAGAATAGGCCCGAAATACGGCGTCTTTGGCTGCGCTAAAGACTCGTTCCATGACCACCTGTGTTTCAGATGATTTTGTAAAAGTCGCTTTGTCGCTCTCCATCGACTTTCCTCCCTTTGCAGGTGCTCGCTCGCAAATGGTCCGTTAAGCTTCAAACCTGTCCGGGAACTGCATGACGATTCCCTCTGTCAGAGAGTCGGCCATCATCTGTGCCTGCCCGCGGACTTTATCAAATATTTGAATGTCCGCGCCCCATACGGCGTCCAGACGCGCGACGGCCTCATCCTTAGTCATCTTCAGGTGCTCGTACAGCATCTCAGCCAAGGGCTCCTTCTCCCAGTTGGGATTAATGGAGTGGAGCGCCGAGGCAATCTCGTCAGCGTTGGCATACCAGCGCGTTTCGGCACCGGTCGCTTTCTTGCTGTCTCCCAGCTTGGCTGCCATAACGAGTTCCGCCGCGATCGTCAGATGGTCCTTTAGTAACTCGCGCACTGCCGCTGCGGTCTGATCACCATAGTAGACAGCGAACACCTTTTCCAGGTCAACCGGATTACGCAAAAGACGCGCCACCGTTTGGTCCGTGTCCGGCGATCCGGCGGCTATGCTTATGATGGCCATCCTGGTCCAAAAAACATGGTCATCCCACAAAGCCCGCATGTACTTCTCCAGCTCCACTTGCAATTTAGGCACAGTCATCGCTGCTTCTCTGGTTGCCTGCATGGCGACATTGCCTGCCTTCATGTCCATACGACCACCTCCACGTTTCTCTTTCCTTACCGATCAGACGTAATCGTATCGCTACGCCCCGTGGTGAGCACCTAGCAAAAGACCTGGTTAATACCAGGGCCTTTGCTAGTATTGACGCGCTCATCAGTGCTTTAAGCTAGACAAGAAGTGATTCTTACACGTTGAGAGGGGGTGTTGAACAATGATGGATATTGGGCCAGAGACAATGAAACACCTAAACGACCATATCAACTATCCCGCCACCGGTGACCAAATCAAACAGGCTTGCAATATGATGGACCACGTTCCGGAGAAAGAACGAATGATGGACATGGACATGATAAATGACCAAAAGACCTACAATTCGGCTGACGATGTGATGATGGATCTAAAAATGTAGGCGGCTGGCCGGGCGGGAGTTAGCCTGTCGTAGGCGCGCTCCCGCCCGCGTCAAGGACCGCAGGAGGGCATATGATTGACAAGATCAGTAAGACGCTAGACGAATGGCGCGCGATTTTGCCGCCTGACGTATTTCGCATCACCAGAACCAACGGCACCGAACCGCCCTTTAAGAACGCGTATTGGGACAATCACGGAACCGGCATTTACGAATGCGCCAATTGCCATCTGCCGCTGTTTGATTCACATCAGAAGTTCGAATCCGGCACCGGTTGGCCCAGCTTTTGGCAACCTATCAGCCAAGACAACGTCACCCTGCTTGACGACGAAACTCTTGGCATGATGCGGACGGCCGTCGAATGCGCCCGCTGCAGCGCTCACCTGGGACATGTCTTCAATGACGGCCCTCCTCCTACAGGTCTGCGCTACTGCATGAATTCGGCGGCGCTGATATTTATCGAGGAAAACAAGGAGGCATAGCCCTCTAGCTCTGGACTTTGGGGCGATGAAGTGCTATTTACAAAGACATGGAAATCATCTGGCATGGGCAGAGTTGTTTCTCTGTCACTGGCGAATCGACCACAATCGTGACAGACCCGTTCGGTCCTAAGCTCGGGGTGCTGCCCCCTTTGGCGGCGGATATCGTGCTTGTGACCCATGACCACTTCGACCACAACTATGTTCAAGCTGTGACCGGCCATCCCGGCATTATCAAGGCCATAGGGGAATATTTTGTCAAAGACGTTAAGGTAACAGGCTATCCGACGTACCACGACGCCGCCGCCGGCGCAGATCGAGGCCGCAACATTGTGTATATCATCGAGCAAGACGGGCTGCGGCTGGCACACCTTGGTGATTTGGGTGAACCGCTGAGCGCTGACTTGATCGAACTTCTTGACGGTATCGACGTTCTGATGATTCCCGTCGGCCGCCATGTAACCATAGATATCCCGGATGTTCTTGGACTGATTGCAGCGGTGAATCCCAGAATAACTCTGCCGATGCATTACCGCACTCCAGCCAGCCCGGAGACCTCGTTTCTCGATCCGATAGACGCCTTCTGTGATTCAGTAGGCGGTTGCCCTGAGCCTAAACCTAAGCTTTATCTTACGACATCAGATATTTCTGCCAACCAGATAGTTGTTTTGAGCGTCCGGTAGCCCACAAGGAGCCCGCAATGACCAAGAGTTCTTCAGACCCCGCCGCCAACTGGTGGGCCTTTCCGGGATTCAAGGTCGAGACAGTCCTCTGTGATTTGGATCTCCCCGCCAACATCGCGTTCGTGCCGCATCCCGGGCCGCGCCCCGAAGACCCTCTGCTATATATCAACGGCCTCTACGGCAATGTCACAGTGCTGCGAAACGACGGTCAAACAGGTGTCTACGCGGCCAGTCTTCTTAATTACGATCCCGACCACAAATTTCCGGGAACCGGCGAATCGGGACTAACGGGGATTTGTGTCGAACCGCGCACCGGGGACCTGTTCTTGTCGATGCCATATTTCGATAACGACGGAACCGTCAAGGCGCGCGTCATCCGGACGCATACTGCCGACGATGGATTGACGATGGAGTCGTTTGATACTGTAGTCCAGAACGTGCCGTCAATCAAGGCCGCTCATCAAGTTCAAGCCTGCTCGATCGGCTTCGACGGTAAACTTTACGTTAATTTTGGGGACGGAATGATAGATCCCGCTACAGCCCAGAATGATTCCGACTGGCGCGGTAAGATTCTCCGTCTAGAGCTCGACGGCAGCGTACCTGAGGACAATCCCGTACCGGGCAGCCCGGTGTACGCGAAAGGCGTGCGCAACCCGTTCGGGGCACGCTGGCGGCGCAGTGACCAAAGCCTTTACATCTCAGATAATGGCCCTCATGTCGACGATAGGGTGTGCCGGGTAGCGCCCGGACAGAATCTAGGTTGGCCGGACGACCTGCGGGATGGCAGTATCATGTGGTGGAATTTTTGCCAAGCCCCGACGGCTCTTGATTTCAATCAGACGGGCGCCTTCTCCGAACAGTTCGATGACGAGTTGTTCATTGCCCTGTTCGGCTCCGCTTATGTTATGGGGCCAACCCACAAAGGCAAAAAGATCGCCAAGATGCACCTGAGCGACGACGGAGGCGTCAAGAGCTACGACGAGTTCGTCGCCTATACAGGCGATGGCCCCGCGTCCTGCTGCGGCCTGGCGTTCGGCCCTGACGGATTGTACTTTACCGATCTGCACGGTGAGTTTGCGGACGACGGCAAACCCAGCCGCGGGCATGTGTTCCGCATTGTAGAACTAACTTGATCAGGCAAACCGTCAGTTGTCCAATTAATTGGACAACTGTGTTTATGGGTTTAAAGTAATCTAAATAGCCATTTTTTCAAGGGGAGGCTTTATGAACGTACCAGACACACCCGAGAACATGACTCGTTGCATCTGTCCGAATTGCCCAACCTATAACGACTGCATGACGGCCGGCAAACAGGCCCTATTCTGCTCCCGCGGAAAATCCAGCTGCCAGATTGACTCAAACGGGTGTATTTGCGGCGAATGCCCGGTCGCGGACCAGTATCGGCTAAACGACCTCTACTATTGCGAGCCTTAAAACCACGGAAGCTAGGGTTTGTGGCCTGCCATCTCTAACCGAACCATGTCGACGCGGATCGCGCCGGTTTCGTCTGCGGGATTGTCGCTGACATACCGGTCGACGACGGCGTTTATGAAGATGGGCTGCAATTCTATCGGCAAACGGTGTAGGTACGGCAACCAGGTAGTTCTGAACCACCCTTCCAAGGCGGCGCAATCGGCGTGAGAGACGATTTTCGGGATTAGTTCGGCCCGCTCAACTACTAGGCCGGCCTGCTCCGCCCAGCGTGTATACTCATCCGGGCCGTAAAAGCCATACGGAAAAGGAAACTCGACAAAATATGATGCCCATTCCGAGCGTTTAACCATTTGGTCGGCGACACTGATGATTCCGGCCGCGTTGCCTTTGCCGCCCATCTGGATAAGCAGCCGCCCTCCTGGCTTAAGAGCCCTGTAGATGCCGGCTAGGACCGGCCCGTGGTTCTTGACCCAATGCAGGGCAGCAGTTGAGAATACGACGTCGAACTCCCCGGCAAAAGACATATCACCGGCGTCGCCAACAACAAACAAGAGGCCAGGATTGTCATGCAGCGAGAACTCGGTTTGCGCGAACGCGATCATGGCGTTGGAAGAATCCAGACCCACAACTGAACCCTCCGGCACCAAACGGGCAATCGCCGCGGTCATTTTGCCGTCTCCGCAGCCTATGTCCAGGACACGCTCGTCACCTTGCAACCGCAGCTTCGCGATAAGTTCGTCGGCAAAATCTTTTTGCGCAGCGGAATGCTTATTGTAGTCGGCGGGGTTCCATTGATAGCTCATGAGACGAGTATATCAGGAGTGGCCGCGAGCAATACTCTAAGAGACGAGCCCCAATTATGTGCCGAGCCTGGTTTGGCTGGCGCGGAGACCTTTGTTAACACAACTCTTAAGGACGAGCCCCGGAATAACAATACGGGCAGGGTCACGTGCGAGTGGGAAGCTTTGTTCGGCCGCCGCAGCGACTTAAGGTTTTAGGAGTCAGGCGGGCTAACAAAGGTAAACCGCGAGCTATTGCCCGTCATCTTAGAATGGAGGCGAGGACCGGATTCGAACCGGTGAATAGCGGTTTTGCAGACCGCCCCCTTAACCACTTGGGTACCTCGCCACCCGAAGTGATAAGAGATAGGTGAAAAGTGATTAGCTTTTGGGACAATCGGCTTATCACTAGCGAGACTAGTCTCGCGATTCACTTCTCACTGATCACTGCAAAGACTTGTCGCTCCAAAATAAAATGGAGCGGGAGACGGGATTTGAACCCGCGACCCTCACCTTGGCAAGGTGATGCTCTACCACTGAGCCACTCCCGCTCGCAGTGTTCAATTATACGGGATACAGACAGTAACGGGCAACTCGCTCGTCACCCACATGCCTACGTCCCGAAAACTTCGTTGATCTTGTCGATTAGTTCTGTGCGAAAGAATGGTTTGACCAGGAATCCGTCGACGCCTTCGAGCTCAAACAAGTCCCGCATCTTGTCTTTGCTGGTTATCACGATGACATGCACGTAATCGGGATCACCGGGCTTGGCGTCGCGCCGCAGCGCCTGAATGACGGCGTAACCGTCCATATCAGGCATCATTACATCCAGGAGAAGCAAGTCGGGGTGGGATTCGGAAATCTTCTTTAACGCCTCGGCGCCGTTGGACGCAGTTTCAATCATGTGACCTTCACTCTTAAGCATGGCCTTTGTGATCTCAACTATGGTCGGGCTGTCGTCCGCAATCAGTATCTTCTTCGGCTCGCCCACTTATCCCTCCGATCCGCGCTAGGCCAGCTGCGCGAGATTACGTTTACAGATTTCAATCAGAACGTCTTCCAGGAAGCCACCGGCGAAATCCGCCCACTCGCCTCGCGGATTTTGGGCCAGGCCGGCTATGGCGCTATTATACTCTTTCACGGCGTCAGTCGCCATATGGCGAGTCCGGTAGATATTGGCTAAATTGACGTGCGCCAGCGCGAACGACCGGTCAATATACAATACGCGTTTAAACTCGCGCACCGCCTCGTCCAGCTGCCCCTGCTTCTCCCGAATCAACCCGAGAAGATAATGTCCCTTGGTTGACATGGGCTGCAGGTCTAATACCACGCTAACCTCTTTCATTGCTCTGTCTGCCCGGCCTTGATTAACATAGATATTCGCCAGCAAGACATGAGCGTCGACGTTGTCCGGGTCAATTCGCGTCAGTTTCGCGGCCTCCCGGGCCGCTAACCCGAAATCCTCTTTAATGAAGTGTTCATACGCCATTGCATAAAGTCCCGTCTTGTCTTCTTCGCGCCGGAAACGAGCCCTCTCCGCCGGACGCGAGGCGGCTTGCGGTCGCACGCTCTTGGCCGCCGCGAAGTCGACATAGCAAATGCCGGCCTTCGCCTCACCTAAGTCATTTATGAGGGCCTTCGTGTCCTTCTTGTAAACGTAGGCGCTGCCCAGGTGCATCGGTATGAATTCGTCGTTAATCTTATAGAGGGACTCGGCGTGACCGATAAATAAGTATCCGCCGTCGCGCAACCCCATGTAGAAGTCATTCATTACCTTCCGCACGGACTCGAGCTGAAAATAGATCGTCACGTTGCGGCAGAATATAAGATCCCAGCCGCCCAGCACGAGCGCCGGATACCGCTCGGTAACAAGGTTGTGATATGAGAAACTGACCATCTCACGTACGCCTCGGTCGATGCAGAATGATTCGTCGTCCATTTTCTTAAAGTACTTGCGAACATAGTAAGCGGGCGTCTCACGCAGCGCGCGCTTACGGTAACAGCCTTTTTGCGCTTCCGATAACACATGCGTGCTGACATCCGTCGCCAAGATATCTATGCGCCATTCTTCCGGTTTTGGCAGGGTCTCGAGCAAAGTCATTGCCAAAGAATACGGCTCTTCGCCGGTAGAACAGCCGGCGCTCCAGATGCGCAGAGTCCGGTCCCCTATCTCCTCCTTGGCGCGCAAGATATCCGGCAAGACAACCTGGCGCAACGCGTCAAATTGCCCAGGATTACGAAAAAAACATGTCTCGTTGACGGTCACCAGATCCAACAGACGCTTGAACTCGTCGTCGCCGTGGATCTCGTGCGTCAGCAACCGGAAATACACGTCATAGTCCAGGATGTCCCGCTGCCGCATTAGGGTATTGACGGCAGTCCGCAGCGATTCCGTCTTATAGTCGTCCATGAAGATACCGCTCTTATCGTGAATGTAGTCGCGGAACTCTCTGAACTGTTCTGTTGTCAGCGGAGGAAAGTCGTTGTCGTTCATTGGAGGCACCGCAATATCTCCCCCGCTATACTCGCCAGCGGAGTCGTCCCGTCTACCGCGCCGTTCTCCAACGCCACCCGGGGCATTCCAAAGACAACGCAAGTCGCCTCGTCTTGCGCGATTGTCATACCACCTGCCTTCTTGATGTCCAGCAACCCTTTGGCCCCATCGTCCCCCATGCCACTCAAAATGACGCCGACCGTGCTGTCGCCGCACGCCACCGCGGCGGAATGGAGCAGTGTATTGCAGGACGGCCGGTGGCCTTCCGTGGCCGAAGCCTTCTCCAGGTTGATCAGACAGCCTTTCTTAATCGAGATATGGTATTCATCCGGCGCAAAGTAAACTGTGCCGGGCATGATTTCTTCCCCGTCTTCCGCTAATTTAACGTTTAGCGCGGTCACGCGGTCCAGCCACTCGATCAGGCCCTGGGTGAAGCCCTGGGTGATGTGCTGCGCGACGACTATGCCGGCCGGCAGATTTGCCGGCAGTTCCGACAGGATAATCTTTAGAGAATTAGGCCCGCCTGTCGAAGATGCTATAACGACCAGTCCGGCAGCTCCTTTGTCGTCGCATACGCGCGCGCGCTTCTTAACCTCGCCGCCATGGATATGCCGTATGACTTGTACCCCAGCGTATGTTTTCAAGGTCCTTAGCAAGGCCTGGCCAGCCGGTGCGTTCGTCTTAAGGTCGGTTGTCGGTGGCCGTTTGATTACGGTCAGGGCACCCGCCGCTATACCGTCAATTGCCTTGACCGCTTTCTGTTCGCTGGACATCAGGACAATCGGCACAGGGTAAAGCCGCATGATGTCCCGAATCTTGCCGACGGGATCGTCGCCAAAGTAATCCAGGTCCATCAGCACTAGATCCGGTTTCTCCTTGTCGATAAGATCGATCAGGCCCATCTCGTCCGCCACCGCCGCGGCCACAATGAACCCCGGCGCAGCTTCAATAAGTCTGACTAAGGCGGTCAACTCGTTTCTATTGCCCGTAGCGGTGAATATCCGCAAGCTGTCCTTCATCTCTTAACCTTTCTATGATTGTCGCTTAATCCAGCTTGAACTTGCTGATCATTTCCTTGAGGTCGCCGGCCATTGTCGCCAAGTCCTGCGCCGACCTGACAGATTCCTGACTGCCTAAAGCCGACTGCCGGGCCACCTCAGAGACTTCGTTCATGGTCTGCACGACCTGCTCACTGGCTGACCGTTGTTGTTGAACCGCGCCCGAGATCTGCATTGCCAGTTCGGCTGTATGCTCCGTTAGCTGGCCGATTTCCGCCAATCTATCGCCGGCCTCGCGAACAACGCGAGACTCGTCTTCCGTTCTTTTTTGGCTCTCATCCGTAGCCATGACAGAGCTGTTTACAGCCGTCTGAATTTCTTTGATCTTGCCGGCAATCTCCTTGGTCGAAGAGGTAACGTCCTCGGCCAGGTTGCGGATCTCTTGGGCGACGACGGCAAATCCCTTACCCGCTTCGCCGGCCCGCGCCGCCTCAATGGCTGCGTTTAAGGCCAACAGGTTCGTCTGCTCGGCGATGTCGTCGATTATTGCCAGTATCGATCCTATTTCCTGGCTCTTTTCCTCCAAGGTCATGATCTTTTGCGCGTTGCCGTAGGTTACTTCTTTGATTTCTTCCATTCCGGTAACAACATCCTCGACAGCGTCCTGGCCTTTCTTCGCCTTGTCTAAGGCGTCGTTAGCGGCTTCGCTTACGCTCTCCGCGGCGCGCGCAACTTCTTTGGCGTTGGTTGCCAATTCATTAACGGCGGCCGTGACCTCGCTAACGCTCGCCGCTTGTTCGTTCGAGCCGGAGGCCTGCTGTTGAGCCGTTACCTCGATTTCCGATGAAGCTGAGCTTAGATGATTGATTACCTCGCTCATTTTTTCGGTTAGCGTCCGTAAACCGCCGGTCATCGTGTTGAAACTGCGCGACAACTCACCCAGCTCGCCGTCGTATTCGGGCGCCGTGACCGTCAGATCGCCCTCGGCGGCTTGTTGGGCCAGTTTCGACAGTTCGGTGACGTGTTCTTGCAGTTCTTGGCGAGCGTCGGTTTCCTCTTGAATAACGCCCCGCAGTTTCTCTCCCATGAAGCCCATTACGTTCTCCAGATTGCCGATCTCGTCGTGACCGCTGCTGTGCATGCGCACCGTCAGATCGCCTTCGCCCACCCGGATGGCCGCGTCGACAAGCTTGGCGATCGGTTTGTTGATCGAATTCGAGACGATCGTGCCGAACAACAGGATAACGAGAAGGAAGACAAGCATCATAACGATAATGACAACTATGCCATTGGTGCGGAGATCGGTCATGGCGGACTTTGCCGCTCTGACCTCGTTGACATTATGCGCTTTGAGATCGTCTAGAGCGTTTATCATGCGTTCGTCCGCCGCCTCCATCTTTGTGTCGCTGGCCTGCGCGGTCGCCAGGTCAACGCTTGGCCTTTCGGCTACCAGGCCGCGCACTACGACATCAAAGTCGTCATAGGCGGCCTTAACCTTAACGACCAACGCGCGGCTGGCGGTGTCTTCCGCTAACGTTTGGCTGTGCTTGATGGCTGCTTCGACATTCTTTCTGGCCTGCGCTATCTCACTAGGCGCCGTCAATCTATAGGCAGGTACGACATCACGCAGAATAACCTCTTCCATCTGCCAAACGGCCAAAGTAATCTGGTCGACCGAAGCAGTGCGATCAAACGCTGCCGAAGCGCTGTCCATTTGGCCGCTGATGCGTATCACGCTCACCAGGCCGGCGCCGCTGCCGATGGTAATGACCACCACCGTTGCCACCAACAGCAACAACAACCGCGTCTTGATCTTTATGTCTCTAAGTCTCATTCCCGTTACCTCCTTATAAAGCCGTCAGGCAGCAATCAGCTGCTCGATTACACTAAGTAGATTGGCTTGGTCAAATGCTTTCTTAACAATGTAGGCGTCCGCGCCGGCGGCGATCCCCCGCTTCTTGTCCTCCTCTTTCTCCAGTGTGGTAACAATAATCAACGGTATGGCGCTGAAACGTTCGTCGCTCTTAAGCCTTTCGGTTAAAGTCAGGCCGTCCATGCGCGGCATCTGTATGTCGACGACCAGCAAATCGTACTGATTCTTGGCGACTTTTGCCAACGCATCGACACCGTCTACAGCCTCATCGACCTCATAGCCGGCGCTGACAAGAATAGTCTTCTCTAGGGCCCGTATGGTAGACGAGTCGTCAACAACGAGAATCCGCTTCGCGGTCGTCAACGAAACCGTCGCCTCGGCATCAATCGCCGGGGCAATCGCGACAACCGAAACCGCCAACAGGTCAGGCGGATTAAGGATTAGCACTACCTGACCGGAGCCCAAGACGGTAGCGCCCGCGATATTGCGCAGGCCGTTGAAATGCGGGCCGAGGGTCTTGATGACGACCTCTTGCTCGCCAACAATTCCGTCCACGAGCAGGCCGACCCGCCGGCCGCCCAGATTCAAAATCACCGCGTACGCCCTGCTGGCGTTGTCCGCCTCAAGCAACCCCAAACCGGCCGCTAGATTCATGACCGGTACCGCGTGCTCGCGCAAGACGATGGCTTCGCGGCCTTCAATCGTCTTTATCTGACTAGCGTCAACCCGGATCGCTTCTTCGACGCTAGTTGTGGGTATGCCAAGTTGCTGACCGCCCGCCCGGACAAACATAACTCGCGCCATGGCCAGAGTCAGCGGCACTTTTAGAACCACGGTCGTGCCCCGCCCTAACTCGGTCTTTAGGTAAACCATGCCCTTTAGCTCTTCTACCTTGCGTTTCACAACATCCATCCCAACGCCTCGCCCTGAGATGTCGGTGATTATCTCGCTTGTGGAAAAACCGGGATGAAAGAGAAATTGGATAAGTTCGTCGTCGCTCATTCCCTCCGCCTTGTCCGCGGTGGTCAGATTGGCTGCAATTGCCTTTGCCTTAACTTTGTCGAGGTTGATTCCGGCGCCATCGTCCGACAGTTCGATCACAACGTACTCGCCTTCCTGACGGGCACGCATAAGCAACGTGCCCCGGCGCGGTTTCCCCGCCTCGACACGGATTTCCGGTTCTTCAAAACCATGGTCGACAGCATTCCGAATCATGTGGATCATTGGTTCTCCGACCACTTCGATCATGCGCCGGTCAAATTCCGTCTCGCCGCCTTCGATCCTAAGCTCGATCTCTTTGTGAAATTGTTTGGCCAGGTCGCGAACGGGGCGCGAAAACGTGTCAAACAAGGTCGCGACCGGCACCATCCGCGCGCTTAGGACCTCGAGCGTTAGCTGCCTGATAAGCATGTCGCCCTGAGAGGCGTCCTCACGCAAGCTCCGTTTTAGTCTAATCAGGGATTTTTCCATGGCCTGGCGCCCGACCTCGATATCGTCAAGCTCAACGCGGAGATCGTCCTCGACTTTCAACGCTCGCGTCCGGTCGCGCAGCGCCTTGATCCGCAGCTCCTGATACTGGTAAGTATCCAACATCTCTTTTATGACTGATGCGCGGTCCTGCTGCTTGATATGATTTATTACCATCTCTCCGGCGAGATTGGCTAGATCATCGATCTTCTTCGCCGAAACTCGGATGGTTTCTTCCGGCTGACCTTTAGCCGCGCTCGGCGCATCACAAGACGCCGCCGTTTTGCCAGACGCTGCTTTGGCGGCAGGCGCCGGAGATTCGACGGTCTTGATCGGGACGGCGTCGGCGGGAACCGACTCGTCCGGCCTGGCCGCAGGTGCTGGCTCGGGTTTGGGTTCGGCCGCAGTGTCAGCGCCGCATGAACCGCCGCATTCGAATTCGTCCAACATCTCTCCCAGCCGATCGAACTCACCGAACAGCTTGTCTGCCGTGGCCGTGTCTAACTGCGCCGTTCCTTCCTTAAACTCGCCGAATAGATCTTCCATCTCGTGCGCTAACGCCGCAATCGCCTCGGCTCCCATCATTTTGGCAGCACCCTTGATGGTATGCGCCTCGCGCACGATTTCCCCGAGCACATCAACATTGCATAAATCACTTTCCAGGACCAACAGATCCTTATTCATCGTTTCCAGATGTTCCCGGCATTCCGTAATAAACTGAGAGATAAAGGCTGAATAGTCGAAACCGTCAGGCATTGTCTCTCACCTCCAATAGATTTGGTGCGTTTAGCAAGCCCACCAAGTCGTCGGCGAGCTTAAATTCACCGGTTAAGTGTTCCGCCCTGATCTTTTCAATCGTATTGAGTGGCGGATCGATGGTGGCGGTCACGACATCCCAGATGCCGAGAATGCGGTCCACTAGAAAGCCGCCTATAACGTTTCCGTTCATGCCGAGAATAACCTGCCGGCCGGCTTGGTCCTTGGACCGAGACAAACCGAGAGCGTTGATGAGGTCGATGACGGTTACAATATCGCCGCGCAGATTAGTGACGCCCATTATCGCTGCGGGCGCGCCCGGAACTGGCGTTATCGTTTCAGGCGTAAAGATTTCGACAACGTGATCGATATCGAGCCCATAGCGCTCGCCGTTCAAGGCGAAAATGATGATACGAGTCTTGGCCTCGTGTTCGGCCGCTTCTGTCCGAGCCAGCCGCACGGCCCGGTCACGCAAAATCTGCTGGATCTCCGCCTCCGTCACGACTTCACCTTCCTCGGTTTCTTAATCTTCTTCAGCAAGTCCATGTCCGCGATGTCGATTATCGGAGCCACGTCCAGCAACAACATCAAGCGCTCGTCCTTTTCATAGGCGCCGGCTACCAGCGCCTCGGGCAGCGGCAAATTGGCCGGCACGGTCATGATTGCGTCGGGGTCTAGATCTATCACGTCCCGAACGGTATCGACGAGCAGCCCGGCGCGCCGACCGCCGGAATCGACTACCACTATATAAGAGGTAATTTCACCGCTCGCTTTTCCCAGCGCCAAGCGGGCCGCCAGATCAACGACAACGACCAGTTGGCCACGATAATCTATGGCCCCGACAACAAAAGACGGTGCCTCGGGAACCGGTGTTGTCTCCACGATGCGGGCAATTTCTTTGATGGCGTTCGCGCCAATTCCGTATTCTGAGCCGGCCAGCTCTATCGTCAAGGCTTGCCGGTCCGCTATCCGCGCGTTAGCCATGATTGCTCGTTCCCTGTCCGCCTAAGACACTGCGCACGCCGGCCATGCCCAGCCCTTCGTCCTGGAGCAGATGTTTGATTTGCAGGATGCGGTCGATGTCCGAGCGTGAGAAAAGACGATGACCGCCGGAAGTTCTGGCGGGGAGAATGATTTGATAGCGCAGCTCCCACGCCCGCAGGGCGCCTTCGCTGACACCAGTCAGCTTGGCTACGGTGCGGATCGGGTAGACCGGCATTGTCTGTTCATTCCTGATTTTGGCTTGTTCCATACATCAACATTCCTTCTGCGGTGTAGCACGTAACCTCGTGCGTACCAAAACTTAAACCGAACCTCTAACAATCTTACATTACTACTAGTCGGCTTGGGTGCGCCGTAACTTTAGCAAAGGTGCTAAATGTGCTTTTCTAAATGTGAACCCTCTCCCCTTGAGGAAGAGGGCCTGGGTGAGGGGTATACCTTTTTACAGGGCATCGAGCCTTGCAAAAATATTCTTGCCTTTTGATTTACAAAGGCGTAAGATTTCCTTTATATCTAGATTGTTGCAGTCGTAACAATGTCGAAGAAACAGCCTATTGGAAGCACTTTAGGAGGTGTTGGTTATGGTTGACGAAGCAAAGCAATCCGGCGGGGGCAGCGAGAAGATCGATTCGCTGCAGCACGAGGGCAACAAGTTTCCCCCGCCACCTGAATTTGCCGCTAAAGCGGTGGTCAAGTCCATGGAGCAGTACGAAGAGATGTACAAGAAATCAATCGAGGACCCCAACGGGTTCTGGGCTGAGCAGGCTGAGGCGCTCGATTGGTACAAGAAGTGGGACACCGTCGAGGAATGCGATTTCGATAAGCTGAATATTTCGTATTTCAAGGGCGGCAAATTAAATGTGTCGCACAACTGCCTGGATCGGCATCTAAACAGCGAGAGGCGCAACAAGGCCGCCCTTATCTGGGAGGGCGAGCCGGGTGACCAGGTTACTCTGACGTATGAGGAACTTCATTTCGAAGTCTGCAAATTCGCTAACGTGCTGAAAAAGAACGGCGTCAAGAAGGGCGACCGCGTCACACTCTATATGCCGATGATTCCGGAACTGGCCATCGCCATGCTGGCTTGCACCAGAATCGGCGCGCCCCACAGTATCGTTTTCGGCGGTTTCTCCAGCCAAGCGATCCGCGACCGGATCCAGGACGCGGATGCTCGCATCGTTGTCACTGCCGACGGCGGTTATCGCGCCGGCCGCACAATCGATTTAAAAGGCAACGTCGACCACGCTTTAGCCGAGTGCCCGGCAGTCAAGAACTGCATCGTTGTCCGGCGGACCGGACAGAACATCGACATGGAGCCGGGACGGGACACCTGGTGGCACGAGGAAATGGCCGAGGCCGATATCAATTTAGCCTGCGCGCCTGAACCGATGGATGCCGAAGACTTGTTGTTCCTCCTCTACACCAGCGGCAGCACAGGCAAACCGAAGGGTGTCATGCACACCACCGGCGGCTATCTGCTTTATTCCATGATGACTTTCAAGTATGTTTTCGACTATCGGGACGAAGATATCTTCTGGTGCACCGCCGACATCGGCTGGATCACCGGTCACAGCTACATCGTTTACGGTCCGCTGGCCGCTGGGGCCACCAGTTTCATGTACGAGGGTGTGCCTAGCTATCCGGCGCCTGACAAGTTCTGGGAACTGGTCGAGAAATACAAGATAAACACGTTCTACACCGCTCCGACCGTTATCCGGGCATTAATGAAGGATGGCGAGACTTGGCCTGCCAAGCGCGACCTCTCTTCCCTGCGTCTGCTGGGCACGGTCGGCGAACCGATTAATCCGGAAGCCTGGATGTGGTACTACAAACATGTCGGTAGAGGCAAGTGTCCGATTGTCGACACCTGGTGGCAGACTGAGACGGGCGGTCATCTGATCACCCCGCTGGCTGGCGCAATGACGCTTAAGCCGGGTTCTGCCAACCGACCGTTCTTCGGCGTTGAGCCAATCGTGCTGCGTGCGGACGCCAGCCAAGCCGACGTGAACGAAGGCGGTATGCACTGTATCAAGAAATCGTGGCCCGGCATGATGCGCGGCCTCTACAACGACCCAGACAAGACTCGCTTCCGCGACGTCTACTTCTCTATGTTCCCCGGAACGTATTTCTCGGGCGACGGTTCACGAGTCGACGCGGACGGAGACTACTGGCTGCTGGGGCGGATAGATGACGTCATCAACGTCAGCGGACACCGCATCGGCACCGCGGAGGTCGAGAGCGCGTTGGTCAGCCACGACCTGGTCGCCGAGGCGGCGGTTGTTGGTTACCCGCATGATATTAAAGGTCAAGGCATCTACGCCTACGTTACATTGAACCAGGGCGTTGAGCCGTCCGATGATCTTATCAAGATACTGGGCGGCCATGTTCGAGAAGAAATCGGCCCCATCGCCAAGCCCGACGTCATTCAGTTCGCCGAAGGACTGCCTAAAACGAGGAGCGGCAAGATCATGCGCCGTATCCTGCGAAAAATCGCCGAAGGCGATACGGGCACGCTGGGCGACACATCGACGCTCGCCGATCCGGGAGTTGTCGACGACTTGATCGCGAACGCGCACCCGGGTCATAAACTGAAGTGATTTTGATCTAGTTTGTCAAAAGACCGGGTCCCGTTTATCGGGACCCGGTCTTTTTTTTATGCGGGGATGTCCTTCTCGCGGAAGATAACGACAGCTGCAGTAAATAAGACGACCGCCAGGCTGCTGAACAGCAGGACCACCGGCCAAGGAACCTGCCCCGTGATAAGCGCTTCACCCGGCTGATAGTAGTGAAAGATCGACAGCCAGCGCCAACCTTCGATTGTCTTGTTAAAGTCAGCTAAAGCGTTCAACAGATGAGACGCTATGAGTGCGGCGACGGAGACGATGACCGCCCGGCCTCTCTCCATAACGACACCCATCAGCAAACAGAACGCTTCCATCAGAACGTATAGGCTGAAGAGGAGAACACCGGCGGCAATCAAGCCATCGGTCTTAAGCGGGAAATCGAATAGCTTTGTTCCCGTCCAAGCGGAGCCCATAATCGTGACGACCAGGCCAAGCACCATCGTTAAATCGGCCGCTACTCGAGCCGTCAGGTATTCGACTCGGTCTATTGGCTGCGTGAGCAGCAAATCCATCGTGTGGCCATCGACTTCCTTGGCAACAATCGCGGTCGCTGTCGCCATTATGAAACCAGCGACGATAATCATCCCCCACAGCTGAAGGAACTCGATTGAGAAAAATCCCTCGGGCGACAGCAGCGTCAGCCCGCCTCCGCCACCCGCCAATAAGCTGAGAATCGCTTTGGGGTAACTCTCGAGGATGGCTTTGAAAGCCGGGTTGCCGGCAAATGACGGATATATCCCGATTACCAACAGAATGTATAAGATGACCGAAGCGGCAATAGTCGGCCAGCTGAGTAAACGATCCTTGATCGTCCGCCAATAGAGATTCAGAAATCTCATTCCCCCGCCTCCCCGTAGAATTCCAGGAAGACCTCTTCCAGGGATGCGTGTTCGAAATCGAGGTCGACTATTTTGTGGGCCGCCAGAGCCTTGATCACAGGGTCGATTTCGCCTTTGGCTTTCAGCTCGAGGGAATGCTCGTTGTGACGGATGACCGTCACGCCCGGCAGAGAGAACTCCCGCACCTCGAAGCTGTCGCTGAACATAGCGCTGATGTGGTGAACCTTCTTGCTCTCCAGCTCCGACACATTCTCTACTGCGACCAGGCGGCCAGCTTTTATAATACCGACGCGTTCACACGTTTTGTCGACGTCGCTCAATATGTGGGAGGACAGCAGGACGGTTTTGCCCCGGTGCCGGAAATCGTTCAGGAGGTCATAAAACTCTTTCTGCATGATTGGATCCAAGCCAAGGGTCGGCTCGTCGAGCACAAGGAGATCAGGGTCGTGCATCAAAGCCAGTACGATCGCCAGTTTCTGCCGGTTACCCCTGGAATAGTCTTTGCAGCGTTTGCTAAGATCCAAGTCAAACCTGCGGACAAGATCGTCTCTCATTACAGGCGGCGTTTTCGGCCGAAACGCGGCGAAGTAAGCCAGCGTTTCTGCGCCTGTCATCTTCGGGTAAAAGTTGGTGTCCCCCGGAATATAGCCGGTACGGCCGCGAATCGCGACCGAGTCCGAGACGATATCGAGTCCGAATACGGTAGCCCGGCCGCTGGTCGGGTTAATAAGGCCGAGAAGAGTCCGGATAGTGGTCGTCTTCCCGGCTCCGTTGGGTCCCAGAAAACCGAATATTTCGCCCCCGTTAACAGCCAGGTCAAGCGACTCGATCCCTCGGCTTTTGCCGTAGTACTTGGTCAGCCCCTCTGTCTCTATGACTGGCATTTCGGCTCCTAGCTTCTGACGTAATCCAGCGCCGCACGGGCCGTTTCCTGACCCGCCGTTACGCAGTCGGGGATGCCGACACCGGAATAAGACGCGCCCGTGATAAAAAGACCGGCGTGAGCTTCCTCCCGTTCGCGAATCGCTGCGACTCTCTCGAGATGGCCCATCGAGTATTGCGGCATTGTTTTGACCCAGCGCGATATGCGTGCCTTGACCGGCTCGGCGGTGATGCCCATGATATCTTCCAGCTCGTGCCTGACCAAGCGCATTACCTCGTCGTCTGCGAGGCTGACCAGCTCTTGCCGGAAGGCGCCGCCGACGAAAACGCGTATCATGACATATCCGTCCGGCACACGATCGGGCCATTTGGTAGTTACCCATGTCATCGCCATGATTTCCCGCCCTTCAACCTTGGGCACCAAAACTCCGTTCGCGTCCAAAGGCAGCGCCACGTCCTCTGCTCTGTAAACGACATTTACGGTCGCCGAAGACACACAGGTTATATCCTGCAGGGTGCCGGCTAACGCGTTGTCAAAGCTTTCCACGAGCTTCCCTGTTTGGGGCGCTAGCGAGGTCAGAATAACCGCGTCCGCCTCAATGTCGCCGACTCCCTTTAGCTTCAAGACGTAAGAAGTCCCGCCGCCCGGCATGGCCTTCTTCTCGATCGCCGCGACGTCAGTCTTCAGTTTGATGACGTCGGGACCGATGGCGGCCGCGAGCGCGTCGGTAAAGGTTTGCATGCCGTTCTTGAAAGACACAAACATCGTCCATCTTTTCTTAGGTGCTTTATGCGCTTCCGGCTGGCCCTCAAACTCTTCGACTGCGTCAGCAGGCGGCATATTCTTCTTCATCTTGGCCATTTTGCGTTTGCTCTTAAGCATCGCCATTATTAGGCTGCGGTCGTCCTTCTCCATCTTCAGGAAGCGGGGAAACGTACTGGCTAAGCTCATCGTCTCCGGATCGCTGGCATGAATCCCGCCGACCAGGGGCTCCGCCAAGCGGTCCAAAATCTCCTTGCCCAAACGCCGGTTCACGAAGCTCGCCAGCGTCTCGTCGTCATCCAGATTCTTGCGCCGCGGAATGAATACGTCCATCGCCGCGCGAATCTTCCCCGGCCAGGTTAACAGCTTCGTGCCGATGAACGGCTTGAACTTGGTCGGAATCATCATCATTACGCCTTCCGGCATCCGCACAAGTTTACCGTTTGTCAGGATATACGTGCCGCCCGATTCAGAGCGGGTACCTCTTAGGTCGTCTTCGATGCCTAGCGGGCCCGCCAGCTTTAAGACAGCCGGCTTATCGCTGATAAAGCAATCCGGCCCGCACTCTAGGACAAAATCATCCTCGAGCACCGTCAGTATCTGGCCGCCAACTCGATCCTGTTTCTCTAGAAGAAGAACCTCAACGTCTGACTGCCCCTTAAGTTCCTGAGTGAGAGCGTACGCGGCCGACAACCCGGTCGCGCCCGCCCCGATTACTACAATCCGTTTCATAGATGTAACCAACCTTTCACTTATAATTTGCGCTCGACCGCCGCCGCCATGGCCGCGATTACAGCTTCCGATTCGTTCAAACACTCTGCCCTGGCAAAAACTATCCCAAGGTCATTGGCTTGTTTCTTCATGACAATATCCACGTCGTATAGCGTTTCCATATGATCGGCGGTGAAACCGATCGGCATTACCACGACCGCTTCCCGGCCTTGGCCGGCCAGCTCGCCCAGCACATCCTCCGCAGTCGGCTTGAGCCACACACCTTGGCCATGGCCTTCGCTTTGCCAGCCTAAACGCCATTCTGGCGTGCCCGCGGCTTCCGCCGTTTGCTCGACCGTTGTTCGAACTTGCTCGGCATATGGGTCGCCTGAGTCGATCATGCTCTGTGGCAAACTGTGGGCGGTGAATAGAACGGGCGCGCCTGCCGGGGCCACAGCGCTCGCCTCAATCAGGCTGTCCGCGAAACCGGCGATCAATTGCGCTTCTTCGTTCCATGAATCGATGCGGGCTACCGGCGCCGTATTCCCGAGCGTTACTAAAGACTCTTCCGCCGTTTTCAAGTACTCGCCGGCGCTGGCTTGAGAGAAGTAAGGCGTTAGACACATGAGGATTATTCGCTCCGGATTGTTCGCCAAAGCAGCGGCGACCGCTTCGTCTACGCCGGGGTTCCAAAACCTCATCCCCAGGTACACCTTTACATTGTTGCCGGCGTCATTAAGCATCTTTTCGAGAAGCATCGCCTGGGCTCGCGCGGAGGCACAAAAAGGAGAAACGCCGCCGATCAAAGCATACTTAGCGACACTTGCGTCAAGCCGGCCGGGTGGCAACGCTCGGCCCGCGACCCTTTCAACAAACGGGCCCACATCGGCTAATTTTTCAGGGCTTCCAAAGCCCAAAAGGACGATCGCAATCATATGATACCCTTATATAATATTATATTGTGATAACTATTTGGTGCTCAGCCTATGGACACAGTCAACTAGATACTTCGCGTTCTCCACCGGGGTTTCCGGCAAGATACCGTGACCCAGATTGAAGATGTGCCCCGGCCGGCCGTCGGCTCGCACTAGAATGTCGGTGACTCGCCTTTCTATCTCGTCCTGCCCGCCCAATAGAACAATCGGGTCAAGATTGCCCTGGATTCCCTTGTCGCAGCCGATTTCCGTCCATGCGTCGTCCAAGTCGACCCGCCAGTCAACACCGACAACGTCCGCGCCCGTGGCCGCTACGTCGCCCAGAAAGTTACCGGCGCCGTTCGCGAAATGGATAACTGGCACCCCAAGGCCGGCTAGAGCAGCCAGAACCTTCCGGCTGTAGGGAGCAACGCGGGTTCGATAGTCGTAAGGACTAACACTTGACGCCCACGATTCAAACATCTGAATTGCTTGCGCACCCGCCTTGACCTGGGCTGTCAGATAAACAATAACCACGTCGGCCAGCATGTTCAGCAGCCGGTCGTAAAGGGCCGGCTCTTTGTACATCATGGTTTTGATGTGAGTGTAATTGCGCGACCCGCCGCCCTCAACAATATAGCTGGCCAGGGTGTACGGCGCGCCTGAAAAGCCGATCAAAGGGACTCGACCGGCCAGTTCGCCCCGCAGAATCCGGATCGCATCATAGACAAAACTAACTTCCTCGGCGTCAATGATGTGTAAGGTGTCAAGATCTGCCCCGGTGCGGATGGGTTTTTCGATCACGGGGCCGCGGCCTTCCGTGAACTCGATCCCGACACCCATGGCTTCCACAGGCACCAAAATGTCGGAAAATAAGATGGCGGCGTCAACACCGATGCCGTTAACAGGCTGCAATGTAACCTCGACGGCCAGCTCCGGCGTCTTGCACATCTCCCAAAATGAATGTTTGGCGCGCAAGGCACGGTATGCCGGCATGTAGCGGCCGGCCTGCCGCATTATCCAGACGGGTACAGTGGGAACCGGTTCGCGCCGGCAGGCTCGCAAGAACAGGGAATCTGACATATCAGCCAACATAGGGCGTTTACCTCCGATTATCGTGTGAATTTTCGCCGCGGATGAACTTGTAGATTTTATCACATTTTTTGCTATGATGGCTTTGTGAACATACGAAACGAGGCCGGCTACACCCTACTAGAGCTTATGGTGGTCATTCTTATCGTCGGGATTTTGGTCTCCTTGGCGATGGTCACTTACGCCGGCGTCCAAAACAACGGATACGATACTGAAGCCAAGGCAAACCTGCACAATGGGGTCACCGCCGCCAAGGCTTACTTTACGACTAACGAGTCGTCCTTTGTAGGCTTGGATGCGGCAACGATGTCGATCGAGGTGCCGGGGATAAACTTTCGAGATGGGGCCACTCCCGGCGACGCCAACACTGTCTATCTGTCCGGCGTATCCGCTTCCGGCTACACCCTGCGCGTCCTAAGCCAAAGCGGGACCATATTTACGGCCGTCGGGCAGCAGCTGAGCGTCACGGGAGATTTCTAGAGAGATTGTTATATCCACTCGCGTTTGCGGAACCAGATAAGCATCGCGACACCGATGCCCAGCATCACGACCATGACTATCCAAAACCCCAGTGCGCCCTCTTTTCCCGGAAAACCAAGATTCATGCCGAATATTCCGGAGATCAGCGTCAACGGCATCATGATCGTGGCAATAATGGTCAGTTGTTTCATAATGGCGTTGAGGTTGTTGGAGATGGTGGCCTGATAAATCTGCATCGCGCCGCTGGTCACGTCGCGCAGTGTGTCGATTAAATCGATGACGCGGACCATATGATCGTAGAGGTCTTCAAAGTACGCGCGGCTGTCCTTCTCTAAATACGGCAGCGACCGACGGAGCAGTGAGTTTACCACTTCGCGCTCCGGCGCCGTGACCTTACGGAGCTCAAGCATCTGACGTTTCATCTTGAAAATGTCTTTTACGTCCGAGGGTTTTGGCCGATCGAACATCACGTCCTCAATCCGGTCGACCTGGTCCGATAGAGCGTCAACGGCCAAGAAGTAATCGTCCACCGCCGCGTCCATGACGTTATAAAGCAGAACCCCTAAACCTTGGCCCATGATGTCCGGCTGGGTCTGCGCATCCTGCCACACCTGCTCTAACGCCTCGGCGGAATCAGAATGCACGGTGACCAGGAACCCCGGTCCAAACAGGCAGGTGAAGCGAATCGGGGCTCCCGCGCCTGCCTTGCCCAGGCTATACCAGTTTAAGAAGCTGACGCTCGCGTCTGTAACCAGTTTCGGCAACGCCCGCTCCGCGGTCAGCTCGCGCACCATTAAAGGCGTAAGTTCAAACGTATCGGTCAGATACGCCAAATCGGAATCGGTAAGACCGGTAATATCCAACCACACCAAATGTCCGGAGGCGATATTCTTGGCGGCACTTTGGCGATCGATTGCGGCCGCCGCGGTTCGCTTCTTGGGATCGTAGCTAAGGGTTCGGCTGGCCACGTCTCTCCTTTTGCGGGCGTGCTTCCTTTTGTCTCTTGGCATTGAGTATAGCCGATTGCCGGCTCCCAAGCCCATACCTTAGACTGGTAACCTATGGAGACAAAAAAGTTACAGCTATGGACATTGGCCGCGCTGGGCGCCGGGTCAGCCGGATTTTACGCCGCTACCTTGTGGTTGCCTGATTGGCGCGTCGACACAGCGACGTTCTTGACCGTGTTTGGCGCCCTGTTTGTCATGAGTATAGCCGCCTGGCTTGTGGCCCGGACGGTGCCCTGGGGAGATCGACGCGTCCTGCCGGTCATCCTCGCCGCGGCCGCTATCTTCCGGTTGTTGATTTTCGTGTCGCCGCCCACGCTATCCGACGACATCTACCGGTACGTTTATGACGGGCGCCTCCAGCTGGCCGGCATCAGTCCTTTCGCCTATGCGCCCAACGATCCCCATCTGGCCAAGGTCCGCGATGCGGCGGGATACGCCAAACTCGGCGATAATCGCAACACCCTCGCCGTATACCAGCCGGTGTCGCAAGTGTTGTTCGCCGCCGCCGCCGCGGCGGGTGCCGGTGACCGCGCCGTCTATGTCATCAAAGGAACCCTGGCCCTGCTCGACCTGGGTACTGTCCTCCTGCTCATAGGCATCCTGCGGCGACTTAAGCGACCGCCCGGGCTGGCGATACTCTATGCCTGGAGCCCGCTTGTGGTTTTCGAGATAGCGGGCAGCGGACATATCGACGGGCTGGCCATATTCTTCGCCATGTCCGGAATCTATGCCGTTTTGAGATGTCGCCCGCTCGCAGGCGGTGCGCTAACCGGCCTGGCAGTCGCGACCAAGCTTCTGCCGGCTTCATTGGTGCCCGCGATAAACCGCCGGCCCTGGGATTTGAGGCCGGCCTTAGCGGCCGCCGGCGCTATCGCCGTAACCTACTTTCCCTATCTTGTGTGGGGCGGTTCGCCGTTGCCTTTTAACAACGCGAGCGGCGGCTTGGCTTTCAATCAAGGGTTAAAAACGGCTGTAATATGGCTGGTTGGAGGCCCGGGGCTGGCTGCGGACAATATATTCGCCGTTTTCAGCGGAGCCGCGTTACTGGGTGCGGGCATCTATTTTTGGAGCCGGCCCAAAAGTGACGGGGGCATCGTTCGGTCGGCGTTCTGGCTGACGGGCCTGGTGATAATCCTGCTGCCGTACACTGTTCCGTGGTACCTGGTGCTGTGGCTGCCATTTGTTGCCCTGGAGGAGTCGCCGGCGGGAGTCTACCTGTCCGGAGCAGTCATGCTGTCTTACCTGTTTTACACCGCCCAGCCCTGGGGTCTGGCCGCCTGGATCCAGCCGCTAGAGTTCATCCCCTTCTTTTTGTTACTGGCGTGGGACTACCGGCGCCGTTCTCCCGGCCGGTTAGATTTCGAGTTGCCCAGCAACGACGCTGAACTTGATCCGGCGTAGCGGCGCTTCGGCGGGACCGACCATGACGGTGCCGTCGCCATGATAACGCGAACCGTGGCAGGGGCAATCCCACGTCGCCGCGCTAGGGTTCCATTCCGTCTGGCAGCCCATGTGGGTACACATGTTTTCCATTACCACCAGGTTCTCTCCGTCTTTGTAAACAGCGATATTTATGGAACCCGCGACGCCCGTCTTGCCTTGCCCTGCGGTCAAATCCGAGATATCCAAGCGATACTCCTTAATGGCTCATGATTAGTCTAGTCTGGGTTTTAGCGGCGCTTTGTCGTCCGTGTCCAGCGCCGCCTCCTTGATCACTTCGCTTCGCGTCGGATGTGCCAGAGTCGCCTCCTGCACGTCCCCGATCGTACCGCCGCAACGCATTGTCTCAACAAATGCTGATATTAATTCGGTGGCGTTGGCGCCGATGATATGGGCTCCCAGAATCTTACCCGTATCCCGTTCTGTGATTACTTTCGCGAATCCGCCTTCCCTACCCTCGCACATCGCTTTGGCGTTGGTCTGGAAATACGACCGGCCTATCTTGTAGCTGAGCCCAGCCTTCGCGGCGTCGGCTTCGGTCAGGCCTACAGACCCTATTTCTGGGTCGCAAAAGGTACAATGAGGCAGAAGATCGATACTCAGGGGTTGGGGGCTTAATCCGGCAATGCGTTCGGCGGCAATCATGCCCTCCGCCATGGCCTTATGCGCCATGAGCGGCGGGCCGCTGACGTCGCCGACCGCGTATATTCCGGCTACGTTTGTCTTCATCCCGGCATCAGTCAAAACAAATCCCCGATCCACCTTCACTCCCGCAGAGGCCAACCCGAGTCCGTCTAGGAAAGCTTCCCGGCCCGCGGCGACCAGGAGACACTCCGCTTTCAGCTGCCTGTCGAGACCGGCGCTGTTCTTATATTTGATATTCACGCCTTTTCGGTCGCTCTCTACCTCCAGGCCGCCAATCCCAAGCTCCGTCTTAATGTCTCTGTCCGCATAGCGCCTGCCCAGCTCGGCGGAAATATCTTCGTCTTCGGGCATCATTAGACGCGGCGCGACTTCCAAAATAGTGACCGCGCAGCCAAGCGCCGCATAGAACGTCGACGTCTCCACACCGATCGCCCCGCCGCCGATTATTGCTAGAGTCGCCGGCAGATTCCGTTTATCGACGATGTGATCGCTATAAAGGATCGTGACGCCGTCAGCCATTATGCCCGGTATCATCCGCGGCTTCGAGCCCGTAGCCAGCACAATGTTGCGGCCGCGCAGCGTCGTCTCGTTCCCGGTCATGACGTCACGCACGTCGACGACCCCGGCCCCGTTGATCGCGCCCAGGCCGTGGAAATACGCGATTTTGTGCTCTTTGATAAGGGCGGACAGATCGTCCGCCAGACGCCCAACAATATCATTCTTCCGTTCGATCATCGCGCTCAAGCTTGGTTTAGGGCGTCCGCCGATTATGCCGAATCGTCCGGCGTCTTCCAGTGTCGCCAACGTTCGGACACATGCCTCTAAGGCTTTGTATGGCACGCAGCCGGCGTGCAAACAAACGCCGCCGGGCTTGAACACCTCCACCAGCCCCACGCTCAAACCTAACTGAGCGGCTCGGAACGCGGTTGAATACCCGCCCGGTCCCCCGCCAATGACAATTACGTCATATACGGTATTGGTCGCCACGCTCACGCCTAAATCCGGCTTACTCGGTACACGGCTCCGGCTTTGTCATCCGAGATATAGAGCGCGC
>JAHEXW010000010.1 GCA_023251915.1 Actinomycetes bacterium
ATCTCCCTAGAAAGGAGGTGATCCAGCCGCAGGTTCTCCTACGGCTACCTTGTTACGACTTCACCCCAATCACCGATCCCACCTTCGACGGCTGCCTCCTAAAAGGTTAGCTCACCGGCTTCGGGTGTTACCGACTTTCGTGGTGTGACGGGCGGTGTGTACAAGGCCCGGGAACGTATTCACCGTAGCGTGCTGATCTACGATTACTAGCGATTCCGACTTCATGAAGGCGAGTTGCAGCCTTCAATCCGAACTTGGGCCGACTTTATGGGATTCGCTTACCCTCGCGGGTTCGCAACCCTTTGTATCGGCCATTGTAGCACGTGTGCAGCCCAGGGCATAAAGGGCATGATGATTTGACGTCATCCCCACCTTCCTCCGGTTTGACACCGGCAGTCTCCTGTGAGTTCCCAACTAAATGGTGGCAACACAGAACAAGGGTTGCGCTCGTTGCGGGACTTAACCCAACACCTCACGGCACGAGCTGACGACAACCATGCACCACCTGTGATAGAGCTCCGAAGAGGGGCTTGTGTTTCCACAAGCTTTCACTAACATGTCAAGCCCTGGTAAGGTTTTTCGCGTTGCGTCGAATTAAGCCACATGCTCCACCGCTTGTGCGGGCCCCCGTCAATTCCTTTGAGTTTTAGCCTTGCGGCCGTACTCCCCAGGCGGGACACTTAATGCGTTAGCTGCGGCACGGGCGGCGTCAACGGCCCCCCACACCTAGTGTCCATCGTTTACGGCTAGGACTACCAGGGTATCTAATCCTGTTTGCTCCCCTAGCTTTCGCTCCTCAGCGTCAGTCACATCCCAGCAAGCCGCCTTCGCCACTGGTGTTCTTCCCGATATCTGCGCATTCCACCGCTACACCGGGAATTCCACTTGCCTCTTCTGGACTCGAGTCGACCAGTTTCGAATGCAGGCACAGGGTTGAGCCCTGGGTTTTCACATCCGACTTAATCGACCGCCTACGAGCGCTTTACGCCCAATGATTCCGAACAACGCTTGCCCCCTACGTCTTACCGCGGCTGCTGGCACGTAGTTGGCCGGGGCTTCTTCTGCAGGTACCGTCACTTTCGCTTCGTCCCTGCTGAAAGGAGTTTACAACCCGAAAGCTGTCATCCTCCACGCGGCGTTGCTCCGTCAGGCTTTCGCCCATTGCGGAAAATTCCTCACTGCTGCCTCCCGTAGGAGTCTGGACCGTGTCTCAGTTCCAGTGTGGCCGTTCATCCTCTCAGACCGGCTATCCATCATAGCCTTGGTGGGCCGTTACCCCGCCAACTAGCTAATAGAATGTGGGCCCATCCAAAAGCGACATAAATGCCTTTGCTCTCATCGGGATGCCCCGACGAGACAGTATCCGGTATTAGCCCATGTTTCCACAGGTTATCCCAGACTTAAGGGTAGGTTGCCCACACATTACTCACCCGTTCGCCGCTATCCCAAATGTTCTCATCTTGATTTGAGCAAGCTCTCATCTCGATTTGAACGAAGGATCGCTCGACTTGCATGTGTTAGGCACGCCGCCAGCGTTTGTTCTGAGCCAGGATCAAACTCTCCGAAGAATTGTTACAGGTCTTCGATTCATAACCTTACTCATCTAAACTTCGACATATCCCATGTTAATAAGATACATCGTGGCGCGCTATTCAGTTTTCAAGGAACAATCCCGTATCTCAAGGGCATAAAAAAACCGCCCCCTCGAACATCTTGGAAGCGATAACCTCCGTTTCTCTTGCCGATAGCTTGACTAGCGACCCGAGCAACGCAGACTACATCGCCTCCGTTCTTCCGTTATCAAAATGAGAAAAGTCGCACCGGGCATGTCTTCTTAACAAGCCTGTGACTCCTTAATCTGCCATTTGCGTAACTGCCTCTACACATACTAACAAGCCCGCCGCACTGTGTCAACTAAGACCGGCGGGTGTCTCACCAATGCGCACCCGACTGTCATAAAACCAGCTCAGTCGGCGATTAACTACTTAAGTGTAACACGTCCTGCGCGCCTTTTGCCGACTGTCAGTAACATTCCGTCAGCGAGATGGACATCAGCGTCTTCCGCGTCGACCACGGTTCCGTCGATTCGGACAGCTCCCTGCCGGACCAAACGGCGCGCTTCCCCTTTGCTGGCTGCGAAACCGGCGTCGGTAACCAGGTCAATGATTCTAATTCGGTTGTCGCGCATCAGGCTCTCGTCCGGAGTGATTGCCTCGGCTAGTTTGGCCAGCTCTTCGCTGCCCGCGTGACCGACCTTGTGTTTTACGTTAAAGGTCTCCTCGGCGGCTTGCGCCGCGCCTTCGTCATAATAGAGAGCAACAATCGTGCGGGCCAGGCGGCGTTTGGTTTCGCCCGGGTGCAGCGATCCATCCTTTAAGCCGGTGTCGATCTCCGCTACGTCCCGGTCCGACACATCGGTGACCAGCCTGAAATATCTGACTATCAATTCGTCCGGCAACGACATGGTCTTGCCAAACATGTCTTCCGGCGTATCCGTTACCCCGATATAGTTACCTAAGCTCTTGCTCATCTTATTGACACCGTCGGTGCCCTCGAGCAGGGGCATTGTCAGCACTATTTGCGCTTCTTGGCCATATTCACGCTGCAGGTCCCGCCCGACAAGGAGATTGAACTTCTGATCGGTGCCACCCAGTTCGATATCGGCCTTGACCGCTACAGAATCGTAGCCCTGCAGCAGTGGATACATGAATT
This sequence comes from Actinomycetes bacterium, assembly GCA_023251915.1. Taxonomy (GTDB): domain Bacteria; phylum Actinomycetota; class JAHEXW01; order JAHEXW01; family JAHEXW01; genus JAHEXW01. Next base: position 2,713 of record JAHEXW010000010.1, read on the forward strand.
CCCGCAGGCTAATGGGTTGATTGTTTGCATATCGCTGGCAGAAATCATCGCGTTCCAGCATGCGGGCAACAGTGTAGGCGCCGGTCAGCCGTAAAGTGTCAGCCATCGTCATTTTGCCAAGCCAAGTACTATTGAATACGACCTCGGTTCGCGCTGGATTAAGAATTCTCATCAGCTGGTCAACATATGTTGTGGCGTTCGTCTTGACCTCGGCTTCCGTTAGCTGGGGTCGCATTGCCGTGCGGCCGGTCGGGTCCCCAATCATTCCGGTAAAGTCGCCGACTATTAGGACGGCAGTATGTCCCAGGTCTTGAAATTGTCGTAGTTTGCGCAGAACAACCGTGTGACCGAGATGAATGTCAGGAGCGCTGGGGTCGAGACCCAGTTTGACGCGCAACGGCCGACCGGCGGCCGCGGCCGCTTTAAGCTTGGCTGCCAATCCTTCTGCCGGGATTATTTCGTCGGAGCCCCGACTTATGCTGGTGATTTGTTTATTAATATCCACGATGCTTGATTTTAACACGAACACGCGAATCTTAACTATCCTGATATACTTATATAGATATGGCAAAACGCAAATCGACACACAAATCAGCCAAAATGAAACGCGTGGTCAAGCGGGTCGGCATCGGGGTCCTTGTCTTTACGGTCGTTGTCGGCGGCGGGCTGGCCGGCATCGCGACCGGCTATATGGGTGGCTTACCCAAGTTGAGCGCCTATAAGGACCTGGGGCGCGATCAGACGTCCAAGATGTATGCGGCCGACGGTACACTCCTGGCGACTTTGCATGCCGAACAAGACCGGGAAGTAATTCCGAGCACCGATATCCCGAAAACACTCCAAAAGGCGATAGTCGCCATTGAAGACTCGCGTTTCTATCAACACAATGGCGTTGACCTGCGCGGCATTCTGCGCGCCGTCTACGTTAACTGGCGTTACGGGTCCGGCGAGGGCGGGTCCACTCTCACCCAGCAGTATGTGCGCAACAGCTTCATCAAGCCCGAACCGACCCTGGCGCGCAAGGTAAAGGAAGCGGCGCTCGCCTATCAGCTGGAGCAACGGTATTCGAAAGACAAGATTCTCGAGATGTACCTGAATACTGTCTACTTTGGCGAAGGTTGCTACGGAATCGAAGCGGCGGCGCAAACATACTTCGGCAAACACGCCAAGAACCTGACACTGCCCGAATCAGCCCTGATCGCAGGATTGCCCGGCGCGCCCAACCTATTCGACCCCTACGTTAACATCAAACTGTGCAAAACCAGACGTGACCGTGTCTTGACCAAGATGGTTGAACAACACTTCACGAGCGCCAAAGACGCCGCCGCGGCCAAAAAGGCACCGATCAACGTCAAGCCGGCCAAACTGCCGACCGATGTCGCGCCTTCGATAGCGCCGTACTTTGTCGAACACGTCAAGCTGGCGTTGATCGAGAAATACGGCGCCAACATGGTTTACCGGGGCGGCTTGCGCATCTATACGACTCTCGACATGAACATGCAGAAATCGGCTGAAGCGGCCGTTTTCGGCACTCTCAACGAGGCGGGCGATCCAGAAGCGGCTCTGGTCGCTATCGACCCAAAGAACGGAACAATCAAGGCACTGGTCGGCGGGCGCGACTTCAACAAAAACAAATACAACCTGGCGACCCAGGCACTGCGCAGTCCCGGATCAAGCTTTAAGGTCATGGGGCTGGCCGCCGCCCTTGAAAGCAACATCAGCCCAGGCCGTACCTACGACGCGTCGGCGCCGAAAACGATTAAGAATGGCGATGAAACATGGCGGGTCGAGAACTACGAAGGCGGCAATTTTGGCGGCCAGATGAGCGTGGCCGAAGCTACCGTTTGGTCAGTCAACGCGGTCTACGCGCAGCTGGCAATGGACGTGAAGGCCAGCAAGATCGCCGAGACAGCTCAGAAGCTAGGTATCGTAACTCCCGTTCCCAGCTACCCCTCGATCATATTGGGCGCCCTGCCGGACGGAGCGACCGTTTTGGAGATGGCTAGCGCTTATGCGACCCTGGCCGACGACGGCGTCTACAACCGTCCATCCGGCATTGCTAAGCTAACGGATTCAGAAGGCACGATCATCGAGGTGTCCAAGAGTCAAGGGAAGCAGGCCGTGAGCCAAAACACAGCCCGAACGGTCAGCAAGATATTGGAGCAGGTCATCAGCCGGGGAACCGGCTATCGCGCCAACATCGGGCGGCCGGCGGCCGGCAAGACAGGGACCGCCGAATACAAACAGGATGCCTGGTTCTGCGGCTATACTCCGGACCTGGCCTGCGCCGTATGGATGGGCTATCCCGAGGGTTCTGTGACGATGGACTACATTCACGGGTATCCGCCGTATGGAGGCAGTCTGCCGGCGATCATGTGGCAACAATTCATGAGTGAAGCCCTGGCTAACGTGGCGGTTTCCGAATTTCCGGACGCCGGGAACGTATCGTATATAAACGATGGCGTGAAGGTTAAGGTCTGCGCCATTAGCGGCCTACTGGCCACGCCTTACTGTCCGGATACCGTAGACAAGTATTTCAATCCGGCCGACGTGCCCAAACAATCCTGCAATGTGCACACGGGACCGGCTGCCCCAACACCGCCGCCCAGCAGCGGTTCAACAACTACCCAGCACTAGCCGCGTTTAATCCTTATCAAACCGGAAAAAGCCGTAACGCTAATGCCCTTTTTCTCCAGCGCGTCTAAAACTAGATTCAAGCCGATGCTATCGCTCGCTATATGGCCGGCAATGACGACGTTCAGGTGATGCTTGACGGCCTCTTCCCTGTTCTTCTCGCTCATGTGCATGCCGACAATCGTTCCGACTCCCGCCGCGACCAGTTTCTCGATCGCTTTCGGGGGGCCGCCCGTACCACCCGTCATGTCGATAAATATCGTTCCCGCCCGGCTGTCCGGCCCTCCGACGATGATGACCGGTCCTGAACCCGTCTTTGCGGCCGCCTTGTATTCCGGAAACGTCTTAAGCCAGTCGACGACGTCCTGCAGCGTTTCGGGCGCCGCCTTGGCGACCTCTTTCGTCAACATCGACGTGACCATGTTGTCGGCCGGTGTATGACAACACATAAATGGCAGGTCAAGCAGACGCGCCGCATCCAACGGGCGGTCCTTGTTGACCGGCATTATGCCGCGAGCGACTTCTCTCATTCTTTCGTCGAGCAATGCGTCCCCAACGTTCACCGGCACCCCGAAGCCGTGCCACAGGTCGCTTTGCATCGGCATAACATCGGCCAGGCCGGCATAGGCCGACGCTTCCGGATGATGTCCGATCACTAGATCGATTCCCTGACCCTTCTCTCGCAGCCTGTCGACGAGGAGCAACTCCGGCGTTTCGACATCGATGCCGGCAATGACCGAGCGGACTTCCAACTTGTCGGCGCCATAAAGCACTCTTGTGTCGGCAAACGGATTTGTCAACCGCTCTAAGTCGAACTCATCTTTGGAATCGGCCGGCAGCTTGTCGTACGCCTTCTTTGATTTAGCGAGTTGCCGCTCAGCCAGCGCGGTGCCGCGCGGATCGTTGTCCATTCCCATCCGAACAGCCAAAGTGTAGATGTCTTTGAGCTTCATCATCTAAGCGGCTCCTCCTTTATACAGTTTGACGCCGTTATACGTGACCGCCTTGTAAGGATGTCCGTCCTGTACGTAGACTTTCGGCACGCGCGAATTTATGCTCGTCCGGCGGGCGGCGACGGTCGCGACATCGCCGGCAACGATATTGAAAAGCTGAGTTACGTCGACATTCGTGTGCTGCATGGACACGCGGCCAACGATCGGTGTCACCTGGCCTTTGATTTCAATCGGCCCGGCAGCCCGGCTAACTTTCACGCCCAGGCGGGTCAAGAATCTTTTGAGAAAGAACCTCGGTTTGATGGCGATGCTTTCGGGCAGAAGTGTAAAACCGTCCGAGAAACCGATCGGCAGGGTCGCCAGCACCATCCCCTTTTTGGTCCTCGCCTCGGCTCCGTACCCCACGACCTGGGAACCTTGATATTCACGCACGAACATGACCGTTGACTTTAACTGCCAAGTCGTCTTGAGGTCCAATTTCTTTTCGACGGCCGCGGACGGATATTGGCCGTAAATCAAGTTGCCGATGCGCACCATATCCATGTGCGCCTCAGGCATGTCCAGGGTCGCGGCACTGTTGCAAACATGTTTGAGCGCGGGCGCATACCCGGCTGAGTCCAGCACGTCAACGGCCTTCTGAAACTTGCCAAGTTGCTCGTAGGCGTGCCGTTTATCTTTCTCGTCGGCCGTCGCGAAATGGGTATACACGCCTTCGATCTCGAAGTTTCCCATTTCCTCTATCTTTTTCATAAATGAGACCGCTTCCTCGGGGAACACGCCGCCTCGCCCGAAACCGGTTTCGATCTTTAAGTGGGCTTTGATGTCTTCACCGAGGGCATAGGCGCGGTGCGATAGCATCTCGGCTGTCTTCAACGACGCCAGCGTGACGCTGAGGTCGTATTTGATCAACAAATCCGCTTCTTCGCCGACACCCGGATTGTAAACCAGAATCGGCGCGTCCACGCCGCTGCGCCGCAGCTCGACGCCTTCTTCCAAGGTGCTAACGCCTAACCACGCAGCCCCGGCCTCGACCGCTGCTTCGGCAACCTCGACGGCGCCGTGCCCGTAGCCGTCCGCTTTGACCACGGCCATAAGTTTTGTCTCTTCTTTCAGAAGCGACGCCACTTGCCGCACGTTATGTTTGATTGCGTCAATATCAACTTCTACCCAAGTAAGTCCGATGTTTCTCATGGTACCTCCCGCGCGCTCGCCTTGTTTAGCGGCGCAGCATCTTTCTAAGTCTGGTATAAACAGGCATGCCGTGGTCGTGTAACCAGGCGAAAAGCGGCTGATAAACCGTTTGATATTCGCCGATGTACTTGACTGGATAGGCGCCGAACCCGGTCTTAAATCTGACTAAGCCGTGTAGCGGATGCGCTGGTGACAAGTCGCAAGGTACACCGCGGAAATCGTAAACCGGGCAGTCCCGTTCTTTGGCCCATTTTATCATAGCCCACTGCAGCGCATGGTTCGGCATGACGTTCCGGTGCTCGTTGCCGGACGCACCATAGACATACCAACATTTGTTCGAAAAAGCCAGTGCGATGGTCGCGGAAATCGGTTTCCCGTCAAAATCCGCAATAAACAGCCGCAGCATGTCCCGCCGCGCCATGACTTCGTACATCTTCTTGAAGTAGCCAACGTTGCGTATGAGGAAATCGTCGCGCTTTCCGGTGACCTCAAGCAGGCGGTAGAAATCGTCAATGTCCGTCTCGGTCTTGCCCAAACGAATGGTTACGCCCTTGCGCCCAGCCAGACGAATGTTGTAGCGCCACTTCTCCGTCATTCGCCCTAGGACCTCTTCATCTGTGCCCGTGACGTCGAGCTGCATAACGCAGCGAGGCTGAATCCCTTCAAAGCCGCCGTCGCCTTCAGCGGCCGGCTGGAATCCCGCCGCCGTCAAGGCAGTCTTGACGTCGGCTCGCGCGTCGTCCCAAGGCGGGTCAAGCTTTACAAATATCGCCTTTCGGGTTTGCGCGAGCGTGCGGACTTGTGCGGCGATAGCGCGGACAAGATCGGCGTTTGCCAAGTCGGCCGCGGGACCGCACGGAATATAGAATATGCAGCGGCCCAGGGGCTTTATGGGACGTTCCAACACCTGAAATCCGCCGATCGGTTTGTCGTCGGCGGTAATCAGAAAGCGGTAAGGCATCCAGCCGCTCCAGGCTTTGATCTCGCCCCATTCATAGGATTGAAAGACATGTGCTTCCGGCTGGCCGGCAACGACAGCGTCGTATTCATCCCGCCTTGATTCATCTATCTGCGTGAACTTAAACATTGGTTCCTTTCTACTTAAGCGCCGCGAGTAGCTTCTTGAGAGGGTAAGTATTGACGATATCTTGCGGCTCGAGCCAGGCGCGGCGCGCAACGGCTACGCCATACATCATATAGGAAAGATGGGTCGTCATATGAGCATCCGTTCCCAATGACATCTTTACCCCCCGCTTCTTGGCTTCCCGCGCATTGTCATCTTTTAGATCTAGACGATTCGGAAACGCGTTCAATTCTAGCGCCGTTCCGGTCGCGGCCGCCCCGTCCAATAACGCTTCGATGTCGACATCATATGGGTTGCGTTTGCCAATGATGCGACCCGTTGGATGCGCGATTATCTGAATATATTTGTTCTCCATGGCCCGCCGCAGACGCCGCATTATCTGCTCGCGCGGTTGCCCAAAACCACTGTGTATGGCGCCGAGTCTTACGTCAAATTCACGCAGGATCGCCGGACTGTAGTCAATGTCACCTTCGCCGTCGATATTCAGTTCCACGCCATTTAAGACGGTTATCCCCGACATCTTGCTATTCACTTCGTCAATGACGCGGCGGCGGGCCGTAATGTCAGCGCTTGTCATACCGCCCGCGATCTTTAGTTTTTCCGCATGGTCGGTTAAGGCTAAATACTCGTAACCGAGTTCGCGCGCTGTCTCGGCCATCTCTTGGACGCTATTGAGCCCGTCGCTCCAGGTTGAATGCGTCTGCAAGTCACCGCGCACGTCCGCCAGGGTAACCACTGCCGGCAATGTGCGGGCCGCGGCTGCGTCGATCTCACCGTGGTCTTCTCTTAGTTCAGGCGCCATATATTCCAGGTCCATAGCCGCATATATCTCAGCCTCGGTCTCGCCTCCGATGCGCCGGCCTGTCTCAACGTCGAAAATGCCATACTCGTTGATCTTAAGGCCGCGGCGCTTGGCCAAATCGCGCAGGCGAATGTTGTGCTCTTTGGACCCGGTAAAGTATTGGAGGGCGCTGCCATATTCAGCAGGCGCCACCACGCGCAGGTCGACCTGAAGCCCGGTCGTCGTCAAGATACTCGCCTTTGTATCCCCCAATGCAAGGACGCGCGCTACCGATGGGTCAGTGGTGAACTTTGAAGTAACGGCCGCCGGGTTAACCGAGGCCGCTAGGATATCGATGTCTCCGATTGTTTCTTTCATGCGGCGCAGGGAGCCGGCGAAATCGGCTCTCTCAACGCTCGCAGTCGCGCGCAGCGCTTCTACGAGACGCGTCGCTAGTGGATAGGCTTCCGACAACAGCATGCGCTCCTGGCCGGTCCGGACAAGCTCGATGCCGCTGATAATGTTCTCTTCCGTTTTGGCGCTCATCCCGGGCAAAACGCGTATTCTTTGCCCGCGGGCCGCGTCCAACAGTTCGTCAATTGTTGTAACGCCAAGTTCGTCGTAAAGCAGTTTTGCTTTCTTGGGGCCTAACCCGGGAACGCGCATTAGCTCGAGGACGCGCGGCGAGACTTGCTCTTTGAGATCGTTATAGTAGGCCATCTGACCCGTATCAACCAGCTCGGTAATGCGTTCCGCCAGACTTGCGCCGACGGCCGGCAGATCTGTCAGGCGGGCTTCGCGCGCCAACACATTGACGTCTTCCGTCGCGCTGCGAACACTCTCGGCCGCTCGGTGGTGGGCGCGCACCCGAAACAGATTCTCGCCGACTATTTCTAGCATGTCGCCTATATCGTCAAGCACCTGGGCGACGTCGCGGTTGCTTAACATGTTGCTCAGGTACCGGGTGTCTTGTCGTTCCTTCGTTCCGCGATCATGCCACGCGCCGCTGCTATCTGCGATTTGAGCTGGTCAGGAGAAACGCCGCCCGCGCTGACGCGGCGCTCAACGCTGCGCTTTATCCTGATTACGTCAAGCACGTCCCGTTCAAATAGGGGCGAGAAGTCCTTGTATTCTTCCATGGTTACATCCGTCAAACGCTTGTTCTTCCGTACGCAGATCTTGACGATATTCCCCACGATCGTGTGAGCCGCGCTGAACGGCATCCCCTTGACGGCTAGATAGTCTGCCAGATCGGTTGCCGTGATGAAATCATCGTCGGCCGCCTTGCTCATGCGAACGGCATCGAAGGTCAGTGTCTGAACGACGCCCGTCATCACTCGCAGACATTTCTTCAGGGTGTCGGCGGCGTCAAACAAAGCTTCCTTGTCTTCCTGGAGATCCTTATTGTATGCGAGAGGGAGGCCTTTCATGACTGTCAGCATGGCCATTAGGTCGCCCGTGACACGTCCCGCCTTGCCGCGCACAAGCTCAGCCGCGTCCGGGTTCTTCTTTTGCGGCATGATGCTTGACCCCGTCGAAAACGATTCCGACATTTTGGCAAACCCGAACTCGCGCGACGTCCACAAGATAAGTTCTTCGGCGAAACGACTCAGATGCGTCATGGTGATTGCCGCCGCCGCTAGATATTCGAGTACAAAATCCCTGTCCGCGACCCCGTCTAAGCTGTTTGCCGAGATCTTCGTAAAGCCGAGCTCTTTGGCCACCATATCGCGGTCAATCGGAAAAGTTGTGCCGGCCAGGGCGCCTGATCCCAGACTTAGGATGTCGGCGCGCGTGCGGCAAGAGACGAATCGCGCCGCGTCCCTGTCCAACATGAAGACGTAGGACATCAGGTGATGCCCCAAGGTTATTGGCTGCGCCTTCTGCAAATGTGTATAGCCGGGCATGATGGCTCCGCCGTCAGTCTCCGCCCTATCGGTCAGGGCAGCCATCAGCTCGGCTACCAGCTCGGTCACTTGATCAATATCGGTCATGACGTATAGTCGCAGATCGGTAACCGCCTGGTCGTTGCGGCTTCGCCCCGTGCGCAGCTTACCGGCCACCTCTCCGATTTTCTCTCCCAGGCCGCGTTCCACTGCCGTGTGAATGTCTTCGTCGCCGTGGGAGTAGACGAACTTGTCTTTTTCCATATCCGTTAGAACTTCTTTGAGTCCTTTGATGATGGCCTTGGCGTCGTCGGCAGTAATGATGCCGGTCTTGCCTAACATCATGGCGTGAGCCAGGCTGACCGCAATGTCCTCGCGATATAGGCGCCTGTCGAACGACAGCGAGGCGTTAAACTCCTCCATTATCTCGGCAGGTTCCGTTTCGAAACGTCCACCCCAAAGCTTCATGATTGCTCCTTGTGGCGCTTGGCCCATTCGGTCAAAGGTAATCCCCATAGCTGAATGAAGCCGGCCGCCGCGTCATGGTCGAAGGCGTCCGCCTTGTCGTACGTCGCCAGCTCATATTGGTATAGAGACTCGGGCGAGCGGCGCCCCGCGACCGCCAGAGTTCCTTTGTGAAACCTCAACCTTACGTCGCCGTTTACGTTCGCTTGCACCGAGTCGAAGAACGCGTCCAAGGCGGTGCGCAACGGCGAAAACCACTGGCCGTTATAAACGAGTTCCGCGTACTTCTGCTCGGCCTGGCGTTTGTAACGCGCGACTTCACGCTCCAGGGTCAAATCCTCAAGAGCTCGGTGCGCTGTAATCAGCGCCAGCGCGGCCGGCGCTTCGTAAACTTCTCGCGATTTAATGCCGACAAGACGATTCTCAATCATGTCCAAACGGCCCACGCCATTGCGGCCGGCTATTTCATTTAGAGCTAATACCAAGTCGTGAAGCGGCAGAGCGCGGCCGTCCAGCGCTACGGGCAGGCCGCCGGCGAACGCTATTTCTGCATATGAGGGCTCCGCGGGAGCGCTGTCAACACTGGCTGTCATCATATAAATGTCTTCGTTCGGTTCGTTCCACGGATCCTCAAGATTGCCGCCCTCTATGGCGCAGCCCCAGATGTTCGCATCAATGCTGTAGACTTTGGCTTTGTCTACCTTTATCTCAATGTTATGGTCGGCGGCGTAGTCGATCTCCTCTTCGCGGGACATCTTCCATTCTCGGATCGGCGCAACTATTTTCAGATCAGGCGCTAGTGTCTTAATGCCGACATCGAAGCGGACCTGGTCGTTTCCCTTCCCTGTGCAACCGTGCGCCACCGCCACCGCTTGACTGGCTGCCGCCTGCTCCACTAGATGCTTGACGATCAAAGGGCGTCCCAACGCGGTAGCAAGTGGATATTTATCTTCATATAAGGCGTTTGCCTTGATGGCACGCGACAGATACTCGTCTACGAACTCGACCGCGGCATCGATACCGTATGCCTCAATAGCCCCGTTTCGGCGAGCTCGTTCTATCGCCTCAACCATATCTTCTCCGCCGCCCAACGATACCGCGACCGCGATGACATCGAAACCATAATTCTCTTTTAGCCAGGTTATGGCCACTGACGTATCCAAACCACCGGAATAGGCAAGTACTATCTTTTCAGCCATCTTCATCCTTCCTTCTGCAAACCTTCTATAAGTCCTCGGGCGGCCGTCTCGTCGGCCGCCACCACCAGTATAGTATCATCGCCCGCAACGGTTCCTAAGAGCCCCGGATCGGCCAGAGAGTCGATTGCTCCCGCGACGCCTTGAGCGTATCCGGGCATAGTTTTGAGTACGGCGAGGTTGCCGGCTTGACGTGCGTTTATGACAAATGCGTCAGCCATCTTAGCTAACACCGGCCAGCCTCCCGCCGCGGCCGGCTGCGGTGAGTATCGTAACTTGCCGTTCGCGTCGCGCGTTTTCCCAATGCCCATTTCCGTGAGATCGCGTGACAGCGTTGCTTGCGTAACGAGGAATCCGCGTCCCTCCATTTCTGCGACCAATTTTTCCTGAGTTTCGACCGCGCCAGTATCTATGACAATGCGCAAGGCGTGCTGCCGAGCCGCTTTACCTTTCATCGTCCGCCTCGCTGTTCCATCAGCGTCACCATAAGCGCTTTTTGGGCGTGCAGACGATTCTCCGCCTGGTCGAAAATCACCGAGTTTGGTCCGTCAAGGACGGCGCCAGTGATTTCTTCCCCACGATGGGCTGGCAAACAGTGCATCACGAGGGCATCCGCCTTAGCGGTCGCGAGTATGGCCTCGTCGATGCGATAAGGGGACAGGGCCGTCAAGCGAGCGTCTTTCTCGGCTTCTTGGCCCATGCTGACCCAAACGTCAGTGTACAGCGCATCCGCCTTGTCAGCCGCCGCGCTCGCGTCCTCCGTGACCGCAATCTCAGCGCCGCTTTCCTCCGCCAGCCGGTTCGCAATCGCGATGACTTTGGGGTCTGGTTGATAACCGTCAGGACATGCGACCGTCATGTTCATCCCGGCCGTGGCCGCAGCGATAAGCAGCGAATGGCAGACATTATTGCCGTCTCCGAAATAAGCCAGCTTTAAGCCCGCTAAACCGCCGCGGCGTTCCCGGATCGTCAGCATGTCGGCGAGGGCCTGGCACGGATGGTATAGATCGCTGAGCGCGTTAACGACAGGCACGGCCGCCGCTTGCGCCAGTGCTTCCAGTTTGTCTTGAGCAAACGTCCTGATAACGATCGCGTCGCAATAACGCGCCAGCACACGGCCGGTGTCCTCGATGGTTTCGCCCCGGCCCAACTGCATGTCGCGGCCGCTTAATACAACAGGATGAGCCCCCATCTGAGCCAGACCGACCTCGAACGACACGCGCGTGCGGGTCGACGGTTTCTCAAATATCACAGCGATACTCATATTTTTGAGTGGCTGTGTCTCGACACCCTTCTTCTGTTCTTCTTTAAGCTGCAGGCTTAGCGCCAACAGTTCATCGAGGTCAAGCGCGTCCGCCTCCAGCCCGGTTACGAAATCCTTGCCTTTCATAATTCCTCCAAGACCTTCTCGAGAACGGTTGCCACCCGGTCGATATCGGCGGCACCAACTATTAACGGCGGCAGGAAACGCAGCGTGGTTTCGGATGTTCTGTTTATGACCACACCGGCCTTAAGACACTCATCGACCACAATTGCGGCCACAGGTTCTTTAAGCTCGGCCGCCATCATCAACCCCATTCCTCTTATGCCGCCGATCCGGCCCGTAGCGTCCCGGATCTCGACCAGCTTCTCTTGCAAATACGCGCCCATGTCTTCGGCGTTCTGACATAAGTCGGCCTGCTTGATATAGTCCAAGGCCGCTAAGCCGGCGGCGGCGGTCAACAGTGATCCGCCAAATGTGGAACCGTGATCCCCGGGGCGCAGCAGGCCGCGTGCGCGCTCTCCAGCGATGGCGGCGCCGATCGGCAGACCTCCGCCCAGCGCTTTGGCGACTGTCATGATGTCAGGCGTCACACCGAAATGCTGCCACGCAAACATTTTCCCGGTCCGGGCTAAACCAGTCTGCACTTCGTCAACGATTAACAGCATGCCGTGCGTATCGCACAGCTCGCGGGCGCGGGTCATATAGTCCGGTGAAGCAACGTGAACGCCGCCCTCACCCTGTATAACCTCAAGCATTATCGCGCATGCGCCTTTGCTGGCCGCACGGTCTAAAGCGTTTACGTCATTGAACGGCACGTGGACAAACCCTTGAGGCATGGGCGCAAACGGTTTCTGCTTCTCGGGCTGGCCAGTTGCCGCCAGCGTCGCGAGCGTTCGGCCGTGAAAAGAGCGCGAGGCAGTTATGATGGTGCCGTCTCGTCCGTTGTCGTTGGCAAATCTGCGAGCCATCTTTATTGCCGCCTCGTTTGCCTCGGCTCCGCTGTTGGCAAAGAACACCTCTCCTTTGAAGCTCAGCTCGACCAGTTGTTTGGCCAGCTGAGCCGGCTGTTCGGCATAGAAGAGGTTGCTTACGTGCACCAACTGCTTCGCCTGGGCGCATACCGCCTCGGCAATCGCCGGGTTGGCGTGCCCTATTGCGGCTACGCCCAAACCCCCGACAAAATCGACATATTTCTTGCCGTCGGCGTCCCAGAGATTCACGCCCGCGCCCCGCACGAAGACTACCGGCAGGCGCGCATAGGTGTTCATTACGTATTGCTTGTCGAGATCGATTATCTGTTGTGCGTTCATTGTGTCCCTTCCGTTCTTGCCCTTCTTGCACGAGATTTGCCGGTAAAGAAAGCTTCGTGTTCGTTCCTTCGATGCTTAGCATCTCAGGATGACTGTTTTGGCTAGTCTTTACTCGCGGCTCACGCCTCGCGCGTCGTGGCTAACAAGTTCTATGTGATCATCGTTCCGATGCCCTGCTCGGTGAATACCTCCAACAAGAGGGCGTGCTTTGTGGTCCCGTCTAGAATGTGTGCGCGATTAACGCCCTCATCGAGCGCTTTTAAGCACCCGGCGAGCTTCGGCAGCATCCCCTCTTCGACCTGTTTCTCTTCGACCATCGCTCGGCACTCGACGGCAGACAATTCACTTATCAAAGAGCTTTTGTCGTTAAAGTCTTGATATAGACCGGCAACGTCCGTAAGAAATATGATCTTGTCGGCCCCGATTGCCGCCGCTATTTCTCCGGCAGCCAGATCGGCATTAATGTTATATGTTTTTCCGTCCTCACCAACAGCCACGGTGGCGATTATGGGAATCAACCCTCCGTTGATGATATCTATCAGGTGTTTTGGCATGACGCGAGAGACCTCACCGACAAACCCCAGATCGACGTCGCTTACCTGTTTTCGGGCGCGAATCAAGCCTTCGTCGCCTATAACGCCCTGCGCTAATTGCCCGTGACTATTGACCAGTCCGACTAATTCCTTATTGATTCTTTCCGCCAGAACTGTTTTGACGATCTTCATGGTCGCCTGGTCGGTTATTCTTAATCCGTTAACGAATTTGACCTCGATGTCAGCTTCTTTCATCGCGGCGCTTATTGCCGGCCCGCCGCCGTGGACGATCACCGGGTTCATTCCGACATACTTCATTAGAACAACATCGGAGGCTATCGAGGCTTTTAGTTCCTCATTAACCATCGCGTTGCCGCCGTATTTGATTACAACCGTCTTGCCGAAGTGTTCTTTTATATAAGGGAGCGCTTCCATGAGAACCGAGGCCTTATACATAGCGTCTTTCAATTCTTCACCTCTGCTTGCGCAAGATTACAATGATTTCAAGGAGTACAAGGATGACCTGGCCGAAAAACCGATCTCTTGTCTTTGTGTCTGGTTTTCCCCTATGTCATCTTGGTGTTCTTTGTGTTCTTTGTACTCTTACGTCCTGTAGTGTGCGTTGAACTTTACATAACCTACCGACAGGTCCGTTGTCAGAACGGACGCTGCGGCCGAGCCCTGCTTCAAGTCAACCACTATCTGGATATCGCGCTCTTTCATTGTCTTGTCTAGTGCCGCCTGATCTTCGATGGCGGCGCCGCCGTCTCGCATGATCCTCAGGCCGTTGATGGCGATGTCTATTCTTTGCGGATCGAAGTCGGCGTCCGCTGCACCGGCCGCGGCGGCAATCCTGCCCCAGTTGGCGTCGGTGCCAAACAAAGCGCACTTTACCAGCAAAGATTCCGCGACCTTCATAGCGACTTTCTTCGCGGTTGCGTAACAGTCGGCACCAGTTACGCTAACACGAACAAATTTGGTTGCCTCTTCTCCGTCTCGCACCATCTTTTCGGCCAAGTCGGCCATGACCGCGGCTAAGCCAGCCTGAAAAGTCTCCGCCGCTTTGGTCTGGCGCAAGATATGCGTGTTGCCCGCGGCTCCGTTTGCCAGAACGAACACCGTGTCATTCGTGCTCATGTCCCCGTCTATTGTTACGCAGTTGAACGAGGTCTCAACTGCCGCCCGTGTCGCTTCCTCTAAGGCGTGACGGCAGATGTCCGCGTCCGTTGTAACCGCCGCTATCATCGTCGCCATGTTAGGCGCGATCATACCGACTCCTTTCGCCATCCCGCCGATGCGTACTGTCCGGCGCCCAATCACTACTTCAACAGCACTTTCCTTGATGACTGTATCTGTCGTCATTATGGCTGCTGCAGCCGCCCTGTTTCCGCCGCGGCTAAGCGATTGTCCAGCCGTTTCAATCCCGGTAAGAATCTTGTCTAAGGGAAGGTAGGCCCCGATTACGCCTGTGCTGGCGACCAGGAAGCTCTCGTCCGCCTTACCGCAGGCCTTCGCCGCGGCAGCACACATCGCCTCAGCGTCATCGATCCCTTGGGTCCCGGTACAGGCGTTGGCATTACCGCTGCTGATAACTACGCCTCCGATCCGCCCGCCGCTCCGGCTTATTGATACGATAACTGGCGCCGCTTTGACCGTATTCGTTGTGAACATTGCATACGCTTTCGCGGCTGGTTCGCTCGCGACCAAGGCGACGTCCAGCGCGCCGCTCTTCTTGACACCGCATGCCGCGCCCGCCGCCGTAAATCCCATTGCGGCGGTAACGCCGCCTTCTATCTGCTTAATGTCCATTCTCATACCTCAATATCGAAGATTATGGGGATTATCGAGATCATTAGGTTACGGCCAGATCGCGGCTTGCTCGAGGCCTGTCTCTTCCGGCAGGCCGAACATGATGTTCATGTTTTGCACGGCTTGCCCGGAGGCGCCTTTGACTAAATTATCAATCGCGGACGCGATCACCAAGCGCCCCGCCCGCTCGTCAACGGCCAAACCTATGTGACAGAAGTTCGAGCCGCGCACCGCCTTCAGTTCCGGGAGACCTCCCGCGGGCAAAACATTAACGAAAGGCTGTTCCGCATAGCGGGATTTATAGGCGTCCAATATCTCTTCCAGGGCCACCGGCCTGGTTAGCGTCGCGTAAACGGTAGTATAGATCCCGCGTGAAAATGACCCGAGGTGCGGCGTAAATGATATTGTCACGGGCGTTTCCGCCGCCGCGCTTAAGTATCGTTCGATTTCCGGAATATGCTGGTGGGTACCACCGGCTTTGTAAGCGGTCACGCTTTCTGAGCGGCCGCAGAAATGTGTCGTATTGTTCGCCGCGCGCCCCGCGCCGCTGACGCCGCTTATGCTGTCGACGACGATTCCCTCCGGCATCAACAGGTTGCTCTCGAGACCGGGCAGCAACGCCAGCAATGCTGAGGTTGGATAACAACCCGGGTTGCTTACTAGATCAGCGTTGCCTATCTCGGCCTTGTTTAGCTCCGGCAAGCCATAAACCGCGGAACCTAACAGCTCGGGTCGCGAGTGGGGCATCTTATACCATTCCGAATAAGCGGCGGCCGATTCCAAGCGGAAATCGCCTGACAAGTCAATTACTCTTTGATGCTTATCCGCCAGGTCACCAACGATTGTCATCGACTGTCCGTGCGGCAAGGCGGTAAAGACGACGTCAGCTGCCATTTTTGCCACCTGGTCAAGACGGACGAATTCCACGTCCGGCGTCCCGGCCAGGTGAGGATACAAAACGGACGCTGCTTGCCCGGCGTAAGTTTCGCTGGTTGCGGCGATAACGATTGCGTCTGGGTGCCCGGCCAACAAACGCAGCAACTCCGCACCGGTATAGCCGGAAGCCCCAACGATAATCGTCTTTATCACGTGCTCATCACCCCATACTTTCCTATCTGTACACCTTAATAGAAACAATAGTGTATATTATACGGTTCTAGGGATAAGTATGCAAGCGGGTTTCTTGTTGGTCAGGAGCCGATAGGCCAGGCGGCCGTTACGGTTGTGCCTTCGCCCGGCGCGGAGCGAACTGTGAATGTACCGCTGGACAGCTGTACTCTTTCTCGCATGCTGACGAAGCCGAGCGCGCCGTGTCGGATTGATTCGACTTGGGTCTTTAAGACGTCAAAGCCGCAACCGTTATCGGTAATCTCAAGAACAACCGTGTGTTTTCTCTTACCGAGATATACGGAAACGGTGTCGCAACGGCTGTGCTTGGCGACGTTATTCATCGATTCTTGCATAATGCGAAATATCGCGGGCCGCAAGGCAGTTGGAATTTCTTCTTCGCTGATCATTAATCTCGTAACGACTTTGAAATCCGGGTAGGTTATTCGATAACTTTTGACAAACGATTTTATGGCCGCGACGATTCCGAAGTCGTCAAGAATCGTCGGGTGTAAGTCCCCCTGCAGACGCCGGACGTCGGCAATTGTTTGCTGAATGACAGGCAGGACGGCCTCGAGTGAGGTTGCGGGCGTTCTGGGTGCGTTGGTCGCGATGCGATTCATGACATTTTGCGTTCTGATCTTTATGGCCGCCAGAGATTGGCCGATACTATCGTGTATCTCACGAGCCACTCGCTTGCGTTCATCCTCTTGGGCCATTAGTAAACGATGCGATAAATACCGGAGCCGGCGCTCCGACTCACGCAGCGCCTCGCCTTGCTTCGTCTCTTCGGTAATATCGTATGATATGCCGATAACGCCAATGATGTTCTTGCCTTCGTCATACAACGGCTCGACATGCGAGTGCCATATCATATCGGCAAAGCCAAAGTCGTACTCGACAGATTCGCCGGTCAGAACGGACTTCAAATATTTCTGGATATCTTGTGTGTCACGGCTGTTAACCCGATCGGCGAAAGCGGTGCCGACCACGGTCCGGCCGACCATGTCCGCCTCACTAAAACCCAGTTTATCCTCGCTCACCCGCCCGACAAACGACGTGTAACGAAGATCTATATCGGTGCTCCATAGTATAATCGGCGTCTGGTCTAAGACCAGCTTCATCCGTTCTTCCCTGTCTCGCAGAGTTGCTTCCGCTTCTCGCCTTTTTCTTCTTTCCCTCGCGTCTTTCAGTTCCCGTGTGACGGCAGGGCTTAAGCGGGCCAGGTTTCCCTTTTCGACAAAATCTTGGGCACCCGCTTTCATCGCGGCCACCGCTACATCCATGTCGATCGTCCCGGAAACGATTATGAAAGGAATATCCATCCGAAGCTTCTGCAGAAGCGCCAGCGCTTCGGGCGCGCTAAACGCCGGTAAACTATGATCACAGATAACGACGTCCCAGTTCTTACCGGTCAGCGCCGCAACCATTGCTTCCTGGTTCTCAACTCGCCCGACAGCCGGAGCAAAGCCGCCCTTCCTCAGTGATCTCTCAATGAGTGCCGCATCGTCATCATTATCCTCAACCAACAGCACGGCGATTTTCGCGGGCATATCAGGGCTGGGGCGCGCACGGCGGCGCTTCGTTTAGGACAAGCCAGTACAGTTCCAGCTGTTTCACCGCTTCGCTGAATTTTACGAAATCAACCGGTTTCCGGACGTAGCTGTTGGCTCCCAAGCTATAGCTTTCGCACATGTCTCGTTCCTCAGTGGACGAGGTTAGGACGACAACAGGCGTTAATTTAGTGCGCTTGTTGCCGCGCAACTCGCGCAGGACCTGCAGACCGTCGACTTTTGGCAACTTCAGGTCAAGCAGTACCACAACGGGGTCCTCTTCGTTGTGCCGACCAGCGAACTTATTTCTGGCAAAAAGATAATCAAGAGCCTCCTCACCATCCTGCGCTACAACGACAACGTTCATGATGTTGTTTTGCTGGAAGGCCCGCTGCGTCAACACGACGTCATCCGGATTGTCTTCCACTAACAGGATTACCTTCCGACTCATAACTGCTCCTCTCGTCTAAAATCACAGTGTGAAACTGAACATGGCGCCCTCACCCGGCGCGCTGGCCGCCCATATTTCGCCGCCATGGCGGTGTATGATCCGCTGTACAGTCGCCAACCCTATACCGTTACCGGGAAATTCGGCCGCCTTGTGCAACCGTTGGAAGGGCCCAAACAATTTGTCCGCGTATTTCATGTCAAAGCCGACACCGTTGTCCCGAACGAAGAACGTCCTCTTTCCATTCTTCTCTGTTGACCCCACCTCTATTCTAGCTTGGTCGGTTTGCGAGGTGAACTTCCAGGCGTTACCGATAAGGTTCTCTAACGCTACGGCTAACAGCTTCGCGTCCCCTTCCGCTACCATTTTAGGCTCGATGTCTAACTTAACCTGCCTCTCCGGTGATTGGGCGATCAATCCCGCCGCGATCTGCCCGGCAATTATGGTTAAGTCCACCGGCCGACGCGTCATTTCGTCCCGCGTCATGCGCGATAGTTTTAGCAGCTCATCAATTAGCGCTGCCATTCTTTGACTGCCCGCGCGCAATCGGTTCAGATAGTCGATGCCGGTGGCGTCCAGTTTGTCTCTATAATCCTCGAGGAGGGCCTGGCTAAAACCGTCAAGCGTCCTTAGCGGCGCCCGCAAGTCATGACTGACCGAGTAGGCAAAAGCCTGCAGTTCATCGTTGGCCGCCGCCAACTCTACAGACGCGAGCCGGAGTTCTTCTTCGGTTCGTTTACGCTTGATCATTTCCCAAGACAGGTTCCCGAGGTGGGTAAGCGCTTCGACATCGGTCTCGTCATAATCAGTCGGCTTGTTACCGACGCCAAATATGGCAACGATAATATTGTTATTCACGATCGGGATGACAAGCTCGCGGACCACCGCGACGTGGCCGGCAGGCAGGCCTTTGCGGTTAGCCAGCGAGGCGTAGTCGTTGTGAATCACCGGACCCCGTGTGCGTACGCACTCGGCCCAAACACCGGCGTCCGCGACCGGATAATGACTGTCTCTGCCTTCTGCGGTGCAAGCGTTGGCGAGAGTGTTCGTCGACCAGCTCTGCAGGAGCAGCGTTTCTTGATCTTCGTCAACAAAATGGCAAAAGCCTATCTGGCTGCCCGTCAGCGATTCGCATTCGTCCAGGAATATCTGCAGCATGTCATTGAGGTACTGCACGGACGTGTTCGCCTCGGTTAGTATTCTTAATTGTGAGTGCATAAAGTCGTCTGCCCTTTTACGCTCAGTTATATCTTGCACCATGCCGACCGAGCGAACGACGCGGCCTTCCTGGTTCCGGAAGTGCTGGCATTTTTCTTCCACAAACCGGACCTCGCCTGTCGCTCTGTTTACGACCCGGTGCTGGACCTCATACGCATCACGTCCCTCGCTCAGCGAGCGCGTGTACGCGTCATCAACGGTGGCCCGATCATCCGGATGAACACCCTCTAGAAAAGCCTCGTACGTCGCGGTGAATTCCTGGGGTTTTAGCCCGAATATTCGGAACACCTCGTCCGACCATGTCAGGATGTTCCTCACCAGATCCAACTCCCAGCTGCCCACCTTCGCAATCTCTTGCGCGCGATTCAGCCGGTCCTCACTTCGCTTGAGCGCCTCGGTTAGCTCGTCTCTTTGGAACAACAATCTGGCAAGCATAATGTTGTTGTAGCTAAGTTTCGATATATTCTCCGCTAATTTCTGATAAAAATTGATGGTTAGATCAAGCTCGGCCCGAGTTATCCGCGGCACCTTATCAAGGGCGGTGAGATACTCGTCCTCCGGGAAGCCGTACCGAGCGGCTTGCTCTACAAAAAAGGCGCGGTCCACGGGCTCATAATCAAAAAAGAACTGGCCGCAAAATAGATTGCCCATATGTTTCCCGCCGATTATTATCGGCGTAGCCATGTCCCACATGCCGTTCTTACACCGATATAACTTGAACTCGCCGGCCGGAATCCCTTCCGTAAGATGGACATCGCTCTCAACGCAAGAACGGCATGTTTCCTCATTGATCCGGTGAAAACGGGTGCAGATATCTTGCCAGCCCACCCCGACGACGACCTCACCCTTGAGGTCGATCAAGGCCATCGGAATACCGGAAATCGCGTAGAAGTCGTTCACTAGCGCCTGGATGGACGCCGCGTCCACAATGTCGGCAAGTTCCACATCACCTATGTCGCCCTCGGGCGCGAGCAGGCCGTCCAGCTGCTTGCGTACGCGCCCCTCGCTCGCCCTCAGCGCCTCCTCGGCTTGCCGGCGTTTCGTGACGTCGAGGACTTGGGACAACACCGATACCAAGTTCCCATTAGAATCGTATGTCGCCGAGTCATACCATTCGCACCAGATTACCGAGCCGTCCTTGCGCACATTGCGATTCGTGTTTACGCTACGCGGCGTCTTGGCGCTAAACAAATTCCTAGACTCAATCTCGACGAGTTCAAGGTCTTCTTCGTAAATCCACGGCAGGTCGTTCATCTGTTTTCCGGTGACTTCGTCGGCAGCCCAGCCAAACATGTTCTGCGCCTCATCAGACCACCTGATAATGTGGAATTCCGAATCGAATTCGATTATCGCCAACGGCGAGTTGTTGATCTGGTCGTCCAGACGCTGTTTTGCGGATATTAGCTCGTTCTCCAATTGTTTCCGCTCGGTAAAATCCAACGCATAGATTCTGACGGAGTCTTCTATCCGGTCATAAATCAAGGTCAGGTGGTAGTATCTGGCGCCCGCCTTAACCTCTCTGGTTAAGTGACCGGACGGTTCGTTCTTGAGTTTATCAACAAGCTTCTTCCAGTTAGCCAACAAGGGGTGAGTATGGCCTTTCGCCACCAGGTCGGGGAAGGTTTTTTTGCCGCTCTCGTTAATATATCGGACATCGCCGTCGATGTTGAGTTCGATAACGGGGTTGGGATTAAGCTGCGGGAATGACGCCAGTCTTTTTGCGTCGTTTAGCGCGTTACGGCTCGCTTTTCGCGGAGACTTTGCAATCATGTTTGTACCTTCCTGCGGCGAGCTTGCGGGCTTTTGTTAGCTCCTGACGACGCCTGTGTTTATCCCAAACCTGATTAGCGCGGCTTGGTTGTGGATGTCCAGCTTCTTCATTATGTTCATTCGATGAAATTCAATCGTTTTGACGCTCACGAACATCTTCTCAGCCATCTCTTTATTCGAATTGCCCTGCGTGATGAGAACCAAGACTTCTTTTTCCTTTGGCGTCAGCGTATCCATCGGATTGGCTTCCGTGAAGGGGTGGTCAAGATACCGCTTGATGACTTCACCCGAAACGCTGGGGCTGAGAAACTTCTTACCTAGTTTTACGGCGTCGATGGCGGCCAGCAGTTCGTCGTAGGCCGCTTCTTTCAAGACATACCCGTCCGCACCGTTCTTGAAGACCTGATAGATGTATTCTTCGCTGTCGTGGATCGTTAGAATGATGACTTTAAGATTCGGATGTTTCTTCTTGGCCTGCTTGGTCGCGCTCAGACCGTCCAGGTTTGGCATGCTTAAATCCATCAACAGCAGATCGGGGGCGAGTTCATCGACAAGGCGGAGGGCTTCTACCCCATCCCCGGCCTCTCCGACAACTTCGAAATCGGGATTACCGGCCAAGAGACCCATAATGCCTTCACGTACGATGGCATGATCCTCCGCAACCAGTAGTTTTAGTTTTTCCATAGTCTGATTTTATCCTTAGAGGAGTTCTTCGGGCAAGACATAAGCAGGGTTTTCGTACATATGGCCGCGATCGACCAACCTCGGGTGGAGCTCCATTATGTCACGGGTAAGCGCCTCGGACATGAGGCGGCGGTCATAGAGCAGGATGAGCGTGGCCGGAAGCTTGGCGAGTAACTTGTTTAGCGCGATCTCTCGCTCAATCAAAGCTTGCCCGTCCAAGTGACAAAGAAAATCAGTTACCGCGAATACACAACGGTAAGCGCCGAAACCGTTCGTTGTCAACGCTGGGTTTATCGTGGGCACCGCATCGTCAGACTGCGGGAGATTGACAGCTGAGGCGCTCAAAGGGCATTCGCTAACTTCAGATCGCATTATGAGCTGTCCGCTGAACGACAACATAGAAGGATCCGCTCCTTGCTCCCGCAGGAGCCGGCGCATCTTCCTAAGACGCGGTTCACTCGCGATTACGGCGCATTTCTCCCCCGCCATAAGGCCGGCAGTGAGAAATGGAACCGTCCAAGCCTCCATGTCCGCATCAGACTCGTAGAGCCAACACAAATGCTGGCCTAGCCTCGCAAAGGAGGCGCCGCGGTCAGGAATGGTTTTAGGCAATGCTGGGCAGTTAGCGGCCACCTGTGTGCGAACCGTTAACTGGCCATCGCCGGTATACGGCCGTATTCCGCTTCTTCTATCGTCGTCGGAACGTCCTCGCCCTGCTCCAAACGCCGGTCATATTCGTCAATCACGGCCGTCTGCATCATTTCTCTTACTTCGGGCTTGATTGGATGCGCGATGTCGCGAAACTCGCCGTTCGGCAATTTGCGGCTGGGCATAGCCACAAACAAGCCCTTTTGCCCGTCGATAACGCGCAGGTCATGCACGACAAATTCGTCGTCAATCGTAATCGACGCGAACGCTCGCACCTTCTCCTGGTCAACAACCCTCATAGATACCGCCGTAATCTTCATGGCGCGCTCCTTTCCCTTGCGTTTGTAGGCTTCTCGTATACGGTGCCTAAACCTTACCTGACTTCCGCAACCTCGGATAACTAGGTAATCCCCTAGAGTATCCGCACCCGTTCACCGGTCTTTACTAGGAGTTTGGCGGCGTACATGCGGCGATCGGCCTCCTGCAGCAAGTCCGTTAGCGAGGATCGGAGGGCGGCTGTAGCGCACCCATAGCTCACCGAGATCGGGGACCTCTTGTGCCTGGCGTTATCGGCCGCCATTGCCCGGTCAACCCGGCAGGCCGCTTCTTCCGCCGCTTTCTGGTCGCTGTTGGGCAGGAGAACCGCAAATTCGTCGCCGCCGATTCGCGCCACAATGTCCCCGGCACGAAAGGCCATCTTGAGTATGCGCCCCACACGTCTAAGAAGGGCGTCTCCGGCGGCATGGCCCTTGCGGTCGTTTGTCACCTTGAGATCATCGACATCGACCATCATTACGCTGATTGGAAACTCCCGGCCACCCTCTAACCGCGCCATTTCCTCTTGGAAGTAACCGCGATTGTAAAGACCGGTCAAGGGATCATACATCGTTAAATACCGCAATTCGGCTTCGGTTTGTTTTTGCCGCGTAATATCGGTGACAGCCAAACGGCACTCTTTGCCGTTGTTGGCTATCTTTGCCTCTATAGCAACGATCAGCGGCTCTTTGTCGCCATTCTCCAGCGGCAGCTCTGTGTCCTCGTTCATCCCGCTGCTAAAGACGCGAGCCAGAAAGTTAACGAATCTGAGGCGGGCCTCCGGCGCGATGAAATCGTTGAATGAACGGCCGGGTAAAGTGCCGCGGGCAGTGGCCAGCAAAGACGCGCCGCTCTGGTTTACTTCTCGGATAGTAGAGGCTCGATCAAGCGTGAAATAGCAGATGCAAGAGAAATCGTAGAGGTCGGAATACTGAGCGAGTAACGCCTCCGCCCATCCGCGCGCTTTCCGCAGTTCGGCAACTTGCTTTTGGAGCTCGTCGTGCAAGGCGCGCATCTCTTCCAGTTTTCCCGCGGGCCGAGTGCTTGTAGAACCGGCTGATCTGGTCATTTAAACGCTCCCGTAGTCTGTCATTGCAGACACTCTACGGCAGCATAAGCGGCCTTTTAACTAGGTAAATACCTGGACTACATCCTGTTAGGGCGCGTCTTTGTGTCTAGTTGCGGTTGCGGCGCCGGCTGCGCGCGGTGCCTCCACCGCCATATGAACCTAGGTCAAGTACGACACCGAGGATAATCAGCGCCCAATCAAACCCGGTAACTCCGCCGGGGGAAACAATCACGTACATCAGCGTTGTCCAGGGTAAGAGGAAAAAGCCGATCACTGGGGCCAGCCAACCATTAAAGGCCGCCGCTAGCTCAGCCGGTCGAAACAACCAATAGAACAGGATAGCGACGCGCGGCGCTCCCGCTAGTACTAAGGCAAGCAAGCAACAACCCATGACTCCTCCTTGACAAGTCCCGTTTTTTGTCCGCTAAGGCTTAAGCATACCAATCGTCTCGCCGCAGCGGCAGCCCGCTTTGACCTTCGTCATTTCTCTTGGTCAGCAGCGTTTGATAGACATTAATATAGCCTTTTGCGAACCCAAATGCACTTGCTGCCATGTACAGACGCCAAATCCTATAGGTCTCTTCGCAACTGGCTCCCGTGGCCTGCGCTCGGTTTTCTTCCAGATTATTGACCCACCGCCGCAGGGTTAGCGCGTAGTGTTCACGCAAGCTCTCGACGTCGCGCACCTCGAACCCAGCGTCTTCGGCGTTCGTTAGGGATTCACTGATAGTAAGAAGCTCGCCATCTGGGAAGACATAAGTCTCGATAAACGACGGTCCGGTCCAGAGCGGTGCAGCGTCACCAGGTTTTTTGTGTGCGATACCGTGATTTAAAAAAACCCCGCCGGGGCGCAGAACGCGCCATATCTTGTCGAAGTAGGCCCGCAGCATTGCCTGTCCGACATGTTCGAACATTCCGACACTGACGACTTTGTCAAAACCTGTGTCTTCCTCCAAATCACGATAATCAAGCACGCGCACTCGGCAGCGATCTGCCAAGCCTGCTTCCTTGATCCTAGCGTTAGCCAGCTCGGCCTGGGGTTTGCTAAGGGTGACGCCTTCCGCGTCGACGCCATAGTGCTGAGCGGCGTATATCATTAAGCCTCCCCAGCCGCACCCCACGTCAAGTAACCGCTCACCCGGGCTCAGTCGCAATTTGCGGCAGATATAATCCAGTTTTGCCGTCTGAGCGGAGTCAAGGTCTTCAGCAACGTCAGAAAAATAGGCGCAGGAATAAACCATGCGGCGGTCCAGCCAGAGCTGGTAGAAATCGTTGGAGACATCATAGTGGGACGTCACGGCGGCCCGGTCTCTTTCTTTGGAATGCCTTCGGCCGCGCAAGCGGAGCCGTGGACGCATTCCATGCTCAGGCGAGTCGAGACTCGGCAGTGTCAGCAAGCGGCCCGCCATCCCCAGCAAACGCTTCTTACCTAGTGAATCGAACAAGGCGTCGCCGACGTCAATCATCGCTTCGATGTCACCCTCAACATCAAAATCATTGTAGATGAACGCTTCACCCAAGGTCAGGTCACTAGGCGGTAAGAACATGCTGCGCAGGGACGCCGGGTGATTGAGTCGCAGGGTAAAGCGCGGCTCCTGGCTCGAATCCGGACTCCAGGTCGTTCCGTCCCAGAAGCGAACCGAGAAATCACGTTGCGGACAGTCGCGCAGCATCGTTTGCAGAAATTCAAGACTGGTTTCCAGGGCGGGATCCGTTACTACCGTTTGCATCTCCATACTTGCTCCTCCTTAGCTTGTTTACTATCATTTTCGCTAAAAAGATGTCTAAGCCATAAGGGATGCTTCTGGCAAGCAGCGCGGTGTTGTCTACCTAATTTGTACTTTAAACTCGCTCTGAAGCGCTTGCAAGACCACGGCGTGGGCCGCGTCGGTCTCCTCGATCGTCAGCGTGCGCTCGGCGTCTTGATAAACGAGGCGATAGCCCAGGCTTTTTTGCCCCGCCGGTACGCCATCGCCTTCGTATAGATCGAACAGTCTTACGTCAGCCAGTGTCTCGCCGCCGGCCCGCCGGATGACTGCAGTTAGCTTGGCAACAGGTAATTCCCGGTCCACGAAGACAGAAATATCTCTCGTAACAGAGGGATAGCGAACCGGGGCAACCACGCGCTTGTCAACGCGCACAGCCTGCGTTAACAGGCCCGCTTCCAGCTCAAAAGCATAGACGTCGCCGGATAGATCGTAGTTCTTCGCAATTGTCGGGTGCACAAGACCGAAGGAGCCGGTCTTGACTCCGCCTGCGTACAAGTCGGCGCGCTGGCCCGGGCTGAGCAAGTTGTCTGCCGAGACCTCGATTGACACCTCCCTGAGAGACAAGCTGTTTACATATGTTTCCACAACACCCTTGAGGTCATAGAAATCGACTGGACGTCGTTTGCCGTACCAGGCATCTTCTTGCCATGCGCCTGTCAAAACACCGGAGACAACATTCCGTTCTTCTGGCATCTGCCCGGCTGCCCGCGCGGGTCTGAATACGCGGCCAATCTCAAACAGCTGCACCGAGTCATTGCCGTAACCCGCGTTGAAGCGCGCGGTTCGCAACAGGCCGGGCAATAGCGTTGGCCGCATGACGCTTTGATTCGCGCTCAACGGGTTTTGCAGAGCCAGAGCTTTAGTCCGAGGATCATTGTCAGGCAAGACAAGGCGGGCCAGATCGGCCGGATCGATGAAAGCGTAGCATATGCATTCCCGAAGGCCAACTGCGCTTAGGATATCGCGAGATGTGCGCACAACGTGTTGCTCCGCCGTTAGCGCAACCGCGCTACCGTGCGCGTCCGGAATCGTTGCCGGAATATTCGCGAAACCGTAGACACGGGCTATTTCCTCGACAAGGTCGATTTCTCGAGTCAGATCCGGCCGGAAGGTCGGCGCCTCGACTGTCATGATCGCGGTTGACGATTCTTTTTTTGTGGGTATCTCCAGAGATTTCAGGATATCGCGGATATCCTGGTCACCTATATCGGCCCCGATGACTGCTCTCGCTGTCGCCGGGTCCAGTACTATGTTAAGCGGCACAATCTTCTCCGGGTATACGTCAATCGCATCACCCGCTACCGTACCCCCGGCCAATTCGACCAGCAAGGCAGCAGCGCGATCGACCGCGTTTAGGGTTCCGTTCGGGTCGGTACCGCGTTCGAACCGGGCCGAAGCCTCGCTGCGCAAATCGAGCGCCGAGCTCGTTTTAAAAATGCCTGTCGGTTCGAAATACGCGGATTCCAGAACACACATCGTGGTGTTGTCATCTATTTCCGTTGCCGCTCCTCCCATGATGCCAGCCAACGCCACCGGCCCCGCGCCATCCGCGATAACCAGCATATTCTCGTTCAAGGAACGGTCAACGCCATCCAACGTTGTCATGACTTCGCCCTGGGCCGCACGCCTAACCGCGATTTTCCCCTGAGCGATATGGGCGAGGTCGAACGCGTGTAGCGGTTGTCCGGTCTCAAGCAAGACATAGTTGGTTATATCGACCATGTTATTAATCGGACGTATGCCGGCCTTGCTCAGCCTGGAGCGCATCCAGAACGGCGAAGGCGCGACCTTCACGCCACTCACGACATGGGCTGTGTAGCGCGGACACTGGTCCGCTGCCTCGATTGTGATAGTCACGGCTGCGGTGCTGTTTCCCGGCTCTATCTTTGCGCTAGGCCGCCGCAGCACGCCGCCGGTTAAGGCCGCGACTTCCCGAGCCATACCGATCATCGACATGCAGTCCGGTCTGTTCGGCGTAATCTCGAACTCGATTACTGTGTCGCTTATGTTCAGGATTTCTTCCAGCGGCCGCCCGATCTGCGTTGCGGCGTCTAGAATCATAATTCCTCTGGCATCGTCGCCGAGCTCAAGTTCTGTTTCGGAACAAAGCATCCCGAATGATGCGACGCCGCGCAGCGTGGCTTGGCTAATCTTGTGCCCGCCGGGGAGCTCCGCGCCAATCAGCGCGACCGGGATCTTCTGGCCCACTTCGATGTTCGACGCCCCGCAGACTATCTGGAGCGCTTCGCCCTGGCCGGCGTCCACGGTCGTCAGACGCAATTTATCGGCTTGCGGGTGAGCCTCGATAGCAGTAATGACGCCCGTAACAACACCGCTGAAACCAGGCGCATAATCAGTGATCGATTCAACCGCTGTGCCTGACGTCTCAAGGCGGTCGGCAAGCTCGCGCGCGTCCCAGGGAAGATCGATGAATTCTTTTAGCCAGTTATATGAAACTTTCACTTTTCGCTCTTCACTTTATTCTTATCCTTATCCATCAGCTAAACTGTGCCAGAAATCTGACGTCGTTTTCGAAAAACATCCTTATGTCTGACATGTCATACTTCAACATCGCGATTCTATCCGGTCCCATCCCGAAAGCGAAACCGGAGATCTTATCCGGATCGTAGCCGACCATGGCGAAAACGTTAGGGTCGATCATCCCGGCACCCATGATCTCCAGCCAGCCGGTGTGGGAACATATCCGGCAGCCTGAGCCGCCGCAGCGAATGCATTGCACGTCAACCTCCGTGCTGGGCTCGGTAAACGGAAAGAAGTGCGGGCGCAAGCGCACCGCGCGTTCCGGCCCGAACATCTTGTGGCAGAAGTGCTCCAGGGTTCCCTTGAGGTCGCCGAAGGTGATGCCTTCGCCAACCGCCAAGCCCTCGACTTGATGAAACATCGGGCTGTGTGTCGCGTCAGCGACGTCAGGACGGTAAACTTTTCCGGGCACGATCACGAATATTGGCGGTTTCTGTTGTTCCATAACGCGTATTTGCGCGGGTGACGTTTGGGTTCTTAGCAGCATCCGCCCCTGCTTTTCGTCCACGGGCGGCGCGTCGACATAGTAGGTTCCCTGCAGAGTGCGCGCGGGGTGATATTCGGGGGTATTTAAGGCTGTGAAATTATAGTATTCGGTCTCGATTTCTCTGGTGTCGACGATACCGTACCCGAGACCGGTGAAGATATCTTCTATTTCCCGGATGGTTTGCGACAACACATGTCGGGAGCCCAGATGCACACTACGCCCCGGCAACGATATGTCTATCGCCTCGGACGCCAATCGTGCTTCCAGCGATTCTTTCTCCAGAACTTGCACCCGGTGGTTTAGGGCCTCTTCCAGCTCGCGACGAACATTGTTCGCCTGGTTACCCAAACTGCGCCGGTCATCTGGCGGCAAACTGCCAAGGCTTTTGAGAATCTCAGTCAAGCTTCCTTTGCGGCCCAAGTAGGCAACCCGAATGGCTTCGATCGTCTCCGGCGAAGCGGCCGCGACCTCAACTAACGCCTCTTTTCTGAGTTTCTCCAGATCTTGCGTTTCCATAAGGGCTCCATTATATCAAAGAATAAGGCGGGGACTTACATCCCCGCCTTACAGTATTTGCCTTGTCATTACCTCGTTGGCCTTACCGGTCGTATGTTAGTTGACCTGCCCCCGCGCAATCTCGGCCAGCCTGGTAAAGCCGTCAGGATCGCTTATCGCCATGTCGCTGAGAATCTTGCGGTCCAGCTCAACACCGGCCAGCTTCAACCCGTGCATGAAGCGGCTATACGACAATCCGTTATCGCGCGCCGCAGCGCCGATCCGGGTAATCCATAACGTCCTGAACTGACCCTTCTTGTCCCGGCGGTCGCGATATGCGTACATCAAAGAATGCATGACCTGTTCTTTGGCACGCCTGTAATTGCGGCTCTTGGCGCCGCGATAGCCCTTGGCCAGAGTCATTACCTTGGCTCGTTTTCGACTTCTTTCACTACCTCTTTTTACCCGTGACATTTATTTCTCCCGCTTTATCTTTTACTAGCTTCTACAGGCCGAGGAGTTTCTTGATGCCCTTTTCATCGGCCGGTTTGACAATCATGTCCTTATTTAACGCCGTTTTCCGCTGCGGGCTCTTCTTCTCCAGAATGTGGCTCTTGAAGGCCTGCTTGCGTTTCAGCTTGCCGGTTCCGGTAACTTTGATCCTCTTCTTGGTACCGGAATGAGTCTTCATTTTAGGCATTACGCCGGTATCTCCTTTTTCTGCACTGGGGCCATGATCATGAACATGTCCCGGCCTTCTTGTTTGGCCGCGGACTCAACCGTGCCCAATTCTTTCACTTCATCGCTCATGCGATCTAGCAGCTTCTTCCCTAGATCCGTGTGGGCCATTTCGCGGCCGCGGAACATGATAACGACTTTTACTTTATGACCGGCCCCCAGAAATCTTTCCACATGCCGCCGCTTCGTGCCAAAGTCATGCGTATCAATCTTGGGGCGCAGCTTGATTTCCTTGATGACAATCATTGATTGGTTCTTACGAGCCAGTTTATTCTTCTTTTCCTGTTCGAATTTGTGCTTTCCGTAGTCCATAATCCGGCAGACCGGCGGTTTTTCTTGGGGCGCGACCTCTACAAGATCGAGACCGGCGTCGTAGGCGATACGCAGCGCTTCGTCTATTGATTTGATACCTAGCTGCTCGCCATCGGCCGAAACAAGCCTGACCTCTCGGGCCGGAATCTGCTTATTGATCCGGTTTGTCGAACTGATTAAGGACCACCTCCATAACGTAAGTTGACCATAGTAAACGTACCGTCAAAGGTTTAAGTATAGCTAATTTGGGTCGACGTGTCTATTTTACGGTGCTCGGCCCTTGATAGGCAGCTTCCGCTTCTGTGACGAGCTCGTCGACAAGAGTCGCCACCGGGACTATTTTATCGATCCGCCAAGCGTTGGCCCCGGCGAAAGCAAATCCCGCGTCCAGCTTCCCTATCTTGGCGTTAGTTAGCGCTCGCGCGATGCAATAGGGGCTCTGGCTGGGCCGACATGTCTTCAAGCAATGATATGAGCAGCGTACGGGTGTCGTTTCTCCCCGCATCGATTTTTCCAGGAACTCGTTCTTGATCGCACGGCCCGGCAAACCAACCGGGCTGTTGATCAAAACGATGTCCTCAGGGCCCTTGGCGTTTATATAAGACTGTTTGAACGCGTCCGAAGCGTCACACTCCTCCGTCGTAACGAAACGCGTCGCCATCTGTACCCCGGCCGCTCCAGCATCCAAAGCGGCCGCGATGTCCGCACCCGTAAAGACGCCCCCTCCCGCGATAACCGGGATGGCCACGCCGTGTTCCTCCTCGACCGGCCGCAGAGCGGCCACTGTTTCGCGAATCAGCTTAACCAAGCCGAAATCTTCAATGCGTCCCAGTTCGTCGCGACTAAAACCGAGGTGTCCTCCGGCGAGCGGTCCTTCCAGAACAATCGCGTCCGGCAGTCTGCTATACCGTTTCCACCAGGCTTTGCAGATCAAGACGGCCGCTCGTCCCGACGAGATGATTGGGGCCAGTTTTGTAGTCGCCCCTTTCTCGATCAGGCTCGGAAGACTCAGCGGCAAACCCGCTCCGGAAAATATTATGTCTATGCCTTCGTCCACGGCCACCCGAACCATATCCTCGAAATCCGTCAGGGCAACCATGATGTTGATTCCCAGGATGCCTTTTGTTTTAGCGCGCGCCGCCTGGATAACCCTGCGCAAGGCGTCGATGTTGGCCTGTTTGGAATCTGTGTCCCAGGTCGGCTCGAACATGCCGACCCCGGCCGACGAAATCACTCCGATACCGCCTGTGTCGGCGACCGCGGCCGCTAGGCCGTCCAGAGAAATACCTACGCCCATGCCGCCTTGTACGATCGGGACGGATGCGACGAGTCCGTTAATGTTTAACTCGGGCAATTTTATGGTGGTCAGAGCTCCTTAGACGCGCGTCATATAAGCGCCGCTCCGAGTATCGACCCGGATCGTGTCGCCAATTTCGACGAATAACGGGACTTGGACAACGGCGCCGGTTTCTGTGGTCGCCGGCTTGCTGCCGCCTTGCGCGGTGTCACCTTTTACCCCTGGATCCGTCTCTTTGATCTGAAGATCGACTGTTACCGGCAGCTCGACCGACAACGCGCGACCGTCGTGAAACAGGATTGACACCTGCGTATTCTCTTTTAGATACTTCGCTTCGTCCGTCAGGCTCACCGCGGGAATATGATACTGCTCATAGGTATCGCTGTTCATAAAGACATAATCCGGCCCGTCCATATAGGAATAAACGGACTTGTTTGTCTCCATCATCGCCTGCTCAACCTTCTCTCCGGCTCGGAACGTCCGGTCAATTACGGCTCCGTCTTTGAGCCTCTTTAGTTTGGTGCGGACAAAAGCGGGACCCTTGCCCGGCTTCACATGCTGAAATTCGACGATACTGAAAAGTTCTCCGTCTAAGTCAAGTGTCATACCGTTCTTAAGTTGGTTCGTTGTAATCAAAGTGCCTCCAGCCTCGTAATATGCAAAACGCCCTCACAGCTCAATAAGATCGCGGGAAAAGTGCGTCAACAGCTCGGGCGCGTCACCCAATGATATCATATCCTCTAATCTGACGCCGCCAAAACCCCGCTCGTAGAGGCCGGGCTCGAGCGTAAACACAAGGCCCGCGACCAGTTCATCAGTCGACCCGGCGCCCAAGTGAGGCCGTTCGTGAATCTCTAAGCCGACGCCGTGCCCCAGGCTGTGCAAAAACCGGCCCGGCGCATCGCTCCGTTCTAGCAGGCCTCGACAAAAATCGTCCAGTTCCGCCGCGCGGCCACCCGGCGTTACGGCTGCCGTCGTTTGTTCAAGGGCGTCGCGCACCGCCGCATACATTTGCCGTTGAGCGGTCGTCGCCTGCCCGATGACAAATGACCTGGTGATATCGGAACAGTATCCGTTGACGACAGCGCCTAGATCAACGAGTATGAGCTCGCCTGCTTCAATTTTCTTGTCGGTCGAACCGGCGTGCGGAATCGCTGAGTTGGCTCCCGAAGCAACGATGATGTCAAAACTTGCCGCCTCGGCGCCATTCGCGCGCAACTGAAATTCCGCGGCATCCGCGACTTCCTTCTCGGTCCGGCCTGGTTTGATATAGCTGGTCAGATAATCCAGACAGCTATCTGCCAGACGTGCTGCCTCGGTTATTTCAGCAATCTCACCGGCGTCTTTCACGATCCGGATATCTTCAATAGCGTAATCAAGGGGGAAGAGTTCGACTCGCCCCGCACCCTCGGTCAATAGTTCCTCGTAGTGTTGGAACTCAGCATAGGTCAGCCCGTTGGCCTCGAAGCCGATCTTCAGGGCGCCGCTATCCCCTAAGAGATCCTTAAGCGCAGCACGCACGTTCTTGCCGCCCCATATCTCGACATTTGCCGCTTCCCGCTCGGCTCTTTCCTCGTAGCGCGCGTCAACCACGAGTGAGGCCTTATCTTTGAAAATAGCCAGTGCGCCGCTGCTGCCGCGAAAACCGGTCAGATAGAAGATATTAACCGGCTTAAAGATGATGAACGCGTCCAGACCGCGATCGGCCAATAAGCTCTTGGCTTTCTCTAAACGCGCGTTTAGTCTGGGAGAGTGGTTGACCAGCTTGAGCATTGTCAAGCCGATGTTTCCGGCCGCAGTCGGCGGATGGCGGCGTCTAGCGCGAGATAATAACTGTCCGGGCCGAAGCCGGCGATTTGACCGGCCGCGACCGGCGCAATGACAGAATCTTTGCGGAAGTCTTCCCGAGCGTAGATGTTTGAGAGATGCACCTCGATGACCGGTTTCTTAATCGAGGCAATTGCGTCCCGAATGGCCACGCTGTAGTGGGTATAGGCGCCGGGATTAATGATGATAACGTCCGCGTCGGACTGCTGGATGACGTCGACTATCTCGCCTTCATGATTTGACTGGAAAGTCGCCAAGTCGACGCCCGCCGCTTTGGCCTGCGCAGCCAAAGACGCGTTAATCTCGTCCAGAGAATTCTCTCCATAGACGTCGACCTCGCGCTGTCCTAGCATATTCAAGTTCGGGCCGTGGATTACCTGCACCTTAGCCATTCGCAAACTCCTCCAGCGTCGACAGGATCAAATCTCGCGACACCGTCCGCACAACCGCCCGCCCAAAGTCTTCCAGGAGGACGAATGTGACCTCTCCGCCTTCATTCTTCTTGTCTAGTTCCATTATAGCGATAATCTCGGCAGCCTTTAATGCGGGCGGTCGTTCTGGCAAGACGGCTTGACGCAGTAATTCTTCCGTGGCGCGCACCAGTTCGGCGTCGCAAACGCCGGCTTTCTCGCTCAGCCGGGCGGCGAAAGCCATGCCTATGGAGACCGCTGCCCCGTGACCAAGCTGCGCATAATCGAGAGCTGTTTCCAGAGCGTGTCCCAACGTATGCCCATAATTCAGAATCGCTCGGCGGCCTGTTGTGTCCCGCGCGTCCGCCGCGACCACATCCGCTTTGAAACGAACGGCCCTCTCTAGTAGCTCCGCTGTTAATTCCAGGTCACCGTCGATGACGCGGGTAATCCCGGTTCGCCAGGCGGCCAGGTACTCCCCGCCCTGCAACATGGCCGCTTTCAGCATTTCGGCGCGTCCTGCCGCCAGCTCGCGGTCCGGGAGCGTTGCCAGAAGATCCAGATCGCTTATTACCAGGCTCGGTTGATGAAAAGCTCCCACCAGATTCTTGCCGGCCGCCATGTCAACGGCGGTTTTGCCGCCGATACTGCTATCGGCCATCGCCAAAAGAGTCGTCGGAACGTTAATGAACGGCACGCCTCGCATATAGGTTGCGGCTGTGAAGCCTGCGACGTCTCCAATAACGCCCCCGCCGAACGCGATGATAGGATCGCTTCGGCCGGCTCCGCAGTCGGCCAGCGCTGTCAGAATAACGCCGGCCGTCTCGATCGTTTTGTAGGCTTCGCCGTCCGGGATGGAAATGAGATCAAAATCTATGCCGGCCCTGTCGAGGCTGTTGGTTAGTTGCGCCCCCGAGGTCTCCCAGACGATGTCGTTGGTGATGACGGTAACGCGGCGCGGGTTTAAAAGAGACGTCAGTTTGGTTCCAAGTTCGCCAAGTACGCCGGACCCGATGATTATCTCGTATGTGACCGCCGGTGACGCGGGTATGGTGACAACGACGCGCTTAGTAGCCAATCGCCTGGAATATCTCGTGTCGGACGTCTTCGAGGGGTTTGCCGGTCGTGTCGACAACCAAATCTGCCATTTGCCGATAAATCGGCTCCCGGCCGGCCAACAACGACCCAAGATCCTCAACGTTTTGCAAGCCCTCAGCCAGCGGCCGTCCCGTGCCCCCCGAGATGCGTTCTAGTAGCTCGGCCGCGCTGGCGGCTAGGTAAACGACAAAGCTGTTCTGTTTGAGATTGGCGACGTTCTCCTGCTTCTGGAGGGCGCCCCCGCCCGTTGCGATGACGGCGCCTCGTATTGACGCAATACCCGCAATCGCCTGGCTCTCCAGGTCCCGGAAGGCCGCTTCCCCAAGCGCATCAAAGATGGCTTCGACAGCCGCACCTGCCGTCTCTTCGACGATTACGTCCGTGTCAAAAAAAGGCCGATGGAGAACGGACGCCAGCTCTTTGCCGACAACTGTCTTTCCCGCGCCCATGAAACCGACCAGGACAATATTCCTCAGGTCGGTCATAGCCGGCTGTCCTTTTGATAAGCATCAAACGCCCGTTTCGTTTCATCCAGGTTGTCGCCGCCAAACTTAGCCAGGAGCGCGTTCGCCAGTTCGATAGCGACCACCGCTTCACCAACGACCGAGGCGGCCGGCACGGCACAGACGTCTGACCTTTCGCTAATGGCTTCCGCTGGGGCTTTGGTAACAACATCCACGGTCATTAGGGGTTTCCCAAGTGTTGGAATCGGCTTCATAGCCGCGCTGACACGCAGCGTTCCGCCGTTCGTCATACCGGCTTCCAGTCCTCCGGCGCGGTTCGTCGAGCGGAAAAACCCCTTGTCGGGGCTGTAAGATATCTCGTCATGGGCGGCGGAACCAAGCCGTTCGGCCAAGCGAAACCCGTCGCCGACTTCGACTCCCTTGATCGCCGGAATACTCATCAACGCGCGCGCTAAAGCAGCGTCCAGACGTTTATCCCATTGCGTATAGGAACCCAAACCCACCGGCATGCCAAATGCGGCTACCTCGAACACGCCGCCCAGTGTCTCTCCGGCGGCGCCGGCCTCGTCTATTGCAGCCTGCATGCCGCTTGCCGCGTCTTCATCTAAGCAGCGGACCGGCGATTTATCTGCGTCCAAGCCCTGGCCGGGGACCGCAACGCCCTTGTCCGTCGATGCGGCCCCTATGCTCAAGACGGCGCTTTCTACGGTGACGTTAAACTCAGCCAGCAGCCGTTTGGCAACCGCGCCAACTGCGACGCGGGCCGCTGTCTCGCGCGCGCTGGCGCGCTCCAGCACGTCTCTGACGTCACCAAAGCCATACTTTATTAAGCCCGATAAGTCGGCGTGTCCGGGACGCGGTTTGGTCAGAATGGCGTCTGCCGGGGGAGCCGTCTCGACGTCCATTATCTCGGTCCAATTCGGCCAGTCTTTATTGGTGATGATGAGGGAGATGGGGCTGCCGAGCGTGCGCCCGCCGCGAACACCGCTGGCGATATCGACCGCGTCGCGTTCTATAGCCATCCGGCCGCCGCGTCCGTACCCGAGCTGCCGTCGCGCCAAATCCTTGTCGATGTCGGCTTTGACGAGCGGCATATTCGACGGCACGCCATCAATGAGTGCTACCAGCGCCAAACCATGCGATTCACCGCCGGTGAGAAATCTCAACACAGCCGCCTCACTTTACGCTTATGGTTTCGCCCAGATACAGGGTGTATTGGTTGTCTCCGTACAGGATCGTGACGCTCCCGGTGCCGATTGTGAGCACTTTATACGAGCCGGCGAAGGTGTCTCCCGCCTTCAGGTCAGTGTAATCTGTGCCACCCGTGTTTATCGTGGCCAGACCGTTGGATATGGCAATCAACTTGACCTGAGTCTGCGCGGTCGTGGTTGTTGTCGTGGTGCCGCCGCCGGCGGCCGTCCCGGTAGTTGTTGTCGTCGTCGTGACAGTCCGGGTCGTCGCGCCGGGTCCGTAAAGCGGCTGGAACGGATCCTTATTTTCGTAAATCTCGTAACCCTCGATCTTGCCCGCCGCGACGGTTGTCTTGGAAGAAGTGCCCGTTGACGTTGTCGCTGGAGCCGCTTCTTTTTGGAATTCCCCGGTTGTCGTGGCGGTTCCGCAGCCGGCAATCATAAAGCAGGCTAGCAGCAGCATTGCGGCGCGCGCGAACACAATACGTCTTTGTCGCGTTCTCATGGTGTACCCCCGCTCGTCGCCGTTCCGCCGGTACCGCTGGTTCCGGCCGCGCCGGTAGCCGCGCTGGTCGCGCCCGTTGTCGCGCCCGTCGTCGTTGTCGCTGCGCCGGTTGTGCCTGTTGACGCCGCGACCCCCGGCGTTGATATGAACGCAAGCGCCGAAATCTTAGCTTCGATGTTCGGCAGACCCTGCTTTCCTTCCTTTATTTCGATGCCGGTGATGTTGATAACGCGCGGCAGTTTTTCGACACGGTAAATGAAGTCGAGCATCGAGAAGAAATACCCATTTAGCTGAATCTCGATCGGGATCTGCGCGTAATCGGTCTTTTGGATGACGGCGCTCGGTTTGATCGAAAGCAGGCCTGTCCCTGATTTGACAGAAATATCTTGCATTTGAATGATGAGGGCCGGTAGCTCCGCTTCTTCGGGCGCTTTGCGGTCAACGCGCAGCAGGTCCGATTCCGTTTTCCGGCTTGTCTTCTTTAACTCCTCAAGCTGCCCGTAAGTAGCCTTGGCGGCGTTTAGCTCGGTCAGCGCATTCTGTTCTTGCACGCCTAACGAGCCTAGCTTGAGTATCTGCGGCACGACGAGTAACGCGATAACCAGTCCGGCTAATACGGCTAGCGCGGCGCCGACGGCGATTATCTGTTGGCGGGCGGTAAGTTTGGGTAATTTCACGGCGTCGTCGTCCCTTTGCTGTCGGTGAATTTGGCCAACTTAACCGTCGTTTGAAATTCGATTACGTTGACGGCGCTGGCGGCCGGCGTGGTTCCGGTCGTGCCGGCGGTTGCCGTCCCGCTGGCCGAGACCGCCTGCTCAGTCGCGTAATCCAGCCAGACGCTGCGGAACTGGTTGATCTCACCCAAATGCACCAACCACCTGGCCACGGCGGCATGGTCAAAGGCGTCGCCGATTATGGTGATCGGCGGTGCCGGCGCTTTGTTGGAGGCACCTGCCGCCTGCTCTTTTGCCGCTAGAATCGGGGCGATATCGATCTTAACGCTCTTCAGCCAGATATCGTTCGGCACAACCATGCTGATGTCATTCAGTATGCTGGACCACTGCACCTGGTCGGTCGTCACAGTGTCGATTATCTTCTGTCTTTCGTCCAATACTTTCTTGCGTTCGTCGTAGGATTTAAGTTTTGATATATAGGCCTGCACCTGGGTGTTCTGAGCTTTGATCTTGTCGACCCGGTCTGTCGCCAGGATTATCTGTCCCAAAGTCAGCAGATAGATTATTATCAGGACGCCGAAAACAACTCCGGCCCCAATGGCCATCAAGCTGATGACCCGTCGGGCTTGGTGCTTCTCAACTAGTTCCGGTGGGATTAGGTCGATGCGCGTCATTTTTCCGTCCCCCGCAACGCCAATCCGATGGGTACCGACAAAGCGGGCGCGATGTCTGCGAATTCCGCCTCGCTAAGCTGCATCTTGCCTACCTTGACGTTTTGCAACGGCTCGCCGTCGCGCACAGTGACCTGCAATGTTTTCTCTAATTCTTCTTTGAGGCCATTGATCTTCGCACCGCGTCCACTGATGACAATCGACGCCGGCGCCCGGCACCCGGTCTGGTCCAGGCAATAGTCGATAGATCTCCTGATCTCACGGACGAATGACCCGATGCGGCTGTGCAAGATCTCATCGGCTTTTTGCCGTAGTTCTCTTTTGCCCTCCGCGGACGTGCCGCTACCGACGGGATCGGCCTCGGACAAACTGATTTTCAGTTCCTCTGCTTCCGCTTCGGAAATGCTAAGGTTCTCGGCGATGGCCCGGGTGAAATCATTCCCCCCGAACAACAGGATGCGTACGAAATACGGCAGCCCTTCTTCCACGATTATCATATTGCTTACGCCGGCGCCGACGTTCAAGAGACACGTAGTCTCCATGGCCAAGCGAGATTCTTCCTCGGATGGAAAGGCTGGCAGATTCGGGATCAAGGAACGCATCATCGCAAAGGACTTTACGTCAATCGACTTTGGGTACAGCCCCGCTCCGGCCAGAGCCTCGACGTATCCTTGGATCATGTCCCGTTGGGCCGCAACGAGCAAGACTTTCATGTTTTGCTCGTCTTCCTTTACCGCGTATTCCTTAAGAATCTCGAAATCGATTATCGTGTCTTCAACCGGCATGGGGATATAGTCGGCTGCCTGGAAACGAATGGCCCCTTTGAGCTCTTCCTCGTTCATCTTTGGCATATCGATGACACGGACGATTACCTTTTGGTTCGCCACGCCGACCGTGATATTGTCTTTTGAAAACCCGTTCTTGCTCCACAAATCTTTTAGGATGGCGGATACGGCCTTAATGTCGGCCAGCTCGCCGTCAACAACGAGATTCTCCGGGATGCGGACGATGCCGACCTTGTTTAAGACGGGGGGTAGCTTTCCCAGCGCCAGCTCGGCAACCCGGATGCTGCGCGTCCCGATGTCCACGCCAACCGCATGGGTCGGTTTACCGAAAGAGAGAAATGCCACCCTAACCTCCGCGGACGGGGGTTGATTCCTTGGACAGATACCGGTCGACCGCCTGGGTCTTTATGCGGTAACCTCGCCCGACGCGCACGGCGGGCAGCTGGCCTACTTTGATCAACCTGTAGACCGTCATTTTCGAAACGCGTAGGTGTGTTGCTACCTCCGACACCGTCATCAGTGTCTTCATTTACGCCACCTCAAGCTTTTGCCTGCTCAAACTATCGTTTTGAATATTATCAATAATTAACATTAGTTGTCAAACGTAGACAGCACTTAACATCCGTTAACTTAAGTTAACATCTGTAACATCGGTTACGGGCGCGCTCTACTTGAGCTAAATACCTAGGGTTTTTACTTGTTGTCTTTCCTCCGCCCGAGGGCGACAATGGGCAGTAATCGAGTAGAAAGGCGCACTTTGTGAAAGAGTTTTCCATTCTGATCGGCGGCAAAGCGGGAGACGGCATTGACCGAGCGGGGGTCGTCATTAACAACCTCCTGAACCCACTTGGCTATTATCAGTACGTTTATCGCGAATACCCGTCTATTATCCGCGGCGGTCACACGTTTTCGATTATCCGGGCGGCGTCGGAGAAGGTCTCGTGCCATCGTAACCAGGTCGACATCGTCATCGCGATGAATCCCGAGACGATTGCTGTCCACGCCGGGCGACTGCGGCCGGGCGGAGCGCTCCTGTACGATTCGGACACTCAAGGCGGACCGGAACCTGAGGTCCCGCCGGGCGTTACGGTTCAACCTATCCCTCTCGCTGCAATCCTGGAAACCGAGGCGGCCCCGCCGATCACTCGCAACTCGATCATGATCGGCGCGCTGGCTCGGGCGATCGGGCTCGATTGGGAAGCCGCCGCCGACGTCTTGACACGAAAGATGCCCAAGGCCCTGCAGGAGAACCTGGCTGTGGCGCGCCGCGGCTACGACGCCGCCTCCCCCGTCTTTACCGCCGCCAACTTAGATAGGGACGGTCTGCCGGTGCTCACGGGCAACGAGGCTCTGGGGATGGGATTAATTCAGGGTGGTTTAGACACCTATATCGCCTATCCCATGACTCCAACATCGAGCATTCTGCACTTCCTGGCGAAAGCGGCGTCGGAGTTCGGCCTCAAAGTGGTTCATCCGGAAAGTGAGATCGGGGTTATTCTGATGGCGCTGGGCGCGTCCTACACCGGCGCCAAAGCGGCAGTCGGCACGTCGGGTGGCGGTTTCTGCCTGATGACTGAGGGTTTTACATTCGCGGCGATGGCGGAATTGCCGCTCGTCGTTGTGCTCGGTATGCGGCCCGGGCCCTCCACGGGACTGCCGACTTACAGTTCGCAGACTGAGCTGGGTTTCGCGCTCAATGCCGGCCAAGGCGAGTTTGCCCGGCTGGTAATCGCGCCGGGCGACGCCGAGGAGTCATTCTACTGGGCGCAGATTGCGCTTAACATGGCCGCCAAGTACCGGTTGCCGGCCATTCTATTGACCGATAAGAATGGGGGCGAAGGCGCCTACAGCTTCGACGTGGACCTCTCGCCCGTCGTCGACCGTTTCGTTCCCCCCGCCCGCGATTGGTCGAAGGTCTTTAAGATCGACAGCTACGAGCACGACGAATTCGGGATCACCACCGAGGATCCGGTTATTACTAAACAGATGCAAGACAAGCGTCTTGGCAAAATCAGTCCTCTGTCCGGCGACCTGGACGCCTTTGAAACCGTCCGAGTTTATGGCGACCCGGACGCCACGACCGCCCTGGTTTGCTGGGGCTCTAACAAAGGCGTCTGCGTCGAGGCCGCCGCCGCGTTCGGCTGGCGGGTCGTCCAACCGATAGTAATGGCGCCGTTCCCGGCCGCGCGATTCGCGAAAGCGATGGCCGGCGTTGAGCGGACCATGATCGTTGAAAATAACGCGACCGGACAACTGAAGGGGTTGCTGAAAATGAACGACTGGCCTGCCGATGATTTCGTGTCTAAATATGACGGGCGGGCCTTCGGCCTGGAAGAACTGACGGCGGCGCTGACCAAAGCCGCAGATAGGCGGCCAGCATGATCGGCAAAGAACTCGGCACAAACGCCCCGAACACCTGGTGTCCCGGTTGCGGGAATTTCTCTATCCTGAACGCCATGAAAGCAGTTCTGGCCGAGCTGAGCGAAGGCGCACCGGATTTGGCGCGCACGGTCCTGGTGGCGGGTATTGGCTGCCACGGCAAGATAGCCGACTATATCAACGTCAACAGTTTCTACTCGATTCACGGCCGCGCCACACCAGCAGCCGAAGGTATTAAGATCGGCGACCCCGGGCTTCGGGTCATCTGCCATTCGGGCGACGGGGACGCCTACGGGGAGGGCCTTGAGCATCTGATCTTCGCGGCCAAGCGGAACGTCGACATGACCATGATTGTTCACGACAACCGTGTCTACGGCCTGACAACCGGCCAGTATACTCCCACTTCCCCTCTGGGATTCAAGGGGCGCTCTACCCCGGCCGGTTCGATCGAGAGCCCCATTAATCCGCTGGCGCTCATGCTGACCAGCGGCGCGACCTTTGTCGCCCGTGGCTATTCGCACGGCATTGAAAACCTAAAGGATATCTTCCGGGCGGCTATCGCCCACCCCGGATTTTCCTTCATCGATATTCTGCAGGTTTGCGTGACTTTCTTTAACCAGTACGAAGATTACACGGCTCGCACTTACGCCCTGGAAAATCATGACGCATCCGATTTTGACGCTGCGGTTAAAAGGGCCCGAGAGTGGGACTACAATTCCACCGACGCGCGGATTCCATTAGGCGTTTTCTACCGGCACGACGCCCCGGTGTTCGAGGTCAACCCGGCCGACGTCGGCCATAAACCGGCCGAGACGCGCGCCGAATTGGACAAATTGCTGGCCCAATACCGCTAGCCTAAGGAGGCTTAGTAAGAACATGGACAAATACAAATGCACCGTCTGCGGATATATCTACGATCCGACTATCGGAGACCCGGACAGCGGCGTCATGCCCGGCACCAAATGGGAGGACGTGCCAGCCGACTGGGTTTGCCCGGAATGCGGCGCGACCAAAGACCAATTCGTCAAGCTGGCTTAGAAATTGCCTTCAAGGAGGACACAATGGCGGTTCGCAAAATAAAGGACGGGGTCCGGGCGGTCGGCGCTATCGATTGGAGCCGACGCCTGTTTGATGAATTGATTCCCTTGCCCGAGGGAACGAGCTACAACTCTTACCTGGTCGACGGCAAGAACAAAACGGTTTTGATCGACACGGTCGACCCGGCCAAACGCGACGCGTTATTCGCCAACTTGGTCGAAGCCGACGCCGCCAAGATCGACTATATCGTCACGCATCACGCCGAACAAGATCATTCGGGTAGCCTGCCCGAGGTTATCGCCGCTTTCCCCGAAGCGACCATCGTCTGCAGCGGCAAAGCTAAGCCGCTCTTGATGGATCTGCTGGACCTGTCTGACGAACGATTCATGACGGTGGCCGACGGCGACACTCTCGATTTGGGCGGCCGGACGTTACGATTCATCACCACCCCCTGGGTGCATTGGCCGGAGACTATGGTCACGTACCTGGAGGAAGACAAGATCCTGTTCTCCTGCGACTTCTTCGGCTCACACTTGGCGGCCACCGACCTAATGGCCAGCCAGGCCACGGGCGTGTACCACGCGGCTAAAAGGTACTACGCCGAGATAATGATGCCCTTCCGGGGACAGATCAACCGGAACCTGGAGAAACTGGCGGACATCGAGATCAATATGATTGCGCCCAGCCACGGTCCGATACACGACAAGCCCGAGCTGATTCTGGACGCCTATAGATTGTGGGTTAGTGATGCGGTGGTAAACAAGGTCGTGATTCCCTACGTCTCGATGCACGGCAGTACCGAGGTCATGGTCGATCACCTGGTCGACGAGCTGACGCGGCGCGGCATTACGGCGAAACCATATTTCTTGAGCCGGACAGACATCGGAGAGATGGCCGCCGACCTGGTTGACGCGGCCACGGTCGTTATCGGGACGCCAACCGTCCTAGCCAACCCGCATCCCCTGGCTATCTACGCGGCGACGTTGGTCGCGGCGCTTAAACCCAAAACGCGGTTCGCCTCTATCATTGGCTCCTACGGCTGGGGCGGCAAAACGATTGAGACTCTAAGCACCATTGTGGGCGGCCTGCCGCTAGAGTTGATAGAGCCAGTGCTGGTCAAAGGTTATCCTCGTGAGGACGCACTAGAGCGCATCGACGCCTTGGCTGACGAGATCGCGGAGAAACACAAAACTTTGTGACCAACGCTTTAGTGCTTTACCGCACTAAAGCGTTTTAGCGTGAGGGTTCGCTTTTCGTTATTTTGTAGGCACGTTCTTTTTCGCGCTTTGGGAGGACTTGTGCTTGATGATGTCGCCGTACATGCGCGCTCGCTGATATGCCCCTTTGGCCAGGCCGTTCTTCTCTTCTTTCATGACCTGCGAGACGCCGTCCAGCTTAACCGCCATAGTTTTAGCTTCTGTCTTCTTGATGTAGTCGTTGATGAGGGTCTCTACGCCGTACCGTGATTTCTTGAAGTCGGGAACGCGCTCTAAGAGGGTGCGCCTGATCGCGCGCTGGCTATTGATACTGGGCATAAGCTTCTGGCTAAGATTTGTCGCTACCCGTCCGCCGACAAAGCGGCCGGCGGTCATCTCTAAATCGGGGTCCTCGCGGAGGGGCCTGATA
The DNA here is from genome assembly GCA_023251915.1 of Actinomycetes bacterium. GTDB lineage: Bacteria > Actinomycetota > JAHEXW01 > JAHEXW01 > JAHEXW01 > JAHEXW01. Next base: position 46,937 of record JAHEXW010000010.1, read on the forward strand.
AGCGCGTCAAGGTGTTCACCTGTTAACCCCGTCAGATCTGCGTCAATGAAGACCAGTACGTCGGCGTCGGTTCCCCGCATTCCCGCGACCATCGCTCCGCCCTTACCGACGTTGCGGCTGCGGCGCACAACTTTGACTAGGTGTTCGGCTGCGGCGTCTGCGGTTCCATCCGTACTGCCGTCGTCTACAACGATTACCTCGTCGGCTTCGTTGCTGGCCAGGGCGGCCTTAATGACTTGGCTGATTCTAGCCGCCTCGTTATACGCCGGTATGATGATTGCCGCTTTCATTTAGTGTCCTTGGGTCGCATCGTGCCATCATTGGGAGGAACGAAGCAGTCTCGTCTAATAAGCCTGGGCAAAGTATGTCAGCTTTCCAGGCTTTCCGCATACGACGCATTTGCCAGTGGTCTGCTCGGCCTCGAACGGCAAGACGCGAACGGTCGCTTTGGTCGCGTCTTTCACCGCTTGCTCGCAAACCGGATCCTCGCACCAGTGTGTCGACATGAAACCTCGTGTTGTTCGCATCACTGTTGTCATCTCATCCACGGTGTTAACTTCAAAAGTATTCTCGGTCAAGAATAGTCTAGCCTTGTCATACAATGAACTCTGGATTTTCTCAAGTAAACCCTCAACCTCGGTCTCGATGTTATCTTGAGGAATGAACAACTTCTCTTTTGTATCTCGCCTAACGGCTACTACCTGGCCTTTTTCTATGTCTTTGGGTCCGATTTCCAGACGCAGCGGCACTCCCCGCATCTCGTGTTCATTGAATTTCCAGCCCGGTCGGTACTCGTCTCGAAGGTCAGTCTCGACCCGGAATCTGGTGCGCAAACGGTCCGCCAGACCACGCGCCGCGTCTCCGACGAGCTCTCGCGTGTCGTCGCCCCAAATAGGCACGACAACGAGTTGAACGGGAGCGATCCGTGGTGGGAATATCAAGCCGGCGTCATCGCCATGCGTCATGACTAAGCCTCCGACCATCCGGGTAGACACGCCCCAGGACGTCTGCCAGACGAACTTCTCGGTCTCGTCTTTGTCCAGGAACTTAATCTCGAACGCCTTGGCGAAGTTTTGTCCAAGGTCGTGGGTCGTTCCCGCCTGCAGCGCTTTGCCGTCGCTCATCAAGGCCTCCAAAGCGTACGTCGCAGTCGCTCCGGCGAACTTCTCGCTTTCTGACTTCCGCCCGACTATAACCGGCATGGCCAGTTCGTTTTCCATGAATTCCCGGTAGACCTCCAGCATTTTCAGCGCTTCCTCTTCCGCTTCGGCGGCGGTGGCGTGCGCTGTATGCCCCTCTTGCCAAAGGAACTCTGTCGTTCGCAGAAACAGGCGCGTCACTTTCTCCCAGCGTATGATGTTGGCCCATTGATTTATCAATACCGGCAGATCACGATAGCTGCGAATCCATTTGGCGTACATATGGCAGATGATTGCCTCGGACGTCGGGCGAACGGCCAACCGCTCCTCCAGCACTTCCCCGCCTCCTTCGGTCACCCAGGCAACCTCGGGCGCAAACCCTTCGACGTGTTCTGCTTCCTTCTTAAGGAAACTCTCCGGTATCAAGAGGGGGAACGACGCGTTCACGTGCCCTGTCGCCTTGAAACGACGGTCAAGAAGCGCCTGGATGTTCTCCCACAGCGCGTAGCCATATGGCATTATGACCATGCAGCCTCTCACCGGCGCGTAGTCGGCCAATTTGGCCATGCGTACTACGTCTGTATACCAGCGGGACATGTTCTGGCTTTTCTTGGTCAGCCGCTCCGGCATCTTATCTGTTTCACTGTTTGACATCTATTCTCCAAACGCTAAAAGGACAGAGTACAAAGTAATCATCGTAATCTATCAGCCCCAGTTTTCCTTTATGATATCGATTTCTCTCATCAGCTCTACCAAATACTCTGCGGCATCAACATTCCGAACTACCTCGCCGTTCTTGAATAGTACACCCTTGCCCTTACCGCCAGCTATGCCGATGTCCGCCTCCCGTGCCTCTCCCGGCCCGTTCACGACACACCCCATGATGGCAATCTTCAGGGGCGGATAGTCAGCCTTCGCCAGAGCGGTCTCAACCGCAGTGACAAGTGTAATTAAGTCGGCGTCGGTGCGCGCGCACGTCGGGCAGGAAATAATCTCCGGCTTTAGTAACAATCCTAAAGACGCCAGTATCTCCCTGGCGACTCTCACTTCCTCGACGGGATCGGCGGTCAAAGAAACACGCATTGTGTCCCCTATGCCTTCGGCCAACAATATCCCCAGGCCGACAGCCGATTTTATGGTTCCGGCGAACAGCGGCCCCGCTTCGCTGACCCCGATATGCAACGGATAGTCAGTTTGGTTCGACAGCAGTCGATAAGCGTCGATTGTCGCGCCTGCCGAACTGGCCTTAACCGATATCTTGATGTTCGCAAGTCCCTCGCCCTCGAGAATGGCCACTGTACGCAACGCGCTATCTACCAGGGCCTCCGGTGTCGGATGGCCGAATTTGGCCAGCAGGTCGCGGCTCAGCGAACCGGCGTTCACTCCAACACGCATCGCAATGCCCCTGGCGACGGCCTCGGCGGCTACCGTCTTGATATCGTCAACGAGCATGTTCCCGGGGTTTATACGTACGCAATCGGCGCCCTGTTCCATCGCGGTCATCGCCATGCGCCAATCATAATGAACGTCAACTATCAGGGGAATATCAATGCCCGCCTTGATCGCCCCGACGGCGCCGGCAGACGGCGCGTCCGGCACGGATACGCGAACCAGCTCACAGCCGGCTTCGGTCAATCGCCTAATCTGCTCGGTCGTCGCGGCGGCATCGGATGTTTTCGTATTGGTCATTGATTGAACGCGCACGGGCGCGTCGCCTCCGATGGTGACCCCGCCAACAGCTATTTGTTTGGTCTTTCGTCGCTCGATATTCATCTCGCTCCTGTTTCGCTTCTCGGAGGTTGCTTCGTCGTCGTTAACACTCCTCCTCGCAATGACGCAATGCGTTTCTGTACTGATCGCTGCACGTCATTGCGAGCGAATGAAATGAGCGAAGCAACCTCCCTTACTTAAATGGATCCGGGATTGCTTTGAATATATCCAAATAGACAGCCCATGCCGTCACAAGCAATAGCAGGCCGACGCCGGCGTATTGGTAGCCGTATACCGCCCAGTTGGGCAGCTGCTTCCTGAATAGACGCTCGACTGACCAGATGACGACGCGCGCCCCGTCTAGCGGGTAGATAGGAATCAGATTCGTGGCGCCGATGGCGACGCTGATGAAAGCGACAAAGTTCATGAAAATTATGAAGCCATGCTGGGCCGCTTGGCTGGTAACCTGGACTATGCCAACCGGGCTCAGCGGACGAAACGGCAGCTTGCCCAGGATGAGCAGCCACAAACTACTGAATATCTGATAGATAAGAGTCGCTGACCAGGTGACTGCGCCCTTTACGGCCGGCCAAAGACCCAATCCTATGTTATATTTTGTCGGACGTGCTTGCACTCCGATATAACGCACGCCGTCGCGGATCCCGACCTTAGTGACCAAAGCGATTGATGTCTTGCCTCGGCGAACCGTGATCCGAACGGAATCCGATTTCTTGCCGCGCACATAGGTTACAAAGTCGTCCCACTTCTTTACCTGTTGGTTATCTACCCGGGCAATCACGTCTCCCGGCTTGATGCCGGCCGCCGCCGCCGGAGAGGCCTTGACCACGCTTTCAATCGTCGTTGTCACACCCGGAACCCCGATCATGAATATGACGACATATATGATAAGGGCCATCAGGACGTTCGCCACCGGCCCGCCCAAGACCATCAGGGCGCGTTTCCAATACGGCTGGACAACAAACGCGGCCTGTTCCGCCTCAGGCAGAAGTTCGCGTTCCCGTGGGTCTAGACCAGGAATCTTGACGTAACCGCCGAAAGGAAAAGGCCCGATACCGTAAACCGTTCCCCGCCATTCCTTTTTGACGAACGGCTTGCCGTAGCCTAAAACGAAAGTCTCCACAGGCAACTTGAAAAGTTTGGCGAATGCGAAATGGCCGCCCTCGTGCACCAACACAATCACGCTGACCACTAGTATTCCGGCGATAATGTACCACATAGGCTTACCCGTTCCCCCAGGCCGCCAGCCAGGACGCGGCACGTTCGCGCGCCCAGCGCTCGGCTTCTTCCAAGACCTCAACAGAATCGACCGGCAAGATGGTGTGGCTGCCCAAAACTTCTTCGACGCAATCGCTGATATCGGTGAACCCGCAGGCTCCGCTGCGGAACGCGGCGACAGCGACCTCGTTGGCGGCGTTCAAAACCGCCGGCGCCGTTCCGCCCGCGCGCCCTGCCCGATAGGCATAGGACAGACACGGGAACGCTTCGTTATCCGGCGCTTGAAAGTTGAGTTCGCCCAGCTCGACCAGGTTTATTGTGCCGGCGGGAGCCATCCGGCGGCGCGGGTACGACAGCGCGTATTGGATGGGGATACGCATGTCAGTCGGGCCAAGGTGTCCGATCAAACTGCCGTCGACGTATTCCACCAGTGAATGAACGATGCTTTGCGGATGAACTACCACGTCGATCTGATCATACGGTACGCCGAACAGAAAATGCGCCTCGATGACCTCTAGTCCCTTGTTCATCATCGTGGCGGAATCGATCGTTATCTTCGGCCCCATTGTCCAGCGCGGATGAGCTAGCGCTTCCTCCAGCGTAATTCCACTCAGTTCGCCCCCTGACCGACCCCTAAAAGGGCCGCCGGATGCGGTAATGATGAGCTTGGCTACGTCGGCGGGGTCTTCACCATGCAGGCACTGAAATAGAGCCGAGTGTTCGCTGTCGATTGGGATGATCTCATGCTCGCCAGCCGCGGCCAAGACGAGTTCGCCCCCTGCCACCAGGCTTTCTTTGTTGGCAAGCAAGAGCTGTTTGCCGCCGCGCAGAGTCTCAAGCGTCGGCCGTAGACCGATGCTGCCGACCAGCGCGTTAATAACCGTATCAGCCTCGTCCAAGCGGCACATCTCGAGCAGTCCGTCTAGGCCGTCTCGACTGGTCAAAGTGGTGCGGGGTGCGACCGGCAGAGCCTTCGCCTGCGCCCCCAAAAGATCGGCCTGATTATGCGCCGACAAGCCGACGACTCTATATTCGTCCGGATAGCGGGCGATTACCTCTAAGGCTTGTTGTCCGATCGACCCGGTTGAGCCGAGAATGACAATATTTCGCATCCCCAGGTGACTCCTTTGCTAATGCAGCAGTTTTAAAAGAAAGAAAACGAATGGGGCGGTGAAAAACAATCCGTCGAAGCGGTCGAGGATACCACCGTGTCCGGGTATGGCTGTGCCGTAGTCTTTGATGCCGACCTCGCGCTTCAACATCGAGGCGACAAGGTCGCCAATCTGCGCCAGAACTCCGACGAGAGCGCCCAAAACAATGGCTTGAGGCCAGCTCAACCAACCGGCGGCCGCGCCGACAGCGGTCGCCCCAATGGCTGCTACAACACCGGCGATAGCTCCCTCGATCGTTTTGTGCGGACTTATGTCCGGCGCCAGCTTATGACGGCCTAGCCAGCGCCCAAAGAAGTAGGCCGCAATGTCGCAGGCCCAAACGGCGCCTACGGCAACCAGGAGGTATTCACGGCCATGCGCCATCAACCTCGTCGAGATCAGGAAGCTGGGCAGCAACCCCGCGTAGAGGACGCCCAAAACGGTAACGCCAGCGTCGACGCCGGCCCGAACGCGCCGCCGCGCGAATATTTGCCAGATGAGTGTAATCGCGACCAGGATCGCAAGCAGCGCGGGTACGTAGGCCTGATAGCCAAGAATCGTCATTACGGGCAGGACGGCCCCGAAAGCAACCCCGGCCCACAGGGCCGGAAAAATGTTTTTGTTTGGCCACGGGAGATAATATTCGAACAGACCGATTATGACCAGCACTGTGATCGCGGTGGCGAACCAGCCCGATCCGAGCCAGATCATGGCGACAAATATCGGTGCGCCGATCACGGCGCTCAAAATACGCAACCGCAGCATCTAGTCCCCTTCGCTAAGCGCGCCGTAACGACGACGCCTTTTCCGAAAATCGGCCACCGCCTGGCCTAACTGCCTGGCGCCGAATTCGGGCCAGAAATCGGGCGTGACCCAGAACTCGCTATAAGCTATCTCCCACAACAGAAAATTGCTGACCCGCATCTCACCGCTAGTCCTGATGAGCAGATCCAGAGGCGGCAGGCCGCTCGTTCCCAGTCGCGCGCCGAATGCGGCCTCATCGATATCGGCTGGTGCCAGGACGCCGGAGCGAGCCTCTTCCGCAAGAGCGCGAGCCGCGTCGACAATTTCCTGGCGGCCGCCATAGTTCAAGGCCAGCGTCAACGTGCCGGCTTGATTGTCTTTGGTCCGCTCAATGGCTTCTTCTATCTGAGCGACTATTTCCGGATCAAGTTCTCGCCAACGACCGATAATGTTAAGCCGTATCTGCTGGCGCTCCAGGTCCGCCAGCTCGTTGCGTAACGAATCCGAAATCAACTGCATCAAACCGGCCACTTCATCGGCCGGGCGGCTCCAATTCTCCGCTGAGAACGCGTAGAGAGTCAAATGCGTTATTCCCAGGTCGCGGGCGGCCTCGACGACGCGCTTGATGGTCTTTACGCCGGCTTTGTGCCCAGCGGCCCGGGGCAGTCCGCGGCGTTTTGCCCAGCGGCCGTTACCGTCCATGATAACTGCGACATGTGCGGGGGTATTGCTGCGGTCGTTCTCCCGGGGGCTTTCGTCGTTTGAAGAACTCAAAGACTAGACCTCGAGGATTTCTTGCTCTTTGTTCTTCAGCATATCGTCGATCTCGCGAATGTGTTTGTCCGTTAGCTTCTGGACTTCTTCCTCGGCGCGGCGTTCATCATCCTCAGAGACCTGTTTGTCTTTTTTCAGGACTTTGAGGTGCTCGTTGGAATCGCGCCTGATGTTTCTGATTGCCACGCGTCCTTCTTCCGCCATCGTCTTGACGACGCGGATCAGGTCCCGCCGCCTTTCCTCATTCAACGCCGGAATCGGAAGATGAACGACGTTGCCATCGTTGCCGGGAGTTATCCCCAGGTCCGATTGCAATATCGCTTTCTCGATGGCCGGGATAGCGGTCTTGTCGAACGGATGAACCACCAACAAACGCGGTTCGGGACTGGACACGGTTGCGAGCTGCGCGAGCGGCATCTCGGCGCCATAATATTCGACGTTTATCCTGTCGACAAGGGATGTAGACGCCCGACCGGTGCGAACGGTCATGAACTCATCCCGGGTTATGTGGATGGCTTTCTTCATCCGTTGAGCGGCGTTGCTTTCGATGGAGCCACTTAACTGGTCCATGTACCCTCCTTCTATGTTACGACGGTTCCGATGGGCGTTCCGCTGATGGCGCGGCGAATGTTAGATGGATCGGTAATGTTGAAGACGATTATCGGCAGTTTGTTGTCGCGGCACAACGTGATTGAAGTCGCGTCCATGACCTGCAGGTCACGGCTGATTACATCCATATAGCTGAGCTTGTCGAAGAGCTTGGCGTCCGGATTCTTGATCGGGTCTGAGTCGTAGACCCCATCGACCCGCGTCGCCTTCATGATCACATCGGCGCCGATCTCGAGCGCGCGCAGCGAAGCTGCCGTATCTGTCGTAAAGAAGGGGTTCCCGGTCCCCGCGGCGAATATCACGACGCGGCCTTTCTCCAGGTGACGAACCGCCCGACGGCGGATATAGGGTTCCGCGACCTCTTGCATCGCGATGGCGGACTGAACTCTCGTGTCCACCCCGCGTTGCTCCAGCGCGTTTTGCAGCGCCAGCGCGTTCAGCACAGTTCCAACCATGCCCATGTAATCGCCGGTGGCGCGCTCGATGCCGTGATCGGCCGCGGGCGCTCCCCGGAAAACGTTACCGCCGCCCACGACGATGGCTAATTCTACGTCATCATCGCGGACGGCTTTTATGACTTCGGCAATCTTGCCAATTGTCTCGTAAGACAAACCGGTCCCGGTTGCCGGATCAGCCAGAGATTCCCCTGACAGTTTCAGCAATACCCGTTTATAGGCCGGCTTATCCATAATCTACCTTTCCTGACCCAGTCCGAACCGGGAAAAACGGCGGATGACGATGTTCTCCCCCGTCTTGGCGATGAGGTCGGTCACAACCTGTCCGACCGGCGTCGACTCATCGCGAATATAGCCCTGGTTGAAGAGAACCTTCTCTTTCAGGAAAGCGTTCTTCTCCGCGTCGTCCAGACCATCTAGCAAATCCACCGGGATTTCATCCTCGGTGATATAAGCCGGGCCGGCCGCCGCGATATGCATCGCGATGCTGTGCGCGAACTCCTTGAACTGCTCGTTGCGCGCCACAAAATCGGTTTCGCAGTTGATCTCGACCAAAACGCCCAGACGACCGGCGTTATGGATGTATGCTTCGACTAAGCCTTCGCTGGCTTCGCGGCTGCTTCGCTTGGCGGCTTTCGACATGCCCTTTTCCTGCAGCCACTTGACCGCTTGCGTCGCGTCTCCCTGGCACTCAGCTAGAGCCTTCTTGCACTCCATGACGCCGGCACCGGTCGTTTCACGCAGGCTTTTAACATCGTCTACTGTTACCACTATCTTGTTCCTCCTTAAACTTCTGCCGCCGGAACCACCGCCGCGTCCGCCGCTGCGACCGCCTCTTGGGCGGCCGCCGCTTGCGCGGCTTGGCTGCCGGCCGTTCCATCCAGCACAGCGTCCGCCATAACGCGCGCGATCAAGTTAACCGAGCGGATAGCGTCGTCGTTCCCCGGGATGATGTAGTCCACATCATCCGGATCGCTGTTGGTATCGATCAATCCAATGATCGGGATACCGAGCTTGCGGGCCTCCTTTATGGCGAGGGCCTCCTTGCGGCCGTCGATCACGAACATGGCTTCAGGTAATTTACTCATCCTGCGTAACCCGCCGATACTCGCGGCCAGCTTTTCCTTTTCGCGCTTTAGGTGCAGGATCGTCTTTTTGGGCAGGCCTTCCCAGTCGTCGTTCTCATCCTTGCGCTCCAGCTCTTCCAGCCGGCGCAAGCGTTCCTTGATAGTCGTGAAGTTGGTCAAGGTGCCGCCCAGCCAACGCTGGTTGACATAAGGCATTTCCGACCGATCTGCCTGGTCTCTAATGCCCTCTTGAGCTTGTTTCTTCGTTCCGACGAATAGGATTTTGCCGCCTTTACCCGACACATCCTTAACGAATCCGTATGCCTTTTCGATATAGCCAAGTGATTGTTCCAAGTCGATAATGTGAATCCCGTTGCGCTCCGTAAAGACGTATTTCTTCATCTTAGGGTTCCAGCGGCGGGTTTGATGACCGAAGTGGACACCGGCTTCGAGCAGGCTCTTCATCGAGATAATTGCCATTTTCTTTCACCTCCTTGGTTTGTGAAATAATAGACGCGCCCCCGTGATTAGGCAAAAAGGCGCAACGATTAGTTTATCATACGGGGGAAGATAAACGCTACTTACACGAATTGCTTGAGTTTGGCCTTGAGCTGCAGAATCGCTTTCGTGTGCATCTGCGAAACGCGGGATTCGGTGACCCCGAGGACCTCGCCGATCTCCTTCAGCGTCAAACCTTCGTAATAGTACAACGCGACCACGGTTTTCTCGCGCTCCGGAAGTCGATCGATGGATTGAGCCAGCAAGGTCTTCATCTCTTCGATCTCGAATGTCGCCGCCGGCTCCGCGCTGCTTTCATCCTCAATGATGTCAATCAGGCCGACGCGCCCGTCCATGTCCTTCCCGACCGTGAACGTGTCGTCGAGCGCGACGACCGCCGTATTGCCGATCTGGGTGATCGTGTCGTGCAGTTTATCTTTGGTTATGCCGAGCTCTTTGCAGACCTCTTCATCGGTCGGTGAACGTTTCAGCCGGCCTTCCAGTTCCTGATAAGCGCGCTCCAGTTCCTTAGCCTTAAAACGTACAGATCGAGGGATCCAGTCAAGCGCGCGCAGTTCGTCGATTATCGCGCCTTTTATGCGGGCAATGGCATAGGTCTCGAACTTTATGTTCTTGGACAGATCGAATTTATCGATCGCGTCGATCAGACCAAATATGCCGGAGCTGACCAGGTCACCATGATCAACGTTCTGGGGAACTTTGACGTAAAGCCGGCCGGCTACGTACTTCACAAGAGGCGCGTAGTGAAGGATGAGTTTGTCGCGAAGCTCCTGGGTGCCTTCCGTCTTGTATTGGCGCCAGAGCTCCATTATTTTGCTGTAATCTTCCGCCGGGGTTTGGCTCATGGATAAAGGATACTACAACCATGTTGGCCGTGTCTTAAAGCGCGTCTAAGCTCTGGGGTGCGCCTGCCTATAGACGGCTTTGAGGCGCTTTTTGTCCAAGTGGGTGTAAATTTGGGTAGTCGCCAGATCGGCATGGCCCAAGAGCTCTTGAATCGTGCGCAAGTCGGCGCCTTCCTCCAGAAGATGCGTCGCGAACGAATGCCTCAGCATATGGGGGCTGACGTGCCGGCCGACGTGGCCCGTTCCGGCCGCCCGGTCAACGATGTTCTGGACGCTTCGCACGCTCAAGCGCCCGCCGCGATTGTTCAGAAAGACCGCGCCGTCCGAATTATCCTCTGTTGGTCTCCCCCGGCCGACGCCCAGATACTCAGCTAGCGCACGGTCCGCAACGGGGGTAAAGAACACGATTCTTTCCTTATCACCCTTGCCGACCACCCGGATCTCGCGCCCAGCAAAATCGATATCCGGCAACGACAATCCCGCCAGTTCGCTGACGCGCAATCCCGTCGCGTAAAGCAGTTCCATGATTGCCCGGTCACGCAGGCCTTCCTTTAGTTCGATGGTTGGCTTGGCCAAAAGACGCTCGACCTCGTCACGGCTGAGCACTTTGGGCAAAGTCGAGCCGCTTTTCGGAAAGCTCACCAATAGCGCGGCGTTGGACTCAAGCAACCCCTCGTTGCAAAGAAAACGGAGGAAAGACCTGATGGCAGACAAGCGCCTCGCCACCGTCGTCTTTTGCAGCCGCAATGTGCTGCAATAAGCGAGGTACCGGCGCAGCAGCCGGTAGTCCACAGCGGTGATGTCGGTCGTGCCGTGCTTCTTGACAAACTGGAGGAAGGTCCTAATGTCTCGCCCGAACGCGGAGATAGTCCTAGGGGAATAGCGATTCTGACTTTTCAGGTAGTCCAGGTAACGGTCTAGGTCAGCATCCATTCTTCATATCCGCCTTACTTATCGAGGAGGCGCAATGTCGCTTTGTCTCCCGCACTCGCGTTTAGCACGGCCGCCGCGGAGCCGCCGTTCATGGCGACGCTAAGATACCCGCTGGAATCAAAAAGAAGCAATAGCTCGTTATCGGGCGCGTCACTGAATGTCGAGCCGAGGTGAAGCTCTAGTTGGGCATCGCCCAAGACAATCTGTACGCTTGTCGCCGGAGAATATCCTGCTGCCTCCCCTACCTCGCGCTCGAGGTTCAGGCGCAGCGTGCCAAAGTGATCAATGTTGATGATTTCCACGTCGACCTCGCCGTCAACAACCGTAGCGTAGCCGTAAGGTGCCGGCGTCAGCGAGGCGGACTCGATATTGTCGGCAAGATTGCCCGGGTCTTCACCGGCGGCCAGCGCGGCAGCCGCCAAGGCGAATACGTCGCGCGCGTGAAATGTCGGACAGGGCGGCGCGGTTGTGTCGTTCGCGCGTATCACGTAGGCAGCCTCGATGCCTCCCAGTCGAGTCGAGGCCGGCAGTAACAGACCGTTATCGGGTCCAACTAGATAGTCACCGCGCCTGCTTTGAATTATCAGGTCGCGGCCAACGCCCACATCCGGGTCAACAACCGCGAGGTGAGCAGCGGCCTTGATGTCCGCGACGGCCGTCTCCAGCACAAAAGCGCCTTGCCGGACGTTAAACGGTTCGATATCGTGCGTGATTGTCAAAATACGCGCGTGCGGATTTAGATTATTCATCGTGTTGTGCACGATGGCAACCCAAGCGTCGCGGCCGCCGAAGTCGGACAGGAAGGTGATCACAACAGGCTCAGCGGCAGTCTTCTTCGGGATCGGCTTTGATTTCTTTGTCTTACCTGTGGCCTTATCCAAAGCCTCGTTGACAAGGCGATCGGCCGCCGCATTCGCTTCTCGCGGAATATGCTCAATACCGACCCGGCCAAATGTTTTGAGAAGAGCGGCCGCTTCGGTATGCAGAGGCCGGATATTGGAGCTCTTGATCTTGTAATGGCCGAGCAGCTGTTTAACCATCAACAGACTGTCGGCCTTAACATGAATGCTGCCGGCGGATTGTTCGCTGGCTTTCTTGAGGCCGGCGATCAACGCCTGGTACTCTGCCTCGTTGTTGGTCGCCTCGCCTATGAATTCGGAAACGGTCGCCGCGGTGCGGCCGCCGCGAATAATTACCGCTCCAATCCCGGCGGGGCCGGGATTACCGCGTGATCCGCCGTCGACAAACAATGTGATGTCGTAGATTTCCTCCGCCATAGCCGCCTTTCGTTACTTATCGCCAGGGTCTACCCTGGCAGACCCTGGCGCGCTCCTTGTCCGGCTTGCACCGCTTGTTCTATGACCCGAGCGACATACGCCCGGCCAGCGGTAATCGCTGCCTCGGCATTGTCGCCTAGGGCGAGCCGCGCGGCTATCGCCGCACTTAAAGCGCAGCCGGTTCCTCTGACCTTGCTCGGCAGTCGCGGCGCCTTTAAGGTTGTAACGCCGTTCTCATTATACAGTGTGTCGATTACCTCGTCGCCTGTCTCCAGATGTCCGCCAGTAACAAGCACGTTCGCCGCGCCCGCCTCATGCAGCTGTTGGGCCGCCGCAACCGCGTCAGCAAGGGACTCGATATCTAGGCTGGTCAGCGCCGATGCCTCCATAATGTTCGGGGTTAGCACAAACGCGCCGGGCGCGAGGATATTTTTTATGGCTGCTTGCGCCCCGGCGTCTGCCAACGCCAGCCCGGACGATGCCCGTATGACAGGGTCGACAACCAGCCGTAAGTTCCGGGAGCGCGCAAATTCGGCCAGTTCGGTCGCGATTTCCTCCGAACCAACGAGTCCCGTTTTAAGTATCGCGGGCATATAGTCCTCGTAAACCGCCTCTAATTGTTCGGTCACAATCGCTGGATCAACAGCATGGGACGCAGCCGCTTTGTATGAGTTTTGAACGGTCAAAGCGGTGGCGATGGGCAGGCCGATGACGCCAAATGCCCAGCCGGCCGCCAGGTCGGCTGCCAGTCCGGCGCCGGCGCTGGGATCAAGGCCGCCTGCCGCGATAAATGTCTTAACCGTTCTGGAAATGGTCATAGCCTCGTCTCTTCATAACCATCGGTTTTCCCGCG
>JAHEXW010000039.1 GCA_023251915.1 Actinomycetes bacterium
TATAGTCAGAGCGGCGGTTCGGAAGGCGTCGGGTTCGCCATCCCGATTGAGACCGCCAAGCTGGTCGCCGATCAAATAATCGGCACAGGCAACGTGACCCACCCCTATATCGGCATCGTCGGGCAGACGGTTGACGATACAATGGCAACGCAGGACAAACTCCCGGTAAAGACCGGCGCGATCTTGCAATCTGTGGTCACGGCCAGCCCGGCCGACAAAGCGGGACTAAAGAAAGGCGACATCATCGTTAAGATCGACGGTACCGACGTTAAGTCGATGGCGGACGTCGTGTCTGTGATCCGGGGCCACGCTATCGGCGACAAGCTCTCCGTCTCCTACTATCGCGGGCAAGATCTAAAACAGACCGAGGTCCTCCTGGCGGATAAGCCAAAAACTTAGACACGTCGAATACGGTGAATTGCCAATATAGAGCCCCTTTCGTTAGTATGTCTAACATAGGCTAAGCGAAAAGGGGCTCTTTTTTATGCGAGATCGACTGCGACAAATTACGGAAGCAGCCGTTGCGGCCGCTATCACGACCGGGCAGTTAGCGGTCCAAGACGTACCGCCGGTCATTATCGACCGGCCCCGGGACAAGGCGTTCGGCGATTGGTCGGCCAATATCGCGATGGTGCTCGCCAAACAGGCGAAGAAGAGACCGTTAGAGATTGCGGAGTTGCTGGCCGCGTTGCTGGCCGAGAACTGCGATATCGTGGCGGCCGTCGAAGTCGCACCTCCAGGTTTCATCAATTTTCGTTTGGCCACACCCTACCTGACGGACGCCGTAAAGGAAATAATCAGGCTTGGGCCGGAATTCGGCAAAAACCAAGCCGGCGCCGGAGAGCGTGTTCAGATAGAATTCGTTAGCGCGAACCCGACCGGACCCCTGCACGTCGGTCACGGCCGGTGGGCCGCGGTAGGCGATGCCCTGGCTAACGTCATGACGGCCGCAGGGTACAAGATAGAGCGAGAGTTCTACGTAAATGACTTTGGCAACCAGATGGCCCTGTTTGGTGTATCGGTGGCGGCTCGCTATGCCCAGCTCTTCGGTATCGACGAAGCTCTTCCGGAACAGGGCTACCACGGTGCTTATGTCACGGACATAGCGCAAGAGATCGCCGATAACGAGGGTGAGAAATACCTCAAGTTACCGGCGGCCGAACGGCATGATATCTTCCGGCGCCATGCCGAAGAACAAGTCATCGAGCATATCAAACGCGTCTTGGAATCGTTCGGCGTAGTTTTTGACATCTGGTTTTCGGAACGGTCGCTGCACGAGGCCGGCGTTATTGACCAAGTAATCAACCGGTTGCGGGACAGCGGCCATGTTTTTGAACAAGACGGCGCGGTCTGGTTGCGGACGACTGATTTTGGCGATGACAAAGATCGCGTCATCATCCGCGAGAATGGCCAACTTACATATTTCGCGGCGGACATCGCCTATCACGAGGACAAGTTCGAGCGCGGTTTCGACAGAGTCATAAACATCTGGGGCGCCGATCACCACGGGTATGTCGCCCGGATGAAAGCGGCGACCTCGGCCCTGGGCTATGACCCTGACAAGCTGGAAATAATCATCGGCCAACTGGTAAATCTGTTCCGCGAGGGTGAGCCTCTGCGCATGAGCAAACGCACTGGCGAGATGGTCACGTTTGAAGAATTGTTGGCCGAAGTCGGGCCGGATGTCGCGCGCTATCTGTTCCTTACCCGCAGCACCGACAGCTCGGTCGATTTCGATATCGAACTAGCTAAACGCCAAAGCCAGGACAACCCCGTCTATTACGTTCAATACGCCCACGCCCGCATTTCCAGTATCCTAAGGCGGGCGGCGGAGCGGGGTGTCGCGTTGCCGGTCGCAGGTGTTGCGGACGGCTCTCTGCTTGTCGAGCCGGCGGAGCTGGAGCTGATAAAACATCTGCTGAGTTTGCGAGAAACAATAGAGGACGCGGCCCTGCTGCGCGCCCCCTATCGTTTGACCAAGTATGCGGAGGAAACAGCCGCTGCGTTCCACGCGTTTTATGTCCAATGCCGGGTCATCACGACCGACGAAGCGCTGACCCAAGCGCGGCTGACGTTGGTGCAGGCCACGCAGATAGTTATCAAGAATACCCTGACCCTGATCGGCGTTAGTGCTCCGGAAAGGATGTAAGCATATGCGTACCCGAGCCTATCCGTTGTTTGTTTCCATACTCGTAATCGCCGCGCTTGGGCTGGGCTTGAGCGGCTGCTCCAAATCGCCGTCCACCGCGACAGTCCAGAAACCCAGCGTATATGACCTGGGCGTAGGCCTATTCGGGCCGAATCAGAGCGGCACCGGCGCCGCGGCTCTGCGCTTCAGTATCCAGCCGGGCGCGACCTTCACCGCCAACTACGTTACCGATGCGCAAACGGGCGGCAAGAAGCTGCAAATCATTGCCTTGGATAACGGTAAACAGATCGATTTCAAACTTAACGGCGCGGCCGGCGCCACCCACACCATCGTCGCGTTGACCGGGCCTCATACGTTTCCCATAGTTTTCGGTCCGCTCTCGGGCGGGCTCCACAATATAGTTGTCATTGCCATCGCCGATCCCGACAATCATCGATTGGATGCGGAGTGGCGGGCGGCGACTGAGTCATATACGTACCCGACCAAAGTAATCAGCTTGTCCGTTGGCAGTGCGTCGCTGGCCGAGAAGCCGGCTGGTGCCGCGGTCGGAGAATCGGTTCCGGACAGCGGTTTCGGCAACGTTGCCTTGTCTCCTACCGATAAAATGGAGTTGGCCGCCTGGCCGACCAGGAACGT
Organism: Actinomycetes bacterium; assembly: GCA_023251915.1. Classification (GTDB taxonomy): domain Bacteria; phylum Actinomycetota; class JAHEXW01; order JAHEXW01; family JAHEXW01; genus JAHEXW01. The sequence goes on from JAHEXW010000039.1 coordinate 2,786, forward strand.
GAAACCGGGAGAAACAATCGGCTGCTTTATTCACCTTGGTAACCCCTCGTCAGCCGCGATACCGTACGCGCTGTGCATTTTGCTCGACGGGCGCCAGATCTCCTTAGCGAAGGGCGCTCTTACCGCGGTTTCCGGATCGTTGGTGGCCGGACAGAGATTGATTCTGCCGGTCCAAATAACCGCTCCTGACAAACCCGGAACGTATGAACTAATGGCGGTCGCCGGCATCAATCCGTTCGTTCAGCAGCCCAAGACTACCAGTGACAAGAACACCGCCTTCTATTTCGGCTCGGCGCGCACGGCTTTGGTTGTCGAATAAAGAATCACGCTCGTCAGCCGCCTCCATTAGCGATAAGATAATCTGCGGTTGTCTGTCCGTTTTCTAGGAGGTCTATATGAAGCAGCGTATCATTCCAGTCGTAATCATTCTGGCGGTCTTGGCCGGGTTGGGCGGGTACTACTGGTACACCCAAACCAACGCGACGGACACGACGAAACTCGTCTTGTCCGGAAACATTGAAGCCGTTACCGTCAATGTCGCCGCGGAAACGGCCGGGAAGATCAACGAATTTAAATTCGACGAAGGCGCGACCGTTAAGAAGGACGATGTACTGGCGCTCCTGGACGGCACCGTCGCCGGCCTTCAGTTTGATCAAGCGAAAGCGGCGCTGGCCGTAGCGCAACTGGCAGGCAACCCGGCTCAAGTCACGTTGGCGCAAGCCAGCTATAATTTGGCCGAGTTTAATCTAAAGCGCGCCACGATTACGGCGCCTCTGGCGGGAACGGTCGTGGATCGGCCCTACCAGGTCGGCGAGTTCGCGGCCCAGGGTGCCGTTTTGTTTACGGTTGCCGATCTGATGAAGGTTAAGTTGGTCGTGTACGTGCCAGAGGACAAGTTGGGCAAGGTGGCGCTGGATCAAAGCGTCGATGTCGCGACCGACAGCTTTCCCGGTACGAAATTTGCCGGAAAGATTACCAAGATCTCAAACGTCGCGGAGTTTACACCCGCGAATATCCAGACGAAGGAACAGCGCGTCAACCTGGTTTACGCGGTCACGATTTCTCTGGACAATCCGGACGGGAAGCTGAAGAGCGGTATGCCCGCCGACGCAACCATAAGCTTGAAGTAGTGCCTGACTACGCTATCGAAACCACCAACCTGAGTAAGCGCTTCGACGATCTCATTGCCGTCGACGCGCTTTCAATCAAGGTCAACAAAGGTGAGATTTACGGGCTGTTAGGTCCGGACGGAGCCGGCAAGACAACTACGGTGCGCCTGCTGACGACGATTCTGGGCGCCACGAGCGGAACGGCCAGCGTCGCCGGATTCAATATCGGCACGCAAGCCGAAGAGATCCGCAGCCGGATAGGTTACGTGTCCCAAACCTTCAATCTTTACCCGGACCTCACCGTGTCTGAAA
>JAHEXW010000011.1 GCA_023251915.1 Actinomycetes bacterium
GTTAAATGACAAAGGCTCAGAAGAACGAATTCTCGAACCTGAATAGGTCTTCGATTGCCCTGCAGATTACAGGTGCAGTTATATTGGTCGCTTCGGGATTATTCGACTTGTTCTTCACAATGTTCTCGACGGTTAGACCGGGCGATGGCTATAGCGGTACGTTTCTCGCTGATATGTCAGCTACAGGAGTTGCCTCGTTATTTGGGGTAAGTATAATGTCGCTAGGCGTTTACTTCTGGCTGAGTGATCGCGTCCAGAATGACCGCCTTGCTGCAAGCGCTCCCTTTATGGCCCTGTTTTCCGCAACTGCTTTGCTGTTTTGCGTGGACTTCGCGCTTTGGCGACCGAGCCAAATCAATGGTCCTGCTCTATTAATGGCTGGTGCGATTGCGCTTTTCTGGATTCTGGCCAGGTTTGCGGTGCTCTCTAGGAGCAATAATCTTAAGCGAGCCGCATCGATTGCCTTTGTAGTTCAAGAGCTTTCAATGATAATGTGGCTAGTATTTTCTCTGTCTTACTGGCCGCGTCAGCTCCTATTGATGTTACGCCCAAGTTACGCACTAGGTATTTATCCGTGGCTTTTTTCCTTCGTTGCGCTAGGCGTAATATCGCTTCGGGTCAGATTTGATTCTGAAATGAAGGTTCCGATAACCAACGTTGCGCTCGCTGCTGCACTATTTATCATTTTCGTGTTGATTGGTGCCGATGCCTTTGTCGGTAATAACGCCACCCAAAATGTCACTTTACGGCCCGAAGCGGAAAGGTCAACTTTCAACGTTCCGCCCAAAAAGAATGCCAACCAACATTGGGTCGAATATTATATGCAGAACGATCAACAATACGCCGACGACGAAATCACGGTTCGTGCAGTTAGTGATGATGGCCGAGAAACACGTAGTGTACTAATTAGCTCACCAATCTCTGAAGAACATCCAACGTTCCAATCAAAGATATCTCCCGATGGATCCCAGTTTGTAACACGTACATCAGATAAATCCACTCTCACAATTAATGACTTTACTGGTGCTAGCCGGAAAGTAGGATTTATTGACAAATGGATGCAGCCCGGGAGTCAACAACTCTGGTCAGCCGATGGGTCGATGCTAGTTACCACAGGGCACTCTTTCAAGAGTGGGATCGATGCCCGATTAAGAGAATCGATAGTGGTTGTCGATCCTAGGACTGCAAAGGAAACTGTGACGATCAATATCGGAACAGCCGATGATAAGTTCCCACGAACCCCGGTTTATATGTGCTGGTCGCGCGGACAGAGAACCCTCTTCTATATTACCTCTTCCAAGAATTCGGAGTTTCGACTCTACTCCTTATCGCTAACTGATGGCAAATTTAAGCCACGTCAATTGGCATCCGGATGGAAGATGATTATTGATTTACTACAGCCAGACGATAAAACGCTATTTTGTAGAAACAAATTTCCCGGGTATAGGGGTGATGACCGGAGTCGCGAAATATGGGTGAAGGTTGACCAGAAATCGGGTAAAACAAGTTCCTTGCGAGTGGCTGTCTCTGATCTTTGGAGGGGAAACGGTTTACCGTCGCCTGACCTGCGTTTTGTAATACTGCTTGGAGATTACGAAAATGCCGCGATGTTGCTCGATAGACAAAGACTTACCTCAATTAAAGTCGAAAACGACGCCGCAGTTACTGAAAGTATCAACGTGCTGGGCTGGTCGGATGACGGAAAGCAGGTTGTGTTGGCATTTGAGGAAACCGATCTGTACGGTATTAATGGTCGGACGAACATATATGTCGTAAACGTTAAAGGCCAGTTCAAACACCTTGTGACGTTGACAGGCACCGGTCAAAACTCAGCAGTATATAAATCGCTGTATTCAATGCCGAACCTTGACCTCGGACGCCCTCCTATTCTCTAAAAACACGAGATTGTCACCTCCGCCTAACTCGGGAATAAAAATAGCGGTTCTTCTCCGGCAACTGACCTGTCCCATGTCACCACGCAACTCCATTTTCTCCCTCTCTTGAGGGTAGGGAACAAAAAGGGAACGTATTTGAATCCTTGTCATCTATATTCATAAGTGATAACATAGTGGTGAAAGTGATGTAATGAAGCAGAGCGGAGGAGCAATGATCCGGACTCAGATTCAGCTAACCGAAGAGCAGGCCACGGGGTTGCAGCGTCTGGCCAGGGAACAACGCGTTTCGATGGCCAGCGTCATTCGCCAATCGGTTGATAAGACCTTGGCTGACGAGCACGCCGCTACGGACATGGAACGCCGGCAACGGGCCATGGAAATATCGGGAGCGTTCCGGTCCGGCCAGACCGACATTGGGACCAACCACGACAAATATTTGGCCGAGATCTACAAGTGATCGTCTTCCTTGACACTTCGGCGATATTCGCCGTTCTAGACGCCGGAGATGCCAAACACGCGGCCACTGACAAAGCGTGGAAGAAAGCATTGTCGGCCAACGATACGATAATCACCCACAACTACGTTTTGCTGGAAGCAATGGCCCTGGTCCAAGCACGTCTGGGGATGACGGCATTAACCGCCCTGGTTGAAGACCTGTTGCCGGTTGTATCCGTTCGATGGGTTGACGAGGTCACCCACAAGGCCGCGTTGAGCGCCCTCTTAACTGCCAGCCGCCGCCAGTTGAGTTTCGTAGACTGCGTCAGCTTCCAGGTCATGCGTGACCTAAGCATCAAAAACGCGCTCACGCTCGATTCGCATTTCAAACAACAAGGTTTCCGGCAGTACTAATCACGCGCCTTAATGTTCCTGTTCCTGGTAGGTTGCTTCGTCGCTTCGCTCCTCGCAATGACGGAACGCCACGAAGACTAGTCCTGTTTCCGCATGTTCCTGGGCTGCCTCGTGGCTCACGCCTCGTGCCTAACGGGGCTTTTCTCGCTTTGACCAGCGTATAAGCCTATGCTAGACTGAATTAATTGCACCAGTCTTGAACGGAGTTCCCGATGGTCTTACCTCTTACCGCCAAAATCGCGTCAAACGGACATCTGGAAATCGGCGGCTGCGACGTTGTCGAGCTCACCGAGCGATTCGGCACGCCACTCTTCATCTATGACGAAGCCACCATCCGGGCGCGGTGCCGCGATTATGTCCAGGCCTTCACTGCGACAGGCGCTGAAACGGAAATAATCTACGCCGGTAAGGCGTTTATGGCGCTGGCGGTTTGCCGGATCATCAATGAAGAAGGGCTGGGCCTGGACGTCATGAGCGGCGGCGAGATCTATACCGCCTTGCGCGCCGGTTTTCCGCCCAGCCGCCTTATGTTCCACGGCAACAACAAGGCGGCCGACGAGCTGGAGCTGGCGCTGGGCACCGGCGTCGGACGAATCGTTGTCGACAGCTTTGACGAATTGGAATTGCTCAACAAGATGGCCGGCGAGTTAGGGAAGAAGCCAAGGATCATGCTGCGTCTGACCCCCGGTATCATGCCGTCGACCCATGCCTATGTGCAGACTGGCCAGCAGGATAGCAAGTTCGGCTTCGGTATCCAGGACGGATCGGCGACCGAGGCCACGAAACAAGCGCTGGCGTTGCCGAATCTGGAGTTGATCGGGTTCCACGCGCATATTGGCAGCCAGATATTCGCGCTTCATTCTTACGACAAGGCCATCGAAATACTCATGGCTTTCATAAAATCAACGCGCGACGCGACCGGTTTCGAGGTCGCGGAGCTGGACGCCGGTGGCGGACTGGGAATCAAATACAAAGCCCACGACGAGCCCTCAACGATCGAGGCGTTCGCGGAAACCGTTGTCGGCAGCGTCCGGGACGGCGTGGCCAAACACGGCCTTAAGATGCCGAAGATACTGGTCGAGCCGGGGCGGTCGATTATCGGCAACGCCGCTGTCACCGCGTATCGCGTCGGGACGATCAAGGAGATCAAGGGCATCCGAACCTATGTTTCAGTTGACGGCGGGATGAGCGACAACCTGCGGCCGATGTTGTACAACGCGGTGTATGACGCGCTCCTGGCCAACAAGGCCGACGATCCGGCGTCCGCGAAGGTGACTGTGGCCGGCAAACATTGCGAGTCGGGCGACATTCTCATCGAGGAAGCGATTATCCCGTCACCCGAGGTCGGAGATATACTTGTGACACCGGCAACGGGTGCGTACGGTTACGTCATGGCCAACAACTATAACCGTGTGCCGCGGCCGGCCGTTGTGCTGGTAAAAGATGGCGAGGCTCGCGTAATCGCGCGCCGCGAAACATACGAAGACCTAGTCAGGCTGGAGGAAGGATAAAGCAAGACCACAGACGACGGTCCACAGACAACAGAGGCCTCTGTGGTCGTGTGGTCTTTAGTCGTATGGTCTTATATGAGGAGCTTTTATGAAGAAGCGAATTAATATTGGGTTGCTAGGCCTAGGCACCGTCGGGTCCGGCGTCTACGCGATTCTTAAGAAACGCCGCCGGGAACTTAAGCGTTTAGTGGATGCAGATATCGTCGTCAAGGCAATTGCGGTCAAGGACCTCAAAGAGGTCAAGAACCGCCCGGAACTTAAGGTCGATCCGGCTACCGTTACCACCGACGCGGCCGCGATAGTCCATGATCCCGAGATTGATATCATTGTCGAGCTCATCGGCGGACGCGAACCGGCACGGTCATTGATTCTCGAGGCATTGCGGCATGGCAAACAGGTTGTGACCGCGAATAAAGAAGTCATCGCCAACGACGGCGAGGAGGTTCTCAGCCTGGCGGACGAGATGGGCGTCGACGTCCTGTTTGAAGCCAGCGTCGGCGGGGGCATCCCGATTATCCATCCGCTCAAAGAAGGCCTGGTCGGCAACAAGATATCCCGGATTGTCGGCATTGTTAACGGCACCACCAACTACATCCTCAGCCGGATGACCGCGGATGGCATATCGTTCAAGGAAGCGCTCAAGGAAGCCCAGAAGAATGGTTACGCCGAGCGTAATCCGGACGCTGACGTCGAGGGCGGGGACGCGGCAGCCAAGATCGCCATCCTGTCTTCCATTGCTTTCAATGACCGTGTGAAAGCGCCGCAGGTTTATCGCGAGGGCATCTCCGCGATCACTCCCGACGACATCCGCTATGCCGACGAGATGGGTTATGTCATCAAGTTGCTGGCTATCGGCAAAGAAGAAGCGGATGGGCTGGACGTGCGTGTTCACCCCGCGATGATTGACAAGAGTCACCCGCTGGCTGGCGTTAATGACGTGTTCAACGCCATCTTTGTCGAAGGTGACGCGGTCGGCGAAGTCATGTTTTACGGCCGCGGCGCGGGCAGTTTGCCGGCCGCCAGCGCGGTTGTCGGCGATATCGTTACCGCAGCGCGAGACATTCAGAATAACGACACCGGTAAGATCGGTTGCACCTGTTTCGAGATCAAACCCGTGAAACCGATCGGGGACCTGGTTAGTTCGTTCTATCTCCTAATCGAGTCGAACGATAAGCCCGGCGTTCTGGCGCAGGTTTCCAAAGTCTTTGGCGACGCCAATGTCAGTCTGGCAAGTGTTATTCAGAAGAACGGGGCGGGCAACAGCGCCCAGCTGGTTTTCATAACCTATCCGGTCAAGGAAAAGAACCTGCGTGCGGCCGTCGCCAAGATCGAGAAGCTTGAGGTTGTTAAGAAAGTGGTAAATGTAATCAGAGTCGAATCAGTTTAAAGAGGAGCTAATCATGTGCGGTCCGGCCGAGCCCTGGCAAGGGTTGATAGTCAAGTATCATGAATACCTACCCGTCGGGGGAGATACCCCGGTTATCACACTATTGGAGGGTAATACTCCGCTGGTTTATGCTCAAACCCTAAGCAAAGAGATCGGCCTGACTGTCTTTCTCAAATTCGACGGCGCTAATCCGACCGGGTCATTCAAGGATCGCGGCATGACCATGGCCATCAGCAAAGCGGTCGAGGACGGCGCGACAGCTGTTATGTGCGCGTCAACCGGGAACACCTCGGCCTCGGCGGCGGCCTACGCGGCGCGGGCGGGCCTCAAGTGTTTCGTCCTGATTCCGGAGGGCAAGATAGCGTACGGCAAGCTGGCCCAGGCATTGGTGCACGGCGCCAAGGTCCTCTCGGTCAAAGGCAATTTTGACGTCGCTTTGTCCATCGTCAAAGAGATTACGGCGACGTCTGATATTACCCTTGTCAACTCCTTGAATGATTATCGTGTCGAGGGCCAGAAAACGGCCGCTTTCGAGATCTGCGACAGTCTGGGGGAGGCGCCCGAATATCTCTCCATCCCTGTCGGCAACGCCGGCAATATCACCTCGTACTGGAAAGGCTTCCGCGAATACCAGGAGGCCGGCCAGGTAAAGAAGCTGCCGAAGATGCTGGGCTGGCAAGCCGAGGGCGCGGCGCCTATCGTGCGCGGCGAGATCGTCACTGATCCGCAGACGATTGCGACGGCCATCCGCATCGGTAATCCGGCGCGCTGGCAAGAAGCGGCGGCGGCCGGCACGGACAGCGGCGGCGGCATTGATATGGTGACTGACGAGGAGATTCTGTGCGCTTATCGCCGGTTGGCGTCCACCGAAGGTGTTTTCGCGGAACCGGCTTCGGCTGCCTCCGTAGCCGGGCTGCTCAAAGCGGCCGCGGCTGGCAAGCTCGAGCCGGGCGGCACGGCAGTCTGTGTGTTGACCGGGCATGGCCTAAAAGATCCCGACACCGCCGTCAAGAGCGGCGGCGGCGAGGTTATCGAGGTCGAGGCAGACACCGCGGCTATTCGCAAACTGGTTGTCGGGGCCTAAATGAAGTATGTCTTTTTCGTACCGGACGGCGCGGCCGACTACCCGTGCGATGCGCTGGGCGGCCAGACGCCGCTAGAATACGCTGCTACGCCGAACATGGATTTTATGGCGCGTGAAGGCAGAGGCGGTACGGTCCAGACGATTCCGGCGGGCATGGGCAGCGGCAGCGATATCGCTACTCTGTCGTTGATGGGTTATGACCCACGCGAATATTATACCGGCCGGGGGCCGCTGGAAGCCGCCTACCGGGGCATCAGGTTGCGGCCGGGTGAATTCGCGTATCGCTGTAACCTGGTCACAGAGACCGACGGTAAGCTGACCGACTATAGCGCCGGACATATCACAACGCCCGAAGCGCAAGACCTGATTGCTTCGCTGGATAAGTCGTTGGGCACGCCGACGGTTAGCTTTTCTCCCGGCGTCAGCTACCGACACCTGTTGATTCTTAAGGAAGGCGGCTCGGACGCAACCGTATGCCGGCCGCCCCACGACGTCTTAGACCAACCCGTCGAGGATGTTTTGCCGACAGGAGAGGGCTCTGATATCTTGCTCGACCTGATCGACCGGTCACGCCGGATTCTGGCCAATCACCCGGTCAATGTGGCCCGGCTGTCCGAAGGCTTGCATCCGGCCAACCTCATCTGGCCTTGGGGCCAAGGAGGCGCGCCTCGTCTGACAACCTTCAAGGAGCGCTTCGGTCTGACCGGTTCGGTGATCTCGGCCGTTGACGTAATTAAGGGCATCGGCTTCTATATGGGGCTGAACATCATCGAAGTCGCCGGGGCAACCGGGTACTTTGACACCGATTACGACGCCAAAGCGCGGGCGGCTATAGCGGCCCTGCGGGACGGCGATTTTGTTTTCGTGCACGTGGAAGCGCCGGACGAAGCCGGACACGAGGGGCTGGTGGAAGAGAAAGTCAAAGCGCTGGCCGATTTCGACGCCAAAGTCGTCGGGCCCGTGTTGCACGAGCTCAACAAGGTTGGCAGTTACCGCGCCCTGGTCAGCCCGGACCACGAGACACCCCTTAGTCTCCGCACCCACGGCAGCGGCCCGGTGCCGTTCGCGCTGTACGCGACGGACGGAGTCGCTGACGACATGACGGCGTTCTCGGAAAAGAACGCCCGCGCTTACGGGTCACTGCAGCTCAACAAAGGACATGACCTCATACATCTGTTACTGGGTTAAACGAAAAGCCACAACCCCGGGAGTATTATGCAGGAACGTGTGGTAAAAGGACCGCACGGCGAAGAGTTCCAGGTGATCGCCTCCGAAGACGTCATCCGTCTGCTCAACGAGGGCGTTCCGTTCATCACCGCCGGTGTCGAGGTCGAGAAGCTGGTGCTCAAGGAGGGTGAAGCCTTCCTCTACACCAATGCGGAGGGTACGATTCCGCGGGGCAACCCGTTCGGTCTCGGTTTCTATCACCAGGACACGCGTTTTCTGTCCACCTTCGAGATCTATCTGGAAGGCAAGAAGCCCCTGTTGCTGTCATCTTCGGCGGGCCAAGACTACCGGGCATTTATCGAGCTCACCAACCCCGACATTAAGGGCGACGACGGTATTCGCGTGCCCCAAGACACCCTTAACATCCGGCGTCTGCGCACCATCGAGGATAATCTATACGAACGCATCCGGTTGAAGAACTATAACCAGTTCCCCGTCGAGGTTACTATCCAGTTTATCGTAGGCGCCGACTTTTTTGATATCTTCGAGGTCAGGGGCTTGCGGCGGCAAAGGCGGGGAGCGATACTTAAGCCCAAGTTTGACGGCCGTTTCTTGAGCTTGGCCTATGTCGGCTTGGACGACGTTTTCCGGCAGACAAAGATCGAGCTGTTTCCCAAACCGACCCAAGTTCAAACCGGGCCGGAGGGCGCGACCGTCTCGTACCGGTTGGCGTTCGAGGCGCGTGAGACAAAGGTCATCAACTTCTGTTTTAAGCCGGTCGTTGGGACGGAACGGCGGCGCACCTTGTCGTTCGATACTGTATCTTCGACACTGCACCGTTCCTACCAGGCCTGGGACACCGACAGCACACGAATCTTTACCGACAACGAGTTGTTCAATTCCGTTCTGGAGCGCGGACAACGCGATATAAGGCAGTTGTTGACCGCCGGCCCGGAAGGTACGACGATGGCCGCCGGTGTGCCGTGGTTCGTTGCCCCTTTCGGCCGGGATAGCCTGATCACGTGTTTGCAGACGCTGATGTTGAATCCGGCGCCGGCGCGGGAGACGCTGGCGATGTTCGGTAATCTCCAGGGCACAGTTGTCGACGGTTGGCGCGACGAAGAGCCCGGTAAGGTCGCGCATGAAATCCGGCGCGGCGAACTGGCCTCCTTAAACGAGATTCCCCATACGCCATACTTCGGGACCGTCGACGCGACGCCGCTCTACGTCATTTTGGCCGCCCGTCTGTTTCAATGGACGGGGGACGGCGATTTTCTCAGCGGCATTAAAGACAATCTGGACTTGGCGTTGAACTGGATCGACGAATACGGAGACGCCGATGGCGACCTATTTGTCGAGTATAAGAGGAAGTCGCCGCGCGGCCTGATACATCAGGGCTGGAAGGACAGCGCCGGCAGCATCGTGCACAAGGACGCCACAATGGCCGATCCGCCTATAGCGTTGGCAGAGGTGCAAGCCTACGTCTATCTGGCCAAGACGAGCCTGGCCGAAGCCTACGATTACCTGGGATTCGCAGATCGGGCGGTAGGTCTGCGCCAGGAGGCAGCCGCTCTCAAGGAACGCTTTAACGATGTCTTTTGGATGGCTACGGACAACTGCTATGCCCTCGCCCTGGACAAGGAAAAAGACAAGGTCGAGGTAGTGTCGTCCAATGCCGGCCAGTGTCTGTTCGGCGGCATCGTCGATAAGACCAAGGCCAAGAAGCTGGTGCATCGTTTGATGCAGCCGGATATGTTCAGCGGCTGGGGAATACGGACGTTGAGCAAATCGGCGGCGGCCTATAATCCGATGCAGTATCACTGCGGAACGATTTGGCCGCACGACAACAGCCTGATTGCTTGGGGATTTAAGGAATACGGTTACACGGCTGAGGCCAATCGAATCGCGACCAGTTTGTTTGACGCCGCTCTGACTTTCACTGACTATCGTCTGCCTGAGCTATTTTGCGGATTCTCGCGCCGGATGCCGCATCCCCCGGTCGGGTATCCTGTATCCTGCAGCCCACAGGCTTGGGCGGCGGGCAGCATGTTTTTGCTGCTGCAAGCCATGCTAGGATTAATGCCTGACGCACCGCACGGCGTGTTTCGCATAGTTGAACCAACTCTGCCGCGTTGGCTCAACATGGTTAGATTGGATGATCTCCGCGCCGGCGCCGGCGCCCTCAACATCGTTTTCACAAGACAGGGCGACAAAACCGAATATGAGGTACTGTCTAACACGACCGGCCTGACAATCGAGTCGTAAAAGAGGAGGAATTGCATGTCTAAGAAAGGTTGGACCATCGGGATAATCGTCGGCGTAGCTCTGGTGCTGCTCTTGTGCTGCGGATCGATTCTAGCCGCTATCGCGGTTGCGAGCGCGGCCGGCAACGCGACTCCGATGACCGCCGGCGGCAGCGTAGCCGTGATCCATTTGGACGGGGTTATCGCGTCTTCGTCCCAAAGCGGTCTGCTCAGCGGCAGTGCGACGGCGACGCCCGAATCGCTCATCGGTCAACTTCGCGCAGCCGAGAAGGATTCCCGGGTGGCAGCTATTGTCTTGCGCATCGACAGTCCTGGCGGCAGTGCCGCGGCCAGCCAAGAAATCTTCGAAGAGGTAAAAAGGATGAACAAGCCGGTCGTCGTGTCGGCCGCGGATGTCGACGCGTCAGGCGCCTACTATATATCTTGTGCCGCCGACGAAGTTATGGCCAGCCGGGCATCGTCTGTCGGCAGCATCGGCGTAATTATGCAGATTCCGGATCTGCAGGATCTCTACAACAAACTTGGCATTAAATACCAGACGATAAAGCAGGGGAAATATAAAGACATGGGGAGCGGAGACAGAGCTCTGACCGCAGAGGAGACAGCCATTCTGAACCAAGAGGCCAAAGAGGTCTATGACCAGTTTATTTCGGACGTTGCCGCGGCCCGCAATCTGCCGGAAGCAAGAGTGCGGGAGCTGGCGACCGGCCAGGTATGGAACGGCAGCACAGCTAAGGGTCTGGGCCTGATCGATAGTCTTGGCAATTATCGCGACGCCGTGACTCGGGCCGGGAAATTGGGGAAGATAACCGGCGAACCCGGGATTGTTACATACGACCAGGTATCTCTCTGGAATATTCTGTTCAACCCAACTTCGTCGAGCGGCCTGGGGACTTTGAATAGACTCTTCAATATGATGGACAGAAGCGCGTTGCCGGCGCAAAACAACATAGCTAAGTAGGAAGGTGATCTGATTGCCAGCAAATAAGAAAACGATTGTAGCTCAGCTCTCCGATATTCACGTCGGCGATCATTACTTCCGGCCCGAGTTGTTGGAAGCGACGATCGCCGAGATTAACGAGCTGAATCCCGATGTCGTTATCGTCGGCGGCGATCTGACGACACTAGGGTTGAAGGTCGAATATGAGACTTCGCGCGCCTACATCAAGACGATCACTTGCCCCCGCGTTGTCGTCATTCCGGGAAACCACGACAGCCGCAATGTCGGCCATGTCCATTTTGAAAAGATCTTTGGTTCGCGGTTCCAGGTTCTGCGCCACAACGGTATCGTCTTTGTTTGCATCGATTCCAGCATGCTGGACAACAAAGATGGCCGCGTCGGACGCGACCGATACACGTGGATCCGGGAGCACTTCGAGGCGCCGGCGGACTTTCGCGTTCTGGTCATGCACCATCATCTTTTGCCGGTGCCGGGGACAGGGCGCGAGAGGAACATTGTTTTAGACGCCGGAGACGTTTTGAAAATGTTATTTGAACTAGATGTTGATATGGTTTTGTCCGGCCACAAACATGTGCCGCATCTCTGGCAATTTGGCCGCATGACATTGGCCAACGCCGGCACCGCGTGTTCCTTGCGGCTGCGCGGCGATGCCGAGCCTTGCTATAACATTGTCGAGATAGAAAACGGCAAGGCGGCGGTCTACAAAAAGCGCGTCGGCGAGATCAAGGAAAGGATGGGCTAGAGTGGCGCGACAACGGGCGGTCGCCTTGATCGACGGCGAGCATTATTTTCCGGTGATCCAGCAGGGACTGGACCGGGTCGCCAGCGACCCGGCTTTCGAATTGGTCGCGGCCGTCTTCATCGGCGGAACCGAGAAAGTCACGGACAGCACCAATCTGGACGGGTTCGGCGTTCCCGTGATCCTGGAAAGCGACCCGCTGGCTGGCATAGCCAAAGCGATTGACCAGCATAAACCAGCCGTATTTATTGACTTGAGCGACGAACCGGTGGTAGGATACAAAGAGAGATTTGAATTCGCTTGCCGAATCCTGAAGGCAGATATATCATATAAGGGTTCGGACTTCCTGTTTGAACCGCCTATCTTTGAGGACATTGTCCATAAGCCCTCAATCTCAATCATCGGCACGGGCAAACGAACGGGCAAAACTGCCGTTTCAGCCTATATCTGCCGTGAACTGAAGACCGAAGGATTCCATCCTTGCGTGGTGGCAATGGGCCGAGGCGGCCCGGCCGAACCCGAGGTTATTCAGGGCAGTGAGATTAAATTGACACCCGAATACCTCCTAAGCTTAAGCCGGCAGGGACGGCACGCGGCGTCCGATCACTACGAAGACGCTCTGATGAGCCGGGTTACTACGGTCGGTTGCCGGCGTTGCGGCGGCGGGATGGCCGGCCAAGTTTATGTTTCTAACGTTGCCGATGGTGCGCGAATCGCCGACGGATTGCCGGAAGAGTTTATTGTCTTTGAAGGCAGCGGGGCCGCAATTCCGCCCATCAGGACGGACGCGACAGTTGTTATTGCGGGCGCCGGACAACCGGAAGACTATATCCTGGGCAACTTCGGCCCCTACCGGCTAAGTCTGGCCGGTCTGGCCGTTTTGACGATGTGTGAGGAGCCATTGGCGTCGGCCGACAAGGTCGCTCGGCTTACAGAAGGGATCAAGGCGGCCGTACCAGGCATCAAAGTGGTCCAGACGGTTTTTAGACCTAAACCGTTGGACGATATCGCTGGCCGGCGGGTCTTTGTCGCGACAACCGCACCGGCCGGCGTGGGCGGCATCATGCGTGATTATCTTGCCGCCGAGTACGGTTGCGAAGTCGTCGGTATCAGTCATCACTTATCCAACCGGCCGTTACTGCAGGCGGACTTGGCTGCCGCGGCCCCGGCGGATGTCATCATGACGGAGCTGAAGGCGGCCGCCGTCGACGTCGTGACAGGGTACGGTTTAGACAATGGTTTAGACGTGGTGTACATGGATAACAGTCCGGTCACAGTTGGCGGTGACGGAGAGCTGCGGGACATGCTGTTGCAAACAGCCGCGACCGCCCGCGCCAGGGACAAAGAACGCAGAGGCTAGATGAAGAACGGCGCTAAAGAAAAACCGATATTGATCAGCGGCAAGAAGCGCAGTTTGCCGTTTTCGAAGGGTATGTTGGCCGGTTCGATAATGGCGACAGGCCTGGCTCCCGCTAAGTCTTACCGCATCGCGCAACAGATCGAGGATGCGCTGCGGGAGAACGGAGCTTACCAAATCGCCATCCCCGATTTGGACGAGATGGTGACGGAGCTGCTCAGCCGGACTTATGGAGATGGCTACGCCGCCAACTACCGGCACTGGCGCAAGTTGGGGAAGCTGGATAAGCCGGTTATTATCCTGGTAGGCGGAACAACCGGGGTCGGCAAGTCGACTATCGCCGCCGAGCTGGCCCATCGTCTGGGGATTGTCCGCATAAGCTCGACGGACAGTATCCGTGAAGTAATGCGCATGCAGTTCTCAAAGGAGCTAATGCCGGCGCTGTATGGCAGTTCCTTTACGGCCTGGAAACTGTTGCGGTTTCCCGTTCCGAAGTCGTCCGACCCGGTAATTGTCGGCTTTACCGAGCAATGCGAGCTGGTAACGATCGGTGTCGAGGCCATTATCGAAAGGGCCATCAACGAAGGCGTCAATATGGTGGTCGAGGGGGCGCATCTCCTGCCGGGGTTCATTAAACCGGAATATCGGGAACGGGCTTTCATCGTGGAATTAGTTGTTGCCGTGAACGACGAGGAACAGCACCGGACACATTTTTACATTCGGGAGATGGAGGGCGCCAAAGAGCGGCCCTCCGACAAGTACGTTGCCAATTTTGAGAACATCAGAAAAATCCAGAGCTATGTAAAAAAGCTGGCCAAAGAGCATAATGTACCGGTTTTCGGCAGCTACAACCTGGACCAGACAATAGCCAAAATACTGCGATATGCGCTCGACGCAATCTTCGGTGACAAAAAGAGCGGCAATTAGAGGTTGGCCGTTAGTAGTTAGAAGCACTGAACTTTCTAATAACTAACAACCAATAACAAACAACTACAAGGGAGGAAGTATGGATTTATTCATCGACACTGCCAATGTCGGCGAGATCAAGGAGATCAACAGCTGGGGAATTCTGAGCGGTGTCACGACCAATCCGACGCTGGCGGCCAAAGAAGGAAAGAAATTCCATGCGCTGATCAAGGAGATTGCCGCTATCGTGGACGGCCCCGTTAGTGCGGAAGCCGTTTGTCCCGATTGCGCCGGCATCGTTGAGGAAGCCAGGGAGCTGGCCAGTTTGGCTGAGAACGTCGTTGTCAAGATACCATGCATGCCGGAGGGCCTGGCCGCGACCGCTATCTTGGCGGGCGAGGGCATTGACGTCAACATGACGCTGGTTTTTAGCGCCAACCAAGCTCTGCTGGCCGCGCACGCGGGCGCTGCCTATGTAAGTCCTTTTGTCGGACGCGTCGACGACGCGGGCAACGACGGGATGATGGTCATCGAAGAGATAATGACAGTTTACGAGAACTACGATATCCAGACGGAAGTAATCTGCGCCAGTGTGCGGCACCCGCAGCACGTGGTGGAAGCGGCGATGCTCGGTTGCGACATCGCGACGGTTCCCTACGACGTCTTTCAAAAAATGATTAAACACCCGCTGACAGACAAAGGCATTGCCGCCTTTTTGAGTGACTGGGAAAAGGTTAAGAACCTTTAAGAGGAGGAACAAAGGACTGTGCAAAAAACGGACTTGCAAGAGAAACCCCTGAAAGACCTGCAGGAATTGGCGCAGGAAGCCGGACTGAAAGGCATCGCCAAGCTGAAGAAAGACGAACTGATCGAGCAGCTGGCCGCGGAACCCGAGCCGGCCAAACCGGCCAAGGTCGAGGACAAAGAAAGGCCAGCCGAAGGAGCAGATAAGGCGTCCTCCGAAGGCCAGGGCAAGAACGGCGACGAAAACTTGCTGACCAAGGAAGGCGTGCTGGACATCCTGGCGGATGGCTATGGTTTCTTGCGCACCAAGGGCTACCTGCCCGGCGATCAAGACATCTATGTCTCCAACTCCCAGATCCGCCGCTTCCATCTGCGCAAGGGCGACAAGGTCAAGGGGCAAGTGCGGCCGCCGAAGAATACCGAGAAGTTCAGCGCGCTTCTGCGCATCGAGGCCGTAAACGCCGAGGACCCGGAGCACGCGCGCACCCGGGCCACCTTCGAAACCTTGACGCCGATCTACCCGCTGGATCAGTTCCGTCTAGAAACGGACGAGAAAAACATCACGGCGCGGATAATCGATCTGGTCGCCCCGATAGGAAAGGGCCAGCGCGGTTTGATCGTTTCCCCGCCTAAAGCCGGTAAAACCACAATTCTCAAGCAGATCGCCAACTCAATAACTCACAACCATCCTGAAGTTCAGATGCTTGTATTATTGGTTGACGAGCGGCCGGAAGAAGTCACCGACATGGAGCGGAGCATCGACGGCGACGTCGTTTCCTCGACTTTCGACATGCCGGCCGAGAACCATATCCAGGCGGCCGAACTGGTTCTGGAACGCGCCAAACGACTGGTCGAGCACAAGAAAGACGTGGTCATAGTACTGGACTCCATTACCCGTCTGGCTCGAGCCTATAACCTTACCTGTCCGACCAGCGGCCGGATTCTGTCCGGCGGCGTCGATTCGACCGCCCTGTACCCGCCCAAACATTTCTTTGGTGCGGCGCGGAACATCGAAAACGGCGGCAGTCTGACGATCATTGCGACGGCGCTGATCGATACCGGCAGCCGGATGGACGAGGTCATCTTCGAAGAATTCAAGGGGACCGGCAACATGGAGCTGCATCTCGACCGGAAGATGGCTGATAAGCGTATTTTCCCGGCTATCGACATCGATAAATCCGGCACCCGGAAGGAAGAGCTTCTGCTCGACCCGGACGAAGCCCAGCAGATATGGAAACTCCGCCGCGTGCTGCACGCCCTTGAGCCCACGCAGGCCATTGACTTACTGATTGCCAAAACCAAGGACACCAAATCGAACGCGCTGTTCTTGAAAGAGCTGGAGAAGAACCCTGCCGCCGGCTAAAATGTTATGATATTCGAACGCCCATTTACGGAGGATTAGATGAAAAAAGAGATTCACCCCGACTATCAAGAGACCAAGGTCAAATGCTCGTGTGGTGAGACATTCACCACTCGATCGACCAAGCCGGAACTGCACGTCGAAATCTGCAGCAAGTGCCACCCTTTTTATACGGGTAAGCAGAAGTTCGTCGATACCGGCGGCCGCGTCGAGCGTTTCCAGAAAAAATATGGTGACGTGACAAAGAAGAAACCCGCGAAGACCGCGGAGCCAGCCCCCGAAGCGACGACAAAACCCGGGAGTGCCTAATTAGATGAACGTCAAACTTCTCGAACATACGCCTGACCCGGAGCGCACCATCGCCGCGGCTGGGCGTTTGTGCTACGCGGCCATTGGCGCCGACGAATTGTTTGACGACATGACACCGGATGAAGTGATCAAGCTCGTCCGATTCTTGGTTAAGAGCGGGCATCACAGCGCGGTCGAGCACGCATCGTTCACGTTTGCCATCGACGGCATTTCTCGCGCTTGCAGCCACCAGTTGGTGCGGCACCGTGTCGCCTCATATAATCAACAATCGCAACGTTATGTGACTTATGACAATCTCGAGTTCATAACGCCGCCCGCCATCGCGGCCAACGGTGCGGCCGCCGCTAGGTTCGACGCGCTTAATAAGGCGTCACTGGACGCATACAAGGCGCTGCTAGATGACGGTGTGGCGGCGGAAGACGCTCGGTATGTCTTGCCGAATGCCGCCGAGACAAAGATAGTCGTTACCATGAACGCCCGTGAACTGCTTCATTTCTTCGCGCTGCGCTGCTGTAATCGTGCCCAATG
The DNA here is from genome assembly GCA_023251915.1 of Actinomycetes bacterium. Classification (GTDB taxonomy): domain Bacteria; phylum Actinomycetota; class JAHEXW01; order JAHEXW01; family JAHEXW01; genus JAHEXW01. The sequence continues at coordinate 17,062 of JAHEXW010000011.1, forward strand.
GGAAATACGCGATCTCGCCATCGCGATGTTGGACTTGGTACGTGAGCTGGCGCCCACCGTTTATGCCGCCGCCGGTCCGGGTTGCGTGCGCGGTGCCTGTCCCGAAGGCTCAATGGCCTGCGGCGACCCCTGGCCGAAACACAACTACTAAGGACCGCCATATGAATCCTTTACGCATCGGCGGCCAAGCCGTCCTCGAGGGCGTTATGATGCGCAGCCCGCGCGCCATGGCCGTAGCCGTCCGCAAACCGGACGGTGCCATCACCACGAGTGCGCAAACGGTTGATACTGTCTTTCACCGGCTGCGACCCTTTACCTGGTTTCCACTGCGCGGCGTTGTCTCTTTGATCGAGATGTTTCTGCTTGGCCTGAAGGCGCTGTCCTGGTCCGCCCAGGAGTCGACGGGCGAGGAGGAGGAATTCGGCACCAAGGAGATCATTATCAGCTTTGGCTTTGCCATCGTGTTCGTTGTGCTCCTATTCATTCTGCTGCCGGCCTTCCTGGCCGGCTACACCAAAGCCTTGGCGAACACAACGTTTCTGAAGTCGGTGGTTGAGGGGGTCGTGCGGATTACTCTGTTTCTCGGCTATATCGCGGCGGTCGCTCAGATGAAAGACATCAAGAGAGTCTTTCAATATCACGGGGCGGAGCACAAAACGGTACACGCGTACGAGGCGGGCCTCGACCTAACTCCGGAGAATGTCGAGAAATATAGTCCGCTGCACGTCGGTTGCGGTACCGGGTATCTATTGAGCGTCATGGTGATCGCCATTTTGATTTTCGCGCTCATTCCCAAAACGTCTCTGTTGGTGCGGATCGGCATCCAGCTGCTGCTCGTGCCGTTGATCGCCTCGGTTACATTTGAGTTTACCAGGCTGGCGCGCCGGTACGAACACTCCCCGATAACGAAGGTTTTAATGGCGCCCGGGCTGTGGTTGCAGAAATTGACAGCGCGCGAACCGGATCGGAGCCAAATCGAGGTCGCAATCGCGGCGCTCAACGAAGCCGTCCGGCAGGAAGGCGTTGTGGCGGGTGAGGCGAATGCTTGATAAAGTCGCCGGCATCGAAAAACGCTACGCCGACATCGAAGCCGAGTTGGCCCAGCCAGCCACGGTCAACGACCAGGATAAGTTTAGAAAACTCAGCAAGGAATATAGCGAACTGACGGATATCATCACGACCGCGCGAGCATTGCGGGACACTTTGGGCCAAGCGGCCGAATCCGAGACTATGTTGGTCGAGGAAAAAGACCCTGAAATGCGGGAATTCATAACGGCCGAACTGACCGGCCTGCGGATTAAGCAAACGACCCTGGAAGACCAACTTAAAGAACAGCTCCTGCCGCGCGATCCCGCCGACGCCAAAGGCGTCATCATGGAGATAAGGGCAGGCGCGGGCGGCGAGGAGGCCGGCTTGTTCGCGCGTGACTTGTATCGTATGTACACGCGGTTTGCTGAGCTCAATCGCTGGAAGACCGAGGTCCTGAGCGTAAGCGAGGGCGACGCCGGCGGTTTCAAGGAAATCATTTTTTCGGTCAAAGGCCGGGACGTTTATGGCGCGCTGAAATACGAATCGGGGGTCCATCGCGTCCAGCGGATTCCGGAAACTGAATCAGGCGGCCGGATCCACACTTCGACAGCGACCGTCGCGGTCATGCCCGAGGTGGACGAGATCGATGTTCAGATAGAGCCGGGCGATTTGCGGATCGACACCTACAGGTCCAGCGGGGCCGGCGGCCAGCACGTCAATGTGACCGATTCGGCGGTGCGGATAACGCACCTGCCAACCGGCGTGGTCGTCTCCTGCCAGGACGAACGAAGCCAGCTGCAGAACCGGGAGAAGGCGATGCGCGTCTTGCGCGCGCGCCTATACCAGCACGCCGTGGAAACCCAGCAAGGCGAGATTGCTGAAAGCCGCCGGATGCAGGTAGGCACGGGCGACCGCAGCGAAAAGATTCGAACCTACAATTTTCCGCAAAACCGCATAACCGATCACCGCATCAACGTGACGGTCCATAACCTGGAACAGGTCCTCGAAGGCAATTTGCAAGAATTGGTTGACGCTTTAGCCAGAGAAGACAGGGTCAAGAGGTTGGAGAAGATCAAATGATCGACGATGTGGTTTCGCGCGGCGCCGATGCTCTCCGCGCGGCGGGAATCAAAACCGCTCGTCTGGACGCCGAACTTCTGCTGCAGTTTACGCTTGGGGTCAACCGGACGCAGTTTCTGACCATGGAAGACCGACAACTGTCACTGACGGAAGCGGACATGTTCGCCGACCTGATAGAGCGGCGCGGTTCGCGCGAGCCTCTGCAATACATCACCGGCGAGGCGGCCTTCCGGCATCTCTTGCTGAGGGTCACGCCCGACGTGCTGGTGCCCCGGCCGGAAACCGAATGGGTGGCGGAGGAAGTGATTGCGGCCGTCCGGCATGTACATGAACCTCGGGTTTTAGACATCGGAACCGGCAGCGGCGCCATTGCTATCGCTGTTGCGTCCGAGGTGCCGGGCGCCGAAGTCGTCGCTACCGACGTTTCACGGCCCGCTCTCGCGATCGCCATGGGAAACGCGTCCGACCATAACGTTACCGAACATATTCAGTTTTTTTTGAGCGACTACTTCAAGAACCTACCGGAACGGTTGGAACAGTCTTTTAACGTGATCGTCAGCAACCCGCCCTACATCTCACACGCCGAGCTTGCGAGCTTGGACCCCGAGGTTCGCGACCATGAGCCTTTGGTCGCACTTTCGCCGGGCCATGACCCATTGGCTCCGCATCGTGTCATCGCCGCCGAAGCGCCCCGTTTTTTGAAGCCGAACGGGCTTTTGATCCTGGAAGTCGGCGCCGGCAGCGGACCGGCCGGCAAAGCGGTCCTGGCGGCCACCGGTTTGTACAAAAACATCGAGCTATTACTTGACCTAGCTGGACAAGACCGGGTAATCAAAGGGGTGCTTCTGTGACCGACATCTTGCATCTTGATCCGACTCTGCCGCCCGGCGACGCGGTTGTTGCCGCGGCTCTAGTAATCAAAGCCGGAGGCGTGGTTGTTCTGCCTACCGACACCGTCTATGCGATCGCGGCGGACCTTGATGACGCCGCCGCTGTCCGCCGTATCTATAAGCTAAAGAACCGGCCGGATGATAAGGCCTTGCCGGTACTTATCGGGGACCGCTCCCAATTGGATGACCTGGCTGCAGATGTTCCGGCGGAAGCGGCGGAGCTTATGGACTACTACTGGCCCGGTCCTTTGACTTTGATCTTTAACCGGAAACACGGTGTCGCGGAGAATGCGGCTGCCGGCTTGCCGACTGTCGCGGTGCGTCAGCCCGGCACTCTAGCCGGCCAAGCGGTTTTAGTTGAAGCCGGACTGCCGTTGGCCTCCTCGAGCGCGAATCTCAGCGGCGGAGTAGCGCCTCGCTCGATCTCAGAGATACCTGACAGCATCATCGCCGGAGTCGATCTGGTTATTGACAGCGGTGTCTGCCCCGACGGTCAAGCATCGACGCTTTTGGATGTCAGCAGCCCTGTCTGGCGGGTCTTACGCGCCGGCCGGGTGACTCGCGACGCCATAGAAACGGCTGTTGGGCGTGTGGTAGAATAGGCCCTATGAAGATTGCCATTGCCGCCGACCACGGTGGTTACGCCCTTAAGGAACAAATCAAAATCTGGCTCGCCGAGCAAGGTCACGAAGCCGTTGATTTCGGCTGCGCCTCGCCGGAATCGGTCGATTATCCGGACTACGCCGTCACGGTCGCGCGCGAGGTTGGCGAGGGCCGTTTCCCGCTGGGCATTCTGGTCTGCGGCACCGGCATCGGCATGTCGATCACGGCCAACAAAGTTGCCGGCGTACGGGCGGCGCTGTGCAATGACACGTACTGCGCCGAACACGCCCGCAAACATAACGACGCCAACATCATGGCGATCGGCGGCCGCGTGGTCGCACCGGAAACGGCGCTCGAGATAGTCAAAACCTTTATCACCAGCCAATTCGAGGGCGGACGCCACCAAAGGCGGGTCGACCGAATCAAACAAATAGAGAACGAATGGGGGAACCGCTAGTGTCTTTGGAAGAAATCCGCAAGGTGGATGTCGAGGTGGCCGCGGCCATCGACGCTGAACTGATGCGCCAGCGCAACACGATCGAACTAATTGCGAGCGAGAACTTCACCTACCCGTCCGTCCTGGAAGCGCAGGGCTCGGTTTTGACGAACAAGTACGCGGAGGGCTACCCCTCCAAGCGATACTATGGTGGCTGCGAGTGCGTCGACGTGGTTGAGGACCTGGCGCGCGATCGCGCCAAAGCGCTCTTCGGCGCGGAACATGCCAACGTCCAGCCGCACTCCGGGTCCCAAGCCAACATGGCCGCTTATTTCGCGGCGGTAAAACCGGGCGATACGGTCATGGCCTTGGAATTGTCGCACGGCGGCCACCTGACGATGGGCTCTCCGGCCAGCTTCTCGGGCCAGCTCTACAACGCGGTTCACTTCACGGTGAACAAAGAAACCGAGGTCCTGGACTACGGTGAGATTCGAGACATGGCCCTTAAGAACAAACCGAAGATGATCATCGCCGGCGCCAGCGCCTATCCCCGCACCCTGGATTTCGCTGCTTTCCGGTCAATCGCCGACGAGGTCGGAGCCGTCCTCATGACCGACATCGCTCACATCGCGGGCTTGGTGGCGGCCGGCCTGCACCCGTCGCCGGTGCCTTACTCCGATTTTGTCACTTCGACAACGCATAAGACGCTGCGCGGTCCGCGCGGCGGTTTGATCATGTGCAAGGAAGAGTACGCCAAGGCTGTCGATAAGGTGATTTTCCCCGGTATGCAGGGCGGGCCGTTGATGCATGTCATTGCCGCCAAAGCGATTACCTTCAAAATGGCGATGAAGCCCGAGTTCAAGGTCTATCAGACCCAGATCATCAAGAACGCGCAAGCACTGGCGGCAGTCATGGTCGACGAGGGCTTCCGCCTGGTTGCCGGCGGCACAGATACACATCTCTTCTTAGTCGATCTGACATCCAAGGACCTGACCGGAAAAATCGCGCAGGAGTCGCTGGACGCAATCGGAATCACGGTCAACAAGAACACCATCCCATTTGAGACCCAGAGTCCCTTTGTCACCAGCGGTATCCGTGTCGGTACACCGTCAGTGACGAGCCGCGGCATGAAAGAAGACGAGATGGCCATCATTGGCCGCTCCATCAGCCGGGTCCTGCACAACGTCGGCGACGCCGCGGTCCTCGCGGAGGTCAAGACAACGGTCCGGGACTTGTGCGACGCGTTTCCACTGTATCCCGAGCTCGGGTAGCAGCGTAAATGCAAGACAACCGGCCGTCTTGGGACGATTACTTCATGGAAATCGCAACCGTTGTGGCGACGCGGTCGACATGTCTAAGACGCCAGGTCGGCGCCGTCGTGGTCAAGGATCGACGTATCCTGGCCACCGGCTATAACGGCGCTCCCGCCGGGTTGCGTCACTGTCTGGAAGTCGGCTGTCTGCGGGAAAACATGGGTGTGCCCTCGGGAGAGAAACACGAACTGTGCCGCGGCCTGCATGCCGAACAAAACGCGGTCATTCAGGCGGCCCTACATGGCGTCTCCATGGCCGGCTCAACCGTCTACTCCACCCATAAGCCGTGCTCACTTTGTGCCAAAATTCTCATTAACGCCGGCGTCACCGATATCGTTTACGGGTCGGGGTATGCCGATAAACTGGCAGATGAGATGCTAAAAGAGGCCGGAATAAATGTGTCTTGTCACGCCCCCTAACTTGTGTTTATAATTATGGCGGTTTAATCCATGAAACAAGGTATGAAACGAGACGAGCAGGTTGATTGGCGCACGTCGACGTCACTGGCCAGCATAGGTATTGAGCTGGCGGCTTCAGTACTGATCGGCGCGTTCCTGGGCAACCGGCTCGACCTTTATTTTCATACCAAACCGTGGTTAATGGTGGGCGGTTTGTTCTTGGGCGCTGCGGCCGGATTCTATAGTATCTACAAGCAAGTCGCGGCGGTTTCACGCGACGAAAACGATAAGGCGCCCAAGTGAATACCGAATTTGGCGCGGTTCTGTTAGGCCTGTTGCTTGGTTTTGTAAACTTCGCGATTTTCGTCGCGATGTCGGCTTGGGCCATACGAAGGAAAACCACCACGGCCTTCGCCACAATGGCTGCTGGTTTCGTCGTTCGTTTAACGTTAGTCGTGGCTGTCTACTTGTATTTTGTGACCAGTCAGACCTGGGAGCCTTTGATATACTGGGTAACCGCTGGTTTTGTTCCAACTGTAACGGTGCTGCTGATAATCGAGATCATAGTGCTAATAAGGATGGAAAAGGGATTGTCGAAACGTACAGCCGACACGACTGAAACGAGAAGCTCCTAATGGCTGCCGAAGCCACCGGTGACGCCCTCACTCAAGCTCTTAAACTAGCCGAGGAAGCGCCGTTAAAGGTAGTTATTCATCTGCCCAAGATAGCCGGCGTGGATATGTCAATCAACATGCTGGTCATTACGATGTGGATTGCCGTCGCGGCGATTTTGTTGTTCATCTTCTTCGCTCGCCGGAACCCCAAACTTGTGCCGCGCCCCATCCAATCGCTCGGGGAGTTCGTCATCTTCTTTATCCGCGACAATATCGTTATGGATATGATGGGCAAGGGCGGCTTAGGCTGGGTGCCGTTTTTGTCGACAATATTCCTATTCATCTTGTTCTGTAACATCCTGGGCATGATTCCTGGGCTGGCGACGCCTACCGGCAATATCAACGTGACAGCGACTCTGGCCCTGATCGTCTTCTTCTCCGTTCATATCGCGGGTACGATCAAGCATGGTCCCGTTAAATATTGGCGCGGACTGTTGATGCCAACCGGCGTACCCTTGTGGCTGGCCCCGATATTTGTTCCGCTGGAATTAATTAGCGCTGTCGCCAAGCCATTCAGCCTGACCGTCCGTTTGTTTGCCAACATGTTTGCCGGCCACACTGTTCTGGTCGTCTTCATCGGGCTGATTCTGCTCTACGCCAGTTATGTCATCGCTCCGTTCCCGTTAGCCTTGTCGGTAGCGGTCGGGTTGTTGGAGATTGGATTTAAGATTCTGCAGGCCTACGTGTTTACAGTGTTGTCGGCCATGTACATCGGCGACGCGCTGCACGGCGGACATTAAGGAAGGGGGTAAACGCATGAACGCAGCACATTTGGCAGCCGGTTTCGGCATGGGCATCGGCGCGGTGGGAACCGCCATTGGAATCGCCATGATCGGTCTGAAAGCGTGCGAGGGCACGGCCCGTCAGCCGGAGGCTGGCAGCATGATCCGAACCACCATGATCATCGCGGCCGCTTTGGTCGAGGCTATCGCTCTGTATACGCTGGTTATTTGTATCATCCTGACCGGCAAGTAGAACGCATGTTTTGGAATACGAAGGGAGGCAAGCGGGTCAAGTGGAACTGTTTAAGCCCGAGCCTGGACTGATTATTTGGACCATTATCTCGTTTGGTCTGCTGTTTCTGGTTCTGGCATCTGTAGGTTACAAACCAATACTAGGCATCATCAAGAAGCGCGAAGATGACATCCGCAATTCGATCGATGAAGCCGAACGCGTCCGCACCGAGGCGCAGCAGCTGTTTGACGACTATAAACAGCAGTTGGCCGAGGCGCGCCAGGAAGCCCAGGGAATCATCGCCCAAGGAAAAACAATGGGCGACAGCGTCCGCCAAGAGGCTGTCGATCGGGCCAAGAAGGAAGCGGACGAGATTGTCACTCTGGCTAAGGAAGAAATCACGCGGGAGCGCGCCAAGGCCGTGGCCGAATTGGAAGCAAAGATTACCGACCTGACCGTTCTAACTACGGCCAAGGTGGTCCAGCAGACGTTGACAGACAAAGACCATCTGCGTTTGATCGAGGACAGTTTGGCGGAGGTGAAGGACATTGCTCAGAGCTGAGGATAAGGGTCTGGTGCAAGGCTACGCCGAAGCGCTGTTCGGCCTGGCGGTTAGCCAGAAGCAGGAAGACAAATTGCAAGATGACCTGTTCGCTTTCAAACAGGCCCTAAGTAAGAGTTATGACCTTAAGGAATTTATGGGCAACCGTCACATCGCCCCCGAGGTCAAGCAGGCTGCGCTAAAAGAACTAGTCAGCCGAGAGGCCAGTCCGTTACTTTTGTCCGTATTGGACGCGCTGGTCCTTAACGACCGGGCTCATCTTCTGGAAGATGTCATCGATAATTACTTAGAAGCGATGAAAGCGAAAAAAAAACGGGTGATCGCTGAAGTAGCGACGGCCGTTCCGCTGACTGGCGACTTGAACGCCAAGGTCGTGAAGCGGTTGAGCGACGTGACCGGTTACGACGTCGTAGTCAGCAACACTGTTAACAAAGACGTCCTGGGCGGTATGGTCGTCCGGATGGAAGGCAAGGTCCTTGACGCCAGCACCAGGAAGAAGCTGGCCGACATTAAGAAGATGGTTTAACAAAGTTAGGAGGAGGCACCTAGTGGCTGAGGTAATCCAGTCTCAAAAGATACTTGAGGTACTAAAAAAGCATATCGCAGAGTACAAGCCGTCGGCCGAGTTCGAAGAGGTCGGTGCGGTCATTGAGACAGGAGACGGGATTGCCCGTATCACCGGACTGCCGAACGCGATGTACAACGAGATGCTCGCGTTTCCGAACGACGTATTCGGTATCGCGCTGAACCTGGAGCAAGACGAGATCGGTTGCGTCCTCTTGGACAGCATGACCAGCGTCGAGGAAGGCGCGGAAGTGCGGACGACGGGGCGCATTATGGAAGTCCCGGTCGGCGAGGCCCTGATCGGTCGCGTCGTCAACTCTTTGGGCAAACCGCTGGACGGCAAAGGCCCGATCGACACCAAGACATTTAGGCCAGTCGAACAGCTTGCGCCGGGTGTTATCGATCGCCAGCACGTTAGCGAGCCTTTGCAGACGGGTCTGAAAAGTATTGACTCGATGATCCCGATCGGCCGCGGCCAGCGCGAGCTCATCATCGGGGACCGCCAGACGGGCAAGTCGGCCATCGCGATCGATACCATTATCAATCAAAAAGGCAAGGATGTTATCTGTATCTACGCCGCTATCGGCCAGAAGGCGTCGACGATCGCCCAAGTTGTGGAACGGCTCAGCGCGGCGGGTGCGATGGACTACACGATCATCGTTAACGCCCCGGCGTCTGATCCCGCGTCCTTGGTTTATCTGGCTCCGTTCGCAGCCTGCGCGATGGGCGAGGAATTCATGTACGCCGGCAAGCACGTGCTTGTCGTATACGACGATCTCTCCAAGCACGCGACGGCGTACCGTCAGCTGTCGCTCTTGTTACGCCGCCCGCCGGGCCGCGAGGCTTACCCGGGCGACATTTTCTATCTCCACTCAAGGCTGCTCGAGAGGGCTTCGAAACTCAGCGACGAGCTGGGTAGCGGCTCCTTGACCGCCTTGCCGGTTATCGAGACCCAGGCCGGTGACGTATCGGCTTACATTCCGACCAATGTTATCTCGATTACCGACGGCCAGATTTATCTGGAGCCGGATCTGTTTTACGCGGGCGTTCGCCCGGCCGTCAACGTTGGTATCTCTGTCTCCCGCGTCGGCGGTGACGCCCAGACAAAAGCGATGAAGAAGGTCGCCGGCACCCTGCGGATCGATCTGGCTTCATACCGTTCCCTGGAGGCGTTCGCTCAGTTCGGGTCCGATTTGGATAAAGCAACCCAGGCCCAGCTGGCGCGCGGCGCGCGCATGGTCGAGCTGCTAAAGCAGCCGCAGTATTCGCCGCTCAGCATGGAAGAGCAGGTCATGGTAATCTTCGCCGGGGCCAATGGTTATTTGGACGACGTCGCGGTCGAGCAGGTCCTGCCGTTCGAAACGGCGTACCTTGACTTCATGAAGTTGACTCATCCGGACGTGGCGAAGACTGTCGCGAAGGAAAACGACATCTCCGACAAAACGAAGGCCGCGCTGGAGGAGTCGGTAATCGAATTCAAGAAATCATGGGAAGGAACCGGGGCAGCCTAGCTTATGGCCGGACAGACAAGGGCGATTAAAAAGCGAATCCAAAGCGTTTCGAAGATCAAGACGATTACGCGCGCTATGGAGCTGGTCGCCACCTCCAAGATTAAAAAAGCGGAGGATCGTATCAATGCCACCCGGCCCTACGCTCAAAAGATGGTCGACTTGATGACCAATCTGGCGAGCGCGACCGGTGATTTATCGCATCCGCTTTTGGATGTGCGCGAGAAGATTGAGAATACCGGTATCCTGGTTCTAACCAGCAATCGCGGGATGTGCGGCGCGTTCAACACCAACATCATGAAGCGAGCCGAACAATTCGCGCGCGACGAACAAGCAGCCGGCCACGGAGTTAAGCTGTTGACGGTCGGCAAGAAAGGTTATTCCTACTTCAATTTTCGGGGTTATGAGATAACCGAGTCCTATTCGGACATCTCCGACGCGCCGACCTTTGAGGAAGCACAGATGCTGGCGGCCCGGCTGATGGAGATGTACGTCGACCACGAGGTCGACTCGGTCAACATTATCTTCAACCATTTCCGCAGCGTCGCCGATCAAAAGCCGGTTGTCTTTACTTTATTCCCGCTTGAGAAGCCGGAAGAGGTTGACCAAGCCGGAGGCCAAGCGGCTCCCGCCGTCGAATATCTGTATGAGCCGGACGCGGTTGATATTATCGCCAAGCTGTTGCCGGCCTATGCCGAGACCGTGACCTACCGGTCGCTCTTGGAGTCGGCGGCCAGCGAACAAGGCGCCCGGCGGACCGCGATGAAAGCGGCCACCGACAATTCAGAGGAAATGATTAAATCTCTTACTATGTCATTTAACAGGGCGCGGCAGGCGCAGATCACACAGGAACTGGCGGAGATCAGCGGCGCCGTCGAAGCCCTTAAGTTCATTCAATCGAAAGCGTAGGAGGACAAGGCATGAATGTCGGGAAGATACTGCAGGTAATCGGGCCGGTCATCGACGTCCAGTTTGCTCCGGACACGATTCCCGAGATCTATAATGCTCTGCAAACAACCGCCAAGACGGCGGCAGGCGACATCGTAATCGTCGCCGAGGTTCAGCAGCAACTGGAGAACAACGTGGTTCGCGCGGTCGCCATGTTGCCGACCGACGGACTTATCCGCGGCCAGGAAGTAACCGACCTCGGCGAGCCCATCACCATCCCGGTCGGCGACGAAACCAAGGGGCGGATATTCAACGTTCTGGGGCAGACGGTCGACAAGAAGGGCGACATCAAAACCGAGATGCGGTTGCCGATTCACCGTGAGGCGCCGGAGTTTGACGAGCTGGCGACCAAGACGGAGATTTTCGAAACGGGTATCAAGGTTATCGATCTCTTGGAGCCGTACGTCAAGGGCGGCAAGACCGGCCTGTTCGGCGGCGCGGGCGTCGGCAAGACCGTTGTCATCATGGAATTGATTAACAATATCGCGCTGCAGCACGGCGGTATCTCGGTCTTCGGCGGCGTCGGCGAACGGACGCGCGAGGGCAACGACTTGTACGGCGAAATGACCGAATCGGGCGTTATCAAGAACACGGTTTTGGTTTATGGACAAATGACTGAATCACCTGGCGCGCGGCTGCGCGTCGGGTTGACGGCTCTGACGATGGCGGAATACTTCCGTGACTACAAGAACCAGGACGTATTGCTCTTCATCGACAATATTTTCCGTTTTGTGCAGGCGGGGTCCGAGGTCTCGGCGCTGCTCGGCCGTATGCCTTCAGCGGTCGGTTACCAGCCGACCCTGGGTTCGGAAATGGGCGAGCTGCAGGAGCGAATCACTTCGACATCCAAGGGTTCGATCACGTCCGTCCAGGCTATCTATGTGCCGGCTGACGATTTGACCGACCCGGCGCCGGCGACGACCTTTAGTCACTTGGACGCTACGACGGTCCTCTCCCGGGAGATCTCTTCCAAGGGAATCTACCCGGCCGTCGATCCGCTGGATTCGACGAGCCGTGTCATGGATCCGAATGTCATCGGCGAGGAACACTACGGAGTCGCACGCGCTGTCCAGGAGATTCTGCAGCGCTATAAAGACCTTCAGGATATCATCGCCATCTTGGGTGTGGACGAACTCTCCGAAGACGACAAGGTCATCGTTAAACGAGCGCGTCGTATCGAGCAGTTCTTGGGCCAGCCATTCTTCGTAGGCGAGAAGTTCACCGGGCGGCCGGGTAAATACGTCAAGCTGGCTGACACGATCAGGAGCTTTAAGGAGATCGTGGACGGTAAGCACGACGATATTCCGGAACAGGCCTTTAGTATGGCCGGCGATATCGATGACGTTCTGGCAAGAGCGGCCGAGATGGCCAAGGTAAAGTAGGAAGCGTTGCGGTAGGTTGCTTCGTCGCACATAGCTCCTCGCAATGACGTAAAGCGAAGCTTGATCATCAAGGAGTATCGTTGGCTGAGAGGGTTCTAAAACTAGACATAGTCACCCCGGACAGAAATCTGTTTTCGGGTGAGGTAGATATGGTAGTGGCGCCGGCCTTGCACGGCGAGGTCGGCATCTTGCCTTTGCATGCCCCCTTGCTGGCGGAATTGACCGTTGGCGAGCTTCGCTTCAAAGGCGCCAAGGAAGGACCCGATGAGGAGTATGTCGCAATCAGCGGCGGCTTCATGGAGGTCTTTGAGGATACCGTGACTGTCATCGCGCCCGCGGCCGAGTTCGCTCGAGAGATCGACATAGCGCGTGCCCAAAGGGCAGCGGCGCTTGCGAAAGAAGAGCTGAGCGGTAAGACAACAGAGGAATGGGACAAAGCGAACGCCTCACTGGTGCGCGCCGAATCACGCCTCAAGATCGCCCAACGCTTCGGGAAATAGGACCGTCACAATCATCACTCTTGTCCTTCCTTTGATATAATTACCCCTATGTCTACTTACATCATCCAGGGCGGTTCGCCCCTGCGCGGCACCGTCGGCGTGAACGGCGCGAAGAACGCCGCTCTCAAGCTCATGGCCGCCACCATTCTTACCGAGGAAACCTGCGTAATCACCAACGTCCCCGACATCACCGACGTCCGGACGATGATCGAAGTGCTTAATTGTCTGGGCGCGGAGGCTGAGTTCCGGCCGGACGGCACGATAGTCGTCACCGCGGACGGGGGACTTACCGACCGGGCCCCCTATGAGCTGGTCAGCCAGATGCGGGCATCCATAATGGTCTTGGGACCTCTATTGGCCCGTCTGGGCCGAGCGCACGTCGCGCTGCCGGGCGGCTGCAATATCGGGTCGCGCCAGATTGACATGCACCTAGCCAGCCTAAAACGCCTGGGCGCCAAAATCACGACAGAACATGGTTATATCGAGGGTGAGGATGGGCGTTTACGCGGCGCGGTCATCCCCTTGGACTTTCCCAGTGTCGGCGCCACGGAAAACGTTCTCATGGCAGCCGTTTTGGCGGAAGGCAGGACGGTCATCGAGAACGCTGCGCGAGAGCCCGAGATTATCGAGCTAGCTGCTTTTCTGACCGCAATGGGCGCCAATATTAACGGAGCGGGCAGCTCTGTCATCGAGATTGACGGTGTGGAACGTCTGCATGGCGCTGAGCACGTCGTTTTGCCTGACCGGATAGAGGCCGGCACGTTGTTGATCGCCGGTGCGATGACGGGCGGCGACGTGACTGTGCAAGGCGCCGTCGCCGGGCACCTCGAGCTGCTATTGGAGAAGTTAAAGGAAACAGGCGCCGGCATTACGGTGAGCGACGAGGGCGTTCGTGTGACTATGACCGGCCGGCCGAAGGCTGTTGATGTGGCTACACTGCCCTATCCCGGCTTTCCTACCGACCTGCAGCCCATGATGGCGGCCTATCTTGCCGTCGCCGACGGGGCCAGCGTCCTGACCGAAAACGTTTTCGAAAACCGATTCTTGTATATTGACGAGTTGAATCGCATGGGCGCAGATATGCGCTTGGACGACCACCACGCCATTATTCGCGGTGTCGAGAAGCTCAGCGGAGCGCCGGTTCGCGTGCCTGACCTGCGCGCCGGAGCGGCTCTCCTGATTGCGGGCCTGGCGGCGGAGGGCGAAACCGTCGTCTACGACGCCGGCCATATAGACCGCGGCTATCAAGACATCGACAGTAAACTGCGCGATCTGGGCGCTTGCATCACTCGAGAAGGGTAAGAGCACGAAGAACAAAAGGAACACAAAGACGACATGGTGGAACGGGCAAGTCATCTTAGTGCTCCTTGTAATCCTTGTGCCCCTGAAATAAGGAGTTAAAATGTTTAGTCTTCCATTAGATCGCGACGGTATCAAGGAAATACTGCCGCACCGTGACCCGTTCTTACTTCTCGATGAGGTCTTGGAATTAGAACCGGGGCGTAGCGTTGTTGCTATCAAGCATGTGACCCACGACGAATTCTGGATTCCCGGACATTTTCCCGACTATCCGGTAATGCCGGGGGTGCTGATTGTCGAGGCGTTAGCCCAGGCCGGCGCGGCTATTATCCTATCTCAGCCAGACATGAAAGGGAGGATCGCGCTCTTCGCGGGCATCGACAGCGTGCGGTTTAAGCGCCAGGTCAAGCCGGGCGACACGATGCGTCTGGAGTGCGAGATCACTAAGGTCAAAGGGCCGATCGGCAAAGGTACGGGACGGGCGACCGTAAACGGCGAGTTGGTGTGCCGCGGCGAGATCATGTTCGCGGTCCAATAACCGGTGCTTTGGCCGATGAGCACATACTGTGATATCATATAAACTCTGATATGGGTAAACACACAAGAGCAACTCAATCCACGTTAGATAGCACGGCAATACCGCGAAAGACCACCCGGCGGCGCTTCATCATCAGGCGAGTCATGATTATCATGCTGGCTTTAGTCCTGGTGGGAGCAGGGGCGGCTTTCGGATACACGAAATACATCGAAGGCAAGATGCATCCCAAGGGCTTAATGGCGCGAGCTATCGCCGCTGTTATCAGCGACCCGAAACCGACCGAACCGGTCAATTTCCTGATCTTAGGCGCCGACGCAGCGCCGGAAGACCCCGTCGGCCGTTCCGATAGCATAATCATCGCTCACATCGACTTCCAGACGAACAAGGCCACAATGGTCTCCATGCCTCGTGATTCCCGCGTGGACATTCCGGGATACGGCAAGGACAAGATCAATCACAGCTATCACTATGGCGGCGCAGCGCTGACGATCAAAACCATCGAACAATGGACCGGCATCCAAATCAACCACTACGTAGTCGTTAATTTCAATAGTTTTTCCAAGATCGTCGACACATTAGGCGGAATCGACGTGAACGTCAAGGAACGCATGGTTGACGATGAGCTGGGTGACCCGATCGAGGCTGGGCAGCAGCACATGGACGGTCTGACGGCGCTCCACTACGTTCGCTTCCGCAACACCGCAATGGGAGACTTTACCAGGATCGAGGACCAGCAAAACTTCGCCCGCGCCCTGCTGCAACAGTCGAAGAAATTTCAGACCGCGTTCAAGATTCCGACGCTGGTCAAGATATTAAGCGAGAATGTTGAAACCGACATGAGTGTGAGCGAGATGTTGACCTATGCTAACTCCGCCCGGCAGTTCAAGGAGTCCGACCTGACAACCGTGATGCTGCCCGGCGTGCCGGACAATATCGACGGGGTCAGCTATGTTATTCCAAACCAGGAGAAGGTAGATTTGATTATGGCCGCGGTTATCAAAAACCAGGCCATTGACCCGCTGTTGCTGGAAGATGTCAGCCCGGGCGACGTCAACGTCAAGGTTCTGAACGGCAGCGGCACGGAAGGTATTGGCGGAGAGGTCGCGGATATCCTATCCAACAAGGGTTATAGCATCGCGACGATCGGCAACGCCGACCGGGCCGATTACGCCAAATCCATAATCTATTACGCGAAGGCGGACTACGCCAAAGCGCTAAAGGTCAAGAGCGATTTGAAGGGGGATATACCGGACATCCAGCTGACTGAATCGAGCACAATCGACAAGTCCGTGCATGTGATTGTCATCGTCGGTAAGGATTATAAGTGAAGTTCCGGCTAAGCCACCTGCCGCAGATATTGTTCGATGCGGTCATTTTGGCCTTCTCTCTGTATGTTTCTTTCCAACTTCGTTTCGAAGGCGCCATCCCGTCCTCCGACTGGCAGCTCTTTACAAGCGGCGTCTTAATCATTGTCCTGCTTAAACTAATCGTTTTCTTCGTCTCCGGCTTATATGACCGCATGTGGCGCTATGTCAGCACCCGCGAGCTTCGCGTCTTGGCGCTGGATGTCCTGATAGCGACCGCTCTGTCCGTTATCCCTCTGTACTATCTGAGCCGCTCGGCGTTCCCGCGTTCGGTTCTCGTCATTGACGCGCTGCTGACGGTATTACTGGTCGGCGGCGCCCGGTTCTTCGTCCGTTATGTTTACGAACTGCAGAAGCATCGCAGCATTATGGCTGAATCAGTGCCGGCCTTGATCTTTGGCGCGGGCGATTCGGGCGAGGTTATCGTGCGCGAGATGCTCAAGCATCCCGAGGTCAAATACGACCCGATCGGCTTCGTCGACGATGACCCGGCCAAGCAAGGGCGGCGGATCCACGGCGTACAGGTTCTGGGCACGCATCGCGACATCGCGCGCTTGGCGGCCAAGCACGAAGTGGAAGAGGTAGTTATCGCCATTCCCAGCGCGCCGAGCTCGGTCATCCGGGACGTCGTCGCCATTTGCGACGAAGCCGGCGTAAGATGTAAGACTCTGCCTGGCATGTTCGAGTTGATTGACGGCACCGTCGACCTCAACCAGATTCGCGACATCAACGTGGAAGACCTTTTGGGCCGGGAACCGGTCAAGATAGATGTCGCTGAAGCCGAGGCCTACTTGAAGCAAGCGGTCGTGTTGGTTACGGGTGGCGCGGGGTCTATCGGCAGCGAGTTGTGCCGCCAGATCGTCCGGTTCAATCCCAAGCAACTGATCATCCTGGACCACAACGAGAACGACACCTACTATCTCTATCTCGAACTCAGCCAACGCCATCCCGACCTTGATCTGAAAATCGTCATCGGCGACATAAAAGACGCCAGCTTACTTGATTACACCTTCGGCAAATACAAACCGGAAGTCATATTTCACGCCGCGGCGCACAAGCATGTGCCGTTGATGCAGGAGAATATCACCGCCGCTGTCAGCAACAACGTTTTGGGCAGCCGCAATCTAATGGTGGCCGCCGAGGCGCACGGGATCAAGCGGTTTGTTCTCATCTCGACAGACAAAGCAGTCGACCCGACCGGCATCATGGGCACGACTAAGCGGATTGCGGAGATGGCGATGCAGTCGCGCTGCCGTGACGCGGCCTGCGGGACGACCTTCATGGCGGTGCGCTTTGGTAACGTCATCGGCAGCAACGGCAGCGTCGCTCCCATTTTCCGGAAACAGATCGAGGCGGGGGGCCCGGTGACCGTGACGCATCCGGAGGCCACTCGTTACTTCATGAGCGTTCCGGAAGCGGTTAAGCTGGTGCTCCAGGCCGGAGCAATTGGCCGGGGCGGAGAAGTGTTCCTGCTGGACATGGGCGAGCCGGTTAAGATAATCGACTTGGCTAGAAATCTTATTCGTCTGAGCGGTCTGCGACCGGACGTTGATATCAAGATCGAGTTTACGGGGCTGCGTCAGGGTGAGGAGATCACCGAAGATTTGGTTGGCGTGAAGGAAACCGTCACTGCCACTAAGCAGGATAAGGTCTTGGTCGTGCAAGACGGCGGCTTTGACTACAACGGGTTTGCGGGCCAGCTAGCCACTCTGGAGGCCTTGGCGTCCCGTCATGACGTCGCCGGACTGGACGCCCAAATGAGTGAGATGGTGCCAACGTATAAAGTGACAGGGGAGGTTGCTTCGTCGCCTGCGGCGCAGACTCCTCGCAATGACGCGGAGCGCGCGAGTGAGTAACAAGCCTGACATAAGCGTAATCATTGTTAGCTACAATACGCGTGAGCTGCTTATGTCTTGTCTGCGGTCGGTTTATGCCAGCCGTGACGCCGGGACCATCGAGGTCATCGTTGTTGATAATGCTTCAACCGACGGCACGCGAGACGCGGTGCAGCAGGAGTGGCCCGCCGTCCGGTTGATCGAGAACGCCGAGAATATCGGCTTTGCCGGGGCGACGAACATCGGCCTGGCGGCTTCAATCGGCCGCTACCGTCTCTTGCTCAACAGCGATGCGGAGATCAGGCCCGACGGACTTAAACTTTTGCAGACCTTTATGGAAGAGCACCCGGCCGCCGGAGCCGTTGGCCCGCGCCTGGTCTACAGCGACGGGCGCACGCAACCATCGGCCGACAGCTTTCCTAACCTATTCACTGAGTTTCTCCACCTATTCGGCTTCAAACGCCTGCTGCCTGGAGAGACGGCGCGCCGCCTCGCGGCGCCCGTGCTGACAAAGGTGAGCGGGAAGACAGTCGGAACGTACTTTCAGACCTACACGGGCTCACTACAACCGCGGGAGGTCGACTGCGTTAGCGGGGCTTGCTTGTTGATCCGCGCGGACGTGTACGAAGTCGTCGGCGGTCTGGACACGTCCTTCTTTATGTATATGGAAGATATGGATTGGTGCGTGCGTATCAAGGCGGCCGGCTTCGGAGTCTACTACGTACCCGAGGTTGAGGTTGTGCACCACGTCGGCGCCAGCGGAGATGCTGACGCCGCGACAGCGGAGCGCGTTCTCGTCACCCGCTATCAAAGCAGGCTGCAATTTTTCGCCAAGCATCGCGGCCGCGGCGCCAACTTTGTGGAAAGAGTCATGGTCGTCAAGGCGTTCGCCCTACGCTGGCCGTTTTCTCACCGCCGGCGAGCGTATGGGAAAATAATCAGAATGGCCTGGAGCGCAAAAAGCGCGGTGCGCGCATGAAGATACTCTTTCTGACGTCGCGCTTTCCGTACCCGCCCATTCGCGGTGACAAGCTGCGCGTCTTCAATCTGATTCGTGAGCTCTCCAAAGACCACGAAATCGTCTTGGCGACGTTCGCGGAACCGGACGACGGCCGGTATTACGCAGAGTTGAAGAAATACGTTTCCCGCGTTGAACCGGTGCGTTTCAGCAAGTTCCGGGCCTATTTGAATTGTCTGATCCACCCATTTTCCAAGACGCCTTTCCAGGTCTACTATTACCAGTCGATTGAGATGCGCCGTGCGGTGGCGTGGCTGATGGCGGAGGAGAAGCCGGATGTCATTCACGCCCATCTGATTCGCATGGCGCCGTATGCGCTGGCCTATCCCGGCACGCCTAAGGTGCTGGACATTTGCGACTCAATGACCCTGAACTACGAACGCTTTCTGGCCTATCGGAAGGATCTGGCGAGTCTGTTATACCGTCTTGAAAAGAAGCGGACCGCCTCATACGAAGGCACGATCCCCGCGGAATTCGACACCAGCCTGGTAATTTCATCCCATGACCGGGATTTCGTCGCCGTTTTGGGTGAGCCGGCCAAGCTGGCGATTGTCCCGAACGGGGTCGACGTCGATTATTTCCAGCCCTGGACGGGTGATGCGGCGCCTAACCGGCTAGCTTTCATGGGGACCATGAGCTACTTCCCGAATGTCGACGCGATGACGTGGTTCGCGTCTGATATCCTGCCACTGGTGCGGCGCACGGTAAAAGACGCTGAGCTCTATATTGTCGGCAATTCACCGTCGTCGGAGATTACCAAACTCGACACTGACGCAGCAATCACCGTCACCGGATTTGTCGATGACGTGCGCCCGTTCGTCGGTCCTGCCGCCGTATTCGTCTGTCCCATCAGGGCGGCGACCGGT
The DNA here is from genome assembly GCA_023251915.1 of Actinomycetes bacterium. GTDB lineage: Bacteria > Actinomycetota > JAHEXW01 > JAHEXW01 > JAHEXW01 > JAHEXW01. The sequence goes on from JAHEXW010000011.1 coordinate 36,823, forward strand.
CTAAACAACAAGGTAGTCGAGGCCATGGCGATGGGTTTACCCGTCGTCTCGACTCCGGAGGCATGCGAGGGGATTGGCGTGACGCACGGCGTGGATATTCTTCTTGCCTCGACCCCGATGGATTTTGCCGAGGCGGTCACCCAATTGATGACCGACGCAGACGAACGCAAACGCATCGGCGATGCCGGCCGCGAGTTTGTTCTCAAAAACTTTAGTTGGAGCGCGGCGGCAGACATATTGAGAGATGTTTACGCGGAGGTGGCTAAGAAATGAGAGATGAATTCTTACCGTTCGCATTGCCGTCGATAGATGACGCTGAAATTGACGAGGTCGCGGATACCCTGCGATCGGGTTGGATAACAACCGGTCCCAAGACGCACGAATTTGCCCGGGTCTTCGCCGCCAGATGCAAGACCGCTTATGCCGTGCCCGTGAATTCATGCACGGCGGCGTTGCACTTGTCGCTATTGGCCGCCGGCGTCGGGCCGGGGGACGAGGTAGTCACGTCGCCTATGACCTTCTGTTCGACCGCGAACGTGATTGTGCATACCGGCGCCACTCCTGTCTTTGCCGACATCGACCCGGAGACAATGAACATCGACCCCGTGGAAATCGAGATGCGGATAACTGACCGAACGAAAGCGATCATCCCGGTCCACTATGCCGGACAGCCCTGTGCGATGGACAAAATCATGGCCATCGCGTCCAAACACGGTCTGCGCGTTATCGAGGACGCCGCGCACGCGCCTTTTGCCGAGTACAAGGGGAGAGTTCTGGGCGGCATCGGAGACGCGACGTGTTTTTCATTCTACGCGACCAAAAACATAACGACAGCGGAAGGCGGGATGCTGACAACAAACGACGAGCAACTTTACAAAACAGCCTCGACCCTGTCGCTGCACGGGTTATCAGACCACGCCTGGGACCGTTATGGGGAATCCGGATCTTGGTATTATCAGGTTCACCTGGCGGGATTCAAGTACAACATGTTCGACCTCCAGGCCGCTATGGGCCTAAAGCAGTTAGAGAAGTTTGACGCCCTGCAGGCCAGACGCGACGCCGTCGCTGCCGCGTATAACGCCGCTTTTACCGGCCATCCGGCGTTGATTGCCCCGGTCGCGCGCGGTAACGTCAAGCACGTCTGGCATCTGTACCCTATGCGCTTGCGCACGGGGGTTTTGGATATCGACCGTGGGGCGTTCATAGATGAATTGCGGCTGAAAAATATTGGCGCCAGCGTTCACTTCATCCCCGTCCATCTGCATCCCTTCTACCAAGAGCGATACGGCTTTAAAGCCGGTGATTATCCGGCAGCCGAGGGTGCCTACGAGGGCGAGGTGTCACTGCCAATCTATCCGCGAATGAGCGAAGCTGACGTCCAAGACGTTATCGAAGCCGTACTGGATATCTGCGAGAAACATGGGTAGGGGAGGTTGCTTCGTCGTTGCCTGCGCAACTCCTCGCAATGACGCACAGCGATTTCGAACTAATGCAAAAACAGAAAGCATAAACCAAAAACGCATTACGTCATTGCGAGCGATAGCGAAGCAACCTAACAAAAGGCTGCTTGATGCTTAAACGCTCATTTGATATTGCTGTCTCTTTCATTCTTTTAGTTGCGCTTTCTCCATTCCTGCTAATCATCGCCCTGGTTGTTAAACTCTCTTCGCCGGGGCCGGCGTTGTTTAAGCCCGTCCGGGTCGGCCTGAACGGCCAGCCGTTCACCATGTATAAGTTTCGGAGCATGCGCGTGGGCGGCGAGAAGGATTGGATAAAGAGGTTCGACCCCGCCAAGATGGGGGATTTTGTGTTCCAAACCGAAGACGACCCCCGGATCACCAAGACAGGCCGCTGGCTGCGCCGGACAAGCCTGGACGAGCTGCCCAATCTCCTTAATGTTTTAAGAGGTAATATGAGCCTGGTCGGCCCGCGTCCGGAAGAACCAGAGGTTGCCGCACATTACAGCCCCGAAATGCGCCGCCGTCTCGAAGTCAAGCCGGGCATAACGGGGCTCGCTCAGATTTCGGGAAGAGGCGAGCTGCCCTTGAAGGACGTGATTGCCAAGGATCTGGAATATGTCGATCGGCATTCCATCCTCATTGACCTTGTAATTCTTATCAAAACACCGTTTACCGTCGGCTCCCGCCGTGGCGCCCTGTAAAAAGCACTTTACACACAACCTTCCTCCCTCAGCCGACGAGTTTTCATTTACGGTGCTGTAATCAGTCGAACGATGGACGAGGGGGCAACTCGAGAAAGAGCTCAAAACTCGAGCCGAGCATGGTCCGCGGTAGCGGTCGGCTAATGTTTTGTCGCAGCGATGATTTCCTCGCCGGGGAAATCGAGCGGTCTTTGGAGAGATGTACCGGAGTTCATCGTGTCTCAGGACCCGAAATGAAGGCGAGGAGTCCCTTGTAATCATTGTTGCATTGTGGTAAATTAATGGCCAGCAGCATGTAAGATACGTTACAAACTCCCTGACAGTAGCAGTTGCGCGCATCTAGGACAAGGACGGTAATAGGATAATGCTGGCCGAAATCAACGTCTGGGCGGATATTATCGCGACTCTAATGGTCGCTGTGGGCCTCGGATTCTGGGCGTTTCAAATCATTGGAAACTTCGCAACGGGCCGTATGAAGCGCAAGTTTATTGGAAAACAATGGCCTCACCACGACGCGATTGTTCCGCCTCTGCCGAAGATCATGCACGGCGTCCATGTTACCAGCATGATTGCTCTCTGGATAACTGGCCTGCTGATACGTTTTCCCGTCATCGCCAACGGACGCACCCCGCTCAAGTACATCCATTTTGTCGCTATGTACGCGGTTATCATTATTTTTGTCATGCGGTTGCAGTACGCTTTTGCTCGCGACCGTAAGGAATTCGCCATCACCCTTAAAGACATCAAGAACTCTCCCCGGGTTCTCGGATACTATATGTTTTTAGGCAAGGCCTATCCTCATCTGATGAAATACAACGTTATGCAGAAGATGACTTACGGCCTGCTGTTCCCGATTTTCTTGACAGTCATGGCTTTCACCGGCTTCGGGCTGATGTGGCCAAAAACAGTTCTAGGATTCCTCGCCCCGCTGGCCGGAGGCGTGGCCGCGGCAGCCGCCTGGGCACGTGTTGTGCACTATCTGTCGGCTATGTTCCTGCTTATGTTCACCATGATCCATGTTTGCCTATCGTTCATTGAGGATTATCCCGCGTTACTTATGTTCTTCGGCCTGACCAAGCAGGAGGTACACGCGCCCCATGGCCATACAACCCATCCCCCAGCGACCGAACCGGCGCGCCAGCATGCAAACTAGAGCTCGCTTCTCCGTCCTGGCCGCGCTAGCAGCCGGCCTATGTCTCCTGTTCGCGCCGGCTATCGCGCAAGCGGCCCCTGTTGATTTCACGATCGGTATACCGGGCAAGACGGGCTGTCTAGTCTGCCACGGCGACCCCAAGCTTACCGAGGTTAAGTCGAAGAAAGTGTTGTACATCAGCGAACAGGTCATGCTGGGCTCGGTCCACAAAGACGTGCCGTGCACGAAGTGTCACACCGATTTTGATTCCGCCTTAGCCAGCCAGTCTCATCAGGGCAAGAAGACCGACTCTAAGAAGATTGCCGGCTTGTCCTGCAAGAATTGCCACGAGCACGCCAAACAGCTCAAGGTATACGACAAGAGCACACATGGACGTTTGGCGATGGGCGGAGACGACAAGGCGCCGACGTGCGCGGATTGTCATGGGTCGCACGAAATCAAGAGCCTTAAGAAGGACAAAGCCTACAAGGCTGAATTCCGGATGAGCGCGCAGAAAGTATGCGGTAAATGCCATCCGAAATACTACGAGTCGTACAACGACTATTATCATGGCCGGGCTTATAAGACGGGCGCGGCCGATGCGCCGACGTGCTGGGACTGTCACGGGGCACATGAGATACTCCCGGCCGCCCAAACGGAGTCGAAGGTCGCCAAGGGTAATCTGGCCAAGACCTGCGGGGCATGTCACCCCGACTCGCGCGCCGGCTTTGCCAAGTTCGGAGCGCTGATTCACGGCCGCGACACAATGCTGGGCAAAAACCTCCTCATCAAGTATAAAGACAAGCTTCTGACCTGGTTCGGCAATACGTTTCTGGGCAGCAAAGAGGCGGCGGCTTCGGTTAAGCCAGCCGCCGCGAAACCCTAATCCCAAGGGGCGGGAATTCACATGTGGCAGCAGAGTAGACGGCGCCCGCGCCAAACGATATTCCTGACAGTTGCTGCGCTCTGCCTATTTTTCGGCATATCAGGCAGCGCGGGAGCGGCCGGCGCCAATCCGGTAGTCGCGGTTCCGTCCGCAATCAGCGTTTCGCCCTTTATTACCGCCAGCCAGTGCGCTTTTTGCCATGGCAGCAACCTGGATAATTTTCGGAATCCGATTCTATATTTCAAACACGATCCCCATCTGACGCGCGGTATTCGTTGCGGTGTTTGCCACACTGATTTCCCGCACACGCCAGCGGGCACGGTTAAGCCGAGCATGACTGTTTGTTTCAATTGTCATAGCCTGCGGCACGGAGAGGCGGGAACAGTCGCCAGCGGGGCGTGTGTCGCCTGTCATCCGGCCGGCTATGGCGGCGCCCCAGCCACGCACACGAATGATTTCCGAGCCGGCGCTCACAAAACCGCGGCCAAGAAAGATTATTTTCCCTGTTTGACGTGCCACGACGCCGATGCTTGTGCAGCTTGTCATACGGCCAAAGACACAAAACCTAAGAACCATGCCAACGCCACTAGCTGGAAGAAGGAGCATGGCACGCACCGCGACGCGGGTGGCTGTGAGATCTGCCACAGTACCGCGTTCTGCAATACCTGTCACGTCACGCCGATGCCGCACCCGGCTCGTTGGGAAGGCGAACATCGCGTCGCCGCCAAAACGATGAAGCGGGACTGCAGCATCTGCCACGCCGACTCCCAAGACGAATGTTCTTCCTGCCATCACCAGTTCAAGTCTGACACCTTGCTGGTCGAGAAGAACTGCTCCACCTGCCACGAAGACTACAAAGCACCACTTAGCCAGCTCATTTGGGCGCCGACGGGAGCCCGTAATAAGGGCATCATCATTCACAAGGCTCATTTTGAGATGACCAAAACGGATCCTTTTGCCTGCGAGGAATGCCATGATCGAAAGTTCACGGCATCGAGCGGCTGCTTTACTTTTGACCTTTGTTATACGTGTCACGGTAAGACGCGCGGCGGTTCCTTGATTGCGAAGTGGGGAGGGCAGGAGCTGTGCTACCGTTGTCACCAAAAGAAGTAGCGAACCCGGATCCGGTAATCGCCGGTCGCCGCGGCCTGGCCCGGTTGGATGTGGCCATAAGGATCGTTGGTGTCCTGTTCGCGGTGCTGGTCTTGGCTTTCGGTGGCTACTACGGCTATAGCCGTTACTTAATGGGTGCGCAAACGTATGAGAGCGTCGAGATGAAGAAGGCCGAGCAGGCGATCATCGATAACCCACAGAATTCGGACGCGCGAGCGCGCCTAGGCGTTCTGTATATGCAGCTGGGCCGGAACGACGAGGCTCTGTTCCAGTTCGATCAGGCCCTTAAGATCGCTCGCGACCACCAGGAGGCCTTACTGTACTCCGGAATCGTTTACATGAATCGCAACCAATATGATACGGCGCTGAAGTACTTCGACAAACTCATCAAATACTACAGAAACACGGCCTTCGCCAAGACAAACACCTATTTGGAGCAGTCCTACTATTACGGCGGGGTGGCGCACTGGAAGAAGAAGCGCTACGACAAGGCCCTGACCTATATCACCGACGCCTTGGACATCAAGTCGTCCAGTTCTGATTCCCTACTCATGAAGGGGCGCATCCTTCTCGACAAGAAAGATTACGACGGCGCGATGGCGGCCTTTAATCAGGCGCTGGCATTCGACCCGAAATACGCGGACGCCCTGTACGGATTGGGTTTGGCTTATGAGGCCAAAGGAAACAAGGAAGAGGCGTTAAAGAACTACAAGGCCGCCCTGGAGAGCCAAGCGGATTTCAAATTGGCTAGCGAGGCCGTCAAGCGGTTAAGCGCCAAGTAAACATAGGCAAAGGACAAGGAAAATGGCTAACTTAAAGATTCTACCAACTATGGCAACAGCCGAATATTTTCGCGCCAAGCGGCGCAACCGGATAATCATCCTGGTCCTCCTGACAGCCTGTTTGCTGGCGGTCGGCATTAAGTTTTCGTCATTTGTCACGGTCAAAGCACAGCCGTTGCCGCTGGCGACCGATCCGGCGACCAAGAAAGGCACAATCGATCCGCCCGGGTTCCTGTTCGTCATGACCGGAGGGCCGAACGACCTGGCGTTAAATAAACCGCTCGATGTGGCGGTGGCGCCCAACGGGGATGTGTATGTCACTTCCGGCACGAAGAAATACAACAAAGGCCGCGTTGAGGTTTTTTCGCCAAACGGCGACTATAAGTTCTCATTCTCCGATATTAAGGGCGGCACACTGCGGGCGCCGGTCAGCATCGCCGTCAACGGGGCCGGCAATGTTTACGTAGCCGATATCCGCGGCAAGGCCGTATATGTTTTCTCAGGGGCCGGCAAATACCTCTCGACCTTCCAGCCGGACATCGGGAGTGACGGCAAGTGGAACCCGGTCGGCCTGACATTTGACGGGAATGACAATCTGTATGTGGCCGATATCATGACCGAACACCAGATTCTGGTTTTCGGCGCGAACGGCAAACTAAAGTTCAAATTCGGGGGGACGGCGTCGGTCAGCCAGAAAGGCCAGTATCCGGGCAAGTTTTTCTTCCCGAACGACGTCGCTATCGACAGCCAGGGCTATATATACGTCGCCGACAGCAACAACCGGCGTGTCGAGGTATTCTCCGCGGGCGGTAAATACATGTACACGATAGAAACCGCCGGTCTGCCCCGGGGCATTTTTGTCGATAAGAAAGACCGGCTCTACGTTGTCGACGCCTTAGGACACGATGTCAGCGTCTATAAGAAGACGGCCAAGGAAGGACCGGCGCTGACGATATTCGGCGCCCAGGGTGTCGAATTCGGCCAGCTGCTGTATCCCAACGGCTTAACCATGGACGCCGGCCAGAATCGCATTTACGTTGCCAACCGTGAGAACAACCGGGTCGAAGTCTTCAGCTGGCCAGTGGCCGCGGCGGCCGCCACGCCGGTCGCAACGGCGGTTTCCGCGGTTCCGCTGATCATTCCATCCAGCCTGTTTGTCGCGTGGCTATTCGTGCGCCGGCGCCGGTATTTCGTTGACCACCGTTTCCTGGACAATGTAGTCAAGCACAAACATCTGCGCGACCTGGCCAAGAAAAGCGGCAAGATATTTGTCGAACAAAGCGTCTACGACCATTTTAAGGATTACCGGGAAGGGGACCTGGTTGCCGGCGAAGTTCTGCATCCTATTAGCGTCGAACCCGGGTTGGTCGGCACGATGGGCAAGGCGCACGGTCTGGACCACGAAGCGGCGACGTTGTTCGCCAAAGCATCCCGCGGTTGGATAAAACCTAGGATTCTAAGCGAAGCGGCGCAGGCGCATGCAACGGCCGGACTGCTGAATATGGAGAGCATGGACCACGCGCTGTTTGCCGAGTTCTACGATCTGGACACATCACAGAAGAACTAAGAGATAGAGATTGCAATAAATGTTGCATATATATCTTGACAATCGCATATGAATGTTATAGATTATGGGCGACATCAAGTAGTAACAACAGTAACAATGTAACAACATGGACTGCAGGCGCTGGGGGTATCAAACACCGCTCAGGTTGACGGATTGTGAAATCTGTTGTGTTTTTTTCGCTAACGCTTGTAACATAAGTTACACGGACTGATAATGTAACTTGGGTGAACTGGAAATAGGGTAACAAGTGTAACAAGCAATATGTAACAAGTTCTAGAACCTTAGGTGTTTTGCCAAGCATGGTTCTTTCGCATAGTGCCAAATGTGGCAGATTGAAACCGCAAAGTTTTGCTAACAGAGTACTGAAGGGAGGAGAGCATGAAAGTAACCCGAAGGCAGTTTTTGCAGGCCGTGGGAACGTCGGCTGTGGCCTTGGGCCTCAGTCAGATCCAGGTTCTCAAGTTCGCGGAAGTTCTGGCCAGGAGCACCGGCCCGGTGGAGGTAATTTGGCTGCAAGGTCAGAATTGCACCGGATGCACGACTTCGTTCGCGGGTCTGCAATGGGACGGCAACCCCGAGGCTCTGCCGGCCGATGTTCGCGCTTATTTAGATAGCGCCCATTTCGGCGGCACCAGCTGGCCGGCAACGCTACCGGCATCGATTTCGAACGACGGCAAGACGACCATCGATGACGTGCTATTGGACATCATCGACCTCAAGTACAATTCCACAATCATGGCGACCGCCGGTGAGGCGGCCGACGCGTTGCTCCGGGGGTGGATGACGACGTCAAACGCCAGCGCTACCAGAGTTCTGATAGTGGAAGGCGCGATTCCGACGAAAGCAGGCAAGTATTGCACCATCTCCGCGACTGTGGGCGGCGCCGATTTGACGGTGGCTGACGCGGTCGCCGGCATCGCGGCCCATTCCGATCTGGTTATCGCTTGCGGGACATGTGCCGCCTTTGGCGGGATACCGGCCGCGGTAAGCGATCCGGCGTTTCCGACCACTGGCGCCACGGACGTCAGTGCCTTTCTAAAGACCCAGTCGGTCAACAAGCTGGTCGTCAACGTTCCCGGTTGCCCGATTCACCCGGACTGGTTGTTCGGCACTATCGTTCACTACCTGCTCAATAGTTTTGCGGGTGGCGCGAACTTAGATAGCTACGGCCGCCCGACCTTCTACTACGGCAAAACAAATCACGGCGGGCGCTGTCCCCGTTACCAGGCGTATTGCGACGGCATGTTCGCGTTGACGCCGGGCGAGGCGCCGAACGAAAACAATCGGAAGTTTACCGCCGGCTTACCGTCTACCGGCACCGCGCCGGATCGAACGTTGGGGGCGCCCTACAACATCCCGCTTTGTCTCGACAAACTGGGCTGCAAAGGTTTCTCTACGGGAGCGGACTGCGCTTTCGGCGGACCGGGATCGGGAGCCAAAGGCCGGGGTTGGAACGTCAACGCCCGCGGGGCCGACGGCAATCCGGCAGCGTCCTCAGGCAATTCCTGTATCAACAATGGCCATCCATGTACGGGTTGTACTGAAAAGGGTTATCCCGATAAGTACAGTCCGTTCTTCACTTACTAAGAGGAAGGAGGGAGATATAAATGGCAAGAATAGTATGCGACCCGGTTACACGGCTGGAAGGCCATCTGGGTGTCAATGTCGATGAAGGCGCGCCGGTTTCAGCTGGTCTGTCTGGGGCTTTCCCACACACGATCGCCAATACCAGCCAGGTCTTCAGCACTATGTACCGGGGTATCGAGAATATTCTAAAGGGACGCGATCCTCGCGACGCGATTCAGATCACGCAGCGTATTTGCGGCGTTTGCCCGGTACCGCACGGTCTGGCTTCGACGTTCGCGATCGAGAACGCTATGGGATTCTCACCGCAGACGTCAACTGACCACACCGGGCATTCATCCGGACCGACCAATGTGGCGCGGCTGGTGCGGAATATGACGCTGGGCGGCGAGTTCATGATGAGCGCGCTGACTCACTTCTATGCGTTGAGCGCCCTGGACCTGGTTCAAGGACCGGCGGAAGCACCGTGGACGCCGTTCTGGGACAACAGCTACTATGATCCCGCTCTATTGAATGGAGCTACGCCGAACGCCAACCTGAGCTATGGCGGCACAACCGGCGATAAACCGCTCAACATCTACACGGCGGTTATCACCGACTACGTGCTGGCGCTGCGGGCGCGGACCAAGGCAATCGATCTGGGCGCCATCTTCGGCGGTCGTTTGCCCATCTCGTCTACGTATGTGCCCGGCGGCACGACCAAGTTGCCGACGCACGCCGACGTTGTCAAGGCGAGGACCGTCTTAGCCGAGGTTCGTACCTTCATCCTCAATAACTATATCCCGATGACGGAGATCGTCTCCGCGCTGCACGGGCTGGCCGACAACGACCAGAATGACTGGTACACACCGTTGAACGCGCTTCACCTGCAGAGCGACACGGGCAACGACCGCGGGCCTTACTCCTGCCGCAACGCCGTTGTCGACGGCATCGACCTGAAGAAAGGGTTGAATCTGGGTGCCGGCTGCCGCAACTACTACTCGGCCGGCGGTTTCGACAAGACAGGCAATCTGAACGGCGGCGTCGACCGCATCTTCCCGCGCGGCGCCAGGATCGCGGCGACGAATACGTCCGCCGGAACGCTCGAGATCGTTGACGGCCATAAAATCCGCGAATCGGTCAAGCACGCGTATTACGACGCGGGCGCCGGCAACATTAACGAGAATCTTTACCCCGGCAGCGGCGTAACCCGGCCGCAGCCGACCAAGACAGGCGAGGCTTACACCTGGCACAAGGCGACAAGATACTCGTACGCCACCGACACCGGCCAGGCTTCGGTCGTTAAGGAAGTCGGTCCGCTGGCCAGAATGTGGGTCAAGGGCGCGGCCGGCGATTTCGACGGTTATTGCGCCGGTATGACCAAGCCGCTGCACAAGCACGCCATGGCTGGAGCGGACGGCCCGTTGCCCGATTTGTCAGCTTGGACGGCCGGTTATAAGTGCGGCTCATCGCTGCTCGACCGGCACCGCGCCCGGGCTCTCGAAGCCCTGGTGATCGCGGATGCTTTCGCGGGCTGGCTGAACGAACTGGATGCCATTGTCAGCGTGGCGGGCTGGGAAACCAATCCGGCGAACAAGCGCTACATGGACGCTCCGAATCCGCTGGAAGGCCTAACGGCCGACGGTTTCGGAATGGCGGAGGCACCGCGTGGTTCGGTTCATCACTTCATCAGTGTCAAGAACGGCCAGATCGACAACTACCAGATCATTGCCCCGACAACGTGGAACTGCAGTGGTCGCGACAGCTTCGACCGTCTTGGTCCCGTTGAACAGGCGCTGTCGGGTATGCCGCTGCGCGGCGTTTTGTCGGACGGGAAGAACGTTCCGGTCGAAGCGTTATTGGTGGTTCACTCGTTCGATCCCTGCATCGCTTGTTCGGTGCATGAAATAGAACCCAAGGAAGACATGAACATGAAGCAATTTGTAGTTTCTGAAGGAGGTGCTACCAAGTGAAGAAGTTAGGAATCTGTTTGGCTACAACGGTTCTGGCGTTTGGCATGACGCTGGCGACGGGCGGAACTGCTTTCGCCAACTACGGACCGCACGGCGGTTACGGCAGCTGGACGGCCGACACCAATGGCGACGGCACGATGCAGGCGTCCGAGGTCAATCCGGACACCGACGCTTGCGCCGGGTGTCATCGGGCTCACACGGCTGTTAGCGGCGCGACCTGGAACGACGGCGCGGGAGCAAAGAACGCGCTGTTGATCGGCGGCACCTCGACGACGATCAAAGCGTTCTGTTACACCTGCCACAGCGACTTGGGCGCGGGCGCGGCTACGAACGTCCAGGCCGGCCTCTATGACAACAGCGCGGATCACGTCGGTAGCGGTTTCGCTTCCAAGACGGGCTACGCGACCGGCCAATCGACCAACGGCGCCACCTTAAACGGCGGCGGTTTTGAAGATATGGGCGGCGCGGGTGCGACGATGACCTCGTCACACGAGATCTCCGGCGCGGCCGGTATCGCCTGGGGCGAGGGCACGACCGGCAATGGCGCCACCAGCGGCGGAACGCTTATAAACATGGACTGCGCGTCCTGCCACGATCCGCACGGATCCAGCAACTACCGGATTCTAAAAGACAAGGTCAACAACGTTGACGTCGGCGGTTATGTCGGCGGTATCGACGGCGGCATCGATCCGGCCGCGAAGCCATACGTTGTTTCCAACGAGGTTGGCTACCCGACCGGCGGCTTCAGGCTGCACCGCAACTACGGCGCGCTGGGCTACCAGCCGGATTACACGTCGGCGCGGTACGCGGCGAGCCTGGTCAACAAGGGCATGAGCGCCTGGTGCGCGGCTTGTCACACCCAGTACAACACGGTGTCTTCGAGCGGCCAGGGCCAATATAACGCGAGCGACGACTATGGCTTCGTTACTCGTCATCGCCATCCGGTGAACCAGCCTTTGAACACGTTTTCCGGACCGCGGTCGCTGATTGTCGCGACCACGGCGCTAGGTCTGAATATAGCGTTCGGAGACGGGGTCGACATTCCGTTGGAACATACCGCGACGGACGCGAAGGGAACCGCTCAGGTCAACTCAACCGACGACTATATCGGTTGTCTGACTTGTCACCGGGCCCACGGAACGGACGCGACGATGGACGGCTACGCGAACAGCGCCAGCTCGTCGCATCCGCAGCCGGACTCCGGCGGCACGACGGCGACGTCCAAGGGCACACAGCCGACGATGGACAGCGCGCTCTTGCGGGCCGACAACCGCGGCGTCTGCGAACGCTGCCATAACAAGTAAACGAATCATCGCGGGAGACGCCGCCCGCGCGGCGGCGCCTCCCGCGAGTACCGAGGTTTAATTGACAAACCAATATAAGGAAACATTCTCCGACCCTGTCTGATCCCTCGCGGACAGCCAGGGCGATTCCCGAGGAAGAACGGAAACATCGGGATCAGGGTCTCGGAAGCGATTCCGGCGCCTCCCTCGATTTTAGGAAAGGAGAACACCACCGCTCGCGCGGCGCGCTCGTGAGACGTCGCGGCAAGCGCTTGTGTTCGTTTTCCTAAGTGGGAGGTGTCGGATTTTTTATGACGGCAACAAACTTTAAGCAAGAGACATACAGGTTTCTAGACAACCAGGAGGTGAGCTAGAAGATGGCAGAGAAAGACACGACAGAAGAGAAGACGTCAGGTTTAACACGACGAGATTTTCTTAAGGTAGCCGGCGCAGCCGGTGTTACCGGCGGTGTCGCGTCCGTTATGGATTGGGTCGCGGTAGGTCCTAATCCCGCGATGGCGGCAACCGTTGTCAATAACTATGACGTCATAACGACCTGCCCGTATTGTTCGGTCGGCTGCAACATGAAAGTCGGCAAGGACGCGGGCGGCAATGTTGTCGATATCATCGGCGACCCGGATTGCCCGATCAACAAAGGCGCGTTGTGCAGTAAGGGCGCTGCGGCAATTCAGCTCGTAAACAACGAACGGCGGGTTGGCGTTGCCAACAGCATCCACACCGCCAGCCGGACCTATGGCCCGATGAAAAGAACAGGGAACGGAGCTTGGACCGCGGTAACATGGGACGCGGCTCTGACGGATATCGCGGGCCGTATGACCAGCGCTCGTTCAACGGTACCGGTCGACGGCGCGGGCAAGGTCATCGATCAGGCCCAGGGCGTGGCCTTCCTCGGCTGCTCGCACGCGACCAACGAGGAGAACTGGCTGTATCGCAAGATGATCGCCAACTTCGGCACGAATAACACGGAACACCAGGCCCGTATATGACACTCTTCCACTGTGGCCGGTCTTGGCCGCACGTTTGGAAGAGGCTCGATGACGAATCACTGGTCGGATATTCAGAACGCTCGCACCATCATGGTGCTGGGCGCCAATCCGTGTGAGAATCATCCGGTAGTCTGGCAGTACATCAACGAGGCCCGCAAACAGGGCGCTAAGTTGATCGTGGCCGACCCCCGGCGCACCCGGACGGCGGCGCAAGCCGACGTGTTCCTGCGCATGCGTCCCGGAACAAATGGCGCGTTTGTCATGGGGATTATCAATTACCTGATCCAGAACAATCTCTATGACGCGGAATACCAGAAGGCGACGACCAACCGGGTATTCACCAGTCCGACAGGACATAGGTTTGACCGGGTCGTCCCGAAGTGGACCGACGCCATGTTCAAGCTGAACGCCGCAAGAACTGACTACCAGAGGACAAGCGCCACGGTTCACGCCGCGACGACGATCGCGACGGCAATCACGGCCAATACGCAAGCGTTTGTCGAGGTGGGCAGCCGGGCCAACTTCTCTCTAGGCGACTCAATCACCATCGGCACCGGTCTAGGCACTGAGGAGCCAAGAATCATCACCGGAGCGACAACCGACTCGAGTGTTTCTCCGACAGTCATCAAGCTGTCATTCACGGGTAACCTAGTGAATGCGCATGCAGCCGGTGAGGCGGTTACTAGACCTACGGACGCGACGCTGGCCGATATTCCGGTAGTCGCCGCCAGTCTTGACGACCCGGATTGTGTTTTCCAGGTCATGAAGGCTAGGGCAGCGCACTACACTTCAGCAGTCGTGGCTGATATTTGCGACATTCCCGGCGGCGCGGCGGCCTTTGAATCGTTCGCGGCCATGGTCGCGAATTCTCACGGTGATTCGACGGGCAGCATTTACGGGACCGGACCGGCGAAGGGCGCGAACTTCCCTGGCACGATCCTCTACGCCATGGGCGGAACGCAGTACAGCCACGCCTCGCAGATCCTGCGCGGCTATTCAATGCTCCAGATGCTTCTGGGCAACATGGGCCGGGCGGGCGGCGGCGTTAACGCGCTGCGCGGCATCCACAACGTCCAAGGCTCGACTGACATGGGCGTGCTGTACTCAAGCGTGCCCGGTTATTCGGACGTGCCGCTTCGCAACGAGTCGACTCTGGTAGCCGATATCGCCGCGGGTGCTACCTCGGCGCAGATCTGGTACCACGGCGTCATGAAAGCCGGCGATACCGTTCGGCTTAGTTACGGCAAGGGAGCGGCGGCGGAAGAAGACGTCGTTCTGACAAGCGACCCAACCATCGATCAGGCTCCGTTCACGATCACGTTCGCCGCTACGTCTCTGTCTCACAAAGCGAAGGCCGTTGTTCTGGATATGACCGTTCCGGTTGATCCCGACCTGTACGGCAAGTACATGGACAAGCTGTATGGCGGCGCGCGTGTTCTGGCCGGCGGCTTTTACTGGAACCAGACGAGAACTGAGTCTGGTTGGAACCTGCAGCAGCACGGTTTCCGCAACATGATGTGGCACTACTTCCGCAAACAAGCAGATCCACGCCAGGCGGATGTTAATACATTAGGCCCTGCCGTTGTCAGCAATTTGAACTTCGATCTGTTCCCCAAGGGCAACGGCCTGCATCACATCCAGATGTTCCAGAAAGCCGCGGCGACTTACAGCTTGGCCGACAAGGTCAAGTGCATGTTCGTCTTCGGCCAGAATCCGGCGGTGACGGAACCGAACCTGCCGATGGTCAAGACCGGCCTGCGCGACCTGGAGACGCTGGTCGTCATGGATATGTGGGAGACGGAAACGGCCGGCTGCGACCGGAAATCGGACGGCGTTACCTACCTCCTGCCTTCGGCGGCGTTCGTCGAGGAAGAGGGATCGGTCACAAACTCCGGCCGCTGGATCCAATGGCGCTACAAGGCTACCGATCCGCAGGGCAACAGCAAATCCGACACCGAGGTACTGTTGACGCTGGCCAAGAAACTGGATGACGCCGGCGCCTTCAGCCACATCAACGCCGTCGGCGCGAGCTACGCGCCGCTCTACGGCACGCAGTATGGCTGGACACCGGGGGATGCGTTTGACGCGCCAAGAATTGCGGAGAATATCTTCGCGCAGATGGCGCACAATACAATCAACGCGGGGCACTCAGAC
>JAHEXW010000012.1 GCA_023251915.1 Actinomycetes bacterium
GCCGGTGATCGCGCTTGAGGCAGCCAAACGCCGCGTCGACGGCCTGGTCCATACGTACAGAGTTTCTGCTATCACCAGTTGGACGAGATAATCATTCGCGAGACGGCCGGCGTTCCTGTCCTCAACCTGGAGGCGGACAAGCCGGGGCCGCTGGACAGCCGTAACAGGCTGCGGCTGGAGGCGTTCATAGAAACCATTCGGGAAAGTTCATAGTTGTTGGTTCATAGTGCATAGCAAAGGTTTGTCTAAGAACCACGCGCCAAGAACCAATAACTAAAAAGGAGACGACATGTACGAACTGACCATTAAGACCCATTTCGACGCAGCTCACAGTCTAACCGGTTATCCCGGGGAGTGCGCGCGGCTGCACGGGCATAGTTTTAAGATTGATGTCATGGTTGCCGGTCAAGCGCTGAATGACATTGGCCTGCTGTACGATTTCAAGGACTTAAAGGACAAGGTCAACGGCATATTAGCCAAATTCGATCACGCTCACATGAACGAAGTGGCGCCGTTCGACCGCATCAGCCCGACGGCCGAGAATCTGGCCAACTATCTCTGGCACGAAGTGCAGGGCAGCGGCCTTCCCGGCGGATTGCATGCAACCAGGGTAAATGTCTGGGAATCGGACACCGCCTGCATTTCTTACTACGAGTAGGGAAAGAAAGATGGCGGGCGCGGTCGTTCTGCTGAGCGGGGGTTTGGATTCAGCGGTCAATCTGGCCGCTGCGGCCCAGGTCGGTCCCGTTCTCGGCGCGATAACATTTGATTACGGGCAGCTTGCGGCAGTCCGCGAAATGGCGGCGGCTGCGGCGATGGCGAACCGCTACGGCATCTGGCATAGACGGCTGACGGTACCTTGGTTGACCTCGGACGTGTCGGCCTTGACTAACCCTCGCGCAGCAATGCCGGAGCCAGAGGCAGGAAGTCTTGACGACTTCGCGGCAACAAGCTTGAGCGCGGCGGCGGTTTGGATTCCGAATCGAAACGGCGTATTTATAAACATCGCTGCTTCTCTTGCAGAGCAAGAGGGCGCTGACCAGGTTGTCGCGGGATTCAACGCGGAAGAGGCTGTCACCTTCCCCGACAACAGCGCGGACTACGTCGAGGCTGCTAACGAGGCTCTGGCTTTTTCGACCCAAGGACGGGTGCGGGTCGTGTGTCATACGCTTGAGCTGGATAAAGTCGAGATAGTAAGACTGGGGCGGTGGCTGAAGGCGCCGCTCGATTTGGTTTGGGCCTGTTACCGCGGCGGCGAGGTAATGTGCGGCCGATGCGAATCGTGCCGGCGGCTGGCACGTGCCTACGCGCAAGCCTAATTAGGTAAAGGAGACCGTTATGTTAAAAACCCAGCTGCTCTTCGAGGACATCAGCTATGACGGAACTCAGCTTGCTGGCCATTGGATATACCAAAAGACGGGCATCCTGGGAGACGCAATCGTGTCTTTTTGCGGGCCGTGCGACGTTCATCTGGAAGCGATGGCTGATTTGAAGGACAAGATGGCAGGGGAGACTATAGCAGCCGAACGTATGGTTCACTTCCTGGCGGAGTTCTTCGGACGGGACTTGGAAACGACGGTCCTCTATCAAAGGGCCTTGATAACTGTTATAAAAGAGGTAACAAATACGCTGCGCGCGCGCGAGGCCGAGCACGTCAGCAGGGAAGGCGACGATCTGTATCTGACGACTGAGCGGGGCCGCGGCAAGTTGAGCGTCTCGATAGCGACTGTTAGCCTCACTTCAGGCCTCGTGCATGCGGGGGTTAACGTGAGCCAGGCGGGCACGCCCGTGGCGACCGCAGGTCTCATTGATTTAGCGATAGACGAGCGCGAATTCGCGGCTGCCGTTGTAGGCGCTTTCGCGGCCGAGATTGATGGAATAGACGAGGCGCGTTTCAAAACTCGCGCCGTACTGTAGGAGGAGATTTAATAAGATGGCAATTTCAGCTCCCATAATCGAAACGTTTTCCAGCCTGCAGGGGGAAGGCAAATTCGCCGGCAGCCTGCATATTTTCGTCCGCTTCGCGGGATGCGATCTCAACTGCAAGTTTTGCGACACGCCAGACGCGCGCGATCCGGAAGCCGGCCGACCCGTTAACGTCGAAGAACTAATTGTTGAGGCCGAGGGGCTGGAACCTGCGTTTCATCGCATGGTAGCGCTGACCGGCGGAGAGCCATTGACGCACGCAGACTTCATCGCCCAGTTCCTTCGCACCTGCCGCCGCGAAGGACGGATAAATCTGCCCTACCTTCTAGAAACTAACGGCTGCCTGCCGCAAGAACTTGAGAAGGTGATCGCCTACGTCGACGGGGTGAGCATGGATATCAAATTGCCTGGAGTATACGGCGGTCCGGCGCAATGGTTTGAACATGCCGAATTCTTAAAGATAGCGGCACTGAAAGACTTGTTCGTAAAGGTTCCTGTTGATACCGGGATGCCGGCGGCAGAATTCATGCAGGCCGTTGACCTGGTCAAGTCTGTCAGCCGGGACATTCCGTTCTTCATCCAGCCCGTAACGCCACGCGATACGCTCAAGCCGCGCGTGTCAGGGGCGGAATTAATCGACTATGCCCGCGCCGCCTCACACGAGCTCAAACAGGTCTCAGTCATGCCGCAGCTGCATCGGATTCTGGGAATCAAGTAGTGACGGCGCAAGCGTCTAAGACGCATCCTCTGCGCCGGCTGCGCAACGCCGGCCTGATCCTCATCGCGGTGATTGCCGCAGGCACCGCCGGCTATATTCTGATCGAGGGCTGGTCGGTCCTTGACTCCCTCTACATGACGGTCATCACCATCGCCACCGTCGGATTCGGAGAGGTACATCCTTTAACCACGGCCGGCCGCATCTTTACGATATTTTTAATCGCTGGCGGAGTCGCCGGAGCAGGCTATACCTTAGCGCGCGTTGTGGAATTCATGATTGAAGGTTATTTCAGTGATATTTGGGGAGGTCGCACCATGAAAAAAAAGATCGATCAATTGTCGGGCCACTATATTGTCTGCGGGTTCGGCCGCGTCGGTGAGCAGGTGGCTCGCGAATTCACGCGGACGGGCGCCGAATTTGTAGTTTTGGACAACAATCCCGACGTACAGAAATTCTTGGACGCCGAAGGCGTTCTCTACATCCAGGGTGACGCCGCCGACGAAGACGTCCTGCAGGCGGCGGGCATCGAACGCGCCAAAGGCCTGGTCAGCGTGGTTGATAGCGACGCCGATAACGTCTACGTGACGCTCACGGCTCGAGCCCTGCGGCCCGATTTGTTCATTATCGCTCGCTCAAATTCGGAGAATTCCGCCTACAAATTGAAACGCGCGGGAGCGAACCGCGTCGTCAGTCCCTATAGCCTCGGCGGCCGGCGTATCGCCTCGATGGTAATCAAGCCAGTGGTCAGCGATTTCTTGGACACGGTCATGCATGGCGAAAACCTGGAGCTGCAGTTGTCGGAGCTTAAGATCGGAGAGGGGAGTCCGCTGGGCAACCAAACCGTGAAAGAGGCCGATATCCGGAAGAAAAGCGGCGCCATGGTGCTTAGCATCTATCGCCAGGACGGTAAGTTTGAGAATGATCTGCACGGTGACACCCGCATCGGAGAAGGCGACAGGTTGATTGTCATCGGCACGCGCGACCAGCTAGATAAGCTGGAAACGATCAATAAGCATGCCGGCTAGCATTCGCATAATACCGCTTGGGGACATAGATTCAGACGTCCTGGATGAGGTCGGCGCCGCGCTAACGAGAGCCTTTGGTGCGGCGGTGACGATTGGGGAGAGCCAACCAACTCCAAAATACGCGTTTTCGCCATACGTTCACCAGTTCAGCGCCCCCATAATCGTTCACAAGCTGGCCACTACCCATGATGCCTCCGGCGCTAAGACGTTGGGTGTCATCGCTTTCGACTTATTTGCGCCCCAAACTAATTATGTGTTCGGAGAAGCCCAGGTGGGCGGGGAAGTGGCGGTGATATCACTGTACCGTTTGCTCGAGCTTGACCGGCACGTTTACTTCGAGAGGGCCGCAAAAGAAGCCATTCACGAGATCGGGCATACCTTCGGGTTGGGACACTGCGACGACGACGTCTGCGTGATGCATTTTTCCCACACGATAGAGGACACCGACATTAAGACAAGCGAGTTCTGCACCACATGCCGAGTAATCCTCGATAGAGTAATCGCGCTTGGAGAGGCGACCTAAGAGAAAGTTTCCGTTTCTGACTCTCTGAGTAGGCATCAAAAAGTTAACTTTACATAACATAGATTATGCGAAGTATGACGTATTCTGGGCGCGTCCTCAGAAGACCCCAAACGACGAGGGATCTCAGCGGACAAAAGGAAACTATGTCTTAATCCCCGTTGACCCGAAACCGCCGGCGCCGCGCGTTGTGTCCTCCAGGTCGTCAACGACCTCAAAAGCGGCCGTCTCGACCGCCTGGATGACCAGCTGAGCGATTTTGTCACCCCGCTCGATGTGAAACGCCTCCGTCGGGTCCAGGTTGATTAAGATGACCTTTATCTCACCCCGGTAACCGGAATCAATCAAGCCCGGCCCATTAACGACCCCGATGCCATGTTTAGCGGCCAAACCGCTCCGCGGCTGGACAAAGCCGGCGTAGCCGTCCGGTAAGGCGATTGCCAGGCCCGTGGGTACCATTGATCTCTGGCCGGGCTCCAGGGTCACGTCAGCGGCGCTGCGCAGGTCGCAACCGGCGTCACCGGGATGCGCGTAGACCGGCGCCGGCATATCTGGGTCGATCAGCTTGATTTTGATGTCAATCAATTTATTGAATCCTCCTCAGGCAGAAAAGCCGAAGCAGCCACCTGGTGTTGGTTCTTTCCGGCGGCTTTAGCCTGATAGAGAGCCGTGTCGGCTTGTTTTAGCAAGTCAGCACCATCTTCGGCGTGGAAAGGATAGCTGGCGACGCCGATACTCACTGTGAGCTGCGCTTTTTGCTGCGGACCGGCCGTGAACGCATACTCAGCCGTCTTCTTGATAATGCGTTCGGCAGCGTTGGCTCCGCCGGTCACGCCCGTTTCCGGCAAAAGAACTGTAAACTCCTCGCCGCCAAAGCGCGCCACGATGTCGATATCGCGGCACGTACCGTTTATCAGGGCAGCCAGTTCGCCTAGCGCGTCATCTCCGGCCAGGTGGCCGTACGAGTCGTTGAAGTATTTAAAATCATCGATATCGATCATCAGACAAGTAATCTGATGCCCGAAGCGTTTAGCCCGTTTTATCTCAGAATCCAGGCGGTTTACCAGGTAGCGGTGATTGAATATCATCGTTTTGTCATCCGTAACGCACAGCTGGCGAGCCGTTTCATACAAGACGGCGTTGCCCAAAGCCTGCGTCAACTGGGTAACAGTGAGGTCCAACACTTCCCCGCCCTGACTGGCCGCGTCCCGGTAAGCGCTATCGGTAATGCAGAGCGCCCCGTAGACGGTCTGTCCGTTGCTCAACGGCAAGTAGACATGCTCGTCCTCCTGCATCAATTGACTGTCAGGCGGCTCGATCAGCGCGTCGAGCGCCGCGACCGCTTTGTTCCGTGCGTCCTGGGTCATCCCTTTCGTATCGGAAACGGCAAAACGCCTGTGATTGGCGTCCCAAACAATCAAGGCGTACTCATTCAAGCTAAGCGAGTCCTCCATGATTGACTTGGTCTTGGTCTTAAGTTCTTCCATTACTACCGTCGAATGAACCTCGTTGACGATGCTTTTGAAGGCGTCGTGGGTGCGAAACTTTCGGTCAAGCTCTTCCCTTGTCATGATCAGCTCGTCCCGCAGAAGCTCGATATGAAGATCTTTGTTATGCTCTATTGCCATAATAACCTGCCTTGGGAATATACTAACGAAGCTTGGTCGGAACGAAGCCATTACACACAGCGACGGCATCTTCCAGGTCTTGAACGCGATACGGTTTCACTTCAGACGCTTCCGGCGCTAAACTCTTGGCCGGATTAAACTGCTGCACAACGTATTTTAACGCGCCCTCTTCCGCCAGCTCAGACGCAATATCCGGCAACTGTGCCAAAGACACGGCCGGCGGGTACGCGGTGGTGCGAAACTCGTGCTCGACTCCAGACCTTAGGATAAGCTTGATGCTTTCCCTAATCGTCTCGGGCGCGACGTCGCTCCCGGTTATGGCGCAATAATCGTTAATGCTGCCCTTGATGTCCATGGCGACTGACGCAATCACGCCATCGTCAAGCAAAGAAGACAGTATAGCAGGATTACTGCCGTTGGTGTCGAGCTTAACCGGATAGCCGAGCGAGCGGATCTCGTCAATCATGGGGCGCAGGGACGCCGATAGAGTCGGCTCCCCTCCCGTTATCACAACTCCGTCGATCCAGCCTTTTTTGCCCGCCAGATAAGCGATGACGTCCTCGAATGGCACAGAAGGTTGTTGATCGGGGCGCAACACCAGTTCGGGATTGTGGCAAAAAGCGCAGCGGAAGTTGCAGCCGCCCAAAAACAGAACGGTCGCTATCTTCCCTTCCCAGTCCAGCAGGGTTACAGGCAGATGCCCCTTGACGTTCATGGCGAAACTAGTGGATTATCCACTCGGCCATCTGGCTGCGACTCGGGACTTCGCCCCGAAAAGCCTTGATCTCTTTGCCGCCGTCGTCACAGACGACTATCGAAGGCGTTGCCATGATGCCGTAGAAAGCGCCTTCGCTCAGGCCGTCCAGGTCGTTAAGGTTATATAGCTCAACGTTCGGAGCCCCGTCTAAAAGGGCTTTGGCCTCGGGACATTTGGGACAATCGTCTTTCCAAAACAATTTGATCTTCATGTATGTACTCCTCTTTGTAAGCTTTGTGCCTATTGTTTGATTAAAGATTCGTGCGCACGCGGTCTTTTAGCTCGGCCGCCTTGCCAATGTTCCAGGTCGGCACCTTAGAATAGTAGCCGACGATCCGCGTGATGCCGTAGACGTTGGTTGAATCGCAGCGCGGGCAGACCTCTTTCAAGCCGCGGCTGGAGGTTCGGCAGTCCTCACACACCGTGAATTCGGGTGAAAACGCGATCTGCTCCGCCTCGGTCTGGGTAAACGTCTTCATGACAAAGGCTTGGACGGCCTTCGGATCCGGTTGGTTTTCGCCCAGCCAGATATGAATAATGGCCCCCGCTTCGATCAACGGGTGGAACAAGCTTTGCTGGCGGACGCGCTCGATGTAATCTACCGGCGCGTCGGCCGCCAAGTGGATGGAGTTCGTGTAGTAGAAGTTGTCGTCCAACAGCGAACCCTTCAGCACCTTCGCGGTTTCTGCCGGAAAATACTTCATATCCAGCTTGGCCAGACGATATGCCGCCGATTCGGCCGGCGATTCCTCTAGAACCATCTTGAACCCGTATTTCTCGCTCAGCTTCTTGCATTCCAGATTCATATATGCGGTGACCTTGAGTCCGAATCTGAGCGCCGCCTCACTCTCATGCAGCTGTTTGCCTATGTGCGACTCAACAAGCTCGTTTAACCCGATCAGTCCGCACAGATAGGTCAGCCGGTCCATTTTCAGATAGGGCTCGCCGTCTTGCGTGGCGCTAAACATATAGAGCGGTCCTTGCTCTTTGAGGTTAATAAGCTGTGTGATGAATTCCTTCTTTTGGACGTGCGCCTTGGCCACGAGCTCCATTGCTTTCGAGATTTCCTCGAACAGCCTGGCGTCATCGCCGTGGGCTTTATAGGCCATGCGGGGCAGGTTGAGAGTGACGTTTTGCAGGGCCGAGAAGCGCATCTTCTCCGGCGTTTTGGTTTCCCTGATGTCCTCTTCGCCCAGCTTTAGCTTCAAGCGGCAGCATTGCGACACGGTAACGCTCTCGCCCCGGTCGAAGACAAAGTACGTAATCCCCTGCTTCGAGGCGACGGCGCAGGCCTGTTCCAGGAAGGATTCATGCCCCGGCGTTTCAAACAGCTTGTTGTTGATGTGCAGCAGCGGTTTTGGAAAGACAAACGTCTTGCCGGTTACGTCCCCTTCCATATAGACGTCGAATAAGGCGCGCAGGAAGGTGTTGGCTTCCTCCTCGAAATCCTTATACTTCAGGCAGTCATCGCTCGGTTCGTCCTGGTACACTATCTCTCCGTCAATGCGGCGCATATAACGGCCACCCGGTCCGATCGCGGGTGTCTCCTCGAAGTGCTTCGGTACGCCGTAATACAGGTTGAAGTCGGTGAATGTCACCTGGGCGCCACGGCTGCCCGCTAGCTGGTTGAACTCGAAAATCAACATTTGCGCGAGCTGGCGCATGCGGTCATACGACAATCCCATCAACAGCGGCGCGAAGAAGACGTTTACGGCTTCCCAGCCGACCGCTCCGGCGTAGTGCGACTGCAACGTCGAGGCCATCTTGACCATGTGTCCGATGAGCACCTCGGGATGCTTTGCGGGTTTGGAGATGGAAGTGATGTTCGGCAGGCTCAGGCCGTACCTTTTGATGTATTCCAGCGAATGCCCGCCGCAGTAGGGCCGGACAATGAAACCAAGATCATGTAAGTGAATGTCGCCGATCATGTGGGCCGAACCGACGTCTTCACTAAAGACCTTGCGCAGGGCGAATTCTTTTAAAATGGTTTCGGCCAACGTCAGGTTGATTGATTCCGGGTTGTGCGTCGTATTGCTGTTTTCTTTGTTGGCGTTGAATATGATCTGCTCTACGTCGTACATCGGCAAACCTAGGTGGCTGTGCCTCTTGTGCATCATGGGCAGGTTGCGTTCCAGGAGTTCGATATCGATCAGCTCGCGGATTATGCTGGTGGTAACCCGCCGGAAATTGCTTTCAAGGATCTTGTTCTCGACCGCCTCCGCCAGCTCTTCCGCCAGTTCGGCGCTGGCCCCGGTCTCCAGGACCAGGGAGTTGACGATCTTGGCGCGATCCCACCCGTTTATCTCGGCCTTGCTGGCCGTCGAGACCATCAAAGCGATGTCGGTGGCGTCACCTTCCCGAACCGCACTCTTAATTACACTGATACTGCTTGCCGCTGCACTAGTCATCTTGTAAAACTCGCCTCCTAAAGCGCGCCGGCTCTGCCCGAAGCCGAATGGTTATTCTGTACCGTTTCTATTTCCTGGACGAACTCATGCACGTCCTTAAAGTCTTTATAGACCGAAGCGAACCGAACGTACGCCACGGTGTCGATATCCTGCAGGTGCCGTAGCACCATCTCGCCGATCTCGTCAGACGTTATTTCCTGTTTGAACTGGTTGCGGATCTCGTTTTCGATGTCAGTCACGACCCGCTCCAACACGTTGCGGGGCACTTCCCTTTTTATAGTGGCTCGCAACAACCCCGCTTGGATCTTAGACGGGTTGAAAGGTTCACGTTCGTTGTTCCGTTTGACCACGGTGATCGGTATATCGTCGATCTTCTCGAACGTGGTGAACCGCTTCTCGCACTGCAGACATTCGCGTCGGCGGCGGATGGAATCCCCTTCCTCCGTCGGCCGGGAGTCTATTACTTTACTGTCTGCGTCTCCGCAATAAGGGCATTTCATAGCTTCTCCCACCTGACCTGCAATCACAATATTTTGTGACCGCTTTACTATGATAACCACTAGATATTGTGGTTGTCAACGGGATTGTGAAAATATTATCGCGGCCGTTCAGAGGCGTGAGCGAACATGTGTTTGCTTATCTAGTTTACCATGTGCTACAGTAATGGCAACAATTATCGGCCACGCTCCAACCGGGAGGTCAAGCAGTGGAACAGGATAAACTTACCAAGCGGCAAAAGGAAATCCTGAAGTTCATAATCGGCGAAGTCAGATTGCACGGCTATCCGCCTTCCGTGCGCGAGATCGGCACCGCCGTGGGCCTGTCTTCGTCATCCACTGTGCATGCCCATTTGACCAATCTCGAGCGCAAGGGTTATTTGAAGCGAGGGCAAGCACTGCCCCGCGCCATCGGCGTTCTTAAGGACCAGGGCGGCGCGCTAACCCCCGACAACGGCCGGGTCAGGGACATCCCCTTGCTGGGTCGCATCGCGGCCGGAGAGCCGTTGCTGGCCGAAGAGAACATTGAAGAGTACATCCCCCTGCCGGCTGATTTTGCGGGAGACCGGGAGAGCTTTTTGCTGCAGGTGCGTGGGGAGAGTATGATCGAGGCCGGTATTCTGGACGGCGATTACGTTGTCGTCCGCCGGCAACAGATTGTCGAGAACGGCGAGATCGCGGCGGTATTGCTGGATGATTCGGCCACGGTTAAGCGTTTCTATAAGGAACGAAATCAATACAGGCTAATGCCCGAGAATCGCACCATGAGCCCGATCATTACTAAAGAGGCCGCTGTGCTGGGTAAGGTAATCGCGGTATTAAGGCACGTCAACTAGCCTGGCGCGCCAGGAGCGTTACTAGGCTATCTAGGCCCTCTCCGGTTTTCGCGGACACAAATGCGGCGTCCGGGTATTCCAACCGTAAGCGCTTCAAGACGTTCTTGTCGGCGCGGTCTATCTGATTAAACACGGTCAGCACGGGCCTGTCCGCCGCTCCAATCTCAACCAATACCTGCTCTACCGCTTCCACCCGCCCGATCCAGTCGGGGTCCGCGACGTCCACAACGTTGAGCAAGAGGTCAGCCTCCCTCACGCCATCCAGCGTCGAGCGGAACGCCGCGACCAGCTCATGAGGTAAGTTCTTGATAAACCCGACTGTGTCGCTAAGCACGACGTTCTGCCTCGCCCGCGGCAGCGGCAGTTTCCGGGTTGTGCTATCCAGGGTAGCAAAAAGCATGTCCTCGACCAGCGCATCCGCTCCGGTCAGCTTGTTCAAAAGACTCGACTTGCCGGCGTTGGTGTATCCCACCAGGCAAACCTCGAATATTCCCTGGCGCCGTCGCCGCTTGGATTGGGTCTGTCGCACGCGGGCCAGATGCTCCAGTTCCTTCTTTAGGTGTCTTATGCGCGCCTGGATACGACGTCGGTCGATCTCCAGTTTCTGTTCGCCCTTGCCGCGCCTAGTGCCGATGCCTCCCCCGATCCGGGACATCTCGACGCCTCGGCCGCGCAGCCGCGGCAGCCGATATTGGCTCTGCGCCAGCTCAACTTGGATGACCCCCTCGTTGGAGACGGCATGGCGAGAGAAGATGTCCAATATCAATCCTGTCCGATCAATGACGCGCAGGCCGGTGGCGTCTTCCAAATTACCCTGCTGTCCGGGCGTAAGCGGTTCGTTGAATATGATCAGGTCGGCGTCCAAGGATTTGGCCAGATGCCCTAGTTCTTCGGCCTGGCCGGATCCGATGAACGTCTTGGGATGTATCGCGTCCCGCCGTTCAATCACAGATTCGACGACGACGCCGCCAGCGGTTTCGGTCAGGCGGGCCAGCTCGGCCAGTGCGGCGGCGGTTTCCTCTTCGCTTGTGCGGGGCAAGCGCATCGCCACAAGGACAGTTCGCTCCTTAGAGGTGCTGTTTGATTCGCTCAAGAGCCTCCTCGAGACGGTCATCCTTAACCGTCAGCGAGATGCGAATATAGCCTTCGCCGTGCGGGCCGTAAGCGTTTCCGGGAGGCACTACTACCCCGGCCTGCTCCAGCACCAAGTTGGCGAACGATTCGGACGTGTGACCGTCCGGTACGGGCACCCAGACAAATACCGTACCCTTGGGGCGATTAACGTCCAGTCCGATTGCGCCCAGCGTATCAACTACGATGTCGCGACGCCGGCGGTATATCTCGACCATCTCAGCCACACAATCTTGCGGGCCGTCCAGGGCGGCGATGCCTGCCAGCTGAACGGCGTTAAAGATGCCGGAGTCGACATTCGTTTTGACACGGCCCATCGCCTCAATGACCTTGGCGTTACCGGCGACCCAGCCGATGCGCCAGCCTGTCATGTTATAGGTTTTGCTCAGGCTGTTGAACTCGATAGCGACGTCCTTGGCACCCGGCACCTCGAAGATGCTGGGCGCGCGATAACCGTCGAACGTGATTTCCGAGTAGGCGAAATCGTTGGCGATCACGATGTTGTTGTCGCGCGCGAACGCAACGGCCTCCTCGTACAGGCCGGGCTTCGCGATCGCCGCTGTCGGATTGTTGGGATAGTTCATCAAGGCCAGCTTGGCACGATCCAAATCGGCCGCGCTGATGTCTGAAAATCGCGGATTAAAATCATTTTCCACCGTCAGCGGCATAAAGCGCGCCTCCCCGCCGGCCAAAATCGCTCCAGTTTGATAAACAGGATATCCCGGGTCGGGAATCAAAGCGGCGTCGCCCTCGTCCAGCAAGGCCAAGAACATATGGGCCAAGCCTTCTTTGCTGCCGATCAGGGGCAGAATCTCCGAGTCGGGATCAAGATCGACACCGCGCCGTTTATACGACCGGGCAATCGCCTCGCGAAAAGCGGGCATGCCGTAATACGACGGGTAACGATGATTGACCGGATCTTGGGCGGCTGCGCACAGCTCATCGATAACGTGTTGGGGAGTAGCCTCGACGGGGTCGCCTATCCCTAAACTTATGACGTCGACCCCGGCCGCTTTCTTGGCGGCAATCTTGCGATCGATCTCAGCGAAGAGGTACGGCGGCAGTTGCTCTATTCTTCGGGTGAATTCCATGCTTTAACCAGCCTTTCGTATGTCTCGTCCAGGGCTTCCGATATGACCTTTGTGTCAGTAAGAACCGGCATGAAGTTGGTGTCTTGACGCCAGCGCGGCACTACGTGAACGTGGACGTGGTCGCCGAACCCGGCGCCGGCCGCCTCTCCGATGTTTAAGCCCACGTTATACCCGTCGGGGTTAAAGGCGAGACGCAGGGCTCGCGTCGCTTGGGTCGTAAGATCAATCAACTCATACGCCTCGTCGCCGTTCAGTGCCTCCAACGAGGCGGCGTGCTTGTACGGCGAGATCAACATATGGCCGCCCTGATAAGGGTATAGATTCAGCATTACAAACGCTAGGCGGCCGCGGTGAATAATATAGTTTTCTCGGTCTTTATCCGTGGCCGGTTTAACGCAAAATATGCAACCGTCCGTGTTGCCGGCGGCGATGTATTTCATTCTCCAGGGAGCCCAGAGCGGTTTCATAAGATACTGCCAATCGTTCCCGTAAACACCAAGGCGGCGTCGCCGGTAATATAGACGTGACCGCCTTCGGCCCATTCGACCGCCAGGTCTCCGCCCATCAGGCTTACTCGCGTAACCCTATCCGTCAGTCCCGCCAGGCTGGAGGCGACCACAGCGGCCGCCGCGCCGGTCCCACAGGCGGTTGTCTCCCCCGCCCCGCGTTCCCACACGCGCAGGCGCAAACCGGCGCGTGAGGTAACTTGAACAAATTCGACGTTCGTCCGCTCCGGAAACGCTTCATCGTTCTCAATTAGCGGACCAAAGCGAGCGACATCAGCCTGGGATATGTCGTCTACAAACGTAACTACATGCGGATTGCCCATCGACAGAGCGGTAACTTCCAGACTCGCGCCATCCACAACAAGACGCTCTCGTACGGCCTCGCTGGCCGGTCCGGTCATCGGAATTGAGGCACGCTCAAAAGACGGTGCCCCCAAGTCGACCCGAATAGTCTCCGCGAGCCCGTCGTTTTCGGTGACGATCTCAATTGCGCGCAGGCCTGCTTTTGTTTCAATCAACATCTCTGTTTGGCGCGCTAACCCCGTATCAAAGGCATATTTGGCGGCGCAGCGGATTCCGTTGCCACACATCTCGGCTTCTGTCCCGTCGGAATTCAATGTTCGCATGAGAAAAGCCGCCGCCGTGCTGGGTTGCAGCAGCAATATCCCGTCCGCCCCGACACCCCGCCGTCTGTCGCAGACCTCGCTGATCTCGGCCGGCGTCAGGCTGATTCGTCCCGTTCGGTCGTCAATAATAACGAAGTCGTTGCCCAATGCTTGAGCTTTAGTAAACGTAAGAGGCAGAATCATGATATTTCGGAAAACACCTTTCGATAGCGGTCGCGGATTATTAATTCTACCTTATCCGCCAGATCCACCGCACCCTCGCCCGCCTTAGCTTCGACCCATTCGATCCGCGCGTCGGCCCGAAACCAAGTCATCTGTCGCTTGGCGTAGTGTCTAGTGGCCAGCCTTATACGTTCGATTGTTTGCTCCAGCGAGGCCAGGCCCATCAGGTGGTCGCGAAGCTCGCGATATCCGAGTGCCTGCCCGGCCGTTCGGCTGATCGAGCGGCCGCCGTAGAACAATGTTTCAGCTTCTTGCACCCAACCTCGTTCAATCATTTTGATTGTCCGGACGTCGATGCGCCGCCACAATTCGTCTTTCGGATAAGACACGCCGATCGCGACTGTATCCGCCAAATAACGGCGCTTCTTGAATGAACCAGCCGCCTCGCTGAACTTGCGTCCCGTGAGTTCGTAGACTTCCAAGGCGCGGATTGTCCGGCGGACATTGTTGGGATGAATCGACATGGCGGCGGACGGATCCACTTCCCCAAGCTTCTTGTGCAGGTTATAGGCGCCTAGCTCATCCGCTTCCGCCTGGAGTCGCTGACGTATGGCGTTTGTCGTGTCGGTTGCGGGAAACGTCATGTCGTCCAACGCGGCACTGACATACAGGCCGGTCCCACCGGTAACCAACGGCAGGCGTCCGCGAGCGGTAATATCGTAGATCGCGGCTCGCGCCAACGGCTGATATTGTGCGGCGCTGAATTCTTCCGTCGGTTCGACGATATCGATCAGGTGATGTGGGATTTGACGTCGCAGGGCTTCAGGCGGCTTCGCGGTTCCGACGTCTAGCCCGCGATAGACCATCATGCTATCAGCCGACACTATCTCGCCTTCCAGCCGGCGCGCAATCTCGATTGCGATGGCGCTTTTGCCGGAAGCGGTCGGGCCGACGATTGCGGCGACGAGTTGAGCCGGCCTGTTCATGGTGATTTAGCGCCGCCGTTCGACAGTGAAACGGTACAATTGGACCGGTTCATCCGGTCCGATTCCGCCCTTTTGGCGGCAGACAGCTATCTGTTCGGCGGGCGTATCGATTCCTTCTAGATCCGGAAGCAGCAATCCCCGCCGTCCGCCGCACTCGACAATGCAGCCGAACCGCCGCGGATCTAGCGCATCGGGACCGGGGGCTGGCTCCGGCTTACCCAAAATGTCGACGGAGTACGATATCTCCGGCAGCTCAACCGGGTCAATCGGCGAGAAACGCGGGTCTTGCGAGGCCGCCAGTACGGCGCTGCTGATAATCTCGGCTGCGGCGCTCGGTTCAGTGGGACCGATCGTGCCGATACAACCTCTAAGCTGGCCGCCTTCCTTGAGGGAGACGAAAACGCCGGCAGGCTCCAGGAGCCTCTCGGGCACGTCGTCCGGCACTTCAATCGTATGGCCGGTTCGCACGTAGTTCTCTACTGCCCGGCGGGCTAACTCTGCTTCGTATTCCATGCTAGTCGAGCGCGTCGCGCAGCTTGTTTGTCAGCAGAGTCTCCCGTAGTTCTTTCGATAAAGATGCCAGGTCTTCGAGCGTGTCTACCGCGCGGGCGCGTGCGTCTTCACTGCGTTGCAGTAGGATGGGGGCTACTATCTGGGTCAAAAAGGAGCTTTCGCGTTGCGCGAAGTTCTCGTACATCCGCAGATGGCGAGGTTCTACTCCATGACGCGCTAGGCTCTTTACCAGATGCATGACGCGAACGTTTCCGGCGTCGAATAACTTGCCTTTCGGGCCGTCAACCGGCTCTACCAACCCGTACGTGACAAGTTCATTAATCTCTCGCGCGCTCAACCCCGCGGCTTCCGACGCTTCGTCGGCCGTCATCGTTTTACTCTTGTCGGTCAAGTCGTGCGTGACTTCGTTCTTATCAGAATGGCCGCTTACCAGCTCACTAGCGTTCAGGCGGCCTCGCGCGACTTCCCTGACCTTCTCTCGGATGACCTTCAGCGGCAGATACTGTTCCTTTTGCATCGTCAAGATCAGGCGCAGCGTCTCGGCGTCAGCTTCGGTATAGCGCCGATAGCCGCCCTTGCTGCGTTTTGGATTGAGTAAGCCTTCGTCTTCCAGGTATCTGACTTTACTGATACTCAGGTCGGGGAAATCTTTGCTCAAGCCATCTACGACCGCCCCGATGCTTAGATAACCTTTCTTAAGAGTGCGGCTGCCCACCGTCTCCCCCTTCTTTTCGTTTACCGTCGCGTCGCGGCGGTCAAAAATATCATTTTGAACTTTCCGATCTGAATCTCGTCTTGATCGTGCAGGACGGCGCGTTCAATCTCTTGCCGGTTGACATAAGTCCCGTTCAGGCTACCGTTGTCTTCCAACACATAGCCCGCCTCATCTCGCAAGATACGAGCGTGCTCCCGCGAGACCGTAATGTCGGATAGAAAAATATCGGCCTCGGGGTGACGGCCAAGCAAAACGCCGTCTCCCTCGACCCGGCGGGTCTCTCCGCGGTTCGGACCGTTCTCAATCATCAGCACAGGAACGTCTTCCCGCAGCTCATCCAGGCTGACGGCAACGGTTTCATCTTTCTTTTCGACCTCTATCTCGGTCGGCGAATAGATGATCGTGGTGTCTGCTGGTGAGTCTCCCCCGAGCAGCGACCCGCAGGCGGCGCAAAAACGCGCCTCGGCATCGTTGACGTGGCCGCAGGCTGAACATTTCATAATTATTCCTCGAATTTGAAGTCCCAGGCCGCGAAAGCTTTGCGCATCTCGTCTTCAACGGCTTTCAGGACGGTCTCGTCTTCCATTACCTTTTCAAGCTGTGTCTCGTTAACGCGGTTGCGCACATAGGGATCGTCGAGGATGTCTTTGATTTTGCGTCCCTGGTGCAGCTCTCGAATTATATAGTGGACGACTCTGTCTTCAGCGACGTCGACAAACGCGTCAGTGAGAATCTTCGCGATCGCCTCCCGTAGCCCGTGCTCTTTCTCCATCAGCGCCTCCGTTACGCATAGACAAGGTTATAGTAAAGGTTGAGATAACGTCTTCATTATACTCACCCGCGTTAGTATCAGGCAAGGGTTTAGGTTAGTCGCGGTCGGCCAATTCACCGGCCGTGACCAGGGTATATCCTTGCGCAAGCAAATAATCGATCAGACCGGGTAGAACGGCAACGGTTTTGTCTCTATTCCCGCCTGCGTTATTTACTAATGCGCCGCCGTCATGAAACAGTATGACGGCGCCCGGGCGGACGTAGTGCCGAACCCGCCAGGCAATCACCGGCGCGCTCAGGAGGCTCCAGTCGGCGGCGCTGACCGACCACAAGATTATCCGGTAACCGCGGGTTAGCAGGACTTGGCGAACGGTGTCGTTGAAGAGGCCGCGAGGTGGGCGAAATAGCACCGGCTCGACGCCTGTCGCGTCCAAGACCGCTTTGTGCCCACGGTCGATTTCATCTGTCAAAGCCTGGGCCTTTAGAAATATCATGTTTACATGGCTATATGTATGGTTACCTACCTCGTGGCCTTCATCGACGATTCGGCGCGCGATGTCGGAGTGCTCCGCGGCCATCTCCCCTGTCAAGAAGAAAGTGGCTTTGACATTTTTGGCGGCCAGGATGTCAAGTATCGCGGGGGTGTAGGCGCGGCTTGGGCCGTCGTCGAAAGTTAGCGCCGCCAAGCGATCCGTGGTGCTTTGAGCGTTACGGAAGACCCCTGCCTGTAAACCGAAGCCGTGGTATTCATAGTAGCTGGCAGCCGCGGCAACGACCGCGATGATCAGTAGGATCGAAATAACTGTGAGGGTAACGATCATGAGCTGCGAAAAATGCCTAGAAGAGGTCTTCGTCCGTTGTCGGGTCACCTAGCGAGGATTCTTTGGTCAGCAACTCGCCCAAGCGGACAATATCTTCCTTGGTGAATAGCCGTTCCCCCCGCTGCTGCTTGCCTTTAAGGCGGTTCACGAGCTCAGCGCGCAAAACGTCTATCTTTCCGTGGATAACCCGGCGCCGGTAAGAAACCCGTTCTTCTTCGGCCCTTAATTTCTCTAGGGTTTCCTTCAGCTCACTGTCGGACATGCCGGATAATTCTTTGGCCAGGTCGGCGCGCTGCTTCTCGTCTTTATCCATGCTTGTCCGCCACTCCTTTTGTTTGATTCAACGGTTAATCGTGTATCTGCTTTTGTATTGTATCCTACGACGAAAAGCGCTGTAAACCAAGTGCCACAGCTGTTTCAACGACGGACAGCGCGGTTTCGGCTCCTTTGTTTCCCTTACCGCCGCCTGCGCGAGCTTCGGCTTGTTCATAATTGTCGGTCGTGAGTACGCCAAATCCGACCGGGACGCCTGTATCTAAACTGACTCGCAGCAACCCCTGCGCCGCCGCCGCGGACACGTAGTCGAAATGGGGCGTCTCGCCTCTGATAACTGCGCCAAGCGCGATAATGCCGTCGTATAGGCCGGTGTCGGCCAGCGATTTTGCGAATACAGGCAACTCGTAACACCCCGGCACCCGGTAGACTTCTGTCGCGCGTGCGGCCGCTCCCGCCCGCTGCAGCGCGTCGAGCGCCCCAGCAAGCAATTTATCAGTGATAGTCGCATTAAAACGGGCGGCGACTACGGCCAGGCGCATTCCGGACGCGTCCGGCATACTGCCTTCGGTAAATAGGTCTCTGTCTTCTGCCATGCCTCTCCCCCTAAATCTTTAGGTCGTCGTCTAGCAGGTCGTGGCCGAGCTTATGCTTTTTTGTCCGCAGGTACTTAACGTTGCCCGCTTGGGCTTTGACGCGCAGCGGCACTCGCTTTGTCACCTTCAGACCGTACCCTTCCAATCCGACAATCTTGCGCGGATTGTTGGTCATCAAATGGATTGTAGTCAGCCCAAGGTCAGAGAGAATCTGGGCCCCGATACCATAGGTTCTCAGGTCCGGCGCGAAACCAAGATCAAGATTCGCTTCTACCGTATCTCGGCCTTGTTCTTGCAGCTCGTAAGCCTTAAGCTTGTTTATCAGTCCGATTCCTCTGCCCTCTTCCGCCATATACAGGAGCACTCCGGCGCCCTCGCGCTCAATCATAGCCAGCGCGGTTTCCAGTTGTTCGCCGCAGTCGCAGCGCAGTGATTTCATAACATCACCTGTTAGGCACTCGGAATGAACCCGCACCAAGACGTCCTTTCGTCCGGCGACGTCGCCTTTCACCAGCGCGACATGCGCCTTGTCGTCCGGCAGGGACCGGTAGGCCACCGCCCGGAAGTGGCCAAAACGAGTCGGCATATCGACTTCGGCCTCTCGTTCGATCAATCGTTCCGTCCGTCGCCGGTATTCAATAAGATCCGCAACCGTTATCATTTTGAGGCCGTGCTCGGCCGCGACCTTTTGCAACTCGGGTACCCTGGCCATCGTGCCGTCTTCCTGCATAATCTCGCAAATGACTCCCGCTGGATACAAACCCGCCAACCTGGCCAGATCAACCGCCGCTTCGGTATGGCCGGCCCGCGCCAGGACGCCTCCTTCGCGGGCGCGCAACGGAAATACGTGCCCCGGCTGGCTGATGTCTTCCGGCTTGGTGGCCGGGTCGACCGCCGCCTTAGCGGTAACGGCGCGATCGTGAGCGGAAATTCCCGTGGTTATCTTGCCTTTAGCTCCGATACTGACGTGAAACGCCGTTTGCTGTTCGCTGGTATTGTCCGCCACCATGACGGGAATTTTCAGCTCGTCCAAACGCGCACCCGTCATCGGGAGGCAAATAAGCCCGCGGCCGTAACGCGCCATAAAGTTGATTGCAGACGCGGTAATCTTGTCCGCCGCCATTACGAAATCGCCTTCGTTCTCGCGATCTTCGTCATCGGTTACTATGACCATACGGCCGTGTTTAATGTCGGCTAACGCCGCCTCTATTG
The DNA here is from genome assembly GCA_023251915.1 of Actinomycetes bacterium. Taxonomy (GTDB): domain Bacteria; phylum Actinomycetota; class JAHEXW01; order JAHEXW01; family JAHEXW01; genus JAHEXW01. The sequence continues at coordinate 19,719 of JAHEXW010000012.1, forward strand.
TGGCGAAACTCATGATTGCCGCCTTATGTAACGGGCCAACATGTCTACTTCGATATTCACCGGGGAGCCGACATTTTTGGCCCCGAGGGTCGTCACCGCTAGGGTGTGCGGGATCAGGGAGACCGTAAAGCCGGCATCGTTGACATCAACAACGGTCAAGCTAATGCCGTCTATCGCGACACTGCCCTTGGGCGCAATAAACTCGAGTAATGCCGGATCCATCTCGAAACCCAAAATAATCGCGTTTTGTTCTGTTTGGCTGGAGACGATTGTTGCCGCGCAATCAACGTGGCCGCTGACGAAATGGCCGCCCAGACGGTCGCCGACGCGCAGCGCCATTTCCAGATTCACCGGGTCTCCCGGACGCAAGCCGCCAAGGTCCGTCTTGCGCAGCGTCTCAGGCATGACATCGGCCGTGAAACGATCGGCGGCACGGTCGGTCACCGTTAGGCAAACGCCGTTAACAGAAATGCTGTCGCCTATCTTTACGTCATTCAGCCAGTCCACGGCTTTGATTATGAGACGGGGCGAGTCGCCCACATCTATTTCTTCAACGTGCCCTAGTTTCTCAATGATTCCCGAAAACATCTTCGCTCCTCGTTCTCCTGGGCTTACGCCCATGTCATCTTAGTAATCCTTGTACTCCTAATACTCTTACGGTTCTAAAGGGTATGCCTCGATCATGATGTCGTCACCAATGTTTTCACAGGTATCGAAGCGCAATCCCCGGGCATCCTCGATGTCTTCTACACCCACGCCTCCGTAAAACCCCAGTGCGGCCGTGCCGCCGATAAGCTTCGGCGCAACGAAGAACACATATTTGTCGACCAAACCCTCGGTAATGAATGCGGTGGTCAACGCGGCTCCCCCTTCAACCATTATTGAAACCAGACCCCGTTGCCCCAATTCACGCAGCAGCCGTTGCAGATCGATGCGGTCACCGTGTCGCGGCACGACCATGATCTCGGCGCCCGCCTCGCTGAGCTTTTGTGATGCGTCCAGGCTCATCAAGTCCGTAGTCGCGATTATGGTCGTCTGCTTGGGAGCGCCCTGAATGACGAGTGCTGACGCCGGGATCCGCCCTTTGCCGTCCACTACGATGCGAACCGGCTGGTGCCCCGTGTAGCCATCCAACCGAACATCGAGCCTCGGATCGTCCGCCAAAACCGTCCCGATTCCGGTCAGGACGGCGTCATTAATGCTCCGAATACCGTGGGCTTTGGCCCTAGCCGGCTCGCCGGTGATCCAGCGGGAGCTGCCCGTCTTGGTCGCGATGCGGCCATCCAGGCTCATCGCGGTTTTAAGAGTCACGAACGGCAAACCGCTCACGATATATTTGTTGTAAGCTTCATTCAATTGCGCGGCCTCTGCGGCCAGAGGACCCTCGTCGACGGTCACCCCGGCGGCTCTCAAGGCCAACACTCCTCGCCCGCTTACTGCCGGGTTCGGGTCAAGCGTGCCAATAATTACCCGATTGATACCGGCTTTGACGATTGCGTCTGTGCACGGAGGCGTTCGCCCTTGGGTATTGCAGGGTTCCAGGCTGACGTACAGCGTGCCGCCGTATGCCGCTTGTCCGGCCGCGCGCAAGGCATTCACCTCGGCGTGCGGACCGCCGGCATACTCGTGCCAGCCTTCGCCGACGATCCCGCCCGCCTGCACGACGAGCGCCCCGACGGCCGGATTCGGACTGGTTTGCCCCAATCCGCGCGCGGCCAGCTCGATCGCCCTCTGCATGAATTTATCGTGTTCCGCCACGACTTTCTCCTTCGGATCAAATAAAAAACGCCTGATGCTAGTGCACCAAGCGCCGCGTTTAGAGCGTAAATGTTCGCTATAACGGTATTATACGGCGCCCTCTTTCATCCGGACTATACCGTCGGCTCCGGTTTACTCACCGGAATCTACTCCATGTTTCGAATCGGAGCTCGCGGGCTCTCCACTTAGCGTGGATTACCGCCGGTCGGGAATCTCACCCTGCCCTGAAGGCCTTTTATGCTGAAATTATATCATCAATCGTTGCGGCCGCGCAGAATCAGATAGAGTAGTGTGACCACGGCGGAAGCGGCCGCGGCGACGTATGTAAGTGCGGCGGCGCTCAACACCTTGCGGGTCGGACGGTATTCATCGTCGGAGATTATCCCGCTCTCGGCTAGCTGAGCCATGGCCCGGCGGCTCGCATTGAATTCCACCGGCAAAGTCACTATCTGAAACAGGACGGCAATCGCAAAAACGGCAATGCCGATGTTCATGATCAGATACCCGGCCGACGAATGAAACCAACCGACGACCAAAAGACCAACGAAAAATAAGGGAATCGCCATCTGGCTGCCGAAATTGGCGGCCGGCACCAGGCCCGCCCGCAGGCGCATCGGCCAGTAGCCGCGGGCGTCCTGCATCGCGTGGCCGGCTTCATGGGCAGCGACGCCAAGTGCCGCCAGAGACAAACCTTCGTATACCTCCGGTGATAGGTGAAGTATGCGGGCCCGTGGATCATAGTTGTCGCTCAGGTTCCCCTGAACCTTATCAATCGCTACGTCTTGGAGGTTGTTGCCATCCAATAGGCGCCGGCTTGCCTGCGCGCCAGTCAACCCTGAATGAGGCGCCACTTGGGAGTATTTGCGAAAAGCAGACTTGACCCTGTACTGGGCATACAGAGTGAACGCCAACACGGGAGCCATCAATATCAGATATAGAGGGTCGAAGAAGAACATAAGCTTATTCTACCACTGCGCCTGGTTGCGGCCGGTAACCGCGGACAAAATCTGCTCCCGTCAACCGCGCCCGGCCAGCCGGTTGCACCTCTGACAGAAGCAAAGCGCCTGAGCCGCAGGCGACGACCGGTCCGGCATCAGTGATCTCTACTATCGTGCCCGGCGCCGCGGACACCGCGAGAGGTAGCGCGGCAGCGCGCCATACCTTGACGCGGTTGCCGGCGAACATGAAATAGGCGCCCGGGTCGGAATTCAGACCGCGCACCAGGTTCTTCAGGCCTATGGCGTCCCCCTGCCAATTGATCTTGGCTTCGGCTTTGTCGATTTTGGGAGCCTGGGTTGCGGCATCCGGCTGAGGCCGCCATACCGCGCGGCCGGATTCCATCAGATCAAGCGCATCCAATAGCAGTTCGGCGCCGATTACGCTGAGCTTGCCGAACATGTCACCGGCTGTATCGTCTGCCTCGATCGGGAGCGTGGCCGTCAGCAGGATGTCGCCGGTATCAACCTCCGGAGCAACCTTGACAATCGTTACGCCGGTCTCGGGATCGCCATTAATCACGGCTCTCTGGATCGGCGCCGCGCCGCGGTAATGCGGCAGAATCGACCCGTGAATGTTTATCGCCCCCAGCGGCGGATCAGTCCAAACCCAAGCCGGCAGTATCCGCCCATACGCGGCGACTACAACCAGTTCCGGTTGATAAGACATCAGCGTTTCGCGCGCCGGAGCGTCGCGCAATGATTCGGGCTGCCAGACTGGTATCCCCTGCGCGGCGGCGGCAAAATGCACCGGTGTAGGAGTCGTCTTCAGGCCGCGGCCCCGTGGCCGATCAGGTTGGCTGACTGCCACCACTACGTCGTGGCGGCTCTCCACGAGAGCCAGTAGCGGCGGGACGGCAAAGTCGCCCGTACCCATGTAGGCTATCCGGATTATTCTCGGTCCTCCCTGATCATGTCGTTGATTAGGCGCCGCCGATCCTTTTCCGTTGTACGGTCAATGATCATCAATCCGTTCAGGTGGTCGATCTCATGCTGAAACATCCTGGCCAGTAAGCCCTCGGCTTCTATCTCCCGCGCTTCCCCCAGCTCGTCGAGCGCTCTGACTTTCACCGCGGTGCAGCGGCGAACGATTACTTCGCCGCCGGGAATACTCAAGCAGCCCTCCGTGTCTTCCTCTGTTTCGTCACTTTCCCACACCACCTGTGGATTAAGCATGACGCGCGGACCTTCGCCCATATCGTAGACGAAAATTCGCTTTAGGATTCCCACCTGCGGGGCGGCAAGACCTAAACCATTTGCTTCACGCAGGGTATCGGTCATGTCTCTGATTATCTTCTTGAGTTCGGCCTGGTCGATATCGCCTTCCGGAATCGGATATCTAAGAACCGGGTCTCCCAATTTGTGAATTGCTAGGACCATTACGAACCTCCACTAATAAGCATATCAGAGGAGACTCATAGGGTCGACGTCATAGGTCAAGGCGGGCGCGTCGCGCACTTCACGAGGCACCAGTCCGCTGTAGGCGTCCCGCAAGAAACGTTTTGTCGCGGCGTCTCCGTCTGTTTTTAGCAAAAGATGCCACCGGTAACGGTTCTTAAGGCGGCTCAGAGGAGCCGGAGCCGGCCCCAAGAGCTCTTTGACGCCAGGCAGGAGACCTGCCTCCATCTTGTCCCGAACCATCTCCGCCGCGCGATTAACCAAAGACACGGCGGCGTCTTCGTCACTGGCCGAGACTCCTATATTGATCAATTCTGAGAAAGGCGGATAATCCAAGGCGTCGCGTAACGTCACTTCGTGCTCATAGAAGGTGTCGTAGTCGCCCGTGAGCAACGCTTGAATAGCGTAGTTGTCGGGGTTATACGTCTGCACTATGACCGAGCCCGGCGATGTCCCTCGTCCCGCTCTCCCGCCCACCTGCATCATCAGCTGAAAGGTCCGCTCGCCGGCGCGAAAGTCGGGCAGATTCAAGGCTGTGTCCGCATTAATAATGCCTACAAAAGTAACGTCGGGAAAATCAAGACCCTTGGCGATCATCTGCGTACCCAGCAGGATTCCTCCGGCCTGAGCTCGGAATGAGCCGAGTTTCGTGCGATGCGCGTCTTTGGCCGTAGTGGTGTCAGAATCCATCCGCGTAACCGGGGTTTCCGGGAACAGCTCCTTGAGCTCGGATTCGACTCGCTCTGTGCCGGCACCGAAGAAGCCGATGGATCGGCCTCCGCATTCCGGACAGAGCGATGGCGCCGGCTCGGTAAAGCCGCAGTGATGGCACAGAAGTGTCCTCTCGCGGCTGTGGTAAGTCAATGACACGTTGCAGCGCACGCAGTTTATTACGTGACCGCAGTCGCGGCAGATGATGAAGTTGGCGAAACCGCGGCGATTAAGAAACAAGATAGCTTTGTCACCGCGCCTTATCGTCTCGCTTAGTTGGTCCAACAACCGCGTACTGAAGAAACCTGACTCGCCAACCCGCTCCGCTGACTTCATGTCCACAATCTCGACAGCCGGCATCGGCCGATCCTCAATGCGCTTGGTCAGCCTTACCAGATGGTAATCTTTTTTGTCGGCACGGTAGCGGCTCTCGACGGAAGGCGTCGCGCTCCCCAATATGACTCCGGCCCCGGACAGCTCCGCGCGTTTGATAGCGACATCGCGCGCGTGATAGCGGGGCGTTCGGTCCTGTTTGTAGCTAGGCTCGTGCTCTTCGTCGATGACGATTAGACCGAGGTTATCGACAGGCGCCCAAACCGCCGAGCGCGCTCCCACGACAACCGAGTAGCTGCCGTCCTGAATCCGCCGCCACTGGTCATACCTCTCGCCGAGACCCAGCCCGCTGTGCAGAACCGCGACCCTCTCGCCAAAACGCGTCCGGAAGCGGCTGACCGTTTGCGGTGTGAGTGCGATTTCGGGAACGAGGGCAATGGCCGTCTGTCCACGCTCCAGAACCTGCTCGATGGCGCGCAGGTAGACCTCTGTCTTACCGCTCCCAGTCACGCCCTGCAGCAAAAACGGAGAGGTACTGGTGTTAGACTCGGTTATGGAAGTCAGCGCTTGACGTTGCTCCGCGGTAAGTTGCAGGTCGAGCGGCAGCTCTTCGGGATATGTAAAATCTGGTTCCCGATAGGTGTCTTCCATGTAAAGTGCGACGAGACCCTTGCCCGCCAGAGCACGAAGCGTGGCCGATGAAGCCCCGGCGAATGCCGCTATCCGGTGAGCCGGCAACGGGCCGTCGTCAGCCAGAGCGCGCAACGCTGCCGCCTGGCGCGGCGCCCGGCTCAGCTCAAGGGCCGCCTGTCTGGCCGCGTCAGCAGAAACCATGAGCTTGGCGTATCTTTCCTTCTTAGTGTTTACTTGAGGTTGAGATATCGAATAGCGTGGTGCCCCATCACTTGTCGGATTTTCCTGCCGCAGCCGGCGGCTCCGACCCGGGGGCAGCATCAAGCGAAGAACGTCAGATACCGAACAGACATACTTCTCGGCCGTCCAAATCGCGAGTTCCGCCATGGTTTCATCGAAAGCGAGCGGTTCATCCAAGACCGCCGTAATCGTTTGGTGTTTGCTTCTAGACGGTTCGGCCAAAACGTCAATAACATAGCCGAGGCGGGATGTCTTGCCAAAAGGTATTACGACTGTTGAGCCGACCTTAGCACGGCCGGCGAGCGCGTCCGGGATCTCATACTCAAAGGGGCGGTCGATGCCTTTGGCCGAAATATCAATTATTACCGACGCGTAGCTGGACACTTAGACCCTTTCGCAGAAAGTATTTAAGGATTGCTCGATAAAACGAAGTGGTCGGGCGGGCGGGATTCGAACCCGCGGCCTCTAGACCCCCAGTCTAGTGCGCTAACCAAGCTGCGCTACCGCCCGACGTTCAAGTCTTTCATTATAGCGATGGCGGCGGCGAAACGCCAAACTCGGGCGTCAATCGAACTTGTAGCCGTCCGCAAACAGCTGCGCGCAGGCGTCAACTACAGCTTCGTCGTACAGGATTCCCCGGCCGGCCTTGATTTCGTCTAGGGCCTGTCCGCAGCCGAACTTGGCACGATACGGCCGGTGGCTGCACATTGATTCGACGACATCCGCCACGGCCAGGATTCTGGCCTCCAGGCATATCTCGCCGTTCTTCAGTCCTTTAGGGTAGCCGCTGCCGTCCAGGCGCTCGTGATGCTGCAACACCGCCTTGGCGATCGGCCACGGAAAGTCAATGTTTTCCAAAATATCTGCGCCGAATTGTGAGTGCCCGCGCACCATCCCGAATTCCAGCTCGCTTAGTTGCGCCGGTTTTGCCAATATCTCGGCCGGAACGTAGATCTTCCCTATATCGTGAACCATGGCCGCGATCCTGACTCCCTCTATCCGATCCTCGCTAAGACCCAACAAACGCGAGATGGCGGTTGCCAGCGTCACCACTCGCTCCTGATGCCCGGCGGTGTATGGATCCTTTTTTTCCGCGGTAACGGCCAAAGCGTTAACCGTCTCCTCGACCATGCGGCGCAAGTGCAGTAGGCTTTCCCGCAGCGCCGCGTCGGCTATATCACGGGCCCGGACGATATCCAGCTTCTGTATTGCTACAGTTATCTGTTTGGCCAAGGCGCCGGTAAACTCGACCTCGTCTTTCGTCCAATCGCGGCGCTCCGTGACTTGATTGAATACCAGCGCATAGAACTTCTTGTCCTCATAAAAGAACGGGTACCACAACAAGCTCTTAATGCCCATCTCGCCGTGCAGCAGCTCCGACGAACCATCGCCGACTAACAAGGGGTTGACCTTGTTGTAGTCGCTTGTCAACGGCTTCCGTTTCTTCCACAGATACACAGCGCCGCGCAAAAATACATCTAGCGGAAAATCATTCTTGGTCGACTTTATGCCCGGCGCGTCCGGATTTAGCCACTCGCTTAGCCCGCTTATGACGTTCTCATCAAAATCCACCCGGTAAATCAACACCCGGTCAAGTTCGAGAGTAGCCCCGACCGTCTCCACCATCTGATTTAACAGTCCTTGCCGGTCCTCGGTCGAGATAATCGCCTCGGCTAGGCTGCTGACGCCGTTGGCGTATTTTAGCCGTTGCTGCAGTTCCGCCTCGCTTCTTTCTAAGGCGATCTCCGCGACCTTGCGGTCTGAAATGTCGCGTGAAAAACCAATTATCGCTCGCACCTTTCCGGTTTCGTCTTTTACCGGCACTAAACGCGTGCTCAGCCAGACATTTTGGTCGCCGAACGCGGACCAATCATCGTGCAAAACCGTCTTACCATTCTCAAAAACGCGCGCCAGGCTCTCGAGCTGATGTTTGGCTGCCTGTGGGGGAAATAGGTCCGTGATTGTTTGACCTTTGATCATTTGAGGACTGCCGCCCAACCGGCTGGCGCCATAGGCGTTGACATAAACAACACGCATATCGGAATCGATGATGTAGATGCTATCTTCGGCCGCCTCAGCGATCAAATGGTAGTCGGCCTGAATGTCACGCGGGATATCTTTCTTGCCTTTATTCTGCCCTGCCATGGCGTCAACTCCCGTCACCAGAGGGTTAGCACTTTGATTATAGTTTAATGGGCCTGATTTCGTCTATGGAGGCGAATATATTAACATTAAATTATGAACTATATAGGAACCTGTTCTTGGACCGACCCGACATTAACCAGGGAGTCATCATTTTACCCGGCGCGAACTATGAGCGCGGAGGAGCGGTTGCGCTTCTACGCGACTCGCTTCAATACCGTCGAGGTCGATTCCTCTTTCTACGCTCTTCCCTCTGATGCCGTGGTCGCTCTCCAAACCCAGCGTGTGCCGGCCGACTTCGTTTTGCATTACAAAGCTTTCGGCCTCTTGACCGGCCACGGCGTTAACCCGGACGCCCTTCCGAAACCGCTGCGGGAACTCTTGCCCGCCAACGCACAGAAATACACCCGTCTGAATGACCGTGATATATCCGATGAAGCGCGCCGACTCGCTTTCCGGATGTTCGCGGGAGCGATGCGTCCGGCCCAGGCCGCCGGCAAACTCGGCTGTCTGCTGTTTCAATTCCCACCTTGGTTCAAGCCGGAGACGAAGAGTCTCGATTACCTGGAGCTGTGCCAGACCGAACTGCCCGGTTTCAATCTGGCGGTCGAGTTCCGCGAACCGTCCTGGATGACAGGCGCTCAGGAGGCGGCCACCTTGAAGTTCCTGGCCGAACGCGGTCTGACCTACGTATCAGTCGACGAGCCCCAGTTCGACCCGCCGACGACCGTGCCTCCCGTTTATCACGCCACAACTCCGGTTGCCTATATTCGCCTGCACGGCCGCAATAAGGCCGCCTGGAACAAGCGCGGCATTACGGCGGCGGAGCGGTTTGCTTATGAATACACCCAGGACGAACTGTTCGATATCGCCGGCCACGTCAAAGATTTGAGCGTCAACGCCGACCAGACTTTCGTCATGTTCAATAACTGCTTCCGCGACTATGCCGTCAATAACGCGATGATCATGATGGAAATACTAAAGTCGTAGGTTGCTGCTTGGGAGGTTGCTTCGTCGGCAGAAACCGCCTCCTCGCAATGACGTAGGGCGTCTATGATAGAGCTGTGAGAGGTTTTTGCTCTTGGGAGGTTGCTTCGTCGGCAGAAACCGCCTCCTCGCAATGACGTAGAGCGTGCGCGTCGAGCGTCTGTTTTATGGTTATGGTTTAAGTTCCCGCCATGTAGGATTATGTTCGTTTATCAGCGCGTCTTTTCTGCCTCGCGAACCGCCCTTAAGCTGTTTCTCGCGCGCAATGGCCTTTTCGACATATTCAAAACTCTCAAAATATACAAGCTTGGTGATGTTGTATCTAGATGTGTGCGAGAAAGCTTCTGTGTGCTTGTGCTGATATACGCGCTCTCTGAGGTTGTTGGTGACACCGATATAGAGAGCGTTGTTATATTTGTTGGCTAAAATATAGACATAATGCGTTCGCGGCATAGTTAATTAATATCACAACGAGCATAAAACCGTGCGTAAACGCTCTACGTCATTGCGAGACGCTCACGAAGTGAGTGCCGAAGCAACCTCCCAGAACCAAAAACAAAGGCCAAGAAACGAGAACGCTCTACGTCATTGCGAGGACTCCGAATGATTGTTCGGAGGACGAAGCAACCTCCCAAGAACAGAAACCTATCGTAAACGCTCTACGTCATTGCGAGGCGCCCGCGAAGTGAGCGCCGAAGCAACTCACCCTTGCAACCCTCAATCCAGGGTGCTACACTATCTTTCCACCACGAACACTTGTTCGTATTAACGAGGTTAAAACATGATCGAGGAAATCAAGGAAGCCATCCGGGTAAAAGCCATCTTTGCCGACGGCCGTCTGCGGCCCGAGGCCTTCGTTTGGCGGCGGCGCGTCTACGGCGTCAAGGATATCCACGGCGCCTACGACAACCGTCTGGGCCGGGCCAAACAACTGCATTACGCGGTCGGTTGCGGCGGCGACGACGTCTACGAGATCGCCCTGGACACGGATAAAATGGAGTGGCGTCTTGACAGGATTCATACCCCGGGATAGCGCGGCCGTAGACTCTCCCCCGCTGGCGACCGCCTCCGATATCATTCACTTGGACATGGACGCCTATTTCGCGTCGGTCGAACAACGCGACATGCCCCTTTACCGCGGCCGTCCTTTGGTCGTCTGCCATACGGACGACCCGAACTCCTTGCGCGGCGTGGTCTCGGCAGCCTCTTACGAAGCCCGGACTTACGGAGTCAAAGCCGGCGTTTCCGTGTTGGAGGCGAAGAAGGTGCTCAAAAATGCCATCTTCATCGCGGGCAACTATGACAAATATCTCCATACAACCCGTCAAATCAAGGAGATCTGCCGGCGTTATTCCGATATTGTCGAGGTTTATTCCGTAGACGAGCTGTTTATCGACGCCTCCAAGGTCAAACACCTCTTTGGCGGAACCGCTCGCGTCGCTCTGGAAATCAAGCGAGCCATTCAAAATGAACTCAACTTGACCGCTTCCGTCGGCGTCGGCCCCAATAAATTGGTGGCCAAGATGGCCTCGGAGTTCAACAAGCCCGATGGGTTCACCGTCATCGAGCCGGACGACCTGCCCGACGTTTTCGCGCCCCTGCCGGTCGGGGATATCGTCGGCGTCGGCCGGCGGATGAAACGCCACTTCGACGCCATCGGCGTCAAGACCATCGGCGACCTCGCGGACGTCCCGGTCGATTATCTGACGGCTAAATTCGGCATAGTGGGAGCGGCGCTGCACAACGCGTCGCTAGGCATAGACGGTTCCGTCGTCGCCGGTCGCCAAGCCAGAGAGATAGTTAAATCCTTCGGCCATACGCACGCCCTGGGCAGCGGCATATCCGACAAGCGCGAACTGAAGCGGCTGCTCCTGGGACTTACGGAAGGCGTGGCGCGGCGTATGCGCCGGGAGGGCTATTACGGCCGGGCTATAACGCTGCGCCTGTCGCTGGCCCGCATGTTCTCAATCTCCCGTTCCAAAACCACCGCTTATTTCACCCAGGAAGCCAAGGATATCTATCCCGTCGCCGTTGCCCTGTTTGACCGGGAAAGCGAGCTTGTCGAACAGTATCCGCCGACCTTGATCGGGGTGTCCGTCAGCCGCCTGATAAGGACGGAAGATGGCATCCAGCTATCGGTTTTCGACATAATCGAGCGGAAAAACAAGGAACTTACAGTAGCCGTCGATGCCATCCGGGATAAATTCGGAGAAAGAGCCGTTTTTCGCGCCTCACTCGACACCTGGAAACGACAACACCATACCGTTCCCAGACTGGAGGTGGCTAAATAGTGTCTACCTTTCCGTTAACTTGAAGCCTTGCTTGAAAACAGCCAACGTGGCGTCGACGACGGCTGCGTCATACAACAGCCCCCGGTTCTTTTTAATCTCTGCCAAAGCCTTGTTCAAGGTAGAAGCCGACCGGTAAGGCCTATGGCTAGCCATCGCTTCGATTACGTCGGCGACCGCCAAAATGCGCGCCTCAAGAAGGATGTCCTCTCCTTTTAGCCCTTGCGGGTATCCCGACCCGTCCATTCTTTCATGATGCTGCAAAACGATCTCCGCGACCGGCCAGGGAAAGTCGATTTCCTTGAGCACCTCATGGCTATAGGTGGGATGGACCTTAATCATGCTTAATTCGAGATCGCTTAGTTTGCCTGGTTTGCTGAGTATTTCCATCGGGACGTACATCTTACCTACGTCATGCAACGCCGCCGCTATCCTCAGGCCCTCCCGTCTCTCTTTGGGCATATCCATTTTCTCGGCCACGGCCATGGCGATTTGCACCACGTGCCGTTCGTGACCAACCGTATACGGATCCTTGTGTTCGGCGAACGAGGCCAACGCGTTGACCGTCCCGTTGAACGTATTACTTATGATGTCGTTCTTTTCGGCCAGCTCGGCGGTGCGCCGCGCCACCGCTCTCACCAATATGTTTTGCCTGTCGATCGCCCCGGTCATGAGGGTCGCCAGGACAAATATCAAACCTAATCCGCCCGCCGCGAAACTCCAATAGTCCGCTTTGATCGCGCCCTCCCAGCCCTGTTTAGGCCTTGCTCCGATGAGCCAGGTTTCGCCGGGCACCGCGACTGTTACGATTACGGGGTCCCGCGCGAAGATGGTCTTGTCCATGTCCAGATTATCGCCGGCTTGCTCCTTGACGCCTATATCAAGCGTCTTATCCAGTTCGTCAATGCCGCTTCCCTGGATGAGCAGTTCTTTATCAAAGGCGACATTTGTTATCCCCCAAAAAGACCCGTTTTCGTTGAATATGGGGTCCCGGATGACCATTACCGTCTTGCCCGAAGCATGCAGAACCGGCCCTGCGATCATCGCCTTTCGCGCCTGTATTGTCTTGGCGACATCGCGCCGGACATCGGGCCGGCGATCGTGCAACAAATCCAGTCCTAACGATTTAGAGCTGGGTGGGTAGATGTTGAGTATCACTCCGCCCGGACTTATGCCGATAGTCACGATGCTCTTGTCGCGCGGAATAAGGCCGGACGCGAACCTGTTGAACATTTCGCTGTTGGCCGGGATGTCCCGGTTCGATTTGGCAAACGCGGTCACGCCGTAAACAATACCCGCTTTCTCGAAGACTGTCGCCGATAGAGCCTGGCCGTAGGGGGCGACGTGGCTTTCAACGGCCGCCCTTTCCTTCTTTATGAGAGCTTGGCGATAGCCGGGCAAATAGGCCAGCAACAACCCGGCCATAACGGCAAATATCGTAATAAAGATGCCAAAGGAACGCGGGGATGGAGTCGGTATCGGAATCCCCGCCACTAAGCGAGTGAATTTGTCGTCCGTTATAGGCTTAGCCGCTGTCATAGTTTAAAGCCGCGCTTAAATACAGCCAAAGCAGCCGCGGCGACATCTCTGTCGTATAGTTTGCCGGCGTTTTTACTGATTTCATTTAGCGCTTCTTCCTGAGACAGCGCGGCGCGATAGGGGCGATGGCTGGCCATTGCCTCGATTACATCGGCAACGGCGAGAATACGGGCCTCCAGCCTTATGTCATCTCCCTTCAGGCCCTGGGGGTAGCCGGAACCGTCCATCCGCTCGTGATGCTGCAACGCGATGTCCGCGACCGGCCACGGGAAGTCTATCTCACTTAATACTTCGTAACTATAGCGCGGGTGAACCATGATCATCCGGAACTCCAGCTCGGTAAGTTTGCCCGGTTTGCTCAGTATCTCCGCCGGCACATATATCTTGCCCACGTCGTGCAGCGTCGCCGCTATCCGCAGGCCCTGGCGGTCATTCTTTGGCAGTTTCATCTCCTCGGCGATAGCCAAGGCAATTTGCACCACTTGCCGCTCGTGGCCGACCGTATAGGGGTCTTTGTGTTCGGCCAAGGTTGCTATCGCCTTGACGGAATCTTCCATCGCCTTGTTGATATGCCGATAGCTTTGCTTAAGTTCCTTCTGGCGTTCCAGTGCGTCTAACGTGAACGAGATGTTGCCGGCGACTCTCTCCAAGAGTCGTATCTCTGATTCAGTTCACAAACCGGGATCGCCGCTAAAGGCGATAATCGCCCCAACGATCGCCCGGTCCTTGACTAAGGGGAAAGCGCCCGATATCGCGAACCCCGCTCGGGCGTTCATTTCGCGCCATTCTTGCGTGACCTTCTCGTCGCTCAAATTAGTACACACCACGCTTTTTGCCTTTCCTATCAGGTCACCGAGAACCGGGTCGTCGTCGGTTAGATTGTCCAGATACCTGTCCAGGGAGGACGCGAAATCAGCCGGCGAGCCTTGCCAGGCAGAGGTTTTGAACGTACCTGACTTCCCGTCTCGCATCAGAACGGCCACCCACTTGTACCCGGCTTGCTTTACGAGAGTCTCGCATACCGCTGCGCTTAGTCGCTTCCGGTCCGCGATCCGCAGAGAATTCTCGTTAATGTCACTCAGGACAGCATACATAGTCAGCGAGCGGTCCAAGTCCTTGTAGCTTGCGACCAATTGGTTCTGTCTCTCCACCAATTCCGCTTCATATGTCTTCTTGTCGGTAATGTCAATCGTATATATGCGTACTCCCAATTCCTCGTCCGACGGGACGATAGTCTCCCCGAAGAAATGCTCACCGATCTTAACCTCCCGGTATAGGGTAGGCGCCTTTCTCCGGCGGGCGGTCGCGGTCACGCTGGAGTCATAGTCCGCCGGCTTAAACAGATCAAATTGGCCGGCAACCCCGGCTTGCTGCAGAGTTTGCGTCGCCGCGTCGTTATTGAAAATCAACGCTCCCGCCTTATCGAATTCAACTATGGGGTTGGGATTCTGACGCGGGAAGGACGCAGCGTGCTCCAACTCCATCGTCCGGTAGGCAACCGCCTCCCCCAGGTAGCGCTGTCTGTCCAGTACGCCAGTAACGATTATGGTGAGCAGTAAAACAATGGCTGTTCCGCTGAACAACGCCTCATTTTGCGCAGCGGTGACGGCCGCGACCCAGCCGCCCTTCGGGATTGCGGCAACCTCCCAAAAACCACCGGGTATGTAGATTCTCCGCACGATCGGGCTGCCCGAAAACACGTGCGCTTTCTCATAAAGAATCTCCCCTGACCGGCTGCGCAGAGCTAGATCATATTGTGACGCTCGGCTGTCAAGACCGGTTTCCTTGACCAGCTGAGCCACATTAAACACAATCTGAGTGGTGCCATAAAAACTGCCGTCCGGGTTGAATATCGGCTCTCTGGCGACGAATCCTCGTCCGCCCTGCAAGAGCTCGTATGGACCGCCGACAATCGTCCTCTTGGTAGCGATGCCCAGTTTGACGTCTTCTTGCACAGCCTGTCTCTTGTCATGCAAAAGGTCGGCACCTAGCGCCGCTTCGTTGCCTTGGCGCGGATAGATATATGCAATGACTGCGTTGGGCGCAATCTCAACAGCGCGGATTCCCGGGTCTCTTGCCACCAGCCCTTGCGCAAAAGAATCGAATTCCTTGTTCAGCTCGCTCGGAGCCGGGTTGGACAAAACGAAGGCGGTTAGACCGCTGAGGTGGCCGAGGCGCTCGCTTAACTGCACGGCCAGTACGTCTCGATATGCCAGCACGGCTCTCGTGACGGCTTGCTTGGATTCGTTCATCAGACTTATCTTGTATTGACGAAAAGCCAACAACGAGGGAATGGCCAGGGTAAGTAATACTGCTAAGAAAATGATCAGCGTGCGCGCCGACACCACACGCTCCGGCATCCTGGGATAAATCCCTATCTTCTTGTCATGCGGTTGCGGCATTCTGCCTCTCTAAATCAGTATGGTTTACCTTCCAGGATGCGCTTGCCCAAGCGCTCCGCCCATGTCCGCATGGCGGCCGGGTCACGAAAATCACCCAGCGGCGCTTTGGTTTGTTTTACTGACCAGCGCAACACCGTGCTTAGCTTGTTTGGATCGCGGACCCCGCCAAATATCCCGAGGTCCCAAGGTCTCTGCTCGAAGCGAAGCTTATTTAAGACGGCCGCGACGTGTTTGCGGTTTTCCTCAGTCGGGTCGGCCATCAGCATGCTGAGCGCGAAAAACGCGGCCGGCTTGCCGCGCATATCGTCCCGCCACTTCTCCATAAACTCGACAGCCTCGGGCAAGACATCCTCGCCCTTGACGGCGGTTCCCAGGACAACAAAATCGTAGTCCGTCAAGTTGTTAACGTCTCCGGCAGGCATCGTGTCGACCTTTAAACCAAGCCCTGTAAGACTGTCTGCGACTGTCTCGGCCGCTTCTTTCGTATAACCGTGCCTGCTGGCGTACGCGACTAAAACCTTCTCCATGGATTGCCCTTTCCTAGTTTACGCCGGACTATTTGATATTCTTGTTATAGAGGGAGACCGCTTCTTTCTCCAGCCTATCGGCCTCCGCAAATTTGGCTGTAAATTCGTCCTCGTATTTCTTAATCGACTTTTCAAACCAAGTACTAAAGTCGCCCGTCGCTCCGACGGAGTTCGCCGCCGTTGAAGCAGCTTCCAGCTTGGCGGTTAACTCATCTTGCAGCTTGGTCATCGTAGTTATGTCTTGCGCTTGCGCCGCTTGCAGGAAGCTGCGCATGACCGGCAGTACCTCGCGGAACTTCGCGCTTACGGTCATCATGTTCGCGATATCCTGGGAGTCGATGGATTCGTTAGCCGTCTTAAGCGCGGTTTCCGCCGCCGCCAGCGACGCGTCTGCCTCGTTCACCTTCGCGAGCGCGCCCGCGTAGTCACCGGAGCTCATCGCGGTCGTAACTTGATCGATAACAGCGAAACCTGTTGTCATCCGATCCACACCGTCGATTACATAGGACAGAGAACCGACCATCTTACGGCTCTCGGAAAATGCCTTCATGAGAGATTCGAGACCGGCGCGCGCAGCCGCATCGCGGCGTGTCAGGGTATTGATGTATGACTTCTCCCATTCCGGCAAACGAAGTTTTGCGGCCGCAATCAAATCTTTGTCCGCCGAGTCCAGAAGGTCGATGCCCTCTTGGGACAAGCTTTCCAGCTTGGTGACTTCGTCCTTAAAGTGCTGGATTGACGCCGTGGACGTGTCTTTGGTCAGCTCGGACCCAAGAGTCGAAGCCGAAGTATTCATGCCCTCGCCCGAGTCTACGACAGTCGAGTATTTCTTGTTCGCCGCGTCGATCAATGTTTTGGCCGACGTTGTCTGATATGACCCGGGTCCGAAACCAAAGTACCAGCCGAATCCTGCCGTCACACAACAGCACAACAACAGAACAATCACTACACCGACAGTTATCCCGATTTTCGCGCCCTTATTCACGTCCGACCTCCCTGTCTTCGGCCTAGATTTGTCGCCTACAGTTTAGCATAGAAAACCTCATTTACCCGTACAAACGAGTTGATTGACGGAGCCAGTAAGCCGCCTTGTGACTGGAAGCGGGACAACGCTCTAAGTTTCCTTGCCTCGTCCGCCCCGGGTAAGTTAAGCGTCAGCGGGCGGCGGCTCCCCGTGTCGTTTTCCGGCACGATTATCGAGCCCCCGGGATCGAACCAAGGCGGCCAAGGCCACCCGTAGCCATGATGGGTAATGTAGGTGAATGAGGCTCCGCTATAGCTCAAACCGTGCAGAATCTCCCCCGTGAATAGCGCCGTCGCCCAATGGTCATGATGAACATCAGTGGGGTCGGGATAGATCACAACCGTAGGCCGAAAGTCCTTTACCACAGAGGTCAGATCGCGCTCTAGGGAAAGTCCAGTGTACGGCGCGCCGGGATGCCAGGCATGGCCGTTGTTCTGTACCGTTGTGCGGCCGTTCGCGCCGCGATGGATCCGGACCCGGTCCCGTCGCCATAATGAATTCGTGGCGCCATCCGGATAGCATAGAAATACCAAAGAAGTCTTTGTCAGGCCCAAGTCGGCGGCGGCCTGCACAACTTCGCGGTGGCGAAGATCGCCGAGACGCCGATAAGCCGCTGCGTCAGGCTTGCGTCCCAGACTAAACAAACGCGCCGCCGTCGGATTAGCGTCGCCGTCATTTACCCAGACAACCTTGACCGCTTCGGCCTCGCGAACAGCGCGCTGAATAACGCCGGCGCAGGCTAATGATTCGTCATCCGGATGTGGGGATATAATCATGACGCGTTCGTTGACCAGGCTGGGGAATAATCCGCCCGCGGGTGGCGCTGCGGCGCCGCTTACTAGATGACGCGCGGTCAACGCGAGAATAGCCGTTGCCGCAACAATCAGGCAGATGTATGCCTTCCGTGCACTCCCTGGCCGGCCGGTCCCGCTCATCCAGCTCTAGGGGACAAAGACGACAATCCTGTTGCGTCCGGTTTGTTTGGCTTGATACATGGCCGTGTCGCCATGCCCCAGCACGTCATCCGGCGCAGTGGTGCCGTCAATCGCAGCCACGCCTATGCTGAGGGTCAAATTGAAATCCCAATCGCCGTCGCGGTAGCCGTCAACCTCCTGGCGCATCCGCTCGGCAACCAGCAGCGCCTCATCGACTCCCTGGCCTTCCAACAGGGCGGCAAACTCGTCCCCGCCGACGCGGCCCAGCATATCTTCTTTCCGGATCCAGCGCTTTAAAGCGACGGTCAGATCGCGCAAAGTATTGTCACCGGCTTCGTGTCCAAAAGTGTCGTTAACTTTCTTGAAGAAATCGACGTCAATGAAGAGCAGGGAGCTAATCCGGCCGCGCGCCGCTCGCGCGACCGCTCGCTCAAGCGCTTCCTGCAGGGCGCGCCGGTTGGCGACTCCGGTCAAGGGATCGTGGGCGGCCATGAAAGCCATGCTCTCGGCGTACTCCCTGGTCTCGGTGACGTCATAGCAGGAGCCGACGTATCCCCCGAACGTGCCGTCGAGCCCTTCGTAAGGCCGGCCGAAATCCTTTATCCAGCGGTAGACGCCGTCGTACCGCCGCAAACGATACTCCATCTCGAACGGCTCGCGCTTGTCGAAAGCGTCCAAGTAAGTCTGAACGCACCTGTCTAAGTCGTCCGGATGAACGCCTTCAATCCAGCCGTCTCCCAGCTCCTGCTCCAAAGTGCGGCCGGTAAACTTGAGCCAGATCTTGTTGAAATAGTCACATTTGCCGTCGAGCCCGCTGCGCCATATCAGCGCCGGGAAATCATCAAACATTTTGAGCGCGAGTTCGCACTCGTCGTGATTTACGGGACGTTTGTTGGCTGAGTCAGTCATCTATTGTCTCCACTTTGTCCAGCTTAAGGCTTATCTTATTGAGCCGTCTGTCGGCCTCGTCGTATTTGCCGGCGGCATTTTTCAAATGAGTGCCCAGGGTTTCGAAATCACTCGCAAATCGTCCGACGTCCCCTCTTACCCGGCTGATCAAATCAACGATCTCAGCCGCCCGCTCCTCGACCTTTAAACCCCGCAACCCCAGCATGACGGTCTGCAGATATGCAAAGGTCGTGCTAGGTGAGACAGGAATAACCTTGCGGCTGACCGCGTAGTCTGCCGCATTGCTGCCGGTGGCGTCGTCGCGCGCGATAACCTCGTAATAAATGCTTTCCGTCGGCAAATACATCAAGGCGAAATCGTACGTGTTTTCGTCCGGCAGGATGTATTTCTCGGCAATGGCGTCGGCATGCTTCTTAACGTCAGACGCGAATTGGCGGCGCCATTTGGCCTTCTGATCGTCGCCTGCGGCGTCAACCATTTTGCGAAAACTCTCTAAGGGGAATTTGGCGTCGACCGGAACTAAGCGGTCGCCCAGGCGAATAACGGCGTCAACGGTCGCACCGGATTTAAAACAGTATTGGAACGAACAGTTACCGGGCAATATCTGGGTCAAAACCTCTTGCAGCAAGACTTCGCCCAGAATGCCTCTCATCTTCGGCGGCTTTAGAACATCCTGCAGAGCCGAAATGTCCTGGCAAACCTCGAGTATACGCCGGCTGGCGGCTCCCAGTTCGCCCAGATGATGTTGTACGCCGGATAAAGTTTGGTTGGCGCCGTCCAGCCTGCTGTCAATGCGTCCGGTAGTCTCCATTAGCTGCGTATTCATCGCGTTAAGTCGGTCCGCGATCTCCAACCGGAGCGTCTGGCTCTGGCGCCCCACGGCGCCAATGGCGATCACCAGCCCAACAACCACTATGACCAGCAAAACAGTAATCAATGTTTCCATGGGAATAGTATACTATGCGGTCTCTCGGCACGGCGCGAAAGATAAGCGGTGCACCGGAGACGGACCGTGGCTGCGTAAAGCTTGCAGGTGCGCGGCGCTGCCATAGCCCTTGTGCCCCGCAAAGCCGTATTCCGGGTACTGTTCGGATAGCTCGATCATGATTCGATCCCGCCTTACCTTGGCGACTATCGACGCAGCCGCAATGGCCGGATGGGATTCCTCGCCATTAACGACGCCGTGCCAAGGCACGGCAAATCCAGGATTTTCATACCAGTCGGCAAGCACGCAGTCCGGACGATCTGTCAGGGCTGCGACTGCCTGTTCGAGGGCGGTCATGTTGGCATGCTGAATGCCGTCCCGGTCGATGTCCGACGGGCTGACTTCCGCAAGACCGACGGCCAGCGCATGTTGTTCAATCAATAGATACCAGGTATCACGTTGGCCGGGTGTGAGTTTTTTGCTGTCCTTTACGCCCTTGAGTTTGTTGTTCGCAGGCATTATCACGGCAGCGGCGACGATCGGTCCGGCTAGGGCTCCGCGGCCCGCTTCGTCTGTTCCGGCTATCAGTCGGTAGCCCTCGCTTACCAACCAGCGTCTAAGCGCGGCGGGAGCGGCCTTAATACGGGCTGCGGGCATGGCTGAGCGGCCACCATATGACCATAACCTTGCCCAGTATCTCAGATTTCTTAACCGGCCCAAACCTGCGGCTGTCCTGGCTGACGGTTCGGTTGTCGCCCATGACGAAAAACTCTCCCTGTCCGATGCGGATGGGACCGATAGTATCCACCGACTTGTCACGCGCTATATATGGTTCGGAAATCTTCTTGTCGTTGACATAGACGACTCCGTTGCGCATCTCAAACGTATCGTTAGGACCTGCTATGATGCGCTTTATGAAGTCATCCTGACTGCCCATGGGGTCGACAAGGATGACGATGTCGCCCTGCTTGGGATCGGAGAACTTGTATACCAGGCGGTTTATGAATACCCGGTCATACTCGTAGAAGTTGGGTTCCATAGAGTGTTGTCTGATCACGAAGTTGCCAAAAACAAAGTTTTGCAGCAGGTACGCCAGCGCGAATGCGATGACGAATATGATCGCGTATTCGATTACAACAGAAATAAAGCTGCGGTCGGCTCCGCCTTCTGACATCAGTCTTTAATGTCGGCGGGAGGCTCGGTGTCCTCAGGTGCGGCGTCTTCCGTCGAAGCAACCTCCGCCGAAGCAACCTCCGACTCGGAACGCTCTACGTCATTGCGAGCCTCCTGTTCTTCAGGAGCCGAAGCAACCTCCCCCGAAGCAACCTCCGACGAAGCAACCTCCCCCGAAGCAACCTCCCCCGAAGCAACCTCCGCCGCCGCGATGTCCTCAACCGGAGCTTCCGCCACTTCATCCAAACCTAAGCGCTTACGTTCGCTGTCAGAGTGAGCGATATCCTCGCTGGCAGGAATGCCGCCCTCAACAAACATCTCTTTGACGCGGGCTTTCTTGCCGACCCGCTCGCGCAGGTAATACAGCTTGGCGCGGCGTACCGTTCCACGCGTTTTGATCTCGATCTTGGCCAGCATAGGGCTGTGCGTCGGAAACGTACGCTCCGTGCCTACGCCGAAACTTATTTTGCGGACAGTAAACGTTTCCTGCAACCCGCTGCCTTGCCGTTTGATCACTGTGCCTTGGAATACCTGGATGCGCTCGCGCTCCCCCTCGACAACCCTGACGTGGATCTTAACCGTATCGCCAGCCTTGAAATCAGGAATGTTCTTGCGCAGATATTCACTCTCAAATGCCTCGATCTTACCCATTAATCCTTATCTCTCCTTCGCTCTTTCTCGTAATCATGCAACAGCCTTTCGGCCAGCTGTGTTTCTTCTTTGGTCAGGTTCGCCCGCCGCAAGAGATCGGGCCGGCGCCGCGCGGTCGCGATAATTGCTTGGTCGCGACGCCATCTAGAGATTTTACCATGATTCCCGCTTAAAAGAACATCCGGAACCGCCCGTTCGTTAAATATTTGCGGCCTCGTATACTGCGGGTACTCCAACAGGCCATCTTCAAATGATTCTTCGAGCAGCGAGGCCGCGTCGCCCAAGACGCCCGGCAGCAGCCGAGTGACGGCGTCAGCAACGACGGCAGCCGCCGGTTCCCCGCCGCTCAGAACGTAGTCTCCAATCGAGATATCGTCTGTGGCAATTTCGTGTATCCGCTCGTCAAGCCCCTCATAATGCCCGCAAACCAGCACTAGCCGCTTGGCCCGAGAGAGGTCACTAGCAAGCGTCTGGTCAAAGACTTTGCCTCTGGGAGTAAGAATGACGAGCCTGGTGTCTTTGGGCGCTTCGGTCATAGCTTTGGCGATGGCCAGCGATACGGGCTCCGGCTTCATTACCATCCCCGGACCGCCTCCGAAGGGATAATCGTCTACCGTCCGGTGCGCGTCGCGCGTAAAGTCACGGATGTCGCTGACATTAAAATCAAGCAAACCCTTTTCAATCGCTATCCGACCGACGCCCTCGGCGCAAAAATCTGCAAAGTAACCGGGGAATATGGTCAAAATGTCTATCCGGTAGGGGGAACCCCCGTCTGCTTGGTTCACAGTTCCAACAACCCGGGCAACGGCTCAATAACCATCTTCCCTGCCCGCAGATCGATAACCTTTATAACTTGGTGTATCGCAGGCAACAGAACCTCATTTCCGGCGTCGTCCCGCACAGAGTAGACATCATTCGCGCCGGTGAAAATGATTCTTTCGACACGGCCAAGCGCTCGGCCATCTGTCGTTTCAACCGACAAACCGACAATCTCATCGTAATCGTATTCGACTCCGTCAGAGATCATTTACTTATCGTCGATTTCGATGTTGACGTCGCCTTCGTCACCCGCTGCGGCCCGCAACACTGTCCGCAGAGCCGACGCGACGCGCCCTTTTTTGCCGATGACGCGACCCATATCGTCCGCCGCGACTTGAACGTGCAAAACAAGCTCGTCGCCGCGCTCCCGGGTTGTCACCCGGACCTCGTCCTTAACGCTGGCTACCGCCACAACCAGAGTCTCCGCCAGCAATCGTAATCTGTCTTGATTTTCCATCTAGACTGCCTTTTTCGCGATCTTTATGGCCGCTTTTTTCGGAGTCTCTTCGATTGCTCCCGCAATCGTCAGTAGTTTCTTTACCGTATTAGTCGGCTGCGCTCCCTGGCCAAGCCAAGCCTTCGCTTTTTCCACATCAATCTCGACGACAGAGGGTTCGGTTTTGGGGTCGTAAAAACCTATGCTTTCGATAAAGCGCCCGTCGCGCGGCATCCTGGAATCAGCGACGACAACGCGATATGATGGAAGTTTTTTTCTACCTGTTCTGGTCAACCTAATTTTTACTGCCAAACTGTGCACCTCCTTCGTGGTTTCTCGAGAAATTATTACCTATCCTGGAAAACCAGCCGGCCAGCCGCGTTTCTTCGACTTGCCCTGGGCTGACTTGACCATCTTGCGCATCGCATCAAACTGCTTGAGCAGCCCGTTTACTTCTGTAACTGTCGTTCCGCTGCCGCGGGCGATGCGGGCCCGCCTGCTCCCGTCAATCAGCCGGGGAGTTTGTCGTTCCTGGCTGGTCATCGACTGGATGATTGCTTTCGTTCGACCCAGCCCCGATTCTTCAACTTCAGCTCCCCGCAGCTCTTTTGGCAGCATATGCTTCGGAAGCATGCTAATCATATCATTGAGCCCGCCCATCTTGCTTATCTGCTCTAGTTGGGACAGGAAGTCGTCTAAGGTGAAAGCGTCTCGCTCCAGTTTCTCCGCCAGAGCACGCGCCTCGGATTCGTCCACGGCCGTCTCGGCCCGTTCTATCAGGCTTATTACGTCACCCATGCCGAGTATCCGGGCCGCCATTCTATCCGGATGGAATACCTCAAAGTCTTGCGGCTTCTCTCCGGTCGACACGAACATGATCGGCTTGCCGGTGACCCGTTTGATCGATAGAGCGGCACCGCCGCGCGCATCGCCATCCAGTTTTGTTAAGATAACGCCCTCAAAATCTAGCGCATCGTCGAACGCGCTAGCCTGGTTGACCGCGTCTTGACCGATCATGGCGTCAGCCACGAACAGTATATGCCCGGGCTTCACTGCGCTCTTTAGAGCGACTATCTCGGCCATCAGATCGTTGTCAATGTGCAGCCGACCGGCCGTGTCCACAATGACCACGTCGGGTTGAGTCCCGGATTCGCCGTGGACCGCGGCTGCGGCGATGTCAATCGCCGTTTGACCCGTTTTGCCTCGCCAAACGTCAACATTCAGCTCAGCGCCCAGACTAACAAGCTGGTCTTGCGCCGCCGGACGATACGTGTCCGCCGCCACCAGCAATACTTTCTTGCCTTCCCGTCTTAGAAGAAGTGCCAGCTTGGCCGCGGCGGTCGTCTTGCCGGAGCCCTGCAGTCCGGTTAACAGGATGACGTCCGGCTTTTTGCCGATCTTTAACTGCACGGCCGATTCGCCCATGACGCGCGCCAATTCGTCGCGCAGCACCTTGACGACCTGCTGACCGGGCGTAAGGCTCTTTAGAACAGACTCACCTAAGGCGAGGTTTTTGACATCGGCGACAATATCCTTAACAACTTTAAAGTTGACGTCCGCTTCTAACAGCGCCAACCGAATCTGGCGGCTTGCTTCCGCGATATCCTTCTCGTCAACGCGCCCGCGCCCGCGAATTCCGGCTAATATGTCAGTGAAGCGTCCGGCCAATGTGTCAAACATGAGCCATCTCTCCTATACCCATAAAAAAAGACCCCGCTAAAAGTCTTTTGCGCAGGTCTTCTGTCCTTTTATTCTAAAGAGTTTCGGAACAGGTGTCAATCCAACAGGGCCGCCGCGAAATTGTTGGAATCGAAGTCTATCAGGTCCGCTTCCGTCTCGCCGGTACCGAGCATAACCACCGGCAGTCCGGTCGCACGGGCGACGGCAACCACGATGCCGCCCTTGGCCGTACCGTCCAGCTTGGTCAGAATCAGTCCGTCCAACCCGATCTTCTCGGCAAATGCTGTCGCCTGCGCCAAACCATTCTGTCCGGTTGTTGCGTCCATCACCAGCCATGACAGCAAATGCGCCTCCGGCAATTCTCTCGTCAACACGCCTTTGACCTTCTTAAGTTCTTCCATGAGCGGCGCCTTTGTCTGCAGCCGGCCGGCCGTATCGATAATCAAGTAATCAGCGCCTCTCGCTTTCGCGGCAGCGGCGGCGTCGTAAGCAACAGCGGCGCTGTCGCCTCCGCGCTTGTGCTTGACGAGATAAGCTCCGGTCCTGTCCGCCCAAACGGCGACTTGCTCGATGGCGGCCGCTCGAAATGTATCCGCCGCAGCAATGACTACAGTTCCGCCCGCGTCAGCGAAGCGGCGGGCTAGTTTCCCGGCCGTGGTTGTCTTGCCTGTTCCATTCACGCCCACGAGGAATATCACAGTCAATGACGCGTCATGTTTGCCAAGGATTGGGGCAGGAATCATCTCGGCCGCAATGGCGGCTTGCAGCATCTCTTTAAGCTCGCCGGAGTCGCCGGGCGGGTGGCGAAGCGCGTCGCGCCGGATACGGTCAATGATCTCTGTTGCGGCGGTCAGGCCCATATCGGCGCCGATAAGTATCTCTTCCAACTCATCCCAGGTCTCGTCGTCGAAAACGCCCCGGCCGAAGACCCTGTTTACGGGTGCCGCCAGCGAGTCGCGGGTTTTGGACATCGCGCTCTTAACCCGGCTCAGCCAGCCGTTTGCCGGGATCGCACTCATCAGACGGCTGCCTCGTCAAGTTTCTGTGACAAGACCTTAGACACTCCGTCCTTTTGCATGGTTACACCATACAAAATGTCAGCTACTTCCATCGTCCGGCGCTGGTGCGTGACAATTAAGAACTGCGCCTGGCTCTTAAACCTCTTAATCAGCGCGACGAATCGTTGCAGATTAACATCGTCCAAAGCCACGTCGGCCTCATCCAGCAGATAGAATGGCGCCGGGTTAATCTGAAACAAGCCGAAGAGCAGCGCCAAGGCGGTCATCGCGCTTTCTCCGCCGCTTAAGAGAGACACTTTTTTTAGACGCCGCCCGCTCGGCTGAGCCTCGATCTCAATCCCCGTTGTCATGATGTCGTCAGGATTGGTCAGAATAAGCTGGGCCTTCCCATCGGGGAACATGTTCTTAAAAACCTCCTGGAAAGATTCGTTGACTTTGTTGAATATCTCCAGGAACTTCTCACTCATCTGCGTGTCCATCAGCCCGATCACCTTGTGCAAACTTCTTTCACTGCGCCGGAGGTCTTGAGTCTGTGTCTCCAAATGTTCTTGCCGTTCTTGCACTTCGGCGAATTCCTCCGCGGCGATCGGATTGATCGGCCCCATATAGTCGATCTTCGCACGTGCCTCGCGCATCACGCTGAGCAGTTCTTCTTTGCCGCGCGGCTTCGGATAAGCTTTTGCGGCCGCGTCGGGCGTCAGCGCAAACTCGGCTTCCAGCTGAGTAATTAGAGCAGTGATTTTGGGTTCGAGTTGTGCCTCGTAAATCTCTTCTCGGTGGCGATCGTTTTCAATTAAGGCTATCTGTTTCTCGACCTCTGCCAGCTGTCGTCTCGTTCCCGATAGCTCCTCGCGCGTCTGCCGTTCGACCGTTCTGGCTGAGCCGATTTCCTCTTCCGTTAATGTTTCATACCTATTGATAGCCCCCAAAAGACGTTCGCTTAGCTGTCTTACGTTTGCCAATTCTTCGGCTTGAGCGCGCATCATGGCGGCGTCCAGCGGCGCCGCATCCGCGGGAGCGGCGCTTACGCCTGCGGCTTGGCTGCGTTCCCGCAAAACGCGTTCGCGCTCCTCCATGACTTGCAGTTGAATCTTTTGTTTCGCGGCCTCGCTTTGCCAAGGAGCCATGGCTTTGTCTCGTTCTGCTAACGCGGCCACTGCTCTGGTCTGCGCCTTTTCGGCCTCTGCGCGTTGTTTGGCCAGCTCGGCAACTTGGACACGAAGCTCCTCCAGACGGCGTTGCCGCACCAGAATATCTTCGCTGCCGCGAGCCCGCGGCGCCGCGAGACCTTCGTTTATTGTCTCTCCGGCCTCGGTGACAAAGAACGCCCCGACAAACTCGGGCCGGGCCGCGTATTTCAACGCGATTTCGATGTCTTGCGCCAGAAAAGCGTCTCCGAAAAGCGCTCCAAAGACGCGCTCATCCAACCCATCCGGCTTGACGAACTCGTTAAACCGTTTTAGTCCTGCGAAACTTTCCGCTCCGGTTGTGGGCTGTTTCAGCAAGGGGCCGATAAATATTGCCGGCCATTCCGTTCCGGATTCAATGAGCTTCCGCGCCGCTCCGACGTCTCGCCCTACCAAAGCCGAAAGACGACGCCCGAGAAGACGCTCTACCGCCGCCTCCTGACCGGCTTTTATTTCAATCAAGTCCCACAAATAGCCGCTTATCCCGGACGGCCAGGTTTTCTTCGACGGTGCGGCCTCTCCCGCCAGCTGCGCCAGAAACGCCTCTTCCGCCTGTATCTTGGCCTGGACAACGCGCGCCGCCGCGTCCAACTTGGCGATATCCGCTAGAGCGGCCGCGACGGTCAAGGAAATTTTGTGTTGTTTGTCCGCGTTGGCCAAGCTCTTCTCCGTCTTGGCCAAAGTCTCGGTCAGTTCACGCTTATCCGCCGCCAGCCGGCCCAATTCAGCCGCCAACCCTGCCGCTTCGTCAACAAACCGTTCCCCCACTAACCGCAAATTGTTTTCTTTCTCCCGGAGAATGCCCACTCGTCCGCGCAACCGTTCGGCGTTCGTCGCCAAAGCGAATCGTCTGTCCTTCATAATCTCTAGCTTAGTCATGATATCGGACAGCGTCGTCTCAAGCCGCGCGGCTTGCTCCCGGCCCGCCGCGGCGGTTGCCGCCGTGGCGGCCAGCCGTTTGTCGGCCGCTTCCGTTTCAGTCTTTTGCCGATCGCTGGTTTTAGTCAGATCGGCCAGTTCGCGTACTATATACTCGGCCTCGGCCGTACGCAGGGCGTCGACTAAGACTCTGTGATCTTTAGCAACTTTCGCCTGTGTCTCCAGAGGCTTAAGCTGTCTTCTGATCTCGGCCAGGATATCTCTGACGCGTATCAGGTTTCTTTCCGTCGCTCCTAGCTTCCGCAGCGCCTTTTCCTTCCGCCTTTTATATTTTGCCAGACCCGCTGCTTCTTCAATCAGCACGCGCCGCTCATCCGGGCGGCTATTTAATATCGCGTCCAAGCGGCCTTGCCCGATGATGCTGTACATTTCGCGGCCCATGTTGGTGTGGACAAGGAGTTCGTTGATGTCTGCCAGACGGCAAGCGGAACTGTTGAGAAGATACTCGCTCTCGCCGGATTTATAAAGACGCCGGGTGAAGGCCACTTCGTCATAATCGATAGGAAAGACGCGGCTGGCGTTATCAAACGTGAGAGTGACCTCTGACACACCCATCGGAGACTTCTGGGCACTGCCCGCGAAGATCACGTCCTGCATCTTCGTCGATCTCAATGACCGGGCGCTTTGTTCGCCTGTGACCCAGAGAAACGCGTCAACGATGTTGCTTTTGCCGCTGCCGTTGGGGCCAACGATGACCGTCGTGCCGGGTTCAAAGTTTAGGTCGCTTTTAGCGGCAAATGACTTGAAGCCTTTCATCGTGAGTGACTTTAGATACACGTAACTCCTAGATTTACTTCTTTATGTTGTAGCTTTGCAGCCGCCAGATATAAGCCGCTTGCGTGAACAGCGTTTTCGTTTCGCCCGCTTGGCTGCCTACAGCCGCTACGGGCCCGATTCCGGGCGCCCACCAGACGTACATGACTGTCCGTTCTGTTTGCTTGCCTGCCGCTACCGGTTCGCGAACAACGCGCACCATAAGGCAATCAAAGAAGGCGCCGGCTGGCGTCAGCACTTCCCCTCGCGCAACAACGGTTCGCGCTACGGTATACTTGCGCGCGGGCGTGTCTTTCGATGCGATAGTATCAGTCCAGCTGCTCCCTACCGCTGCGGGAAACACCAGCAGCCGCTCAGGATTTGTATACCTTTTAAATGTCGGCGTCCCGTCCGAGTCCACGGAGCTCTGACCATAAACGCTAAGTGCCGACGCGGAGCGGCTGATAAAATTGAACAGGGGCACATCACCGGACTGAACGGAAGGAAAAACCTCCTCCGCGTAGTCGGCCTCCGGGAACTGCCCGTTTGCGGGCGCCTGGCTAACCTTTACCAGGCGGCTTCGGAAGATGGCGTCACCACTTCTCTGGGTGAAGTCCCACGGGCCTTTGACATCGAACGAAACGGTCCGCGTCGCTTCCAGACCGCTATTTTGATAAGCCGCGAATGTGGTGCCCGTCGTCACGGGAATGTCTTGAGCCACTATCTTGGTTTTTGGAGACAAGGCACAGCCGCCAGCCATAAGGGACGCAATGATTAAACAGAACGCGAGTTTGCGGCTTTGCGCGAGACTCATAACGGCTCCTACAGCTCGGCCAGTACCAAGGTACGGCGTGCGGGCGTTTGGGCGCAACGGGTACAATCGATTTGCCAGAAGAAAATGGCCTTGGGGTGCTTTCCGGCTTTCGTTCTGACATAGCTCAATAGACTAGACACGGCTGACATGACATCACGGCGCGAGCCTGACGCTACTTTCGCGATCATTGTCTCACCCTCCAGGCTGGACATCCTCGACGCCATGTCCGGCATAGACTTATCGACCGCAATCCACAGCGACCCCATGAATAGAGCGTCTCTCAATAAGACGATATTGGGCGTGGCCTCAGTCAGGCCTGCGGCGGCAAGGTCGCGTCGGGCCTTTTCTTCCCGCCTCCTCCGTCCAATGGGCAGATGAAAAAACATAAGTATACCTGTCTTAAAGAAAGGAGTGTCGTCCCATTGCCTTTCAATGAGGTCCCATTCCACATCCTCGATTACGGGGCAACCGCAAGCAGAAATAGGCAGATCCAAGCTGTCTCCTCTTCTCTGGTGAGCGCCAATTTAACCAGATTATCATACCACAAACCAAAATCGCCGCTTCTCGCAGACAACTATATTAACGCGTCTTCATAACCGCTGGTTGTTGACACAGTATTGGTCAAGGATTAGAATATTAATCAGATTTAATCACTCAGGCTTACTATCAGGATGTGACCCTTGTCAACGATGACGCAGACACCCATCATGACCGTGGGAGAACTTGCCTCATACCTGCGCCTGCATGAGCAGACCGTCTACAAAATGGCCAAAGAGGGACGCGTTCCCGCCTTTAAGGTTGGTAATCGCTGGCGTTTCCGCGAGGGCGACATTAGAGAATGGCTGCAGGCGCAGCAGTTTGGCCGGCCCGACAGTTCTGCCGACACCGCCGGAGTAACCACTTTATGATGTCCTTGCGAGCCCGGCTCAGCAACTTTAGACACAATGCCTACAACGTGGGCATTGCCAGCAAGATAATCGTGCCTTTTATCGGGCTTGCCTTGATCCTGTCGATCGCCGGCGGTTACGGGACAGCCCTATGGACCACAAAGATCATGGACGACGCCGCTGCTCAAACGTTGACCTCGGCTACCAAGGCCGCCTCGCACGCATTCAATGACTATGACGATAATGTCAGAGTTTTTGCCCGGTCGTTGGCGGATACCGACAAACTCGGCGAAGCCGTGGAGTCCGGTCAAGTGGTCAACTTCCGCCCAATACTAGCAACCGGATCCAATCATTTTGGCTTGGACTATTTTGAGGTCTTGGACGCCAACGGCTCGGTCATCCTCGATAACAATGGGCCGTACTCAGAAGGAACGGTACTTAAGAGCCATCCCCTGATGCAAGCGACAGCCCGCAGCGACGATCTCCCGACCGCGATGGTTAAGCACCCGGCTGGTTACGCGCTGAGCAGTATTGCCGTCATCAAAAATCAAGGTCGACTCGCTGGCTATATCCTCACCGGCTTTTTGATCAACAACAAGCTGCTGGCCAGTATTAAACCCGACACGTTGTCGCAAGTCGCAATCTTCAATCACTCTGAACTTGTGGCCGCGACCAATACGGGTCCCTCCCACCAATTTTGCTCCGGCGGCGGCTGCCATGTCGTGGGGTTCGCCAGCTCGCTAGCCGATATCTCCTCGGTTGCGACCACCCGGCCGATCTCGACCAAAATGGACGGTCACACCTACATGATTCGCCACGACGATATGCCTATTTTCGGCTCGACGCCGGCGCACCTGGTTGTCATGATGCCCATGGACGGCGTCGTCACAACCCAAAACACGATACGGGCGACAATCTTCTTAAGCGCCGCCCTACTTATGATTTTGGTGACCCTCCTTGGATTCTTTATTAGCCGCGGCATAGCGGGACCCGTCCGCGAGTTGTCGGTTATTGCCAAGAAAGTCGCGCGAGGCGACCTTACGCCACGCGCCGTCTACCCGGGAACCGACGATGAGATAGGTGAGCTGGCGTCCTCGTTCAACAAAATGACCGAGAGCCTGCAAAGATACACGGCCAACCTAAGGAAGCGACTTCTGGAGCTATCCGTTCTGTATGAGGCCGCCATGAGCTCACGCAGCATCTACAATCTTGAGGATCTTCTGGACGTGCTCTTGCAAAACGCCGCCAAGGCGATCAACGCCGACTGCGGCAGCCTTCTACTCTACGACGACGCCTCTGATCAGTACGTCGTTCGAGGCGCCTACAAGATTCCCGACACCATTAAGAACAACGTCTGCCTCGATCGATTGACGGGAGACCCCACCTGGATGAACGGCAAGCATTCTGAGAACGACCAAGAAACTGGCACTCTGGCCAAAATCTGCCTCCTGGTAAAAGCGCGCGCCGCGGACGAAGCGCTATTGGTCACACCCGATAATGCCGACCCGGCCACGCGCGAAAAGCTAATTAGCACGGGAACGGTCGCCCTCATGAGCGTGCCTATGGTTATTGACGGTAAAGTCATCGGGCTTCTTAATCTGGCGCGTAACGGTGACAGCCGCCCGTTCAATGAAGAGGACAAGACATTTCTAGTCACCCTGACCAATCAGGCCGCGGTTAGCTTAAACAACCAACAACTGATCAGCAATCTGCGCGAGTCGTATATGTCGACGGTCCGAGCTCTGGCGGAGGCCATCGACGCCAAGGATCACTACACGCAAGGGCACTCGACCCGGGTCGCCCGGTACTCAGTCGCCATCGCGCGCGAGTTGAACTTGTCCGCTGAGGACATAGAAGGCATTGAAACGGCCTCCTATCTGCATGACGTTGGCAAGATAGGCATATCGGACCAGATTCTGATGAAGCCTGGCAAGCTTACGCCGCACGAAATGGAGACCGTCCGCAGCCATCCGCTTATCGGAGCCAAGATTCTAGCGCCGGTGAAGTTTCCCTGGGAAATTGTACCGATCGTCATGCAGCATCACGAGCGTTTCAGCGGCGGCGGCTATCCCAATCAACTGGCTTATGATGATATTCATATCGGCGCTCGGGTGCTGATTGTCGCGGATTCCTACGAGGCCATGACGAGTGAACGCCCCTACCGCGCCGCGCTAAGCCAGTCCAAGGCAATCGAGGAACTGCGCGCCGGCGCCGGTACCCAGTTCGACCCCATGGTCGTAGAGGCCTTCGTGCGTGTCCTGGAACGAGGCCTAGACGAGCGGCCCGCCAGCGAAACCGAACCCACCGAAGCCGAGGCGTAAAAGCCCAGCGGCCGGACTTCAGCAAACCGCCCTATTTCAAGCCGTTCATAATTACAGTTCAAGACCAGACCCTCTCCCCTTCGGTTAGGCACGAGCCACGCCGCGGGAACGCTCTACGTCATTGCGAGGCGCTCACGAAGTG
>JAHEXW010000013.1 GCA_023251915.1 Actinomycetes bacterium
AACTATAAGATGCTAGTATTGGTTACTTAAACCTTGCGTCTTTAACGATAAGTTGATAGCCTGACCTTGTAGCCCTCCATTGAGCAGCCAAGGAGCCCATCATGAGCCGCAAGTCCCTGCTTTCGCCGTCTGTCCGATTCCTTTTCACATCTCTTTTGACCCTCGCTATATCTTTTATTTTGACCGCCGGCGCAGCCGCGTCGATTGCTCCGGATAAGACGGTCTGGAAAAACGTCTCCCCGGCCTCGCTTAATCAAGAGGTTGCCCGGTTGCATACACGTCGGCCGACGGCCAGCCAAACAGGCGGACCAATCTCGGCACAGACTGTTGAGGCGGCCGCGTCGCACCACACAATATACGTTTCTGTCGCGGGCAACGACACCTTCGGCACGGGGGCCATCACAAGCCCGTACCGTAGCCTAACCAAAGGTTTGTCGGTCGCTGTCTATACCGACGAGATAGACGCGGGCCCCGGTATTTACAGCACGGCGACCACGGGCGAAACGATGCCCCTGAATCTGAAAAACGGAGTACATCTTTTTGGCGCCGGGCCTCTGTCTTCGACGATCAAAGCTTCCGGGACGCGGGCGGTCCAGGTGAGCTCCTGCGACGCCAACACGGCGTTGGCCGGGTTTAAGATTACCGGCGGAGACGCGACAGACGGGGGAGGCATCGAGATTTCCAACTCAGGCGTCGTTGTTATCGTCAACTACATCACAGGCAACAGCGCCACTCTCGAGGGCGCCGGCATAAGTTGCGTTGGCAGTATTTGCGGGCCGATCATTGCCGAGAACCTGATTGCGTCTAACGGAACGACCGATCCGGCTTCGCGGTTAGGCGGCGGCGGGATCGCCACCTGGGACAGCGCCTGGCCGCTGATTGAGAACAACCTTATCGTCAAAAACTCGGCTTACATGGGCGGAGGTATTTACTACGGCTCCGGCAGCCCTCTTATTACCGGCAACACGATCCGGGAAAATGCCGCTACGTTAGTGGGCGGCGGCGTTAACGGCAGCACCGGTCTTCACGGGGTATTCAACAGCATTATCTGGGACAATACCGCGGCCGGCGCGCCGAACGATGTCGACGGCTTCGCGACCTCTTACTGCGATGTCAATGTGCCTCTCCAGGCGAGCTCTGACGGCAATATCAACGCCGCGCCCGTGTTCGTGTCAACCGGTAACCCGGATGTTCTCGACGACGATTATTCTCTGCGGCGCGGGTCACCCGGCATTGATGCCGGCATCCCCATTTCCATCAGTTTGACCGACTTCGACGGAACGCCGCGGCCGCAGGGCGGCGGCTTCGACATGGGCGCCTACGAGAAGCAGCCCGAGTTCCGTTTTCAAGCACTTTATGACTACGGGAGCGCGACCAGCCGTATCTGGGTTTTCAACAACTTCAATGACGCCCGCTGGTTACTGCCGCACGTCGGCTGGTATGGAGGAACGGGCGCCTTTGACGCCAACCGGGTCAAAACGGTCAA
Organism: Actinomycetes bacterium; assembly: GCA_023251915.1. Taxonomy (GTDB): domain Bacteria; phylum Actinomycetota; class JAHEXW01; order JAHEXW01; family JAHEXW01; genus JAHEXW01. Next base: position 1,487 of record JAHEXW010000013.1, read on the forward strand.
TGGCGATTTCGACCGGGACGAGCGGACAGACATCGCCATGCTCTACGACTATGGTGCGGCGACCTCACGGTTATGGATCTTTGATTCGATTCCGGGAGACACGTGTTTTCGTCCAACCGTCGCCTGGGCGGGAGGCACAGGCACCTTTGACGCCAGTCGCGTCAAGCTGACAAGCGGCGATTATAACGGTGACGGCCTGACGGACATTGCCATGCTGTATGACTATGGCGCGGCTACCTCGCGTCTGTGGATTTTCCGGGCGACCGGTCTCCCGGGCACGGCCAGCTTCGCGCCGGCCGTCGCCTGGTCGGGAGGCGCGGGTGCCTTCGACGCCAACCGCGTCAAGCTGACCAGCGGCGACTTTAACGGTGACACTCTAGACGACATTGCCATGCTCTATGACTACGGCAGCGCCACGTCGCGGCTTTGGGTACTTCACGCCGCGAGTTATTCGCCCGGGATCGTGGCCTTTGCCCCGCCGGCTGTCGCCTGGTCCAGCGCCGCGGGCGCGTTTGACGCTAATCGCGTTCAGCTGGTGAGCGGTGATTTCAACGGCAACACCCAAGTGGACATCGCGATGCTTTACAACAACGGCGCTGCCGCCCGTCTCTGGCTCTTTAACGCGATAGGCACGACCAGCGACAATAGCCCGAGCTTCGTAACGATGTCGGCCTGGTCCAGCGGCGCCTTCGACGCCTCACGGGTTAAGATGTCCGCCGGTGACTACGATGTTGACGGGAAAGCAGACATAGGAATGCTTTATGACTATGGCAGCGCCACGTCGCGCATGTGGACGTTTACGGCGGTTGGTTCGCCGGGACATCCGACCTTTGACCCCAGCGCGGTTTGGTACAGCGGGCCGGGGGGCTTCGACGCCAACCGAGCTAAGCTGATTAATTAGACGGGATTTGCCATTGAGCACTTACGAAATCGGTTATTACTGGGATATAATATTCCCATGATTAGTTACCGTAAGGTTCACTTCGTTGTTTCTCTTATCTTTGCCACCGCGTTTATGTTGATGCTGGGCGCTTCCGCGTTCGCAGCTAGCTCCGACTTCAACGGCAACGGCCGGGACGATGTCATCGCCTCCTACGACTATGGCAGTTCCACTACCCGGATCTGGGGATTTAGCTCCAATGGCGTATCGTTCGCGCCGCAACCCGCCTGGATATCAGCCCGTGGCGCGTTTGACGCGGGGCGGACCAAGGTGGTCGCGGGCAACTTCAACGGCGCCGGCGCGGATGACGTAGCCGCCCTCTATGACTATGGGAACGGCACCAGCCGCTTGTGGTTATACGCATCCAACGGCGCCACGCTGACGCCGACTTTGGCATGGTACGGACCTGGATTCAACGCCTCGCGAGCCAAGATGGTCGCCGGAGACTTTAACGGCGATGGCACAACTGACGTCGCCATGCTTTACGACTATGGCAATGCCACAAGCCGCATTTGGCTGTTTTTGTCAAACGGAACGACTATGACACCCACGATGGCCTGGTATGGTCCGGGCTTCGACGCCGGCCGCGCCAAGATCGCCGCCGGCAATTTCAACGGGGCTGGTCCCGATGATATCGCAGTCCTCTACGACTACGGCAGCACGACCAGCCGCATCTGGACCTTTATCTCGAACGGTTCAACGTTCACGCCGAGCCTGGCTTGGGCCGCGCGCGGTTTTGAGGCTCCCCGGGCCAAAATTGTCGCCGGCAATTTCGACGGCTCAGGCGCCGATGATATCGCGGCCCTCTATGACTACGGCAGTTCGACCAGCCGCATCTGGACCTTTATCTCCAATGGGACGACCATGACGCCGTCCCTGGCGTGGGGTTCGCCAAGTTTCGACGCCAACAAGGCAAAGTTGGTCGCCGGCAACTTCGACGGGGCCGGGGCGGACGACGTCGCGACTCTTTACGATTACGGCAGTTCTACCAGCCGGCTGTGGATGTTCGCGTCAAACGGGACGACCTTAGCTCCGCATCAGGCTTGGGCCAGCGGTACCGGCAATTGGGACTCGGTGCGTTCCAAGATCGCCAACTCGGCGGTGTTCTTGCCGCGGGCAGGCGTCGCCACCGGTAAAGCAATCGACGTTAATCTTTCAACGCAAACGCTTAACTGCAATCAAACATCTCTGGACGAGGTTGACGAGGGCGTTTTCCGGATGACCGGCCACAGCGCGTTTATGACACTGGTCTCGTCCGGCCGCAGCCCGTTCGATACGCCTACCGGCAATTTCCAGGTCTACGCGAAAGACCCCGTGGCGGACATGTCAGGATTCGCCGGAACGGCAGAGGAGTATTACGTGCCAAATGTCCCCTATATTCTGTGGTTTTTTGGCAGCTACTCCATTCACGGCGCGTACTGGCATAACGATTTCGGAAATGTGCGCAGCCACGGTTGCGTAAACGTGCCGGTTGACGCCGGTGCCTGGATATACGCCTGGGCGCCCATCGGAACACCGGTCAACGTCCACTACTAGGCGCATTTCGACGGTCCCCGGGGCCAGACGACGTAACGCCTGTTAATCCATTTGCAAACCCCCAAAATTAAAATGTTTGCCTGATTATGATATCCTTATAGACTACAGATTGTCGTTAGGAGGGCTGTTCTTGAAAGCATTGATTCTGGCCGGCGGCAGCGGAACCCGCTTGCGGCCGATTACTCACACCAGTGCCAAACAACTGGTACCGATTGCCAATAAACCGGTACTTTTTTATGCCATAGAAGCCGTGCGCGACGCCGGCATTACCGACGTGGGCATCATTATCGGCGAGACCGGGGACGAGGTAAAAGCGGCTGTCGGCGACGGCAGCGCCTGGGGCATCGACGTTACATATATCGAACAGGATTCGCCCCGCGGCCTGGCCCACACTGTAATCATCGCGGAGCCATTCTTGGGCGACGACAGCTTTGTGATGTATTTGGGCGACAACCTGGTCAAGGACGGTATTACCGCGCTGGTAGACAGTTACCGGCAAAGCGGCGCCAACGCCCAGATCCTGCTAGCGCACGTACCGGAACCACAGCATTTCGGCGTCGCGGAGCTGAAGGGTGACAAGGTCGTCCGTTTGGTCGAGAAACCGAAAGAACCCGCTAGCGACCTCGCGTTAGTCGGCGTCTACATGTTCGACAAAAACATCATGGACGCCGTGAAGGCGATTAAGCCATCGTGGCGCGACGAGCTAGAGATAACCGACGCCATCCAGTATCTTATCGACCAGGGATTCCAGGTCAACCCACACATCATCGACGGCTGGTGGAAAGACACGGGTAAGATTGGTGACATCCTCGAGGCCAATCGCATCATGCTGGACGTACTTGAGCCCCGCTGCGACGGAACCGTCGACGAGGAATCGGAGCTGCACGGTAAGGTCGTCATCGAAGAAGGCGCCCGGGTCATCAACTCGGTTGTGCGCGGACCGGCCATAATCGGCGAGAATTCGGTTATCGAACACGCCTACATCGGTCCTTTTACGTCCATCTACTATGACGTGACGATCAGAAACAGCGAGGTCGAGCACTCCGTGGTATTGGAGAAGAGCTCGATTCTGGACATTCATGGCCGCATCGAAGACAGCTTGATCGGCCAGAACGTAGAAATCACCCGGTCGAACCGCAAACCGAAGGCCTTCCGCTTGATGCTGGGCGATTCCAGCAAAGTCGACATAGGATAGTTCATAGTACATGGTTCATAGTTCATAGTTGTGTAGAGGGCACGACAGGTGGGATACGGCGGTGAAGGTGACTAAAGAAAAACAGAAGTTTAGTTTTGAGAGACTAGATGTCTGGCAGAAAGCGGTTCAGCTCTATGTTGAAATCGACCAACTTACAAAACGATTTCCGAAGGCAGAACAGTACGGATTGACAGCACAGCTAAGGAATTCGGCGCTCTCTGTCTCGTTGAATATCGCGGAAGGCGCAGGTCGGGTGCATAAGAAGGAGTTTAAACAGTTCATTGGGATAGCTCGTGGTTCTTTATTTGAGACTGCCTCGAACCTCTACGCGTGCCGGGAACTTTCGCTGATTAATGGCGACGAGTTGGACTACCTGACGGACCAAAGTGTAACTATTGCAAAGATGCTAAATGCGCTACGAAACTCATTGAACTAGTTTGATTAACTAAGAACCATGAACTAGAAACTATGAGCTGACAAAGGAGCAAAGATGATAGATGGGGTAAAAACTAAGAAACTTAAGGTTGTGCCGGACGAGCGCGGCCGTTTGACAGAGATAATGCGCAGTGACGACGAGATGTTTGAGAAATTCGGCCAGCTGTATATGACGACCAACTACCCGGGGGTCATCAAGGCGTGGCACTTTCATAAAAATCAGATTGATTACGTCGCCTGCGTGAAAGGAATGATTAAGCTGGTCATGTTCGACTCACGCTCGGACAGCCCGACCAAGGGCGAGGTTAACGAATATTTTATCGGCGAACACAACCCGATGTTGGTGCGCATTCCCAACAATGTCTACCATGGCTGGAAGTGCATCAGCGAAACCGAATCAATGGTCGTCAATTGCCCGACCGAACTGTACGACTACAAGGCGCCTGATGAAGAGCGTTTGCCTTACGATAGCCCGGAGATACCGTACGATTGGTCGTTAAAACACGGCTAACGAGTGCCAGTCTAAAGACCGGCACCTACATTTAAGATGTAGCGGCGTTCCTTTAGGTGCGCCGCCAAATAAACAAGGAGCGAGTTTTGAAGCTGTTAGTTACTGGTGGGGCTGGGTTCATAGGTTCCAACTTTATCCGGCACATGCTGGGCAAATACCCGGGATATGAGATCGTCAACCTAGACAAACTGACCTACGCCGGCAACCTGGAGAACCTGCGCGACGTTGAGAACGACCCGCGCTACGAGTTTGTCCAGGGCGACATCTGCGACGCCGGTCTGATTGACGATTTGGCGCGGCGCGTCGACGGCATCATCAACTTCGCGGCCGAGAGTCACGTTGACCGGTCGATCGAGGATCCACAATCGTTTGTGATAACGGATGTCCTCGGCACCCAAAACATCCTGGAAGCGGTCAAGAAGCACGGCGTTGGCCGGTTTCTGCACATCTCGACGGACGAGGTCTATGGCTCCATTCCGGTTGGCCGGTCCAGCGTGGAGACCGACCCTATCGAGCCCAACAGCCCCTATTCGGCCAGCAAGGCCGGCGGCGACATGATCTGCCGCGCCTACTATCACACCTACGGCACTCCCGTGATCGTTACGCGGTCGTCCAACAACTTCGGACCGTATCAGTATCCGGAGAAGCTCATTCCGCGCCTGACTACAAACGCAATCGACGGCAAGCCGCTGCCGGTATACGGTGACGGTCTGAACGTCCGCGATTGGATCTACGTCATGGACAACTGCGAAGGATTAGACGTTGTCTTTCACAAAGGCGACGCCGGCGAGGTCTACAACATCGGAGGCGGGAACGAGGTCGCCAACATCGACATTGTTCGCCAAATCGTAGCCGACACCGGAGTCAGTGACTCGCTGATCACGTACGTTGAAGACCGTCTGGGTCACGACCGGCGCTATTCCCTGGACTCGAACAAGGCCCGGGCTCTTGGCTGGACGCCGCGTCATGATTTTGCCTCGGCGCTCTCGGAGACGATTCACTGGTATAAGGATAACGAAGCCTGGTGGCGCTCGTGCCTTTCGAAATAGAGAAGCAGTACACCCACGACTCCGCCGCGGACATCTGGACTTGGAACGACGGCGAGTCGATCGACTATCGCGACGGCAGCGAGGACTATTTGGAAGAAGTCTTCGCGGCGACCGGCGGGGCGAGCGGCTACCCGGTCGAGCTGGCGGAACATATCAAAGACTGGCCCTCCCGGTATCATTTCTCGCACCAAAGAACCAACCTTCTGGAGGGCATAAAAGAACTGCTGGGCACCAATCGCACCGTTCTCGAGTTGGGGGCGGGGACCGGCAGTATCACCCGTTGGCTGGCCGATAACTTCGCGCATGTCGACTCCATCGAGGGGAGTCTGCATCGGGCGAAGGTCAATAGACAAAGAACGGCCGGCGTGTCGAACGTCAGGATGCTGGTCGGTGACATGATCAGAGCCCCCTGGCCGGATAAGGTCGACGTCGTCGCGCAGATCGGCTCACTAGAATACATTCCGGTCTATCAGGAGGGTGAGCCGCGCGGAGTTTGCGTCGACTTAATAAAGAAGGTTAAAGGGAGCCTGGCGCCCGGCGGGACGTACGTGCTGGCCATCGAAAACCGGCTAGGTCTGAAATATTGGACGGGTTGCGGCGAGGATCATACCGGCGGGTTCGGGGACGGGTTGGTCGGGTATCCCGACAAGTCGCCGGTAACATTTTCCCGGACCGAGCTAGAGAGCATGCTCCGAGAAGCTGGTTTTCAATCGATCCAGTTCTATCATCTGTTCCCCGACTATAAGTTGACAAGTGTTCTTATGCGCGAGAGTGATGAGACTCTAGCGCTTAACCCGCATAACTGGTTTCGCGGTTTCGCCGAGGACTACACGGGAGAAAGACTGTTCGTGCTCCCCGACCAGGTGATGTTGGAGAGCGTGGTGCAAGACAAGCTTCTGTGGCATTTCTCCAACTCGTTTCTGGTGGTCTGCTCCGTCGAGCCGGACGTCAAGAATGAAACTGACTGGCTGATCAAGAAGTTCAGCAACGGCGCCAAACCGGAGATGCATCATACGATCACTCTGAAACCGGGAACAGACGGCGGCTATCGAATAAGCCGACAGCCCATATATAATGGCGAATCCGACGTCGATCTGGGACAGGTCAGCTTTACCTTGTCCGACGCGGACTACGTCGCCGGCGATTCCTTGACCAGTGAGGCATACGCCGGATTACTGGCAAAGGATTGGCTGGCCAGAATCACCGCTTTAGCGAGGGAGACAAAGGACGAGTTGGTTGCGCGGTATGACTCGGGCGCCGCCGACTCGGATGGCTTTCCCATGGTGGCGGGAGCCGCCTTGGATTTCGCTTTCTGGAATCTGATTCGGACAGACACAGGGACCATCGAATTCGTCGATAATAAATGGACGGCGACCGAATCTGTTCCGGCCGATTACGTTGTCTGGCGCAACTTGTTCTGGTTGTTTTACCAGTTCGGGCCGTTTTTGCAGGACAAAGACATTCACGGTTCCGTCGACCGGGTGATGCGCGATGTTTTTCCCGGTTACAATGGCGCCCGGCAGGACGCAAATTTCCGGCGCGAAAACGAGTTCCAGAGCCTGGTGTTCGATAAGCCATCGCACCTGGAACGGTATATCGTCGACGCCGCCAATGTGCGTGAGACGATCGAGCGGTTGCGGGCCGAGGGAACGGCCAAAGACGTGCTGTTTACGGAGGAGCAAGGTGCTGTCGCGAACCTCCAGGCAAAACTGGACGATATCTACGCTTCGCGCGCCTGGAAAGTCGTGTCTGTCTACAGCGGACTAATCGAGCGGCTGCGCCGCCGGCGCGCCAATGGAGGCTAGTAGCTTATGAAGATTCTGATTACGGGCGCGGCCGGCCAACTTGGCCATGATCTGATAACGGTTTTGGAACCCGACCATAAGCTCTATCCATTCGATATTGACTGGGACATCACGGATACCGCCCAAGTACAGGCCGATTGCGCGGTGATTAAGCCCGACATCATCATCAATAGTGCCGCCTACACCGATGTCGACGGTTGCGAGTCTAACGTCGACCTGGCGTACCGCGTTAACGCTATTGGTCCGCACAACCTGGCCTTGGCGGCCTGCGCCTCGGGCATACCCCTTGTCTCAATCGGCACGGATTTCGTTTTCGATGGGACAAAAGCGACACCGTATGACGAATTCGATATTCCGAATCCGCAGAGCGTCTACGGCCGGTCCAAGCTGGCCGGTGAGAACCTGATAAGAGAGGTCTGCCCGCGGCATTACATCATCCGTACCGCCTGGCTCTACGGTCAGCACGGACACAATTTCGTTCAAACAATGCTGCGGCTGGCGGGCGAGAAAGATACATTGACTGTCGTCAATGACCAGATAGGGTCGCCGACGTTTTCGCTGGATCTGGCGCGTCGAATCAAGGAACTGATGGTAACCGGCTGGCACGGCACGTATCATGTGACCAATGCCGGTGAGGCGTCGTGGTACTATTTCGCGAAAATGATTTTAAGGATGGCGGGTTTCGATGCCGATAAGGTCAAGCCGATGACGTCGGCTGAACTTGAACGCCCGGCGCCGCGCCCCGCCTACTCGGTGTTGGCCAACTACGCTTGCGAGCTGCGCGGCTTGGAGCCGATGCGCCCCTGGCAAGAGGCGTTAGCCGAGTATTTTGCCAGTGGCGGCGCCCAGTGAACAAACTGCGCGAGCTGTATGAATATAAGGATTTGATTTGGACCCTCAGTGTCAAGGAGCTAAAGGTTCAGTACCGCAACTCGGTTTTGGGATTCCTCTGGTCTCTGCTTAACCCGCTGCTCATGATGCTGATTTTCTCGTTCGTCTTTGCCTACGTCTTCAAGTTCGGCATCAAGGACTTTCCGGTGTTTCTGCTGTGCGGTCTCCTGCCTTGGAACTTCTTTAATACGGCGCTGAGCACGGCGACCGGCTCCATCGTCGGCAATGGCGCGCTAATCAAGAAGGTCTACTTCCCGCGGGAGATATTGCCGCTGGCAAGCGTTTTGGCCAACCTGTTCAACTTCCTACTTAGCCTGGTCGTCCTGTTTTTGTTCCTGGCTTTCTACGGTTATCATTTCTGGGTCTGGCTGATTCTTTTGCCGTTCATAATCATTATCGAGAGTTTGTGCGTAACAGGGCTGGCGCTGCTGTTGGCCGGACTGAACGTGTACTTCCGCGATATACAATACATAGTCGGCGTCGCTCTGATGGCACTGTTCTACGCCACGCCGATCATCTATAACATCGAACGGGTGCAGAACAGCTATTGGATGACGCATTATCCGTGGCTGATGACGCTGTACAATCTGAACCCGATGACGCCGATCGTCAACGCCTATCGCAGCATTCTCTACAGTGTGCAGCCGCCCAGCCTGTCCTCCATTCTGTATTCGTTGGGCATTACGGCTTTTGTGTTGGTTCTCGGTTTCGTCGTTTTCCGACGGCTGGAACCGGCTTTCGCGGACGAGGTCTAATCCATGCCTAAGCCCCGCGAGCAAGAAGCCACCGCAATCAAGGTAGAGCACGTCAAAAAGAAATATCTGCTCTATCACGAACGTCATGACAGCCTCAAGGACCTGATACTATCCGGCGGACGCCGCGCAAAATACGAGGTTCTATGGGCCTTGGACGACGTCAGCTATGAGTTCAAGCGGGGCCACACCTACGGGTTGATAGGCGAGAACGGGTGCGGCAAATCGACTCTGTTGAAGGCGATAGCTAACATCCTGCGGCCGGAATCGGGAACCGTTACGGTTGACGGGCGCATTTCCGCCTTGCTGGAGCTGGGCGCCGGTTTCCATCCCGACCTGTCCGGCCGGGAAAACATCTTTTTGAACGGCGCCATCCTGCGCTTGTCGCGAGCCGAGATCGAAGCTCGGTTTGACGACATCGTCGCTTTCTCCGAACTCGAGGAATTCATCGACATGCCGGTAAAGAGCTATTCCTCCGGTATGTATATGCGGTTGGCGTTCGCCATAGCCGTCAACGTGGACCCGGATATACTGCTTATCGACGAGGTTCTGGCGGTCGGCGACGTGGCTTTCCAGCGGCGTTGTTTCCGGCGCATCAAGGAATACCAGGCGGCGGGGAAGACCATTATCTTTGTCTCCCATGACGCCAATGCCGTCAAAGATCTGTGCGACGAAGCTCTGTTGCTGGACCACGGCAAGATTGTCGCCTCGGGCCTGCCGATGAACATCGTCAGCGCCTATTTTGAGCTGCTGAGCAAGAAGGAAGCCGCCCGGCGGGTCAAGTCAGGCGAGGAAACGGACGTCGCGGGGGACGATCTGAGTGCCGCAACACAAAAGCGGTATGGGTTCGGCGCGGCTACGATCAAGGAATACGCGTTTCTAAACGCGGCCGGCGAGCCGGTAAAATCAATCAAAAGCGGAGACCGGGTCAGGGTCAGGGTAAAGGTTGAGTTCAATGACACGGTCCCAAATCCTGTTGTCGGTATGGCGCTGCATAGCTCGACCGGTTTGGACATCTACGGTGTCAACAACGCGTACACAGGGCAGCCGATTGCGCCGAAGAACTCAGGCGATTGGCTGGAAGCCGAGTTTGTTTGGGACGCTTGGCTGCGCGAGGGGAACTATTCTATCTCGTTGGGGATCGTCGACCTTACGGACGGTACAGCTACCCCAGCCGACCGCTGGGTCGACGCGATATCTTTCGACGTTGCAGCTGGCCAGGAGATTATCGGCCTCTTCGACCTCAGAGCCGACATAACCGTGACCGAGAATGGCTAGAATCGGTTTTCTGACCGAACGGATGTTGCTTGGGTTCGGCGTCGATTTGGTGATCGACCGGTTGGCCGACGGCTTAGCGGCCAAAGGTCACGAGGTCAAGGTATATGCCAGCCTCACGGACGGGACCTACGACAACAAATCATACGATGTTCGTCAGATTCCGACGGCCGCCTACAATCTGTTCCCGTTGTACGACCGCAGCGCGCACCGCTGGCTCGATATGTTGAACAAAGAAGACGTCGACGTCTGGCTGGTATCGACGTTTCCGTTCTTTTCGCTGTTACCGCATCTCAAGGCGCCGGCGGTGGCCATTGACTACGGCATCTGCTCGACCGAGGGATTTACGCTGGCGGCAAAGTTGAATTTTGCCTATATGAAATGGTCGCAGCAGCGCCGATATTTTCCGCATGCAGCCCGCGTTGTGACGATTTCAGATTATGTTAAGTCTTTATTGCCGTCCGGCCTGCAAGATAAAGCCGAGGTCATCTATATTGGCGCTGACCATTACCTACAGGATTGGGACATCCGGAGGCGCCCGGCAACGGAAGCGGCTGAATTCCGCAGAAGCCGGGGTGTCGGGCAGAACGACTTGTTACTGACCTATGTGGGCCGGCTGAATCCTGCCGGGCAACCTTACAAGGGAACGCGGGACCTGATGACGATGTTTTCTAGAATCAGCCGATCCAAACCCGGCGTCAAAGCGTTGATGGTCGGGTATGGGGACACGTCGGACGCACGCCGCATTTCTGATTTGGGAATCATTCCCTTCGTCAAGGCGCCCGTTGAGATGATGCCTGTGGTTCACGCGGCCACTGACATCTATGTGACCGCCTCGCGCTGGGAAGGCTTCGATCTGCCGCTGGTGGAAGCGGCTTTCTTCGGCAAACCGGGCGTGGCCTTGAAAATCGGAGCGCACCCGGAAGTCGTCCGGGATGGAGAGACCGCTCTCTTGGCAGACACCATAGCGGAGTTGGAGGACGACATCATCGAGCTCGTCGACAACACGCCCCGGCGGGTCGCGTTGGGCGCGAGCGCGGCTGAATTCGCGCAGCGCTTTCGCTGGGAAACAGCCGTGGCCGATTACGACGCGATGATCGCGCAGGTTTTGTCATGACCGGTTTGCGCAAAGTCAGCGTCATCGTCCTGAACTACAATGCCCCGGTTGAGATGCTCGACAAATGTCTGGCGTCACTGGCCGAGCAGACTTACAAAGACTTGGAGATTATTCTCGCTGACAACGGCTCGTCGAACGACACGGTAGCGGTTGTCGGCGCCAAATATCCGGACGTGCGGGTTTTGGAGTTTGGTCAAAACTACGGTTTTGCGGCCGGCAACAATCGTGCCATCGAGTCGGCGTCGGGCGAATACATTTTATTATTGAATAACGACGCTTACCCGCGTCCGGACGCGGTAGCCCGTATGGTTATGGTTTTGGACGCGGCCGGCGATGACGTTGTGGGGGTGGCGCCGAAGATGATGCTGGCCCAGAACCCCAACGTGTTCGACAGCATCGGTAATCTCATCAACGGCGGCGGCTGCGCTTTCAACATGGGCATCGGCCAGCTGGACATCGGACAATACGACAAGAGCGAGCCCGTCTTTGGCGCATGTTTCGGAGCGGCACTGCTGCGGCGGGCGGCGTTCGACGCGACCGCGGTCGGCCCTATGGACGCCTCCTACTTTATGTATTACGAAGACGTAGACTGGTGTTGGCGAGCTAACGTCATGGGCTATCGGTTTCTGACAGCGCCGCAAGCGGTCGTGATTCACGAACATTCCGCGTCAACGAAGAAGTTCGCTTACCGGCGCAAGTACTATTTGATCGAGCGCAACCTGATAAAGAGCTGCGCGCGTAATTTCGAGTTGGGCACGGCCTTGCGCGTCGTCATCCGCCGGATAATGGCGTACGCCCGCAATGCGATCAGAGGGCCTTACAGGAGAACCAGCTTGAAGCTGGCCGTCACGTCCTTGTTTTATGTTCCCCAAGTCCTACTGCTGCGCCGCGCCCGCGTGCAAAGAGCGCGCCGGGTACCCGATGCCGCGATCATCGCCTTAGCGGACGGGGAGCAACCGCGCTTCGATCCCGAGAATTACGCTCCCATCTATGACCTGACGACCTTGATAGTCATGTACAGGCGAAAATACGCCGTTGACGGCGCCGACAGATATCTGAATATCGTTACCGGCCTGGAAGAACTGGCCCAATCCAAAATACACGCTGACGCCGCAGCCCTGAGGGCGCGATTGCGGGAACTGCTGGCGGGCGAGCCGGCGGCCATAATGGATTTCATCGAGCGAATCGAGACACCGTGAATTCCACCGGCACACCCTTAGTCTCCATCGTCCTTCTGAATTACAACGGCGGCAAGTTCTTGGCGGGTTGCCTGGATTCTGTCTTAGACCAGGACTATCAAAATGTCGAGGTCATCATAGTCGACAACGCGTCCACCGATGGTTCTCTGGATATTCTGGACGACTCCCGGTATGCCGCCTTCAAGGTAATCAAAAACCCCGGCAACGAGGGATTCAGCCGCGGCATGAACATCGGTATGGCCATGGCCGCCGGCGAGTATGTCATGCCTCTAAACTTTGACGTCGTCATGGAGCCGGGTTTTATTACCGAGATGGTCGCGGCCGCGACGCTTGATCCGCGCGTCGGGTCGGTTTCGGGCAAACTGTTGCGTCTAGGCGACGCGGGGAAGACGAACGTGATCGATTCCACCGGGCATGTTATCTTCAAGAACCGCTACGTCATCAATCGGGGCGAAGACCGGGTCGACACCGGTAAATTCGACCGGCCCGATTTCGTTTTCGGCACGTGCGGCGCCGCGCCCCTGTACAAAAAGACGATGCTCGACGATATCGCGTGGGAGGGCCAGTACTATGACGAATCATTCTTCATCATGCTGGAGGATGTCGATATCGATTGGCGCGCCCAGCTGCGCGGCTGGAAATGCGCCTACACGCCGGCGGCGGTTGCCTACCACTATCGCGGCGCGACGGGTTCGGGCAAGTCGCGTTTGATTCAGCGGCATTACTATAAGAACCGTCATCTCCTGATACTGAAAAACGACAGCGCTCTGTCTTACTTCTTTCACATACCGGTAATATGGCTGATGGATTTGTATCTCGACCTTGATATTCTCTTCACGGCGCCGGTCGCGCTCCTTCTGGCCTGGGGCGATATGGTCCGATTGTTACCTTTGACTTTACGAAAACGGCGGATCACACAGGCCGGGCGGGTCACACCGCGCGCCGTAATGGAAGCGTGGTTTCAGCCCTATCACTGGTTGGATGACGTCAAACGGAAACTCGGTCTATCCGACAAATCCGGACGGGAGAGGTAATGAGTCAGGCGTCCGCGGCGGGCAGCTCAACACGTGTCACCGCGACGACTAGAATCCTGATCGCAATCGCGATGCTAGTCGGTCTGGCGACAGTCGCCGTCACCGTAGCGCGCATGTTCTACAGCGTGGATTTCAGCGACGAAGCGCTCTACGCGTTGATCCCGTATCGATTCGCGCTGGGCGCCAAGCCATTCGTCGATGAGCTGCTGTTTCAGCAGACGTCGGCTTTTCTGACGTACCCCTTCGTCAAGCTCTGGTACCTGATTACCGGCAGCACGGCGGGCATAATTCTATTTATGCGCTTCCTGTCTCTGTTCTTTATGGCCGCAGTCGGGGGCTGCGTCTGGGTTATGATTCGCCGGACCGTTGGCCGGTCGATAGCGTTACTCGCGGTTTTGCCGTGTGTGGCGTTCTTCTATTTCAATATTCCCGGGCTAGGCTACAACACGCTGGGTCTAGGTTGGCTGACGGTCGGCTGTTTTCTCGGCTTCTTTGCCTCCGGCGACCGGCACAAATGGCTGACGGCCGCAGGCGCTGCGCACGGTCTGGCCGTTGTCGCTTACCCGAGTCTGGCAATCGGAGTCGCAGTTTTCGCGATTTTGTTGTTTCTGACATCGCCTTCGGAGGAACGTTGGGAGGGCATGCTGAGGTACGCCTTAGGCGGCGGCGCGATTGCCGGCGTCTTGTTCTTGGTGTTCGCGGTGGCCGGCTTCGGCAACGTTGTCGAGTCCTACAGGAATACGGCAGCGGCCGGCGTTTTTGGGGGCGGCCTGGCAAAAATCGCAATGATTGCGCGCGCGGCCTGGGCCGGACTGGAAGGCAAGGCCGTTTTGGCTGTTGGGTTTGTCGCGGCCTTGGCGCTGAAACGGCGGTACCCGCTGGCTGCCGGCCTTATCCTGCTCACGGCCCCCGTGGCTCCGCTGTTCGTGATCGGTTACCAGGGGTTCGCGCAGTCATCGGGATATATCGCATATTATGCTCTGCTGGCTCCGCTGCTGTTCTTCTTTGCGCGCGGCGAGCCAGAGATGGATCGCTTGTTGTGGTTGGTGTGGCTGCCCGGATTGGCCGCCGCCGCCGCCGTTTCCTATACGACAGGCAAGGGTTTTTTGGCGGCCGCCGTCGGTCTGTTTCCGAGTGCTTTGGTAACATCGATATTTCTGGTCCGAGCCGTGCGCCGGTTGTGGGCGCGGCACGGGGAATGGGGACGCCTGGCCGGCGCCGCCGCGCTTTTGATTCCGCTTGTCGCGCTGCTGTTTTACCAGTTCAATACCCCATATCGTGACGATCCGGTAGCGCTATTGACAGCTCGTGTGAACAGCGGCCCGTATGCCGGTCTCTATACCGGTCCCCAGAAACGAGCTTTTCTCGATTCGGTCAGCCGTGATTTGACTCGAGCCTCCGCCGGCGCGAAGACGCTGTTTGTCTTTGAAAACTTTCCCGCGGGCTATCTGTTAACACCCCTTACGCCGCTGACAGACAAGGTTTGGGTAGCGCCGTCCGCGATGTATCCGCGTGTTGATCGCGGCACAACCGTCAGGTATTTTGCCAATACCCGCAAATATCCCGACCTGGTTCTAAAGATGAACCGGATCGTGTACAAGAGCGATTACACCGAGGAATTGAGTTACCCAGCCAAAGATCCGCTTAGCCGCTGGGCGGCCGGGAGGGATTACAGGCCGGCTGTCACACGGCCTGACTACATGATTTTGCATCGAACAACACCCTAACAAGCTCGCCGTTTAGCCTCGCGCAAGCTGGAAAACACAGGCCGGCTTGTGGTATCATAAAAAGTCTTGTTTCCGCACTTCATAAGCGTTTCTTAGGTGCGCGCCAACAAGTTTGGCGGCGATAAAGGAAGTGGCTAAAGATGAAGACCTTCTGGCTTGACCGACCTGTTCTGGTGACCGGCGCGACCGGCTTGCTTGGTTCGTGGTTGACAAAATATTTGGTTGACGCCGGCGCCGACGTCACGGCGCTCGTGCGCGATTGGGTGCCCCGGTCCGAGCTCGTCACTTCCGGCCTGCTTCATAAGATCAATACTGTTCGGGGCGACGTGCGCGACCAGACCCTTTTAGAGCGAACGATGGGCGAATACGAGATCGATACTGTTTTTCACCTGGCGGCGCAGACCATCGTCGGGGTCGCGAACCGCAACCCGGTCAGCACCTTTGACGTCAACATCGGCGGGACAGTCGCTGTCCTGGAATCATGCCGGCGCAGCCCGCTGGTAAGGCAAATCGTCGTTGCCTCGTCTGACAAGGCCTACGGCGACCAGGAAAAACTGCCTTACGACGAGACAACACCACTGCAGGGCAGGCACCCCTACGACGCCAGCAAATCATGTACCGACCTTGTCACCCAGAGCTATTGGACAACGTTTCAGACACCGGTGTGCGTCACCCGCTGCGGCAACTTCTACGGCGGGGGAGACCTTAACTGGAACCGCCTAGTGCCGGGCACGGTGCGCAGCGCATCCCGAGGGCAGAATCCGGTCATTAGAAGCGACGGGACCTACATCCGTGACTACTTCTATGTCGAGGATGGCGCAATCGCTTATATGGCGCTGGCGGAAGCCATGGCGGGTAACCGCGATCTTTTGGGGGAGGCTTTCAACTTCTCTAATGAACTTCAGATAAACGTGCTTGACCTGGTAAATAATATTCTGCAAGTCATGGACCGAACAGACCTGAAGCCTGACGTCCGGGACGAAGCCGACAGCGAGATTAAGAACCAGTATCTTTCGGCCGCCAAAGCGCGTTCAGTGCTGGGCTGGGAACCCCATTTCTCGTTAGAAGACGGTTTGCGGCGCACCGTAGCCTGGTACCAGGAATATCTAGCCGCGGAGGATCGTTCGTGACGGACAGGAACCGCGCCGACATTCTGCGCGACATCGAGGCCTTGGTCGACGAATGGCAAGACGCCGCGCCGCCGGAGGAATTTGTTGCCGGAGAGACCGTCATCCCCTATGGGGGTCGCGTCTATGACGCCAGCGAGGTCAAAGCCGCCGTCCGGTCGTCGCTTGATTTCTGGCTGACGCTGGGTCCGTACGGGGAACAGCTGGAGGCGCGTCTGGCCGAGTATCTGGCGGTCCAACACGTGTCTTTAGTAAATTCCGGATCTTCAGCCAATCTTCTGGCACTTGCCTCGCTGACCAGCCATAAACTTGACAAACCCTTAATGCCCGGGGACGAGGTAGTAACCTCGGCGTTAGGCTTTCCGACTACGGTCAACCCGATCTACCAGTACGGCCTGACGCCTGTATATATCGATGCGGAGCAGAGTACTTACGTTCCGTCACCGGCCCAAGTCGAGGCAGCGGTCACCGCGAAAACCAGGGCCGTATTTCTCGCCCACACCCTGGGCAATCCATTTGATGTCGACGGCATCCGGCAGGTTTGCGCCGACCATGACCTTTACCTGATCGAGGACAACTGCGATGCCTTGGGTTCACTCTACAAAGGCAAAAGGACCGGCGGTTTCGGGGCCGTGGCCACCCAGAGTTTCTATCCGCCGCATCACATGACGATGGGTGAGGGCGGGGCGGTCATGACCAACGATAAACAACTCAAGTGCGTAGTCGACTCATTCCGCGATTGGGGACGTGATTGCTGGTGTCCGTCGGGCAAGGATGATACTTGCAAGAGACGCTTCAAGTGGCGCCTGGGTCAACTGCCGCGCGGCTACGATCACAAGTATATCTATAGCCACATCGGCTACAACCTCAAGCCCCTAGACATCCAGGCGGCCATCGGTTTGGCACAGATGGATAAGCTGCCAGTGTTCGAGGCGGCGCGGCGGCGTAACTTCGCCACCTTGCGGGAAGCATTGCGCCCGTTTGAGAAATGGCTGATACTGCCGGAGGCGACGGCGGACACGGATCCGTGTTGGTTCGGGTTTCTAATGGTCGTGCGCGACACAGCGCCGTTTGGCCGGGACGAGCTGGTGGCCCATTTGGAAGGCAATAAGGTCCAGACACGGATGTTGTTCGGCGGCAACCTGACCCGCCAACCGGCGTATCTAGGCCGGAATCATCGCATCGCGTCTCCTTTGAACGTTGCTGACCTGGTAATGAATAACGGTTTCTTTATCGGAGTCTATCCTGGCTTAACGCAAGAGATGATTGAATACGTGATTGCCGCCTTATTGGGATTCTTAAATGACCGCGAGCGCGCCAAATGAGTGAAGCGATGCTTCTGACGGTTTCTATGTCTTCGCACAACGAAGAAGAAGCCCTGCCGATAACCATCCCGCCGCTCGTCGACCACCTTAACAAGCTGGGAGTCGCCTACGAAGTGGTGTTGGTGGACAACGGCTCCACAGATGGCACGGCCGAGGTTATCGACGGCTTTACGGCGCGGGGTCTGCCGGTTCGCCGGGTCGATGTCCCCGTTAACCGGGGCTACGGGCTCGGCATGTGGACGGGCGTTCAAGCCGCGCGGGGCGATGTCGTTTGCATGGCCTGGTCTGACGGTCAGGTCTCGTCCGAGGATGTCGCCAAGGTTTGCGGCCAGTCGCTCAACCTCCAACGGGGCGAGATGGTCAAGGTGCGCCGGGTGACCCGCTATGACGGACTGTTGCGCCGGTTCATCAGCAAGACCTATAACATCTTATTTACCATGCTATTTGGCCGGGTGACGCCTGACGTCAACGGCTGTCCGAAGATATTGCGCCGGGAAGACTGGGCTCTGCTAGACATGCAGTCCCTAGACTCCTTCGCCGACGCGGAGATAATGATAAAGGTAGCCCGTCTGAAATTTAAGATCACCGAGGTGCCGGTCGTGTTTTTGGCGCGCAAGCAAGGCGGTACGAAAGTTCGTCTGATCGGGCATATACTAATGTTCTTGGGCGACTTGATCAAGTTCCGCGTGACAAGGATATTGCCTCGCTGGGATAAGTGGCGAGCGGCCCGGCAAGCCCGGCAGGTTGAAGGCGAGGTGGCCTAGGACGTGAGCGGCAAGAGCGACTACTGGACAAACGAGACCTACGCCAAGAACGTCGCATCCCATTTCGATTTCCTTAAGGCAACGACGCGGTTAGACGACCTCATGGTCAAGAGCATTCCCCTGCCCGGCGAGCGAGGCTTCCTCGTGCCGGTAGCGGCGCTTCACCTGACCGACACGGCCGTGATCGATCTATTGGCCGTTTGGCGGACCGAGAACGAGTTTGCTTTCCCGACCCGTTTTCCGGTAACCGATACCGGCACCGCCGAATGGCTGCGGGATAAAGTCCTGGGTGTTAGAGATCGAATGCTCTGGTTGGTAATTGATAAACATGGACGTGCGTTGGGTCATATGGGCCTAGCGAACGCCGTCAACGACCGGCGGGAGGTCGAGATAGATAACGTCATTCGCGGGGTAAAGAATGCCGAACCCGGAATCATGGCGGCGGCTCTGCGGGCCCTCCTGGATTGGACGCAAGAGTTTCTGATGCCGGATGTAATCTCTCTGCTTACCTTTAAAGACAACACCGCGGCGCTCGCGTTCTATACCCAGCTGGGCTTCCGCGAAGAGGCCGAGATCCCGTTGCGCATGACGTCGGTGGGCGAGACCGTCAGTTACGCGCCGCTGGCCGAGGGCGACACCGCGCCGGCCGACGACGCGTTTCTCCAGCTCGTCTACCCGGGGGAGCAGGCATACGATGGGGCCGAACTAGTGCTTACCGCCGGGCCGTCCATGTCGGCCAGGGAAACAAGCTACGCTTTTGACGCGGCTCGGAACGGCTGGGGCATAAACTGGAGCGGCTATCTGGATAAATTCGAGGCAGACTTCGCCGCCTATCTGGGCGTGAAATACGCCATAACCACGTCAAGCTGCACCGGGGCGTTGCATCTGGGTCTGCTGGCCGCCGGGATAGGACCGGGCGACGAAGTAATTGTGCCCGATATCACCTGGGTCGCGACCGCGAACGCCGTCACCTACGTCGGTGCCACCCCTATCTTCGCCGACATCGAACCGGGCAGTTGGTGTTTGGACCCCGCATCCTTTGAGTCCTTGATCACCCCGCGCACGAAAGCGGTCATGCCGGTGCACCTATACGGCCATCCGGCGCGCATGGACGTGATAATGCGGGTGGCCGAGGCCAATAACCTATTAGTAATCGAGGATGCCGCTCCGGCGATAGGCGCGGAATTCCGGGGACGCAAAGTCGGCACTTTCGGCAACCTGGCGGCCTTTAGTTTCCAAGGAGCCAAGCTCCTCGTTACCGGTGAAGGCGGGATGCTGGTCACCAACGATGACAATCTCTACCGTCAAGCACGATCCCTCTGGGACCAAGGACGCGACCCGGACCGAACCTTTTGGATCAACCGGATCGGCTGGAAATATAAAATGTCAAACATCCAGGCTGCTTTGGGCGTCGCGCAGTTGGAACGGGTCGACGAGCTCATCGCCGCCAAACGACGTTTGTTCGGCTGGTATGCCGACGGTTTGGACGGTACGCCCGGTCTGACTCTGATGCATGAACAAGAATGGGCGCGCAGTATCTGTTGGATGTCCAGCCTGACCCTGGACACAGACGCACCGGTCAGCCGGGATGAATTGCGCTCGCTTCTCAGGGAACGCAACGTTGACTCGCGTCCGGTGTTTCCGGCAATCAGCCAGTATCCGATCTGGCCGGAGCAGCAGGCAACGCAACCGGTCGCTAAGCGCGTCGGCGATAACGCCTTGAATTTGCCCAGTAAGGGCAATCTAACGCGCGGACAGGTCGACTACGTTTGCCGCTGCGTCCGCGACATACTAGCGTCCGGCAAATAAGGACACGGGATGAAATTATCCGATTACGTCGTCGACTTCCTTGCCAGTCAGGGTGTCGGCGAGATATTCGAGGTCTGCGGCGGAGCGGTGACTCATCTTTTGGATTCCGTCCATGGCCGCTCCGACATCCGGTGTGTGTCGATGCATCACGAGCAAGCCGCCGCTTTCGCAGCGGAGGGTTTTGCCCGAGTTAGCGGCCGTCCGGGCGTCGCCATGGCGACCAGCGGGCCCGGCGCTACTAATCTGATCACCGGAATCGGCAGCTGTTTCTTTGACTCGACTCCCGCAATATTTCTAACCGGTCAGGTCAACACGTATGAATATAAGGGTGACAGCGAGGCCCGGCAGGTCGGTTTCCAAGAGACGGACATAGTCAGGATAGTCGAACCGATCGTTAAGTATGCCGTTATGATCAGCGACCCGGTCACAATCCTGTATCACCTCGAGAAAGCTATGTTCTTGGCGACGAGCGGACGTCCCGGACCGGTTCTAATAGACATCCCGATGAATGTACAGAGGGCCGATATTGACCCGGGAACTCTGACCGGCTTTACGCCGGCGGCTGCCGAACAAACGCCCGCGCTCGACGGCGCCATTGTCGCCAAAATCGCGGCGGCGCTGCGGCAGGCCGCGCGACCGGTGATTCTAAGTGGCGGAGGAGTCGGCGCTGCCGGCGCCCGTGACGAGCTGTTGCGCTTGGCAGACGAGACCGGACTACCCGTAGTCACCACCTTGCTAGGCAAAGATACATGTCCCAACGACCATCCTTCGTTCGCCGGCATGATCGGAACCTACGGCCACCGGTTCGCCAACTTAACCATCGCGAACGCTGACTTTGTACTGGCTATAGGGGCCAGGCTGGATACGCGTCAGACGGGCACCGACCCGGTGACCTTTGCTCGCGAGGCGACGTTTGTTCACGTCGACATCGATCCGTCCGAGCTGGGACACAAGGTAGCGGCGGACATCGCGCTGTTGGCTGACGCCAAAGAATTCTTAGGATCTCTGGCCGAAGAACTTTCCGGTTTCGATGCCGGTCAACTTGCTCCCTGGCAAGACAAAATCGCGTCCTGGCGAGACAGGTATCCCACTATTGAGGACGCCCCGGCCGGCGGAATCCACCCCAACGTTCTCTTTCGCGAAATAACCAAGAACCTCCCCGGCGACGCAATTATATGCGCCGACGTTGGCCAAAATCAGATGTGGGCGGCGCAGTCCGTTGTCATCAAGCGAGGCCAAAGGTTTATAACCGAGGGCGGCATGGGCGCGATGGGCTCGTCACTGGCGCTGGCAATCGGAGCTGCTTTCGCGCGGCCGGGCCGGCTCGTCTGCGCGCTTTGCGGCGACGGAGGGTTCCAACTTAACAGCCAAGAACTTGAGACCGTTCATCACCTCAACCTGCCAATCAAGCTGGTAATGGTTAACAACGGGTGCTACGGTATGGTAAAGCAGTTTCAGGAACAATATTTCGGCGGCCGGTTCCAGTCAACGGTGTTGGGTTATAGCTGCCCGGATTATATGGCGTTGGCCGGAGCCTACGACATTCCCGCCGTTCGGATCGATAAAGCGGATCATGCGGCCGACGCAGCCGCTGTTCTGATCAAGGACGACGAACCGGCTTTTCTAGAGGCGATGATCGACAGCTCCATACCGATCCTGCCCAAGCTGGGCATGGGCCGTCCCGTCGAGGATCAGGACCCTCTGCTGCCGCGGGAACAACTTCAGAAAGAAATGATCATTGACATGATTGACGACGAGGAGGCAACGCGCCAGTGAGCGATATTCAAGTCATTATCTTATGCGGCGGCCAGGGAACGCGCATCCGCGATGTTTCGGAAATACTGCCGAAACCGATGTTGCCGGTCGGCGACCGCCCGATATTGTGGCATATCATGAAACGCTATGCCAGCTACGGCCATACCGATTTTGTGCTCTGCCTGGGATATAAAGGCCACATGATCAAGGATTTCTTCATGAATTACCGCTCGCATGTAGAAGACATGTTTGTTCGCCTGCAGCCCGACGCGACCGGTCCCGAGATCAAGTTTCTGGAGCCCTGCGACGAGGTCGGCTGGGGTATTTATCTGGCGGAAACGGGCGACGAAACGCAGACCGGCTCCCGCGTTAAGCGGGCCGCGAAATACATAGAGGACGGCACGTTTATGCTGACCTACGGTGACGGCGTCGGGGACGTGGACATAGATGCGCTGCTTAAGTTTCACAAAGCTCACGGTAAGCTAGTCACGGTCACCGGCGTCCGCCCGCCCGGCCGGTTCGGCGAGCTCGAGGTCGACGGCGACGAAGTCAAGGTCTTCAGCGAAAAACCGCAAGCCGCCGGCGGCTTGATCAACGGCGGTTTCTTTGTCATGGAGCGCGAGTTTGTCGACCGCTACATTCTGGATGACACGACCATGGCTTTAGAGCTGGAGCCATTAAAGAACTGTGCGCTCGATGGCGAGATGCGCGTCTTTATCCACGACGGATTCTGGCAACCGATGGATACACTGCGGGAATACCACCTGCTTAATGACCTTTGGGCGGCCGGAACTGCGCCCTGGAAATCCTGGGACTAACGAAAAGGGGAGACTAGTGACCGAACCAAGAAAGATCAACATCGCACACCCCGATATCGGCCCGGCTGAACGAGAGGCCGTTCTGGAAGTCATGTCGACCGGCGGGTTGGCGCAGGGACCGCGCGTGGCTGAGCTGGAAGACAAGTTCGCGGCCTATATCGGCACCAAACATGCCGTGGCCGTTAATTCAGGTACCGCCGCGCTGCACGCCGCTTTGCTTGCCTACGGCGTCGGACCCGGTGACGAAGTGATTACTTCATCTTTTTCTTTTATCGCCTCAGGCAATTCCGTTCTCTATACCGGCGCGCGGCCGGTGTTCGTCGACGTAGCCGCAGACTTTAATATCGACGCCGGGCTGGTGGAAGCGGCGATCACTGAAAAGACCAAGGCGATAATGCCTGTACATCTATTTGGCCAACCCTGCGACATGGCCCCGATTATGGCTTTGGCCGCCAAATACGATTTGGCGGTCGTCGAAGACACGTGCCAGTCGCACGGGTCCGAATACAAAGGCCAAAAAACCGGTTCTTTCGGAACCGGCTGCTTCTCCTTCTACCCGACAAAGAACATGACGACGGGCGAGGGCGGCATGATTACCACTGACAATGACGCGGTCGCGGACGCGGCGCGGCTCTTGCGCGCTCACGGCATGAAAGTGCGCTACTACCACGACACGCTCGGCTACAATTACCGGATGACGGATTTAGGAGCGGCCATCGGCCTGTGTCAGCTGGCCAAACTGGATTCATATAACGCGCGCCGCGGCGCTAACGCCGCTTCGCTTTCCGCGGGACTGGCGGGCATTACGGGTCTGGAAACGCCGGAGATCGGTCCTGACCGGACGCATGTTTTCCACCAGTACACGGTCCGCGTGACCCCCGAGTTCATTGTGACGCGCGACTCGCTCGTCGAACAGCTCGCAGAACGCGGCATCGGCAGCGGTGTTTATTATCCGGTGCCGATTCATATGCAAAAAGTGTATAAGGATCTCGGCTATGACGTTAGCCTGCCGGCGACCGAACAGGCCGCGGCGGAAGTTTTAAGCCTGCCCGTGCATCCGCGGGTAGACACGGATGACGTTGCCCGCATTGTCGAAGCGATCAAGGAGATAAGCAATGGCTAGAGTCGGCGTAATCGGATCGGGCGTGATGGGCGCCAACCATACCAGGATATATTCCCTCATGAAAGGCGCCGAACTTGTCGGTATTGCCGATTTGGACACGGAACGCTCGGCGGCGCTGGCCCAGCAATACAAGACGCGCGCCTTTGCGGATTATCGCGAACTTCTGCAGAACGTTGACGCGGTAACCATTGCCGCGTCAACCCAAGCCCATTACGAACTCGCTCTGGAAGCTCTGGAGGCAGGAGTCGACGTTTTGGTCGAAAAACCTATTACGGAGACAGTTGCCCAGGCTGACGATCTGATTGACGCGGCTGACCGCGCCGGCCGGGTTCTAATGGTTGGGCACGTGGAACGGTTCAACCCGGCCATCATGGAGCTTGTCCACATAGTTAAGGACCCCGTCCACATCGAAGCGCGCCGTTTCAGTCCTTACGACAAGCGCATCAGCAACGGCATCGTCCTTGACCTGATGGTGCACGACTTGGAAATTGTTATGGACCTGATCAAGTCGCCCATTAAATCAATCAAGAGCACTTGCGTTAACGTGAAACCCGATTCGCCGACCGAAGACCTGGCGCAAGCCTCATTGGTTTTCGAAAACGGCGCGTCGGCCAGTCTGATTGCCAGCCGCGTGCATCAAAACAAGGTGCGGGAGTTGAACATCGCGCAAGACGACGCCTACCTTACGGTCGACTATATGAAGCAAGAGCTGCTGATCAATCATTATGTCAAAGCGGACATGGTCATGGACGGCGAGGTCGCGTACCGCCAGGAGGTCATCACCGAGAGGCCGTTCCTTAGGTATCGCGGCGAACCTCTCTGGATCGAGCTGGAGAATTTCATTTCTTGTGTCGAGTCCAGAGAAACGCCGATCGTTTCGGGCCGCAAGGGCCGGGACGTTCTGGAGCTGGCCATCAATATCGTCGCGGCCGGAGCCTGAAGCTGGTGCGCCTCGCACTCGCCCTAGCGGCCGCGTTCTTGCTTTGTCTGTTGCCCGGCTGCACCGGTCAGCCAACGAAAACAGGGTCGTTTAACAGCCCTGCCATTCTGCAAACGGAGGATTACCCCAAACAGATCGGGTACGACGTCAAGGACAGCGCGTCCTCCGGCGGGCGCGCCCGAGTATCTTTTTCGAAGACAGGCTTGATCGTTTGGGGCCAGTATCTGACGCTGCCGGCCGGCAGGTATGTTGCCGAATTTCGCGTTAAGGCTGGGAGTCTGCCGGCCAACCCTGACCCCGTTCTGGCTCTAATGGTCACCTCTGGCGGCGTGACCAACGTCGGCGTTACCGCTAACCTGGCTCTTACGACTCTAACCGCCGCTCATCTCAAGCCCCTATACCGCTATGCGGTGATTCCGGTCGCTTTTACCTCTTCGGGCGATACCGATCTGGAGTTTCGTGTTCAGGTGCTGCAGCCGGGGGCGTTTGTCTGGTCGGACTATATCAAAATAACCAAGGGGAAGTGACGCGTGGATAATCTTTTGGTCGCGGCCAGGCTGATACTCATCGGCGGCGGACTGCTCGGCTTCTTTTATCTGTGCGGCGCCGGTGTCACGAAGCTTCTGTTGCCCGCGAAAATTAAGTCCAACGAGCTCCTGATCGCGCCGATTGTCGGTGTGGCGGTGTTCGTAGCGCTGGCCTACGCGTTCAGCTTCGCCGGACTTGGCGCCCGCGTGTGGATTTGGCTGGTGTTACTCGTTGTGCTGGTAATATACGCCGCCGCGGGATTCGCTACCGGTTGGCGCGTGCGTTTTGTCGCTCGCGAGCACCTGCTGCCTCTGCTTTTGGCGGCAGTAGTTTTCGCGATAGGGGTGGCCCCGCTGGTCAATGTCGGATATCTGACGAATATCGGCACGACCGGAGACGTTATCAACTACTGTTTCCCCGCGGATTATCTGCTCAATCACGGGCTGCGCACCGCCGCTCTGATTCCGCCGACGACACCGTTAAACGCCATTTGCCACACCTGGTTTCAATTGGGCGCGCGCCTTGGCACCAATCTGATCATCGCGGGAACCGATTCCCTGTTCGGCCTGGAATCATATCAGGTCTTCTTTGCTCTGATAAACCTATTGATGTCGTTGACCATACTCTCCGTCTGGGCGTTATGCCGGAACGGGTTGGGGTTGAATCGTCGAGCCAGTCGATTGGCAATTTCCGCAATCGTTGTCGGCAATATGATGTACTGGGGCTCCTACGACGGATTTCTGGCGCAACAACTGGTTTTGTGCCTGATACCCGGCATCATCGCGGTCGGCTTTGCGCTGCTAGACGAGCCGGACATTAAGGCCGCGGTCCTCGCCGCCGTAATGTTCGCACCCTTATTCGCGTCATACGAATTTGTTCTTATCTATCCGGCCGGCGCTCTCGCGGTCTGGTTTTTGGTCAGCCTGGCGCGGGGCAAGGGACTGCGGCCATATATCATGCCGCTGGCGGTATTCGTCGGTTCGACCGTGCTGTTGAACGTTTTTGTATTCATCCGGCGAGGATTCTCTCTGAAGGATAGCGCCGGCTCGCCGGAATTCGCTTCGGCTCTGTCGCGCTCGATGTCCGGCAATATTCGTTATTACACGCCCTTGTCAGAGTTGCTGGGATTGAATGTGCATCAACATTCCCGGTCTCTGCCGGTGGAAGGCCTGGCGGCGCTGCCATTCTACGGGCTCGCGGTGGGTTTGCTGACGGTCCTAGTCGTAGCGGTAATCGCAATCGGGCTCTACAGGACAAATTCTGAAGCCAGATGGAAGATAATCTCTATTGGCGCGCCGTTTGTCGCGGTCGCGGGCTTGATGCGCTATCTTACGTTTCCTTACGCCTATTACAAAAACATCACGCTGGCTGAACCGTTCGCGCTGGTCGCGTTCGCTCTCGGCGTTGCGGTCCTGACCGGCATTCCGGTCGGTTCCGGCCGGGCGGTCCCGAGGTGGTTGAAGGTGGCGGCCATCCTGATCGCGGCGGCCTTTTTCGGGCAAAACCTCTACAATCTTGGCGTTCACGAAGGCTATATCTTATACAAGATAAACCAGGCCAATAGCGAAATCGTGACTCCGTCGCAAGACGTGATCGACTTGCGTTCCCGCTTGCCGGTCAAACCCGGGACACTGATGATCGGGGCTAACGTGCCCGATACCCAGCAGCTGTGGATGCTGTATTTCCTGCGTGACTACCGGCTGAGCCTGGAAAAACCATCGGTCTATCTGACCAGCTGGGACGGCAAGTTTAACGCTAAAGGGTTGGCCGATGAGGCCATTTACTCCGCCGGTTATGACGTCAACGCCGACATTCGTTGGAGCAAGAAACCCGTCTGGAGAAACGACGGCTATCTGCTGTATGCCAAAGACCCGAATCTACTGGCCTCTCTGGCGGGGCCGCGGGGCGAGGCGATTGAGCTGAACCCGGGTGAGCGCGTCGGTGTTTCGTGGACCGGCGACCAGGTTAAGGCCGGCACATTTATACCTGAGACGGTGCGCTCCGCGGCGCCAGGCGTCCGGATAAAGATATGGACCCTCAGCCCGGTGGCAGCGGCACTGACGGGCGCAGGTTCCGCGGGCGCGACGGTATGGCCGGTTGCCGCCGGCTATGGCTCTACAGAACCGGCAGCGTTGCGGAAAGACACCGAGTTAGCGATAATTAACAACGGTAAGACCCCGGTCATAGTTCTCAGGCTGGCAGTATACAGGTAGCGAAGAGCTAGCACAAAAGGGAAGGCAATGTATAAAGGTAAGAAGATCTGCGTGGTTGTGCCCGCCTACAACGAGGGTGAACTTGTTCTCAAGGTGATTGACACCGCTCCCGCGCTGGTCGACCACATAGTCGTTATCGACGACGCCAGCCAAGACGATACGTATGCCATCGCGACACGTTCGCAAGATCCGCGCGTCGTGGTCATCAAACACGAGAAAAACCTGGGTGTTGGCGGCGCCATCATGACCGGACACGCGAGGATGCTCGAGCTGGGTGACGATATTTCGGTGGTCATGGCCGGTGACGCGCAAATGGACCCGGCGTATTTGCCGGCCCTACTTGATCCCATCATCGAGGAAGGCTACGGCTTTACCAAGGGCAACCGCTTCCTGGCTAAAGACTCGCTCAAAGGTATGCCCTCGTACCGGGTGTTCGGTAACGTCATCCTGACCTTTATGACCAAGTTCGCTTCCGGATACTGGCATATCTTCGACCCGCAAAATGGGTATACGGCTATTACGCGCGAGGCCCTGGAAATGATCGATTTCTCGGCGATTCACAATCGGTATCCTTTCGAGAACGATTTGCTGATCAACCTTAACATCTTTAACGTACGCATCAAGGATGTGTCGATTCCGGCGGTCTATGGTGACGAACAGTCGCACATCCGTCTGCATAAAGTCATCCCGTCCCTGCTGGCGGCCTTGACGCGCGGCTATTTTCGCCGGGTCACACAAAAATATGTGCTGCGCAGCTTCTCTCCGGTTGCCCTGTTTCTTATGGCGGGCAGCCTGCTGTTCATCTGGGGCGCCGGCTTCGGTCTGTATGAATTGATAAAACACTGGGGACGCAGCCCCGCGGCGACCGGGATCGTCATGCTAGCGGTGTTGCCGCTCTTGGTCGGGTTCGAGCTCCTGCTGCAGGCAGTCGTGTTGGATATCAACGAAAGTCCCAGGTAGCGCGTGGACGCCGCGTTTATCCACCCGACCGCCGAAATATCGCCCGAAGCCTCAGTCGGGGCCGGCAGCAAAATTTGGCATTACGTCCAAGTCAGAGAGGGAGCGCGAATCGGCGCGGAATGCGTGCTGAGCAAAGGCGTTTACATCGATACGTCCGTTGTCATCGGCGACCGGGTGAAGATTCAGAACGGGGTCTCCGTTTATCAGGGAGTCACGGTAGAAGACGACGTTCTTATCGCCGCCAACGTTGCTTTTACGAACGACAAATTTCCTCGGGCTTTCAACGCGGACTGGTCGATAACTCCAACATTGGTGAAAAAAGGGGCCTCGATAGGCGCCAACGCTACGATTGTCTGCGGCGTCACGATCGGCGAATATGCCATGGTTGGGGCAGGCAGTGTTGTCAGCCGCGACGTTCCGCCCTTTGCCCTTGTTGTCGGCAACCCCGCACGGGTTATCGGCGCCGTAAACGAGCGGGGCGAACGCGTCAAATGACCTCGTTTTGGAATAAGAAGAAGGTCGCAATAACCGGCGCCGCCGGGTTCGCCGGCTCTCACGCGGTCGACTTGCTGCTTGAGTATGGCGCCGCGGTCACCGCGGTCGATATCTCCGCCAACGATTGGCCCAAAAACCTCGCTCACGTCAAGGATGATATCCGGTTCATACCGGCCGACCTATTGACAGCCGAAGGCGCGGCCAAGGCGTGCGGCGATCAAGAAGTAGTTCTTAATCTAGCCGCCCGGACCGGCAGTATCGCCTATAACGCCGCTCACCCCGGCGGCGTCTTCCGTGACAACGTTTTGATGAGCGTCAATATGATGGAAGCGGCCCGGCAGGCGGGGGTTGAGAGGTTTCTGGCTGTCAGCTCGTCGTGCGTTTATCCGCCCGACGCGTCCGTACCGACGCCCGAGACCGAAGGATTCCTGCGGGATCCCGAGCCCGCCAATTTCGGTTATGGTTGGGCCAAGCGCATGCTTGAGGTTCAGGCAAAAACCTATGCGGAAGAATTCGGCCTGGCCATTGCCATTGTCCGGCCGTATAACGGTTACGGCCCGCGCGATCATTTCGACCCGGCCGTATCGCATGTTATCGCGGCGCTGATCAAACGCGCGGTTGACGGCGAAGACCCCGTGACCGTTTGGGGCGACGGTACGCAAAAAAGGACATTCCTGCATGTCCGCGACTTCGCGCGTGGGCTGATTTTGGCGGCGGAAAAGTATCCGGTCTGCGATCCCGTTAACATCGGAGCGGATGAAGAAACCACCATCGCCGATCTGGCCAAGCAAATTCTTGCCCTGGCCGGGTCAAAAGCGACTCTTTACTTCGACACAACCAAGCCGGGCGGTCAGGCGCGCCGCCATTCTTCTACTACTAAAGCCAAGGACAAACTTGGTTTCACGGCGGAAGTCCCGCTCGCCGAGGGTTTAGCTGAGACCATCGCTTGGTACCGGCGTAATTTGTAGCACAACCCCTGGTTTTGATAAACTTAACTGTTTAAGTTGCAGCGCAATCAATCATCTAGCACGGGAGCCTAAGGTATGAAAGCAGTCATTTTGGTCGGCGGCGAGGGAACAAGACTGCGGCCGCTCACGGTCGATACACCCAAACCGATGCTGCCTTTGGTTAACGTTCCGTTCATTGAGTATGTCATCCGTCTGCTCAAGAAACACGGAGTCGACGAGGTCATACTGAGCGCCGGCTATCTGCCGACCGCGTTTGACGACCACCTGGGCAATGGTTCCGACTTGGGCGTAAAGATCGTTTATGTTACCGAGGAAAAGCCCCTGGGAACGGGCGGCGCTGTCAAGAACGTCGCCGCTCACTTGGACGACACATTCATCGTTTTTAACGGCGATATTTTGACGGATCTCAATATCACGCAGCTGGTTGAGTATCATCGCGCTAAGAAGGCCGTGGCTACTCTGACTCTAACGTCTGTTGACGATCCGACCGCCTACGGGCTGGTACCCATAGACGCAGCCGGAAACGTCCAGGAGTTTTTGGAGAAGCCGAGCTGGGACGAGGTTACAACCGACTTGATAAACGCCGGTACGTATGTCCTGGAGCCGTCCATTCTGGACTTGATTCCGTCGGGCGAGAACCATTCGTTTGAGCGCGGGGTTTTCCCCCTGCTGGTTGAGCGCAAGCAGCCGATCGTCGGTTTTCCATCCAGCGCCTACTGGCTTGATATCGGGACACCAAGCAAATACCTGCAAGCCCACCGGGATATCCTGGACGGCCAGCTGGCCAGCGACTTTAGCGGCAGCGAGATCAAGAGAAATGTTTGGGCCGGAGAGGGAACAAAGGTTGCCGAGTCGGCGGTCGTGTTCGGGCCGTGTGTAATGGGCCGGAATTGTGTCGTCGAGGCAGACGCGATGGTCTTCGGACACACCACGCTGGCCGATGATTGTGTCATCGGCCGGGGCGCGCGCCTGGAGGGCTGTGTTCTGGCGTCCGGTGTCCACATCGGCGAGGGCGCCGTCGTCCGCAATTCCGTTATCGCGGCTGGCTGTGTCATCGGCAACAAAGTGCATGTCGACGAGGAAGCCATTATCGGCGTGAACTCGGTTATCGACGAAGACAACCTGCTTAAGAAAGGCATCCGCATCTGGCCGGACACAAAGATGGCCAAAAACACGATCAGGTTTTAACGAAAAGGAGATTACTCAGATGAAGGTCTTGATTACCGGTATCACCGGTTTTGCCGGCAGCCACCTCGCGGAATATTGTCTCAGCCGCGGCGACGTCGAAGTCTTTGGCATGATTAGACATCGCAGCCGCATGGAACACATCGAGGGCATCGCCGATCAGTTGACGTTGATTGATTGCGACATGAAAGACCCGGTCGCTGTGATGAGCCTGCTCAAGCAGGTGAAGCCGGATTACATCTTCCATCTGGCGGCGCAGAGTTTCGTGCCGACGTCGTGGGTCTCTCCTGGCGAGACTTTGTCGACAAATATCATAGGGCAGGTCAACATCTTTGAGGCCTGCCGGGAGCTCGGTTTGAACCCGCGCATTCAGCTAGCTTGTTCCAGCGAGGAGTACGGCATGGTGCTGGAGGACGAGACGCCGATTGCGGAGACCAATCCGTTGCGGCCCCTTAGCCCTTATGGGGTAAGCAAAGTCACGCAAGACCTGCTCGGTTACCAATACCACGCGAGCTACGGGACGCATGCTGTTCGCACACGCGGCTTTAACCATACCGGTCCCCGGCGCGGCGACGTGTTCGTGACATCAAATTTCGCCAAACAGATCGCGACGATTGAAAAAGGCAAGGCGGCTCCCACTCTCTACGTTGGCAACCTGGACGCGGTACGCGACTTCACGGATGTTCGCGATATGGTCCGGGGCTATTGGCTGGCGCTGGAAAAGGGAGAGGCCGGCGACGTATACAACATTTGCTCGGACACGGGGATAACCATCAAGGGCATGCTTGAGCTCTTGTTGTCCATGTCGGATAGCCAAATCGAGATCAAACAAGATCAGGCTCGCATGCGCCCCTCGGATGTCGAGGTCTTGCTGGGCGATTCATCCAAGTTCCGGGCCAAGACCGGCTGGTATCCAGAATACGAGTTCGCGACAACAATGTCTGACTTGCTCAACTATTGGAGAGAGCGCGTTTGATTTCTTTCGGGACAGACGGCTGGCGCGGTGTTATCGCCGACGATTTTACCATCCAAAATGTCCGTCTAGTTACCCAGGCGGTGTGCGACCATATGCTGACCGCCAAACGACAGCCTTTGCTCGTCATCGGTTATGACACTCGCTTTATGTCGGACCGTTTCGCGCGCGAGGCGGCCGGAGTGGCGGCAGGCAACGGCATCAACGTCATGCTGACCGATGGCTGCGCTCCGACACCCGCCGTCTCTTACGCGGTAGTCGACTACGCGGCGGACGGCGGCATCATGTTCACCGCCAGCCACAACCCTTACCGTTATAACGGCCTCAAGTTTAAGGAATCCTATGGCGGTTCGGCCGGCACCGCCACGACCGCGGCCATCGAGCGCCATCTGAAGAAACGGCTCGGCGGCAAACCTCCGGCCTACTTGGATTACGCGGAAGCGGTCCGGCGCGGGACGGTCGTTCCGTTCGACGCCAAATCTCCTTACTTGGCCAGGTTGAGCGAAATAGTTGACAGAAAATTGATATGTCGCAGCGGGCGCGGCGTGGTTGTTGACCCGATGTATGGTGCCGGCCAGGGGTACTTGAGCCATTTTCTCTTAAGCGCCGGCTGTGACGTTGCCGAGATCAGATGCCATCGTGACCCCTATTTCGGCGGCGCCAACCCCGAGCCTTTGGGCCAGCATTTGGCCGAACTTAAGGCAAGCGTCAGTGACGCCCGGCCTCTGGGCATAGCGCTTGACGGTGACGCCGACCGGATCGGTGCTGTCGATGCCGACGGTGCGTTTATCAGTTCACACAAGATATTTTCGCTTCTCCTGCGTTATCTTGTGCAGGAAAGAGGCATGACGGGCGATGTTGTCAAGACGGTATCTACGACAGGTATGGTCGATCAGCTGGCTGCCGCCTACGGATTGGTTGTGCATGAGACGCCGATAGGGTTCAAATACATATGCGAACACATGGTAGGCGGGGATATCTTGATCGGCGGGGAAGAAAGCGGCGGCATCGGCATCAAAGGTCATCTGCCGGAGCGCGACGGGATGCTGATGGGCGCCTTACTGGCCGAGATGGTCAACTACTATGACAAAACTCTAGGCGCCCTGTGGAACGAGCTCCAAGCCGCGCACGGTACCTTCTGCTATGACCGCGTCGACGAGGAGATGCCCGTCAGCGACCGGTCGCTGGTAGTCGATTTTCTAGGGAAGCACCGGCCGGAGGAGATCGGCGGCGTCGCTGTCCTCAAGACGGACACGCGAGACGGTTTCAAATACACGTTGGCGGACGGCAGCTGGTTGATGGTCCGGCCCTCCGGGACGGAAGGCGTCGTACGCGTCTATGCCGAAGCCGGCACGCCGGAACGCGTCGTCATCTTACTGAAGCGAGGCCGATCGCTCATCCGCGCGGCTCGCTCCCGGTGATGGAGAGCGGGATGAAAGGGCGCATCGCCGGCCTGCTGGGCAGCGCCATGTTACGCGGCAGCGTCGTGTTGTGGGTTGGCATGATGGCGGCCAATCTCTCCAACTATGTTTTCCACCTGCTCATGGGACGGTTTCTGGGGCCGGTCAACTATGGCGTGCTCGCGTCCGTGGTTTCGATTCTCTATTACCTGATGGTACCGACGACCACAATCACTACCATCGTGATGAAATACGCGGCCGAATTCGAGGTTGAGGGAGCGCCCGGGAAGACGCACGCGCTATTCAAGCGATTGACCAGGCAACTGTTGGTGATCAGCCTGGTCTTGTTCTGTCTTATGGCCGCGGCGAGCCCGTTAATCAGCCGATTCCTGCGGATGGATTCCGTGTGGCCTCTGCTAATATTGAGCACCGTGATTCTGGTGACCTACTTATTGCCGATCAACCGGGGCGTGCTGCAGGGCCTGCAGAAGTTCGGCACCTTGTCGACCAACCTGGTGATTGAAACGGTCCTTAAGGTAATCGTTGGCATCGCTTTGGTCGCGGGCGGTTACGCCGTAAATGGCGCTGTCTTCAGCATTGTTCTAGCGATGGTCGTCGCCTACGCGCTATCCTTCATTCCCATGCGGCGGATTTTGGCGGCGCACGAAGCGGGCGTCGTCGAACTGGGGCCTGTTTGGCGTTACTCGATTCCGGTATTCATAACTTTGCTCTGCTTGAACAGCTACTACAGTATCGACATTATTCTGGTAAAGCATTTCCTGTCGCCCATCGACGCCGGCCATTACTCGGGTCTTTCGATTTTGGGGAAGATTGTTGTTTTCGCCAGTTTGGCGATTGTGGGTGTCATGTTTCCGATAGTCGCAGGCCGGCATAAAGCCGACCAGCGGCATGGCGGCGTTCTTTTGTCGACTCTGGCCATGATCACCTTAGTATCAGGCGCGATTGTCGCGGCCTACGCGGCGGCGCCGCGGCCGGTCATCAACATCTTATTTGGCGCCAAGTATCTGCCGGTCGCGCCCTATCTGGCTACTTTCGGCACCGCTATGCTGATGCTGGCCTTGGCGACGGCGCTGGCCAACTACTTCCTGGCCATCAACCGGACGGGCGGTGTTCCGATTCTGATCGCGGTCGCAATCGGCCAGGTCGCCGCATTGCTCGTCTGGCATGACTCCTTGACTCACATCGTTGCTGTAATGTTCGCCACAATGGCCGTCCTCTTGGCCTCGCTCGCCGTCTATTATCTTCTGGCCGTCCGGGGTCGTCCGGCGAATGACTTGCTCGACTAATCTGCCCCGCGCGGATTAATCCTTAAGGTTTGCTATACTCTTAGTCTATGCATAACCTTGACGAACTCTCACTAATCAACGATATCGACAGCGCCGGCATGGGTCGCGCCCTAGCCGGTTTTCCCGAGCAGTGTCGGGAGGCGGAGGCGCTGGCCGCGGCCGTTGATCTAAAGGCACTCGGTTTGCCGGGGGCGGCGGGCGGGATCTCGGCCGTCGTCACACTGGGCATGGGCGGTTCGGGCATTGGCGGCGACGTTGTGCGCACTCTGGTCGAAAGTGAGCTGACGGTTCCTTTTCTGGTGAACAAAAGTTACGAACTGCCGGGCTTTGTTGACGCGTCGACACTGGTTGTCGCGGTCAGCTTCTCTGGCGAAACCGAGGAGACGCTCGCGGCCTTCGAGTCTGCCGTAACCGCCGGAGCGCAGATTCTGGTGATGACCGGCGGCGGCCGCTTATTGGAACGCGCCCTTGAACTTGACCTGCCTCTTCTGAAAGTCCCAACCGGTTTGCAGCCGCGCGCGGCTTTGGGCTACCTCGCTCTGCCGCAACTCATGCTGCTTCGGCGCCTGGGTCTGATCGACTCGGCCAACCGGGATGTGGAAGAGGCGATAAACCAGCTCGACCTCTTAAGTGCCGCCTACGCAAGCGCTGTTCCCACCACCGAAAATGCCGCCAAGAAACTGGCGCTCGAACTAAAGGATTTAATTCCTGTCATTTACGGTTCGGACGGCTTAACCGCTGCCGCCGCCTTGCGCTGGAAGTGTCAGTTTAACGAGAATAGCAAGACTCCCGCCTTTTGGAACGTGTTTTCCGAACTCAACCACAACGAGATCGTCGGGTGGGATGAAACCGCCCGCCCGGCCCGCACTTGCCGGCTTATCGTCTTGCGTGACTCGGGCGAGAACGCGCGCGTCCAAAAGAGGATAGGCATAACCGTGGAAATGGTACGTGCCAACGTCGCTGGTGTTACCGAGATCCGTTCCAGCGGCGAGTCTCCGCTGGCCAGGCTCCTATCTCTAACGTATCTGGGTGATTATGCCAGTTACTACCTGGCCTTGCTAAACGGAATCGATCCGACGCCGGTCGAGTCGATCAGGCAATTGAAAGAGCGCCTTAACCAAAACAACTAGGAAGCGCGAAGCATGAGTCGTAACCGATACGGCCGAATCATCATCGCCGCCATAGTGATACTCGCCACGCTGACCGGCTGTTGCTTATGCCGGTGGGGATGCCAGCGCGTTTTTACACCCGCGCTGTCAACCAGCCGCCAAAAACCATCTACCGCCTCAGTTAGCGGTACCGTGGCGGAAACGCCGGGGGGCCGCCCGGTCGCTGGCGCGACCGTTACCGTCGGTCATTATCGCCTGACGACGGACACAAACGGGCGCTTTCAAACACCGCTCATGTCGTCCAGGCTGATGCGGATCGTAGTCAGTGGCCGTACCGTCAGGCCTGCCTCGCGGCATCTGGCCCTGCGCGCCGGCCTTAACGAGATAAACATTTCGGTCGAGTCGATATTTCACGTTCGTCCCGGGCAGACGGCAGCCCCGGTGACGCCCCAGGTCATCCGTCACGGCAACCGGAATGTCCCGATGGTGGCTTTTACCTTTGACGACGGTTGGAACATGGATTATCGCGTCATCGAGGTCATGACACAAAATGGCTTGCGAGGTACGGCCTTCTTGATTGGAGGACGCGGCGTTGTCAGCGAGCACCCCGAACTGGTCAAAGCGCTGCGAGACGCCGATTTCGAGGTCTGCGCGCACGGTTATGGGCATAAAACCAACACCGATCTAAACGACGCCCAGCTTAACGAGGAGATTCAGCGGGGACAGAAGGTCATAACCGACCTAGACGGTATGCGGTGGCCCTATTTCCGGCCCTCCGGCGGAACGTACGACGACAGAACGGTTAACGTCATCGGCGCCAACGGCTTTAACACAGTCCTTTGGTCGATTGACAGCCTTGATACCCGCGCGAAGATGACCACAGCCGAGCGAGTCGAGCAGATTCTAGCTAACGTCGGCAACGGTGATATAATAATCTTTCACTTCGGCGGATATGGGACCGCCGATCTGGTCGCGGCGCTGATCCCGGCTTTGCGGGAGCGCGGCCTCAGGATCGGAACCGTCACCGATGTGCTGCAACCCTAACGTAAATGCCGGTTTTCATTAGATAAGGAGAGAAAGATTTGAATTACGACATTAAAGACATCAATCTGGCCGCCAAGGGCAAGCTACGGATCGAGTGGGCGGAAATGCAGATGCCTGTTTTGCGCCTAATCAAGGCCCGTTTCGAAAAGGAAAAGCCGTTGGCCGGCATTCGTTTGAGCGCCTGTCTGCACGTAACCACCGAGACCGCTAACTTGATGCGGACCTTGCAGGCCGGCGGGGCGGACCTGGCCTTGTGCGCCAGCAACCCGTTGAGCACGCAGGATGATGTCGCAGCAAGCCTGGTTAAGGACTACGAGATTCCCGTCTTTGCCATCAAAGGCGAGGACAACGACACCTACTACAAACATTTAGACGCGGGCTTGGACCATATGCCCCAGGTAACCATGGACGACGGCGCCGACGTTATCTCCACGATCCACGCCAAGCGGCCGGAGCAAGCGGCCGGCGTTCTAGGCGGAACGGAAGAGACGACAACCGGTGTGATCAGGTTGCGCAGCATGGCCAGGGACAATGTCTTAAAATACCCGGTCGTCGCGGTCAATGATGCGATGACCAAGCACTTGTTCGACAACAGGTATGGCACCGGCCAGAGTACGCTGGACGGCATACTGCGCGCGACCAACGTCCTGTTGGCTGGCAAAACCTTGGTCGTTTGCGGCTACGGCTGGTGCGGCCGCGGGTTGGCGATGCGGGCGGAAGGCGCCGGGGCAAACGTCATAATTATTGAGGTCGACCCGCTGAAAGGCTTAGAAGCAACTATGGACGGCTACCGGGTTATGCCAATTGCCGACGCCGCCAAGATCGGAGATATCTTCATCACGGTCACGGGCGACTTGAATGTCATCCGCGGAGAGCATTTCGCCGTTATGAAGGACGGCGCCATATTCTGTAATTCCGGCCACTTTGACGCCGAGATCGAGATTTCCGCACTGAAAGAAATGGCCAAATCGACGCGGACCATCAGGGACTTCACTGATGAATACGTTATGGCGGATGGCCGCCGCTTGTACCTGTTGGGCGAAGGGCGCCTGATCAATCTAGCGGCCGCGGAGGGCCATCCCGCTTCGGTCATGGACATGAGCTTCGCTAATCAGGCGCTGGCAGCCGAGTACATCGTCAAGAACGCCGCGTCTCTGGAGAATACGGTTTATCCGATGCCCGATGATCTTGATCAGCAGGTTGCTCGGCTTAAGCTGGACGCCATGGGCATCCGGATCGATACGCTCACGCCCGAGCAAGAGGAATACTTGAATTCCTGGAAGATGGGTACTTAAGAGTCGCTAAAGACGTTGCGTCAGAAATTCTCTTAACGCGGGACCCAGGTCGGGTCGTTCCAGGGCGAGCTCGAAAATGGCTTCCAGCCAGCCCAGTTTATTGCCGACGTCAAAGCGCCGTCCTGTGTACTCCACGGCGTAGACCGGCTCGTCCTCGAGCAGAAGCCGTAGTGCGTCTGTTAGTTGGACTTCACCGTTCGCGTCGGGGCTGGTTCTTTCCAGGCATGGGAAAATCCCGGGGCTTAGCACATACCGGCCTATGATCGCCAGATCAGAAGGCGCATCGGTGGCATCCGGTTTCTCCACGACATCCTTGATTCTCAGGATGCCGTTGGCCGCCGGTTCGGATTCAATTATCCCGTAGGCGCTGATCTCAGCCGCAGGCACCCTAGCAACCGCGATCACGGAAGCGCCAATATCGGCGTTGACCTTCTCTAATTCCTTAATACACGGAACATCGGACAGGGTTATGGTATCTCCCAGAAGAACGGCGAACGGATTGTCGCCGATATACCTGTGGGCACAGTAGACGGCGTTTCCCAATCCAAGATGGCGTTGTTGACGGATGTAGTGGATGTGAGCCAGGTTAGCGATGTTCTTCAACGCCGACAGACCGCCGACATTGGCAGTCTTTTCCAATGTATCTTCAAGCTCGAACGAATTGTCGAAGTGGTCCTCGATGGCGCGCTTGCCGCGACCGGTGACTATCAAGATATCGTCTAAGCCTGCCGCGACAGCTTCCTCGACCACGTATTGGATTGCCGGTTTATCCACTACAGGCAGCATTTCTTTGGGTTGAGCTTTGGTGGCAGGTAGGAACCTGGTGCCTAATCCGGCTGCCGGAATCACGGCTTTAATCATGGCTCGATTCTATCATATTGTCAGACGGCCCTGGTCACCTCTGCCGGCGTGGCATGCAAATTAGCAAAGCGGAACAGACGAGAAATCACATATAATCTCTATGATGCGATTATGAGTGATCCCAGACACGATCTAGTTAACGCCGCGCGAGAAGTCTACGAAGCAGGCTTGGTTAACGGCCGAGCCGGCAATCTAAGCGCGCGCCTACCCGGAGGCCGCATTATTATTTCTCCGTCGGGCGGTTGCCTGGGTCGCCTGGCCGTCCCTGAACCGGTGGTCATAGACGAGTCCGGTCAGGCACTCGACGGCGGCACTCCATCCACTGAGTATCGAGTTCACTTGGCCATCTATGCCGCTCGACCCGATGTCGAGGCCATTGTTCACACCCACTCCACTTACGCGACGGTTCTGGCCTATCTCGGCCGCTTGATTCTGGATGTCAATCCGGAAACGGCGGAGGTTTTGGGACCCGTCGGTTCGGTGCCGGCACTGCCGCACGGGACGGACGAGCTGGCGGCAGCGGTTGTCGCCGGATTGAGCTCGGGCGCTGCGGTTTTGCTGGAGAAACACGGCGCCTTGACGGTCGGACCGGATATTGCCGCGGCAACCGAGCGCGCGCAATATTTGGAGGAGGCCGCAAAGATGACATATCTCATCAATCTGGCGGGCGGCGCGTAATGCCGCGCCCGATCGCCTGGACAGACAACCGGCTGGTGCTGCTGGACCAAACGAAACTGCCGGCCGAAGAAACCTATCTGACTCTGGATGATCATCACGCGGTCGCCCGAGCTATCAGCGTTCTGGCTGTGCGCGGTGCTCCGGCTATCGGAGTGGCGGCTGCGTACGGGCTGGCGCTCGCGGCGCTTAATTCGCGGGCCGATACCGATACGGGATTCCTGCGCGACATGGAGGAAGCCGCGAATGAGCTTGGAGCCACCCGGCCAACGGCCGTCAATCTGTTCAGTGCCCTGGATGGCGTGATGGCCGCGGTGACCGCAGCCGCTGACCTGGAAGAAGCACGGCATGCCGCTGTGCGCGCGGCCCAGCGACTGTTCAGCGAAACGGAGCGCGCCGACCAGATCCTGTCCCGGCACGGCTCGACCCTGATCGACGAGGGCGATTGCATACTTACAATATGCAACACGGGCGCCCTGGCGACCGGCGCCTTCGGCACGGCCTTGGGCGTGATCCGGTCCGCGTGGGATCAGGGCAAGGACATCACGGTACTCGCTTGTGAAACCAGACCTTTGCTGCAGGGCGCCCGCTTGACGATGTGGGAACTCGACCGCTACGGCATACCGGCCGCCCAGATTGTTGACGGAGCCGCGGCCCATTTCATGCAGCACGGCCGGATACAAAAGGTGATTGCCGGGGCGGACCGAATCGCGGCCAACGGCGATACGGCCAACAAGATCGGCACATATGGCCTGGCCTGTCTCGCCGAGCGGCATCGCATTCCTTTCTACATCGCCGCGCCTTTCAGCACGGTCGACATGGCCACCGCGGGAGCGGACCAGATTGTCATTGAAGAACGGTCCCAGGACGAAGTAAAATTCTGCGGCGGCGACCTGGTATCACCACGAGACGCCGCGGCGCGCAACCCGGCTTTCGATGTCACACCCGCCTCCTTAATAACCGCCATCATCACCGATGCCGGCATCCTGCGGCCGCCCTACAACGATAGCCTGGCAGACGCCGTCGAGCCGGAAGAGCAGGCGGGCTAGATGCAGCCGCTCCTTGTCTTCATTCCAGCTGTGGTCGCTTTGGTAGCCGTTGGTTGGGTATTAAAACGTACCGGTCTGATGGACCGCGGCGACGCTGAGGTGCTGAACCGCGTTATCGTCTATGTCAGCCTGCCGGCGCTCATCTTCCTGGCTGTCCAGCGCGCCGCCCTGGCTTGGTCATTGGCCAAGATGCCCCTTTTCGCAATCGCGGTCATGTTGCTCTGCCTGGCAGCGGCTTACGCGGCGGGGCGCATTCTGAAAATGCCCCCCGCACTCATGGGGGCATTTTTGCTGGTCGCGGCGATGGGCAATACCGGCTACCTCGGTTTTCCGCTCACCATCGGATTGCTGGGGCAAGCGAGTCTGGTCAAAAGCGTCTTCTATGACTTCGGTACGGTAGCGCTTCTATTCAGTTTAGGAGTCATGGCGGCGGAACACTACGGCGATCCCGAGCACAGGTCGAATGTCTGGCGGGAGTTTCTTTTGTTTCCCTCGGTGATAGCGCTGGCCGCGGGGTTGCTGCTCCATCCGGTCGCTGTGCCGGGGTTCTTGGTTAAAGCCCTTGAATACGCGAGTGCGGCCACGGTGCCTCTGATCATGCTGGCGGTCGGTCTGACGCTGGAAGGCAAACGGATCGGCCGGTACGCGTTGCCGTTGACGGCAGTTGTGGCAATCAAACTCATTCTTTCTCCGCTCGCCGCATACGCGGCGGCTCGCGCCGGAGGGCTGCCGCCTCTCGACCTTAACGTAGTGGTGCTGGAGGCCAGCATGCCGGCGGTCATGCTCTCTCTAGTTGTTGGCTTGAAGTATAAACTTGATGTTGAGTTTATTTCTCTGGCGATAGTCGCCACAATAATCGCCAGCCTTGTCACTATCCCCGCCGCGCAAGCTGTGCTGCGCCTGTTCACCGCTTAGACCGGACCAGAGCGTTGGGTTTACTGCGCGGATTCAT
The DNA here is from genome assembly GCA_023251915.1 of Actinomycetes bacterium. Taxonomy (GTDB): domain Bacteria; phylum Actinomycetota; class JAHEXW01; order JAHEXW01; family JAHEXW01; genus JAHEXW01. Next base: position 43,628 of record JAHEXW010000013.1, read on the forward strand.
CGGCTTGACGGCTCCGCCCGCCTGCTTTGCTTGCGGCGGGCAATCTTATCAGCCGCTCTGCGAATCTTGCTTGTTGATGCTGGAGGAGCTGGCTGAGCCGCTGTGTCCAGTTTGCGGACATCCAACCGTAGAGGCGGTCGATTGTTGCTCGGTTTGCCGGCGCGCCCGCCCCGCGTTTGACTCTGCCCGCGCCTTGGGCGCCTACGAGTTCCCTCTGCGCGAGACAATTATCGGCATGAAGAGAAGGGACGGACGCTGCTTGGCCGGTCAAGTCGCACCGTTGATCGCAGCGGCTTTGCCGCAGGTTTTTGAGAACACGGATCTAATAACTTTCGTGCCGATGGCGCCGGGTCCGGAAAACACTCGCGGACATAACCAGGCGCAACTACTGGCGCTGGCAATATCGTCCGTCACCGGAGTGCGCGCGGCGGGAACCCTGCGGTTGACGCGCTACACGAAAGATCAAGGCCAACTGAAGCCCGCGGACCGTCCCGCAAATGTCGCCGCCGCGTTCGCACCGCGCAATCGCTCGCGACGGTTGGCGGAGCTGATTGCCGACCGCCGTCTCGTCCTGATTGACGATGTCCTGACTACCGGCGCTACCGCGTCGGCCTGTGCCGCCACGCTGAAAAAGGCAGGGGCCGCGGGTGTCGATGTCGTTACCCTGGCTCGCGCCGTTCACACCCAAAGACCCTCTTAAGGACTCTGGCTGTCCTGCCGATAGAAGACTTATAGGGGGAAATGATGATTATCAGCGAAGCTGAAATCCGCAGGTGTATTGATACTATTGACTCGTCCGGAGCAGTTCCATGTTCCGGATTTATTGTCGCGTCGCCGTCCGAACGGGCTCGTTTGGACACGTACCGGCTGCGGCTGGAAGCCATTCCGGCGCGTCCGAACGCTCGCCTGGGCGATGTTAAACGCGCGGTAGCGGCCAACGACTACAGAGTGGGCGGCGCGGCCGTGGCCGAAAAGCTGCTTGGCCGTGTCATCAGCGACAAGGTACGCTAACCCCCTGCTCTCGTAGCATTTGACTATTACCCGGTAGTTGCTAGAATCTTAAGTATAGGTTTCCGTCCCAGGTCCGTGGTTGCGTGCCGGCCCCATCGGCCGGAACAAGTCCAAGCTAGTCGCAGGCAAAAGGATCCACGTAAGCTATCACGTTCCTTAGGGTACGCGCTTAGTGAGCACGGTGCGGTTTAGGAGTAAGTCCTGCCTCCGGGAAACGGCCTTCAGGGGCTGCCGGTACGGAGAGAGGGGTAGTAGTGGCGAAACATGTGCTGCGAACCCTCCGGCAGGCGAGTGTGGGGTCAAAGACCAGGTCGGCTGGGACGGAAGCCTTATTGTATTTGCCAAAAAACGAAAGGTGCTAGTGATGCAGGTTATTATCAAAGGCCGGAACATCGAATTGACACCCGCGCTCAAGGATTATACAGAGGAAAAGATAGGTAAGATCGACCGGTATTTTGACCGGGGCACAAAGATAGAAGTCGAATTGGGCGTCGAGAAGAATCCGAGCATCGCCGACAACCAGACGATCGAAGTAACCGTATTCGCCGACCACAGCTCGGTCATACGCGCCAAGCAGAGCAGTCCCGACATGTACGCCTCAATTGACGAGATCGTCGGCAAGCTCAACAAGCGTCTAAAGAAACTCAAGGACAAGAACGACAGCCGGCACAACAAACATCGCAAAGAAACCATTCGCGGGAACGGCTATTCCGAGGAAGACCTGGCCGCCATGGCCGCGGCGGAGGAGCCGGAGTTCGAGCCGGACGACATGATGATCGTGAAGCGCAAGCAATTCTCGGTCAAGCCGATGACGCCGGAAGAGGCCGTGTTGGAGATGGACCTCCTCGGCCATAACTTTTTCTTCTTCACCAACGCGGATACTGACACACCGAACGTCATCTACAGGCGCCGCGACGGTCATGTGGGGTTAATAGAACCGACGTAGCTTAGTCTAATGCTTTAGTGCTTTACCGCACTAAAGCAAAGGCTACCCACCTCGTATTTCTGAGACTTCAAGGCGGCGTTGCTCACGCACATATTCTCACCCAACGACATTGCTATAATTGCGGCATGACACCTATCTTGCATGCTCTCTCAATTGCTTTTGCCATGGGCTGGGAAATACTGTGGGCATTGATCCTCGGATTCTTTCTTTCGGCCGTCGTTCAGGCCGTGGTGCGCAAATCTACGATTGCCAAGGTGCTGCCTGACGATTCAGCTAACACGCTGGCTATCGCTACGGCTCTGGGCGCCGCGTCATCCTCCTGCTCATACGCGGCCGTAGCGCTGGCCCGTTCCCTCTATCGCAAAGGCGCCAACTTCACCGCGGCCGTCGCGTTCGAGATTGCCTCCACCAACTTGGTGATTGAGCTGGGAATAATTATGGCTCTTTTGCTCGGTTGGCAATTCACGCTGGCAGAGTTCGTCGGCGGTCCCATTATGATCATCGCGCTCGCTGTGCTATTCCGACTCACCCTCCGCCAAGAAATGCTTAAGAGTGCGTTTGAGCAGGCAAATAAAGGCCTAAAGGGATCGATGGAAGGTCACGCGGCGATGGATATGAGCGTCCAAGGGACCGAACCCTTTTGGCGCAGGCTGCTTTCTAAAGACGGCTTTACGTCGGTAAGCGAATATTTCGTCATGGATTGGACGGCTGTATTGCGGGACATCGTCGGCGGCCTCTTAATCGCCGGAGCGATTGCGGCCTGGGTGCCGCCAACGTGGTTCGCCAGCCTTTTTCTAACTTCCGACCCGTTGCTTAGCAAGTTATGGGGTCCGCTGATCGGGCCGTTCATCTCAGTCATTAGCTTCGTTTGCTCGATCGGCAACGTGCCCCTGGCCGCCGTGTTGTGGAACAGCGGGATAAGTTTTGGCGGCGTGATTAGCTTTATCTTTGCCGACCTAATCATCATCCCGATCTTGCTTATCTATCGCAAATACTATGGCACAAAAATGGCGCTCTATAAGTTCTTCACCTTCTACATCGCCATGGCGTTGGCCGGCTACGCGGTGGAGATACTGTTCGGCCTGTTTCACTTGATTCCGACCGCGCGCCACGCGCTTGTCCTGGAGGCTGCCGTGACGTGGAACTACACGTCTGTCCTAAACATCGTGTTCCTGGTTGTCGCTGCGGCTTTGTTGTACCGATTCGTCCGGACGGGCGGGATAAAGATGCTGAAGATGATGAATAAATAGGCTAGTCGCGGAAGTGCAGCGGGACGTTGACGATGACCACGTTCGGCTCAGCGAACAGCAAGGCCTGCAGGATGGTTGCCGTTCCGGCGTGCAGCGCCAGGTCGATTGCGTCATCGGGCGAGAATTCCGATAGCACGACCGTCACGGTATCTTGCGGCTGACGTTTAAACTTCCGCACATAATCAACAACGACCGAGATTATCTCGCGGTAAGGCGAGTCGACCACCTCCAGGTCAATGCCGAAGTTAGCGGCCCTAAAAGCTTGCACGAAATCGTCGGCGCAACTGCCCGAGTCGATATGTACGACCCGAGTCGTGTCCGCTTTAATGAGCTTGGCGTACCGGATGGCCCCGAGCAGCCTCTTGTCCAGGCACTTTGCCATTATGAGAACGTGGTTGTGCGGCTCTATCCTCTTCTTGGCGACCGCCTTGATATCGTCCAGCGTCGGAATCGCGGACGCTGCGGCCTGCTGGTAATGGTTCCTTATCCCCATAAACAAGAAGATCAGCGCGGGAACGATTACCGCTACGGCCCAAGCGCCATGGACGAACTTCGTGACCAGGATGAGCGCGAACACGCAGAAGCAAACCACAGCCCCGACGGCGTTAACCGCTAGCGACGGAACCCAACGCGGCCCGCGTAGGCGCCACCAATGAACGACCATTCCCGTCTGCGACAGAGTGAAGGCGCAGAAGACACCGACGGCGTACAAGGGAATCAATCCGGACACTTCAGCGTGGAAGACCGCGATCAGGACTGATGCGAATATCGCCAGGAAGATGATGCCGTTGCTGAACACCAGCCGATGACCCTTGTCCGTGAATTGATGGGGCATGAAATCGTCGTTGGCCATGAACGAGGCCAGGCGAGGGAAGTCGGCGTAAGCGGTGTTCGCAGCCAAAACGAGGATCAGCATCGTCGCGAACTGAAGCAGATAGTAGGGTACCGAAACACCATACAGGGATCGGGCGACTTGTGAGATTACCGTCTCAGTTTCGGAAGCGTAGGCGCCGGCCGTTACCGCCAGCCAGGATATGCCGATAAAGAGCGCGACGAGGATGCCGGCCATTACCGTCAAGGTCTTGCGGGCGTTGCGAGCCGTCGGATCCTTAAACACCGCGGCCCCGTTGGCGATTGCTTCCACTCCGGTCATGGCTGTACAGCCGCTGCTGAACGCTTTGGCCACCAGAAACAGAGTTAGGGCCGACGTAATCGCCTGCGTCTCTGCCGGGGCGGGTACGCGCACCACGCCGCCCGTAAGGTGTTTGAAGATGCCAAACATTATGGTCGCCCCCAATAAAGCGACAAACGCGTACGTCGGGCCGGCGAATAAAGCGCCCGATTCTTTCACCCCTCGCAGGTTAGCTAGGGTGAGCAGGACAACGAAAGCGATTGCGATTTCGACGCGGAACGGATAGAAGTTTGGAAAGGCCGACGTGACGGCCGCAACTCCGGCAGAAACGGACACGGCGACGGTGAGCACATAGTCGACAAGCAATGACGCTCCGGCGGTCAGCCCCGGCACATCGCCCAGGTTCTCCTTCGCCACGCTATAGGACCCGCCGCCATGCGGGTAGGCCTTGATCGTCTGGCGATAGGATGTGACGACGATTATCAGGAGAGACGCAATCGCGATGGCAACGGGCACAGCAAGCTTTAGAGCCATGGCGCCGGCCGCTACGAGAACCAATAAGATTTCCTGGGTCGCGTAAGCCACGGACGATAGGGCGTCGGACGAAAAGACGGCCAACGCGACTGTGTTGCTTAATCGCTGGTGGCTGAAGGTGGCATTATGAAGCGGTTCTCCCAGCAGGAGTCGCTTTAGGTTTCGGACCGCCGCCACGCTGTGCCCTTAAGCCGATCGTGCCGGGCAGAGGTCTTGGAAGTCGCACCAGTTACAGAGTTTGTTTGGTGTCGGGCAGAAGGCTTCGCTATCGGATTCAATCGCCGCAGTGGCCGCTTTGATCTTGTCGATCGTCGTCCGTACCTCTTGCTTGACTGCCGCGACGTCGAGGCCGCGTTCCGGAAACATCTTCCGGTTCACTTCGGGCACGACGAAAAACAGGCCGGCCCGACCGACAGGGTAGAAGTCCAGCGCCCGGTTGTCCCAGTCTTTGCCTTCCTCCGCCGCCCATTTATAGATGGCTAACTGAACCAGCTGTTCGTCGTAGAGGCGGTTCGGCGCTTTCTTATTCGTCTTATAGTCGATGATTTCGTAGGAGACGTTTCCGGCGGTATCAACCACGCGGTCTATCCGGTCGATGATGCCGTTAACAACGTCGCCATCGAAGTCGATCTTGAATTTCTTCTCGACGGCATGAGCTCTATCCGGTTCGTTGGTGCGGCCGGCCGTCGCATCCTGTCCGACATGTTTGAGAAAGTATTCGGTCAAAACCTGCTCACCGCGTTCCTTGGTACAGCCGGCCTGGGCCAGCGCGTCCGCGTCGAATTCAGCCGGCGGCAGCCAGTTTTGCTCCAGGTGATCTAACAGATCGGCGAGGGTGCGGGGAGCGTCGTCAGCCCCGTCAGGACGGTGCAGCCATTCCAAACAAGCATGAATCGTGCTTCCGAAGAACAGAGCTGGTGCCGGCTTGGTCGGCAGTTTATCGACGTACTGGAATCTATACTTCAGCGGGCATTGCTTGAATGTTGAGAGCTTGGAATATGAGATCCAGAACTGTTTCGGTTTGGGCGACGTTGTCTTGTTTTCCACTCATTAATTGTAACAGCCGCGGCGCCCGAAATGGTATCCTAAAATCTATGAAGCAATTCGTTCACCTCCACGTTCACACAGAATATTCTCTCCTTGACGGGGCTTCACGCATCGATGACCTGGCGAAAACGGCGAAAGAAATGGGTATGCCGGCCGTGGCCATGACCGATCACGGCGTTATGTTCGGCGCCATCGAGTTTTACAAAGCCTGTAAGGCGGTCGGTATCAAACCCATTATCGGCTGCGAGATCTACGTCGCGCCCGACCGGTTCGATAAATCACCGTCCGGAAAGTCGCAAATGAACCATCTGGTCCTGCTGGCAAAAAACAACGAAGGCTACCGTAACCTGATGCACATCGTCAGCGCCGCGTGGCTGGAGGGATATTACTACAAGCCGCGGGCAGACAAAGAACTTTTACGCCGCTACCGGGGCGGTTTGATTGCGCTGGGCGGGTGTCTCAAAGGCGAGACCAGCCAAGCCCTTATGAACGGACAAACCGCGCGGGCCAAGGAAGCGGCCGAGGAGTATCGTGATATCTTCGACAACGGGGATTTCTATCTCGAACTGCAGGATCACCGTATCCCGGAACAAAAGGCGGTCAACACCGGCCTGATCAAACTCGCCCGAGAGTCGAACATCCCGCTCGTGGTAACAAACGACGTTCACTACGTCAGAAAGGCGGACGCCGGCGCCCAAGACGCGTTGATGTGCGTCCAGATGGCCACATCGTTAGACGACCCGAACCGTCTCAAGCTATCGACGCAGGAGTTCTATCTCAAAAGCGCGGCGGAGATGGCCAAGCTATTCCCCGAAGCGCCCGAGGCGCTGGAAAACACGCTCAAGATCGCCGACTCTTGCCATGTCGTGATCGATTTAGAACAGACCCTGCTGCCGCATTTCGAAGTCCCGGACGGTTTCGACGCCAACACCTATCTAGAGCATCTATGCCGCGCGGGGTTGTCCAAACGGTACGCACCGATTACGCCGGAGCTGGAGGCGCGTCTGAAGATGGAGTTGGGCGTCATCATGGATCGCGGTCTGTCCAGCTATTTTCTGATTGTCCAAGACTTTGTACGGTTCGCGCGAGAGCACGACATCCGGGTCGGTCCGGGCCGCGGGTCGGCCGCCGGCAGCATCGTTTCCTATGTCTTGGGAATCACCAGCATAGACCCCATGCGTTACGGCTTGTTCTTTGAGCGGTTCCTTAATCCCGAGCGTAAGAGTCTGCCGGATATTGATCTCGATTTTGAAGACAGCCGGCGGGACGAGGTCATCGCCTATGTAGTCGAGAAGTATGGCAAGGAGCACGTCGGACAGATCGCCGCGTTCTCCAACATGAAGGCCAAGGCGGCCGTCAAGGACACGGGGCGGGTTCTAAACCTGCCTTTCGCCCAGGCGGACCGGCTGAGCAAGATGGTGCCGGACGTGATTGGCATAACGCTCGAGGAAGCCTGGAAGATGTCAGCCGAGCTGAGGGAGATGTGCGAGCGGGACGAGGCGTCGATGGCCGTTTTCGAAACCGCCAAGTCCATCGCAGGGCTGAAGCGTCATAGTTCGTCTCACGCCGCCGGTGTGGTCATCTCCCCGGAAC
>JAHEXW010000029.1 GCA_023251915.1 Actinomycetes bacterium
GCCGGCCTTGCTCAAACACGTGGTGATGGCGGCCGTCAAGGTCGTCTTGCCGTGGTCGACGTGACCGATCGTGCCGATATTCAGGTGCGGCTTGTTCCTCTCAAACTTCTGTTTAGCCATGGTCCCTCCTACTCTCCTTTAGTCTTCTTGACTATGTCCTCGGCGATTCGCTTCGGAACTTCCTCATATTGTTTGAATTGCATCGAATAGCTGGCGCGACCCTGGGTTTTACTGCGCAGGTCCGTCGCGTAGCCAAACATCTCGCTCAAAGGCACGAGCGCTCGGACTTGCCGGGTGTCGCCCTTTAGTTCCATGCCTTCTATCCGTCCCCGGCGACTGTTTAAATCGCCGATGACATCGCCCACATATTGTTCCGGGCTGGAGATTTCCACGTCCATGATCGGCTCCAGCAAAATTGGACGAGCCTTATTTATAGCATTCTTGACACCCATACTTCCAGCAATTTTAAAGGCCATTTCGCTGGAATCGACGTCATGGAAGGAACCGTCGAAGAGCGTAGCTTTAATATTTACCATCGGGAAGCCGGCGACTACGCCGCTTTCCAACGCTTCCTGGATACCCTTGTCCGTCGGTCCGATGTATTCCTTCGGAATTGCGCCGCCGCTGATCTTGTCGACAAACTCATAGTTAAGTTCGCTGTCGACCAGGGGCTCTACCTTGATATAGACATGTCCGTACTGACCGCGGCCGCCCGACTGGCGGACGAACTTACCCTCGGCTTCGGCCATTTGAGTAATCGTCTCGCGGTATGCGACCTGCGGCTTGCCAACATTGGCTTGCACGTTGAATTCGCGCAACAGCCGGTCGACAATGATTTCCAGATGAAGCTCGCCCATGCCGCCGATTATTGTCTGACCCGTGTCTTCGTCAGTCTTGACGCTGAAGGTTGGGTCTTCTTCCGCCAGTTTCATCAGGGCGCTGGTCAACTTCTCCTGGTCAGCCTTGGTCTTAGGTTCAATCGCGACGTGGATTACTGGCTCCGGGAATACCATCGACTCCAGAATTATCTGATTGTCTTGGTCACACAGCGTGTCACCGGTGGTGGTGTTCTTCAGGCCGACGGCAGCACATATCTCGCCGGCGTAGATTTCCTTGCGTTCCTCACGCGTATTGCTGTGCATCTGCAACAGGCGGCCGATCCTCTCGCGCTCGCCTTTGGTCGAATTATAGATGTAGCCGCCCGTCTCCAGGGTACCGGAGTAGACGCGGAAGAATGTCAGTTTGCCAACGAACGGGTCGGTTGCAACCTTGAAAGCCAGGGCCGCAAACGGTTCGTCGTTGCTCGGCTTACGCTGGATCTCTTCGCCTGTCTTCGGGCTAATGCCTGTGACCGGCGGAATGTCGAGCGGACTGGGCAGGTAATCGACGATAGCGTCCAGTACTGGTTGAACACCCTTGTTACGCAGGGACGTGCCTGTCAAAACCGGTGTGATCGCGTTGGCCAAGGTAGCCTTTCGTATCGCCCGCTTGATCTCCTCGATCGTCACGTCCTCGCCCTCGAGATATTTAAGCATGAGGGCCTCGTCGAAGTCGGCAACCGCCTCGATCATCTGCATGCGCAACGTTTCCGCGTCGGCCAGCATGTCGGCCGGAATGTCCTCGACGTCGGCTTTCATGCCGGTCGGATCGTTGTATATATAAGCTTTCATGTCCACTAAATCAATGTGACCCTGATACGCGTCTTCCGCCCCGATGTTGAGTTGAATCGGGACTGGATTAGCGCCCAGCCGTTTCTTGATCGTCTCGACGGCATTCAGGAAGTTGGCGCCCAATTTGTCCATCTTGTTAATGAAGCAAATCCGCGGCACGCCGTATCGGTCAGCCTGGCGCCAGACCGTCTCGCTCTGGGGTTCGACGCCGGCTTCGCCGTCAAAGACCGCGACCGCACCGTCCAAGACCCGCAAGGAACGTTCTACCTCTACAGTGAAGTCCACGTGGCCGGGCGTGTCTATAATGTTAATGCGCACGTCTTTCCAGTATGTGGTTGTAGCGGCCGAGGTGATCGTGATGCCCCGCTCTTGTTCCTGGACCATCCAGTCCATTGTAGCGGAACCCTCGTCGACCTCGCCGATCCGGTAGTTAACGCCCGTATAGAAAAGGATGCGCTCGGTCGTCGTCGTTTTACCGGCGTCGATGTGAGCCATAATCCCAATATTCCTCATGTTTTCCAGGCTGTACTTTTCGGTCATCTGTTTCTCCATTTGCGGTGCAGGCATTTAAACTACCTTCTTATGCTACCAGCGATAATGCGCGAAAGCCTTGTTGGCCTCCGCCATTTTGTGCGTGTCTTCCTTCTTCTTAAACGAAGTACCGGTCATGTTCGACGCGTCCAGTATCTCCGCCGCGAAACGGTCGGCCATTGTTTTCTCGCGCCGAGCGCGGGAAAAACCGACGATCCAACGAATAGACAACGTCGTGCCGCGTTTGTTGTCGACCTCGATGGGCACCTGATATGTGGCTCCGCCAACGCGGCGGGGCTTGACCTCAAGGTGCGGTTTCGTGTTTTCAACGGCCTTTTTCAATACAACGACTCCGGGCTTGCCGCTCTTTTGACCGGCAATCTCCAGGGCCTCATAGACGATGCGTTCGGCCGTGCTCTTCTTGCCCTCTAGCATCATCTTGTTTACAAATTGGGTTATCAGCTTATCTCCGAAAACCGGATCCGGCATCAATTCACGCCGGGGAGCAGCTCCTCGTCTTGGCACTTGTTCTTATCCCCCTACTTCTCGCTCTTCGCGCCGTATTTACTGCGCGCTTTTTTGCGATTCTCGACGCCTGCTGAATCCAGCGCCGCCCGGACGACTTTATAACGGACACCCGGCAAATCTTTTACGCGGCCGCCGCGAATCAGAACGATGCTGTGTTCTTGCAGGTTATGGCCGATACCCGGTATGTACGCCGTGACCTCCTGGCCGGTCGTCAATCTGACCCTGGCGATCTTCCGCAAAGCCGAGTTCGGCTTTTTGGGAGTAGTCGTCGACACGCGCGTACAAACGCCGCGGCGCTGCGGCGCGCCCGCCAAAGCGGGAGTCGAGGCTTTCGCCTTTTTGCTTTTTCTTCCCTTTCTTACCAGTTGGTTTATTGTCGGCATACCCTCTCCGTCAAGCCTTTTTAATCTGACACAGACTTATCATTCTACTGATATGGTTTACGCTTGTCAACCTCTATGTTTCGTCGGCAGCCGGGGCGATGCTAACGTCACGATACCGCTTCATGCCGGTACCCGCCGGAATCAACTTGCCGATGATCACGTTCTCCTTCAAGCCCAGCAGGGGATCGCTCTTTCCTGCCACCGCGGCGTCGGTCAGTATCCGCGTCGTTTCCTGGAAGGAAGCAGCACTCAGGAAGCTGTCGGTCTCCAGCGCCGATTTCGTGATTCCCAGAATCACCTGTCGGGCTACCGCCGGTTTGCCGCCGTCAGCGACCGTTTGGCGGTTAGATTCGTCCAGCTCGTACGAATTCACATACTGGCCGGGCAGGTATTCCGTGTCGCCCGCCTTGACCACGAACACCTTGGTCAGCATCTGCCGTGTGATCAGCTCGATGTGCTTGTCGTGAATATCGACGCCCTGACTGCGATAAACCTCTTGCACGCCGTCGACCAGATACTGCTGGGTGGTGCGGGAATCACGGATGGCGACGAGATCCGGCGGATAAATCGAACCGGCGGTCAGCTTGTCGCCCGCCTTTACCGTGTCACCGTCGCTTACGAGCAGAATCGACCGGCTGTGAATCTTGTAAGCCTTCTCCTCTGCTTTCGCGCTACCCTTTTTCGGGGCTGTGATCACTACGGTTACTTCGTCAGCTTCCTTGTCGATCACAATGGCGGCCTTGCCGTCTATCTCCGCCAGGATTGCCTGGCCCTTGGGCTTCCGGGCTTCAAACAGCTCGACGACACGCGGCAGACCCTGCGTAATGTCGCCGCCGGCCGCCACACCACCGGTGTGGAAGGTTCTCAGCGTCAGCTGGGTTCCCGGCTCACCGATAGACTGGGCCGCGATGATGCCGACCGCCTCACCTATGTCGACCAAACGGCCCGTAGCCAAACTCAGGCCATAGCATTGCTGACAAACGCCGTGACGCGTGTCGCATGTAACGACCGAACGCACATGTGCTTCCTTGGCGCCTGAGCCGAGAATGGACGCCATGTCCGCGTGCTTGATGGCCTCGCCCTTGCGCAGAACCGCTTTCTTCGTCTTGGCGTCTACAATGTCTTTGACCAGAACACGGGACAGCAGGCCTTCATTTGGTTCTTTCTCGTCCGCATCCATATAGACCGGCAAGGTGACAAACGCTTTCGTGCCGCAATCTTCCTCGCGCACGATGGTGTCCTGCACGACGTCGACCAAACGTCTGGTCAAATAACCCGCATCGGCGGTACGAAGCGCCGTATCGGCCAAACCTTTCCGGCCGCCGTGGGTCGACAGGAAGTACTCCAGAACCGTCATGCCCTCACGGAAGTTGGTCTTGATCGGACGATCGATGATGTCACCCTTGGGATCGACGACCAGGCCGCGCATACCGGCCAGCTGGCGTATCTGTTTTAGGTTACCGCGAGCGCCGGAAGTGGCCATCATGTAGACCGAGTTGTCTTTATCGAGCTCGAACTCGTGCTCCATCGCCTTGGCTACCTTGTCCGTCGCCTCGTTCCAGATGTTGACGACCCGTTGGTGGCGCTCTCCTTCAGTCATCAAACCGCGCCGGAACTGCTGCTCGGTCTTAGCGACTGCTTGCTCCGGCTCCTCAAGGATTTTGTATTTATCCTTAGGGACTTTGATGTCGGACAAAGCAATCGTTGTGCCCGCTCGGGTAGCGTATTTGAAGCCGAGGGTTTTGATTCCGTCGAGAAGCTGAACGATATCGTTCATGCCGTGTTGCTCGACACACTCGGTGACAATCAAGGAGATATCGGCCTTGGCGACTTCGTCGTTGATGAAACGGAAATCGTCGGGCAAGACCGAGTTGAAAATGACGCGTCCGACAGTGGTATCAATGCGCTCGCCTTTGACCCGCACTGTTACCTTGGCGCGCAAATCGACCTCACCGAACTCTTCGGCGGTCATGGCTTCCTGAGCTGAGGCAAATATCTTGCCCTCACCCAGTAGGTTGTCCTTCATGACTGTCAGGTAATAGCAGCCGAGCACCATGTCTTGAGTCGGCGTCGCGATTGGCTTGCCGTTGGCCGGGCTCAAGACGTTATGAGCGCTCAACATCAACAGACGCGCTTCCGCCTGCGCTTCCGCGCTTAACGGGAGATGAACGGCCATCTGGTCACCGTCGAAGTCAGCGTTAAACGCCGTACATACCAACGGATGAATCTGGATGGCTTTGCCTTCAACGAGAACCGGCTCGAATGCCTGGATGCCCAAGCGGTGCAGGGTGGGGGCGCGGTTAAGCAGCACGACCTGATCCTTGATGACTTCTTCCAGAACATCCCAGACCAGAGGATGAGCCCGCTCGACTAGCTTTTTGACGCCCTTAATATTCGGCGCCAAGCCCTTATCGACTAGACGTTTCATGACAAACGGTTTGAACAGTTCCAAGGCAATCTGTTTCGGCAGGCCGCACTGATAAAACTTAAGCGACGGACCGACGACGATGACGGAGCGGCCGGAGTAATCGACGCGCTTGCCGAGCAGGTTCTGCCTAAACCTTCCCTGCTTGCCCTTTAACATATCGGATAGTGACTTAAGGGGACGGTTGCCGGCGCCCGTAATTGGCCGGCCGCGGCGGCCGTTATCGAACAGCGTATCGACGGCCTCCTGCAACATCCGCTTCTCGTTGTTGACGATAATCTTCGGGGCGCCGAGATCGAGCAGACGCTTCAACCGGTTATTCCGGTTGATGACCCGTCGGTACAGATCATTCAGATCGCTGGTAGCGTAGCGGCCTCCATCCAACGGCACCATCGGGCGCAAGTCGGGCGGAATGACAGGTACGGTTTCCAAAATCATGTCTTCGGGGCGATTCTTGCTGCCCTTGAAGGCGCCGACGACTTTTAGGCGCTTGATAGCCTTCTGGCGCTTCTGGCCTTTGGCGGCTTCTTTCTCGCCGTCGCCCTTGATAAGCATTTTTAGTTCGGTGTATTCGCGGTCCAAGTCGACGTCCCGCAGCAACTCGCGGATCGCCTCCGCGCCGATGCCGCCGTCGAAATAAGCGCCGTACCGGTCTTCCAACTCCCAATACAGTTGTTCGTTGTTGACCGTCCGCTTTTTGAACAGCTTGCTGAAGATGTCCTCAAACTCTGCCAACTGACCTTGCTTCATGTCTTTGAAGAAAGCAAAAACGCCGTTGATTTCCTGGTACCGATGCGCCGCGCGATCCTCGATCTCCTTGACCTGTTTGGCCAGGGCTTTCTCGAGGACTTCAATCTTCTTCTTGACGTCCTTATTCTCTTCCTTAGCCGCCCGAATTTCTTTCTTCTCGCCCTCTTCGGGTTTAAGATCAGCCGCCAACTCTTCTATTTTCGCGGCTGTTTCACCCTCGACAACAGCCCGTTCCTCATCGACACTGCTGTTCAGGGCATCGATTTCGGCGTCCAGCTCCGCTTTGATGCGGTCGATGTTCTCGGCGCGCTTTTCTTCGTCGATCCTGATAACGATATGTGACGCGAAATACAGAACCTTCTCCAGGTCCTTCGGGCTCATATCCAGAAGGTAGCCCATCTTGCTGGGGATTCCCTTGAAATACCAGATATGAGCGACGGGCGCGGCCAGCTCGATATGGCCCATGCGCTCGCGGCGCACGCGCGCCCGGGTGATCTCCACGCCGCATTTCTCGCAGATAATGCCCTTAAAGCGCACTTTCTTATATTTGCCGCAATAACATTCCCAGTCCTTGGTCGGCCCGAATATCTTTTCGCAGAACAAGCCGTCCCGCTCGGGCTTCAAAGTCCTATAGTTAATGGTCTCGGGCTTTTTGACCTCCCCGTTAGACCACGCACGAATGCGCTCGGGGGAGACTATGCCGATTCGAAATTCTTCAAACTCTTGAATATCAGCCACTAATTTTCACATCCCCTAGGATTCGTCTTCATCAGCCGGCGCAGACGATTTAAGCGCGGTTAAGATGTCGGCGTCGGCGGTGACTTCTTCGGCCGCGGCAGCCGTCTTGGCAGCCTCGGTTTCCTCAATGCTAAAGCCGAAAGCGAGCTCCTCGTCGCCCAGCGGCTCTTCACGCTGAATATCGACGCCCAAGGCGCGCATGGCCCGGCCAAGTTCCTCGTCCTCTTCGCGCATGACGTTGACTTCCTGACCCTCGGCCGTATAAAGACCGACGTCCAGGCACAAGCCCTGCATTTCTTTCACGAGGACCTTGAAGGACTCCGGCATACCGGGCTCCGGTATGTTCTCGCCCTTCACTATGGCTTCGTATGTCCTGACGCGGCCGCCGACATCGTCGGACTTGACCGTCAGTATCTCCATCAGTGTATAAGCGGCGCCATAGGCTTCCAGCGCCCACACCTCCATCTCGCCAAAACGCTGTCCGCCGAACTGGGCTTTACCGCCCAAGGGCTGCTGCGTTATCAGCGAATATGGGCCCGTCGAACGGGCGTGGATCTTATCGTCGACCAAGTGCAACAGCTTCAGCATGTAGATGTAGCCCACGCTGATCGGTTGATCAAATTTCTCGCCCGATTTGCCGTTCGTGAGTTCGATTTTGCTGTTTTCCGGCAGACCTGCGGCCTTTAGCGAGTTCCTGATGTCTTCCTCGGTCGCGCTGTCGAAAACGGGGCATGCGACGTGATATGGCGCCTTCATGCCTTCTTGCGCCTTGCCCTTGAGTGGCCACCCTTGATGGGCCGCCCAACCCAGATGGGTCTCCATAATCTGCCCCAGGTTCATCCGGGACGGAACACCCAACGGGTTTAGAACAATGTCGACCGGCGTACCGTCCGGCATGAACGGCATGTCTTCTTCGGGCACAATGACCGAGATTACACCCTTGTTACCGTGGCGGCCGGCGAGCTTATCGCCCTCGTTGACCTTACGTTTTTGGGCGACGTACACGACAACCTTCTCGTTTACGCCCGGATTCAGTTCTCCGCCGCGGTCGCGATGGAATTCACGGACTCCGATAACGATACCCTCGTCGCCGTGCGGCACCTTGAGCGACGTCTCGCGGACCTCTCGTGCCTTTTCACCAAAGATGGCCCTGAGCAAACGTTCCTCAGCGGTTAACTCGGTTTCACCCTTCGGGGTGATCTTACCGACCAGGATGTCGCCGTGGCGCACTTCAGCGCCCACCCGGATGATGCCCCGCTCGTCGAGATCCTTCAAAAGCTCCTCGCCGACATTCGGGATATCACGCGTGATCTCCTCCGGACCCAGTTTGGTATCCTTGGCTTCGATCTCGTATTCTTCGATATGAATCGACGTCAGAACATCATCTTTGACCAATCTCTCGTTGATGATGATGGCATCTTCGTAGTTGTAGCCTTCCCAAGGCATGAACGCGACCAACAGGTTGCGTCCCAACGCCAGCTCGCCGTTCTCCGAACTGGGTCCGTCAGCAATGACATCGCCAATTTTGATAGGCTCGCCCTCGTTGACAATCGCCTTTTGGTTGATGCAAGTGCCTTGGTTACTGCGACGATACTTCAGCAGGCGGTAGGCATGCGTCTTTTTGCCGCTCTTAACCTCGACTTCGTCGGCCGTTACCTTGGAGACGATCCCGTCTTCCTCGGCCACGATAACGCTCTTGGTATCGATGGCGACTTTACGCTCCATGCCCGTTCCAACCAGCGGCGATTCGCTCTTCAACAGCGGCACCGCCTGTTTTTGCATGTTTGAGCCCATCAAGGCGCGGTTGGCGTCGTCGTGTTCCAGGAACGGAATCAAACCGGCGGAGATGCTGACGACCTGCAATGGAGAAATATCCATAAAATCGACCTCGGCAGGTGTCGCCGTCCGTACCTCTTCGTCCTTGACTCGCACAAATACGTCTTCCTGGGTAATCTTGCTTTTCGCATCGATCGGCGTATTAGCCTGGGCGATGACGTACTTGTCTTCCTCGTCGGCGGTCAGATACTCGATCTTGTTGCCGACTACTCCATTGTCAACTTTTCGGTATGGTGTCTCAATGAAGCCGAGGGCGTTGACCCGCGCGTATGTCGCTAAAGAACCAATCAGGCCGATATTCGGTCCCTCCGGGGTTTCGATCGGACACATCCGGCCATAGTGGGACGGATGCACGTCGCGAACCTCGAAGCCGGCCCGTTCCCGGGACAAACCGCCGGGCCCAAGGGCGCTAAGGCGCCGCTGGTGGGTCAGGGCGGACAGAGAGTTTGTCTGATCCATAAACTGGCTCAATGGACTGCCGCCGAAGAATTCCTTGATAGCCGCGGAAATCGGCCGGACGTTTACTAAGGTCTGCGGCGTTATCGTCTCGACCTCGCTCGTCGAGGCCATTCTTTCGCGCACGATGCGCTCGACACGCGACAAGCCGATCCGCACCTGGTTCTGGATAAGCTCGCCCACCGTCTTGATCCGGCGATTGCCGAAATGGTCGATATCGTCGACGTCGCCCAAACCGTTGGACAAATCTACCAGCATCTTAACTGCCGCCAGAATATCGTCTTTGGTCAGTACGGTCGGTCCCGCTTCGACGCCTTTGCCGGATTTTCCGAACAAGCGCTTGTTTAGCTTGTACCGGCCGACTCGGGCAAGGTCATACCGATGCGTGTCGAAGAACATGCTGTTGATGAGGTTCTCGGCCGAATCGACGCTTTGTTGCTCGCCGGGCCGCATATGCTTATATAACTCGATCAACGCTTTGTCCCGGTTGTCAGTCGGGTCACGATCGATTGTGTTTTTAATAATCGGGTCATTATTGAAGATGTCTAAGATTTCTTCGTTCGTGCCGAAGCCGAGCGCCTTTAGGAATACTGTTACCAATACCTTGCGGCGCCGGTCGATTCTGGCCCAAACGGCCTTAGGCTGCTCGTTCTTCTTGTGCGGATCGGTTTCGAATTCCAACCAAGCGCCCCGGTTTGGAATCATCCGAGCCACGTGAACGGTCTTGTCCGTCTCGACGTTATCTTCTCGGTCGAAGTAGACGCCGGGAGAGCGGACCAGCTGGGAGACGACAACGCGCTCAGTTCCCTTGACGACAAAAGTGCCGTTGTTGGTCATCAACGGGAAATCGCCGATGAACACCTCTTGCTCTTTCATCTCTCCGGTTTTCTTGTTGTGGAACATCATGGTGACGTACAACCGGGCGCCGTATTGCATGCCCCTGTCTTTGCATTCGTCGACCGTGTGTTCTATATCGCCAAAACGATAAGGTCCGAACTGCAACTCCAGATTTCCCGTATAATCCTGGATCGGGGAAACGTCATCCAGAGCCTCGCGCAGTCCCGAGTTGATGAACCACTCGAAAGAATCTCTTTGCAAAGCGATCAGGTCCGGGACTTCCAAACGGACCGGGATTTTGCCAAAGCTTATCCGAGAGCGGCTTCCGGGATCAGCTTTCATGCATTTACCACCTCTAATATAACGGGCATTAAAGCCCGGGTCGGACTTACTAAAGAATTACTCGTGTGAGTTTGTTGAGATGCGTTAAGCAAGATGTGAATATATGTTTGCTTATTTCAGCTCGACAGTCGCGCCGGCGGCCTCAAGTTGTGCTTTGAGGGCTTCGGCCTCTTCCTTATTGACCTTCTCTTTCACGGTGTTGGGGGCGCCGTCTACCAGATCCTTGGCTTCTTTAAGGCCAAGGGTCGTGACGCTGCGAACGACCTTGATGACTTCGATCTTCTTGTCGCCGACAGCGCTCAAGACAACATCGAATTCACTCTTCTCCTCAGCGGCCTCGGCCGGAGCCGCGGCTCCCGCAGCGGCCGGAGCGGCCATCATCGCGGCGGCGGAAACGCCGAATTCTTCCTCAAGCGACTTAACGAGCTCAGAAAGCTCCAGTACGCTCATGCCCTTGATCGACTCAAGGATCTCATCTTTCGTCGTGGTTTTCTTGTCTGCCATGTTACTTATTACCTCCTTGTGGAATGAATCCGAGTGATTACTCTTTATTCTGGGCGACTTGGCCGAGCGTGACGGCCAGGTCTCTGACCGGCTTGTTTAAGACGGTCACCAGACGGACAAGCGGCATGTTCAGCATGCCGATAAACTGGGCGATCAATTGGTCGCGGCCCGGCAGTTTCGCCAGCTCCTCAACCTTGGCTGACGTGATGATCTGTTTCTCAAGAATGCCGCCCTTTATTTCTAGGGCGCCGTGGGTCTTCGCGAAATCGTTCAGCAGTTTAGCCAGAGCGATCGGGTCGTCAAAACCGAATGCAATCGCGGTCGGTCCGACCAGCATTTCTTCCAGCTCGCCTAAGCCTGTTTCATGGGCGGCGATGGTCGCCAACGTGTTCTTGAAAATCTTGAAGTTGACACCGCTGTCTCGCAGGCCGCGCCGCAGTTCAGTCATTTCCTCGGCGGTTAGGCCTCGATAGTCGGTAAGAACGGCGACGGTCGACTTATTCAGGTTATCGACGATTTCCGCGACGGATGCGGCTTTCTCCGGGCGCACCATTACTGTCCTGTCCATGGTCTAGCCCTCCGTTCCGGTATCGCGTATCTTTGACGGATCGATCTTTAAACCCGGTCCCATCGTGGAAGACAGGGCGATTGTTTTAATGTACTTACCTTTCGCGCCGGCCGGCTTGGCCCGCATGATTTCTTCCAGCAACGTCGCGTAATTTTCTCCCAAGGCTTTCTCGTCAAACGAGCGCTTGCCAATCACCAAATGGATTATGCCGAACTTGTCAGCCCGGTATTCGACCTTGCCCTTCTTGCTGTCAGAGACCGCTTTGCCGACGTCGAACGTTACGGTTCCGGTCTTCGGGTTCGGCATCAGGCCGCGGGGCCCCAGGACTTTACCTAACTTGCCGACCGCGCCCATCATGTCCGGCGTCGCGATAGCGACATCGAAATCAGCGCGACCCTTCGCGACCTCTTCGGCCAGATCTTCGCCGCCGACGACGTCCGCGCCAGCGTCCGAGGCTTCGCGCGCTTTCTCGCCCTGGGCGAAAACGGCGACCCGGACGGTGCGGCCGGTACCATGCGGCAGAATGACTGTGCCGCGTACCTGCTGATCCGCTTTACGGGTATCAATACCCAGCCGGATGGAAATATCGATACTTTCATCGAACTTGGCTGTAGCGTTCTCTTTAATGAAGTGGATAGCTTCGCCCGGTGCGTGAATCTTTTCGGGGTCCATCTTCTCCAAAACCGTACTGTACGTTTTGCCGTGGCTCATGTAAGTGTCACCCGCCCCTAACCGACTTCGACGCCCATACTGCGGGCGGTGCCTTCGATAATCCTCATGGCGGCCTCAACACTGCCGGCATTCAGGTCCTTCATTTTCAGTTCGGCGATCTCACGCACTTGGGTCGAGGAAATCTTCGCGACCTTGGTCTTCTGCGGTTCGCCGCTGCCTTTCTCGACTCCGGCGGCCTTCTTGATCAGTTCCGCGGCCGGCGGTGTCTTGGTGATGAACGTGAATGACCTGTCTTCATACACTGTGATGACGACCGGAATGATATTCCCGCTCTGTTCTTTCGTGGCTTCGTTGAAAGACTTGCAGAAATCCATGATGTTCACCGCGTGCTGACCTAGGGCCGGGCCCACGGGTGGTGCCGGCGACGCTGCGCCGGCGGGGATGTGAAGCTTAATCAGCCCCAATACCTTCTTTGCCATTATTCCTCCGTATCGTTTGCGGTTTGGCTTCTTATGTTACAGCTTGGCGACCTGATCGAAACCAAGCTCGACCAGCGTCTCCCGCCCGAATATCTCGACGTAAACTTTCAACTTGCCCTTTTCGACCTCAATCTCGTTAACCTTACCCGAGAAATCGACGAACGGGCCTTTGATAACCCGCACGCCCATGCCGACCTCGAATTCGGTTTTTGGTTTCGGTTTTTCGAAACCTTCGCGCCGAATAATCTTGTCGACCTCGGCCCGGCTTAAGGGCGTCGGTTTGGCCCCCGCGCCGACGAATCCGGTAACGCCGGGCGTGTTGCGGACCACAAACCATGAGTCGTCGTCCAGAATCATTTCAACCAATATGTAACCGGGGAAGACGCGTTTCTGCGTAATCGTCTTCTTTCGTCCCTTGACTTCCACGACATCCTCGACGGGGATGACGATGCTGAATATCTTTTCCTCCATATCCATAGAGGTGATGCGGCTTTCCAGATTGACCTTTACTTTGTTCTCATAGCCGGCATAGGTGTGAACTACATACCAGTACTTCTCCATGGTGGCCGTTTCTTGTCTTGCCATAGAAACTTGATTCCTCCTAGTTCACCCTACTGCGTCAGTAGCGTTGTAGCTTGCGAAAATACCATATCCATCGCGTATATGGTCAGAGTCACTATGGTCAGGATCACTAAAACCATAATGGTTGATTGAACAAGTTCGTTGCGCGTCGGCCAAGCGACTTTTTTCAATTCGGCGCGCACTTCCCGGAAAAATTGAGCCGGGCTCGTGCGTTTCTTCGCCGGTGCGCCGGGCTGAATCTTTTTCTTCGGCGCCGGGGCGGCCTGCTTCTTGGTCTGCGTCCGCTCCATTTCGCGCCTGATTTTTCTGGATACAGCCATTAACCCATCCTTATCATTACGTGGTCGACCTGCCTAAATAGTGGCAGGCCTGGAGGGACTCGAACCCCCAACATCCGGTTTTGGAGACCGGCGCTCTACCAATTGGAGCTACAGGCCTACACAGATGCAAAAAAGGCAAAGTAAGACAAGCCACCGCGCGTTTAACCAAACGCAGGTGACCTGCCATGAATACTATGATACCTTACCGCGTCTCTTTATGCAAAGTGTGTTTCTTGTCCCACGGACAGTATTTTTTAATCTCGATCCTGTCCGGATCATTAGTTTTGCTCTTCGTGGTCGTGTAGTTCCGCCTTTTGCACTCGGAACACGCCAGGGTAACACTGACTCTCATCTTTCCTCCTTGTAGTTCCTGGTTCATGGTTCATAGTTCTTGGTTTTGCTAAGAACTATGAACTAATGACCAATTACTATTATTTCGCCTTGTAGTTCCTGGTTCATGGTTCATAGTTCTTGGTTTTGCTAAGAACTATGAACTAATGACCAATTACTATTATTTCGTTATCTTTGTGACCCGGCCGGCGCCCACGGTGCGGCCGCCTTCGCGGATGGCGAAGCTTAAGCCCTCTTCCATGGCGATGGGCGCGATCAGGACGACTTCCATGTCGGCGTTA
>JAHEXW010000030.1 GCA_023251915.1 Actinomycetes bacterium
TCGCTGGTGGCTCCGATCGGGGTCTGCTGCGTCAAAGCAGTCGCCATCGGCGCCAGGGCAAGAAACATTAATGCGACTGTGAGGATATATCCGGTAAGACGTTTTACTGCAGTCATTTCCCTCCCGCATGGCCATAGTGCACAGCTGCGCTCATTGTATCCGATTGCAGAAACGAAACCAATCGCGTTTTACGCCTCGGCTTGCGAAGCTGGTATAATCGTGACTGTGCCGGGATGGCGGAATTGGTATACGCGACGGTCTCAAACACCGTTGGGGGTAACCTCGTGCGGGTTCAAGTCCCGCTCCCGGCACCATAAACTCGCAGACGTCTTTCGATGTGTGCGAGTTTTATTATGTGCAGATGCGGGCGCAGAACCCGCAAAGGGTTCAAGTTGAGGAGCTTTTCGTCGTCGCCAAGACGTCTAGTCATGGTTGCCGCGGCGAGGAAAAGTCCGAACAGCTCCCGGCACCATAAACTCGCAGACGTCTTTCGATGTGTGCGAGTTTTATTATGTGCGGATGCGGGCGCAGAACCCGCAAAGGGTTCAAGTTGAGGAGCTTTTCGTCGTCGCCAAGCTTATTTCGCCCCCCCCTTTTTCCATAAATAACAAATTACAATCGTGTGTGACTCGAACCATTACTTCACTTAAGTGAAGTAATGGTTTTTGATTCATTATCATTGATTATTATCATTTGTTATGACATATTTTGTATATGGTCAACACCATTAATCACGCTCGCCTTTCTGACCAAAAGGTTTTGGCACTATTAGTCGGTCTATATGAGAGTGTCGCCAAGTCGAATTCCCCGCATCTTGCCGCCAACCTGCTGGCCATCCTTTTGACCCCGCAAGAACTTCGCACAACAGCCATCCGGTTGCGCATCATACAGATGTTAGAGGCCGGGTATCAATACAAATCTATTCAGCGTGAGCTGCATGTTTCCTCTGGTACAGTGGCGCGCATAAGACTTGCTTTAGAACACGGCAGCGCGTCTCGTAGCTTACGTGGAGGCGCGACGCCAGACATCGATATAGAGCAGTCGCGAGTCAACCGCAACCGCACGTACGGAAGAAGCGGCCAGCGTCACGGCAAATATGCGGAATGGCTGTGGCCAGCTGAGGTGATTACATCGATTGTTAAGGGGATATCTCAAGCCAAAAAGAAATAGCGCGCGTAATCTACATTACTTCACTTAAGTGAAGTAATGTGGCCCCCGTCTTGCGCAGGTTGCATTTCGCATAGCGGGCGCGGCATGGCACGCTTAGAGTGTTAGTGGCTTTCGGCGCGTTTTTTGATGCCAATCAGATGTTTGCGCGCCATGATGAAGGCGCCGAATTCCAGCGGGCCGGAGGACGAGAAGGTGCCGATCCCCCCGCGCCAATCACCGTATTGCCTTAGGATGAGCCGGGTCTTGCCGCCTGGCAGCGGTTCCAGGAAGTATATCCAGTCGCCGTTCATGTATTGTTCCGGGTATTGTTTCAAATCAAAGGTTTTGCCTGACTTGGTGTCGGTGCGGCTAAGCATCACTAGATAGCGTGGCTTGTCCAGTTGTAAGATCTCATAGCCAACCATTTTGTTTATATTGATCTTGTCGCCGACTTTAATATCTTGCAGTTCAGGAACGATGCGGTCAGAAGAGCCGTTGTCGACGAAGCCGGCCGAGCCGGTCATTTTATAGAACCAATCATAGGTATACCAGCCGGCTCGCTGGTACCCGATCTGCACGATCCACGGCCACACCTTATCGGGCGGAGCGTCTATGGTGATGGCGCGAGTCGCCAAGGATTTTGGATGCGGCACCAACTCGTCGCCCGGAAGTGTTTTGTTTATCTCAGCGGCCGCGGCACCCCAATTCAGATGCCAGCCGCGCGTCGCCAAAGGCACAATGACAAACGCGACTAGAAATATTACGACCAATCCGAGGCAGCCGATTTCCATCCTTTTGCCCTTGTTCGCTACTGCGGCGTGGGCTGCGGTTCTTCGAAGGCTCCGATGGCGCGGAGTTTGGCGTAGCGCAGGTCAAGCATCGTGCCAACGGGCGACGCTGATATTTCTTCTAGAGCGCGATTAAGCGCCGCGTGCAGATTCTCGGCTGTCGCGTTGGGGGCGCGGTGTGCGCCGCCCACCGGCTCGGGCACTACCTCGTCAACAATGCCATTTTTGTATAGAGCGTCAGCCGTCATTTTCAGCGATTCAGCGGCCTCCGGAGCTTTGGCGGCGTCTTTATACAGAATCGATGCGCAGCCCTCCGGGCTGATGACCGAATACCAGGCGTTCTCCAGCATGAGCAGGCGATCCGCGACACCCAACGCCAGCGCGCCGCCGCTGCCGCCTTCGGCGATATTTACGGCAACGATGGGAACGCGCAACTGACTCATCCGCATCAGATTATCGGCGATCGCCCAAGCCTGGCCACGTTCCTCCGCGCCCACGCCAGGATAGGCGCCCTGTGTATCGATAAATGTGATGACCGGCAGGTTGAATTTCTCGGCCAGCTTCATTAGCCGCAGCGCTTTGCGGTAGCCCTCCGGGTGCGGACTCCCGAAATTACAGGTAACTCGTTCGCGCGTTGTGTGCCCCTTGTGTTGACCTATCACCATGACCGCGCGCCCGTCCAAAAACGCCGGGCCTCCGACAATCGCCGCGTCGTCACCATATAGGCGATCACCATGCAGTTCGATGAAGTCGTGGAAGATCATCTCAATGAAGTCACGCGTCTGCGGCCGATCAGGATGGCGTGCAATCTGGACGCGCTGCCAAGGCGTAAGCTGGCTGTAGACTTTGGTTTTATGTTCGGCAAGTTGGCGCTCGAGCTCGTCGATCTCCAGCGACAGGTCTTCTTTGGACCCCGCGCTGAGCCGTTTCAATTCGTCCAAACGCTTCTCCATGTCCTCGATGTGCTTTTCGAAATCAAGCATTTCTATTCGCCAAAAATATCCTTTGTCCCCTATTTACCCTGCAAGCGTTTGACTTGCGTCTTGATGTTTTTGGCGCTTTTCTTGACGCCGGTCTGCATGGATTTTTGCATCTTGCGCGCTACGTCCGCTCCGGGAACGATATCGCCGACTGACAAAGTCGCCTGCGGCCGCCCGGCCGCGCCCATCTGAAACATATCCAGCAACGCCGCGATCTCTCCCTTTATTTCCTTGCGCTCGACAACCATGTCAACCATTCCGTGCTCCAGCATGAATTCGGCTGTCTGGAAACCGTCCGGCAGTTTCTCCTTCAGAGTGTCCTCGATGACGCGCGCACCGGTAAAACCTATTAGAGCGCCAGGTTCAGCGATGATGATATCGGCCAACGCGGGAAAACTGGCTGTAACGCCGCCGGTAGTCGGATGAGTCATTATCGAGATGTACGGTACGTGCTTGTCTGCCAACTTCCCCAGAGCGGCGCTCGTCTTCGCCATTTGGGCAAGAGAGAACATGCCCTCCTGCATCCTGGCTCCGCCGGACGCGGCGACGATTATAAGAGGCGCGTGCTTCTTGGCGGCATATTCGATCGCGCGGGTGATCTTCTCGCCGACCACGCTGCCCATAGAGCCTCCGATAAACCGAAAGTCCATGACGGCAATGACCACAGTGCGCGCATTCAACTTGCCGTACCCGGTCACTACCGCTTCTTTCAGGCCGGTATTGGCAACAGATGCTTCCAGGCTTTCCTCGTAAGGTTTGTTGCCGACGAACGCAAGCGGATTGGCGCTGGTCATATTAGCGTCCAGTTCGCGGAATGTACCCATGTCGAGCAGCGTATCCAGCCGTTCGTGCGCGCTCAAAGGATAGTGGAAGGAGCAGCCCGGGCACACCTTATAGCCAGCGAAGAATTCTTTTTGGAAGATGACCTCGCCACACGCCGCGCATTTTGACCAAATGCCCTCGGGGATGCCCTTCTTGGTATTAATACTCATTGGTAAATTATGTTCCATCGCCCCCAAAATGGCAACAACCCCCGCTTCCGCGCTTTCCCGTGCGGAAGCGGGGGTGTAATGGCGTTATGCAAACGCGGGCTAACCCGGTTATCAGCCGACCTTCGGCAATGAGGCGATGGCGCGAGCCTCATCGGCCTCGTTGTACTCGTCGTCTTCCAGCTTGCCGTTTAGATACGCGTCGTACGCGGCCAAGTCGAAGTGGCCGTGCCCGGTCAGCAGGAAGCAGATGTTCTTCTCTTCCCCGTTTTCCTTGCACCGCATCGCTTCATCAATCGCCGCCTTGATGGCGTGAGCCGATTCAGGGGCCGGCAGGATGCTCTCCGTGTGGATGAATTGCATCGCCGCCTCAAACACGCCAATCTGTTTGAAGGCCTCGGCCTCGATCACTTTGTCGTGGTAGAGGCTCGATATGATCGGACTGTCGCCGTGATAGCGTAAACCGCCGGCATGAATCGGCGACGGGATGAAGTCGTGCCCCAAGGTGTACATCATCACAACCGGGGCCATTTTCGCTTCATCACCGTAATCGTACGCGTATAAGCCCTTGGTTAATGTCGGGCAGGAAGCCGGCTCGACCGCCACCAGGCGCACATTACGTTTGCCGGACAGATTGTCGCGGACATACGGCATGGCCACGCCGCCGAAGCTTGAGCCGCCGCCGACGCAGCCGTAGATGACATCCGGTTCCGTATCAATCAAGGCAAATTGTTTTTGCAGTTCTTCGCCGATGATCGTCTGGTGCAGAATCACGTGATTAAGCACGCTGCCCAGGGAATAATGCGTACCTGGATGCGTTACCGTATCCTCAACTGCCTCGCTGATCGCCAGACCTAGTGTGCCGGGATGGTCCGGATAATCCGCCATCGCCGCACGGCCGGCATTGGTCAGTTCACTGGGGCTGGCCACTACCTTGGCGCCGTAGGCCTCCATCAACATGTGACGATAAGGCTTCTGGTTGTAGCTGGCCTTAACCATGTAGACCATGCACTCCAATCCCATCAGCTGGCAAGCCATCGATAAAGCGGAACCCCACTGACCCGCTCCCGTTTCCGTGGCTAGACGCGTCGTACCTTCGAGCTTGTTGTAGTATGCCTGCGCGATGGCCGTGTTGGTCTTGTGGCTTCCCGATGGGCTGCCGCCTTCGTATTTGTAGAAGATCTTAGCCGGTGTGCCCAAAGCCTTTTCCAGTCGCCGTGCCCGGAACAGCGGACTCGGCCTGTACAGTTTGTAGACGTCCAAGACCTCTTCCGGGATGTCGATATACCGTTCGTCACTCATCTCTTGCTGAATCAATGCCATCGGAAACAGGGGCGCAAAATCTTCCGGCCCGGCCGGCTTAAGCGTCTGCGGGCTGAGCGGCGGCGGCAGAGGTGTCGGCATGTCCGGCAGGATGTTGTACCATTTTGTCGGCATGTCGCGTTCTTCTAGAATTATCTTCGTTCTGTCCATATTGGATCACTCCTTAATAGTTGATGGTTGTTAGTCGCTGGTTCATGGTTCATAGTTCTTGGTTCGTAGTTTCAATGGCCTACCATCGCGTGTCATGCGTCGTGTAAATGTGTTTCATCTTATACCCCCAAATAAAATACCCCGCGTCCCATATTGGGACGAGAGGTATGCTCTCGTGGTGCCACCCAACTTCATCCCGGTATCACTACCGGAACCTTTCGACCTCTTCAGGTTGCCCTGTAAGGTCTAGCCCTTGGTAACGGAGGCTGCCGGCAAAGCCTACTGACTCGTCTTAAGCGTTCGGTTTGCGTCTCCGGGGCCCATTCGATCGGCGATTTGGTTGTTTCCGCTTCCACCATCCGGAAACTCGCTATTACCCTCTACCGATCTACTCTTCCCCATCACAGACTTTCGTAGCTCTTATTCAATTGTCCCTTTATTTTACGAGCCCAAGCAGGCAAAGTCAAGCGCGAAAAGGGCTTGTAATCAGCGACTGTAGGTATAGTATTAAAGTATAAACAAGATCCGGGAGCAGAAGAAGGCGACCCGAGAATCCGCCCGAACGCGGCGACACGATTTCGCTGCGTTGCGGAGACGGGGGGCGGGCGCCGGGCAGAAGCCGTCAGATTTGAAGGATCCGGCCGCGAACGGTTTAAGGCACGGAACCTTGAGAGAAAGCCCTTTTACGGGCTGTGCTGATGGCGGTGCGAAGGCTCCCGGATTATCTATTTATTGGCCGTTCGACGCGGACAATAAATATGTGAACCCTCGCCCAGCAGAAACGGTCATTGCGAGGACGAGCGTATGCAAGGACGAAGCAACCTCACCCGCAGCTATGCATTCAGGGAGAATCGTGCCGGAAAAACAGAAACAAATAGCCGCGTATATTCTTTGGCTCGCTACTTTTGCTTGGGCCGGTGTCATCTTCTACTTCTCGACAATGACTGGCTCAAACGTTCCCTCAGTGCTGCCTGACTATATTCCGCATTTTATGGAATATGCCATTTTGGCGGCCCTCCTCTGGTCCTCGATTCGCGTCACAAAAAAGCAAATGCCCCCAAGCCTGACCGGCCTGTGGGCAATTTGCCTAACTACTATCTACGCGGCCACCGATGAGTGGCACCAGTCGTTCGTTCCCGGCCGCAATATGGATGTCAAGGACTGGGCTGTCGATACACTGGCGGCAATCGTTGTTGCCGCGATACTCGGTTATGTTACAGCTCGACGGTCACGCAAGTGAGCGTGCGCGACACGCCATCGATCTTTTGAATCTTCGCGACAATAAGGTCGCCGATGGCGCTGAAATTACTTGCCTCGATATAGGCAATAGCGTCATAGGGGCCGGTGACGGCGTTGACCATCTTGACGCCTTGAATCTTCTCAATCTCCTTGACGATCTCCGTTGCTTTTCCAGGTTCCGCGCTGATCAGAACATAGGCTGTTACCACGGTTAATCACCCCCCTTTAATCACGCATTCTATCACTATTGGTCGAGCGTGCGGAAGAAACAAGTCCTCTCACCTGTGTGGCAAGCGGCTCCCTCCTGTTCTACTTTGATAAGCAGGGCGTCGGCATCGCAATCATAGCGAATCTCGCTGACCTTCTGCGTGTGGCCGGACGTCTCACCCTTGTGCCAGAATTCCTGTCGGCTCCTGCTCCAATAGACGGTCTCGCCCAGCTCAAGCGTCCGCCGCAAGGACTCCTCATTCATGTAAGCGACCATTAGCACGTCACCATTGGCAGCGTCTTGGATAATGGCCGGAATTAACCCATTTGCGTCGTACTTTAGATCCTTGATGTCCATTAGGCCTCCTGTAAAACTGACTGACTTGTAAGACCTGGATGACCTGAGAGATTAAGACCAAACAGTCATTCTAGTCCTTCAGGTCTGTCAAGTCCTGCAGATCCTACAATCTAACCTCGATCCCGTTCGCGTCCAAAAACTCTTTGACTTGTCGAATTGTTAACTCGCCGTAGTGAAATAAGCTGGCCGCCAGCACCGCATCGGCATTCGCGTCCCGGATCACGTCCAAAAAATGTTCAAGCTGGCCGGCTCCCCCGGACGCTATGACCGGAATATTTACCGCGTCCGTAACGGCGCGAGTCAAGGGAATGTCATAGCCCTCCTTGGTTCCATCCCGATCCATGCTGGTCAACATGATCTCGCCGGCCCCTAAGGTGGCGCAGCGCCGCGCCCAGTCGACGGCGTCAAGACCTGTTGGCGTACGGCCGCCGTTCAGGAAGATCTCCCATTTACCGGCGCCGGTTTGCTTGGCGTCGATCGCCACCACTACACATTGGCTGCCGAACTTCTCCGCGCCGGCGGTAATCAGGCTGGGGTCGTCAACCGCCGCCGTGTTCACCGTTATCTTGTCGGCTCCAGATTCCAGCATGCGCCGCATATCATCGATGTTTCTAATGCCGCCGCCAACCGTGTAAGGTATAAAGACTTTCTCCGCCGTGCGCCGCGCGACGTCAACCATGATATCGCGTTTTTCGTGAGAAGCGGTTATGTCGAGGAAAACTAGTTCATCTGCGTCCTGGCGATCGTACTCGGCCGCCATTTCGACCGGATCGCCGGCGTCGCGGAGTTGCACAAATTCTATGCCCTTAACAACCCGCCCCTCTTTGACGTCCAGACAGGGGATTACCCGTTTAGCCAGCATCTAACGCGCCGCCTCGATGGCTTCCCGCAGCGTAAAGGCGCGCTCATATAAAGCCTTGCCGATGATGACTCCTTCAACGCCGGCCGCTTCGAGAGCCTTCAAATTACGGACATCCTCTAGGCCGCCTACGCCACCCGAGGCGGTGATGGGGACGCCGGCCGCGCGTGCCAGAGACTCGGTAGTTTCAATATTCGGCCCAATCTGCATACCGTCCCGTGAAATGTCTGTAAATATCAACCGGTGCACACCCATGTCTGCCAGCCGCCGTCCGGTCGCAACGACGTCGTCGCCAGTGTCCTTCGTCCAGCCCTCGATCGCGACGTTGCCTTGCCGGCCATCCAGCCCGACGACAATTCGGTCGTCGAACATCTCAAGCGCTCGCTGAAACAATGTCGGTTCGGTAAAAGCGATTGTACCCAGAACGACCTGGCCGACACCTGATTCTAGAAGCTCTTTGATCGCTTCGATCGTGCGCACGCCTCCGCCAAACTGGACCGGAACATCCAGCGCCTGCACGATCTTGGTCACCACGTCGGCGTTGGCTGGTTTGCCCTGAAACGCGCCGTCCAAATCGACGACATGCACAAATTCGGCGCCCTGCTTCTGCCAGTTCAGCGCAACCGCTACCGGGTCTTCGTCATATATAGTTACCTGGTCTTCCTTCCCCTGAAGCAGCCTGACGCAACGTCCGTCTTTGATGTCGATAGCCGGATAAATTATCATAAAACCCTCCTGTTAGCCAAGGGCTACTAGCTGCGCAAAATTGCGCAGTACTTGTAAGCCGTCGCGACCGCTTTTTTCCGGATGAAACTGGGTACCGTAGACGTTATCCCGCCATACAACCGAGCAGTACTCGATTCCGTATGACGTTGTCGCCGCGACCGCCGCCGGGTCCATGCCCGCCGGATCGGCGCAATATGAGTGAGCAAAGTAGAAGCGGGCGCCGTCTGTTAGACCGTTAAAAAGGGGACACTCCGGGCGTTTGACGTCCAACGTGTTCCACCCCATCTCGGGCACTTTTACCGTCGCCGGGAGGCGGACGACTCTTCCGGCCGTTATGCCACGCAACCCGACGACCCGAGACTCCTCGCTGGTTTCAAAAAACATCTGCAGACCGACGCAAATACCAAGAAACGGTTTGCCGCCGGCGATTGTGTCATAGATGGCTTGATCGAGTCCTTTGGCCTTAACCGACGCGACTGCGTCACCATACGCTCCCACGCCTGGCAAGATCAGGGCGTCAGCAGCAGAAACTGTGGCCGGTTCGTCGGTTATTAGTGCAGCCGCGCCAACCGCCTCCAGGGCTTTCTGGACACTTCTTAAGTTGCCGATACCACAGTCGATGATGGCAATCATGGTCGCGCTACAGCGAACCCTTAGTGCTAGGGACGCCCTGAACCCTGGGGTCGATGGCGGTCGCCATATCCAGCGACCGGCCCAAACCCTTAAAGATCGCCTCTACCAAGTGATGCGCGTTGTTGCCGGTAGCCAACGCTTTGACATGCAGCGTCAACCCCATGGTAGCAACCAAGCTTTTGAGGAATTCCTCGACTAGTGAGGTGTCGAACGTCCCGATTAGCTCTATGGGTAAGTCGATATCATAGTTGAGATGCGGTCGGCCGCTGATGTCGCAAGCGACCAATACGAGACATTCGTCCATCGGCAACAAGCTGCTGCCATACCTGGTGACACCGTGCTTGTTGCCCAGAGCCCGGCTGAGAGCCTCGCCGATACAGATGCCGACATCCTCAACAGTGTGATGCGCGTCAACTGCCAGGTCGCCATCCGCAATAACGGTCAAATCAAATACCCCGTGCTTACTGAACAGGTCAAGCATGTGGTCAAAGAAGGGAATGCCGGTCGCGACGTCGCCAACTCCGGCCCCGTCCACGACAAGCGACACCTTGATTTTGGTTTCCTTTGTTTCCCTGGTTAACGTGGCTTCTCTGGCTTCCATCTGTTGCCTCCGGGGATTAAACCGCCTTAATGGCGTCATTTACGTCTAATGATACTATATCCGCGCCCTCGCGCTTAAACAGCGCGGCGTCAGCCCGGCGCAAGGGAGAAACGATAATGGCCGACAGGAAGACGGCCGTGGCGGCAGGATCAAGGTTGGCGTTCTTAACCACCAATAAGTCATCCAAAACATCACCGATATACAGCGTGACCTGGCCGCCCAATTCCCGGGCTAGCTTCACCAAAGCGCCGGGACGCGGTTTACGCATCTCCGGGGCCAAACCGGAATCATAGGCCACGCTTTCCCAAGGAATGATATCCAGCAGCCCGGCCCGTTCCAAACCGAGGCGCGCTTCCTCTTCCGTCCGGCCAGTGAGCACGCCGACCTTAGGCAAAAAAGACCGGAGGACGGCCGGATCGAGCAAGATACGCTCATCGTTAAGCAAACCCTTACGTTTGTTAAAGGCCGGCACGTGGCCGTACAGTCGCTCGCAGTAATCGACGCCGCCATAAATTTCTTGAAAGAGGGTCTCAATCTTGGGCCGGTCGTAGAGCTTCTCTATCCGCTCCCGCTGTTCCTTGCTGAGGAGAGGAAACAAGACCGTCATGGCTCCGTGCATGCCGCCGCCCGCGCGCCCCGCCGCGGCTGTAAACTCTTCCAGCTGCATCCCGTCGCGCCGCAAGACGTGCGTCTCGG
Organism: Actinomycetes bacterium; assembly: GCA_023251915.1. GTDB lineage: Bacteria > Actinomycetota > JAHEXW01 > JAHEXW01 > JAHEXW01 > JAHEXW01. The sequence goes on from JAHEXW010000030.1 coordinate 10,699, forward strand.
CGGTTTTCAAGAGTTCCCCTTTGGCGAGGTAGAACATGATTGCGGCCGACGACAGATCCCAATCGTTGTTGTAGCCGCCGGCAAGCTTGAAGAGCTGAGATTCGCTGGGCGTAACCAGAATCTCGCCGCCGCTGAACTCGGCGAAACGGGTCAAGAATAGTTGAACAGTTTGGCTGATGGCAACGCGGAAGGAACCCGCCACATCGATGACGACGCCATCGATGTCCAGAATTATGCTGTCGACCTGATTGAGCAGGCTAATTTGATCTATCTTGCCCCACACATTGCGGCTTAGCCGTTCGTAGCCGTCGGTCGCCGCGCCGTTGTCTGAAACTTCGCTCACACCGCCTCCCGCATAGCCGCTAGAAACGCGTTGTTTTCGGCCGGTGTTCCGATTGTGACGCGCAAACAGTTATCTAAACGGGGCTTGCCGTTAAAGTTGCGGATCTGGATGCCCGCAGCCATCAGCCTGGCAAAGATGCTGTCCGCGTCCCCGTTTGTTCGAAACAGAATAAAATTGGCGCTGGTGGAAAACACGGTTAGCGCGGGGATGGCGGCTAGGGCATCAAAAACACGTCCCCGCTCAGTCACAATCTCTTTGACCGCCGTCAGCACAGCTGCCCTATTGTCCCAAACAACCGCTGCGGCGGCCATCGACAAGGCATTTAAGTTGTACGGCAGTTTTACTTTGTCGAGAGTCGAGATAATGCCGGCATCGGCGGTGACGTATCCAACGCGGGCCGCGGCTAAGCGAAAGGCTTTGGAAAAAGTTTTAACCACCGCGAGATTTTTATATTTCGTCACGAGAGGCAGGCACGTCTGACCGGCGAACTCACCATAGGCTTCGTCGACAACGACCAAATAGTCGCCGGCCTGACAGACAGCCTCGATCGTTTTGAGTGGAATCAGATTGCCGGTCGGGTTGTTCGGGCTGTTTAAGAAGACTATGGCCGGTTGAGCGGCGGCGATGGCCGGCAGTTGAACGGCCGGATCGAAATCATATTCGTCATTGAGAGCAGCGATGACCGTCTCCGTCGCGGCGATCCGCGTCAAGACCGCATGCATACTGTAAGTCGGTTCGAACAGCATCGCTTGTCGGCCCGCCCCGCCGAAGGCCAGCAACAGGTTTAGAATCACTTCGTTGCTGCCGTTTCCGACCATGATATTCTCGGGCGCGACACCGTTCCCGTCGGCCAAGCTGCGCCGCAATCGCGTCGCCGCAATATCCGGGTAACGATTGAATGCAATGCCATCGATCTCCGCCTGAACTGCGTCGACAACGTCGGCCGAGAGGTTCCAGGGATTCTCGTTCGAGTCGAGCTCAACCGCGGTGCGCAGCAGCGGTACCTCATACGGTTTTAAATCCCGCAGATCGTCGCGGACCGGTGGTGTTTTATTCCCGCCCGAATTGTTTTTATTCACTGCTCTCCGCCCCATGCTCTAGGCTCTTAAGCCGCACTTCGATTGCTTTCGCGTGCTCGATCAGGCCTTCTGTCTTTGCCAACACCTCTACGTCGGCAGCCGCAGCCCGCAGAGCATCTTCGGAATAACGGACGATACTGGTCCGCTTAACAAAATCATGGACGCTTAACGGAGAGGCATAGCGAGCGGTTCCGCCGGTCGGCAGGGTGTGGTTCGGCCCGGCGATATAGTCGCCGACAACCGCCGGGGTGTACCCGCCGATAAAGATGGCGCCGGCGTTGGTGATCATACGCGCTATGGCGTTCGGATTTTCGGTCATTATCTCGAGGTGCTCCGGTGCGACAATGTCCGATACAGTCACAGCGTCGTCAATCGTCTCGACCAGGATAATCTTGATGTTTCCCTGCGGTTTGAGCTCGCGGACACGTTCGGCAAGATTGGGACTGTTGGTAACCAGAATTGATTGAGCCCGCGGATCGTGTTCGGCCTGGGCGCGCATGTCTTGCGCAACGAATTCCGGACGCGCCGTCGCATCGGCGATTATCAAAACTTCGCTTGGACCGGCCAGCATGTCGATGCCCGCTTGGCCAAATATCTCACGCTTGGCCATTGTTACGTAAATGTTTCCAGGCCCGGTAATCTTGTCGACCAGCGGGATCGTGGCAGTACCGTAGGCCATGGCGGCTACGGCTTGCGCCCCGCCAACCCGGAAGACCCGGTCCACGCCTGTCTCGACTGCCGCGGCAAGGATATTAGGGTTGACCTTACCGTTTTTGCCCGGCGGAGTACACATCACGACTTCGCGCACGCCCGCAGTCTTTGCGGGGATAGCGTTCATCAGCACGGTCGAGGGATAAGGAAAACGACCGCCCGGTACGTACAGCCCGGCACGGTCCAGTGGGGTTACCCACTCCTCGACCAATATTCCGTCATTTTCCAGACGAGCCGACTCGAACTTAGCCGCCTCGCAAAAGCGTTTAATGTTGTCCGCGGCATGCCGCGCCGCAGCTAGAAACCCCGCGTCAGCGGAACTGTAGGCGGATTCAAGCTCGTCGCGTGATATCTCGAAGGCGTCGGAATCGATTACCGCGCCGTCAAATTGCTGGGTGTATTCGGCCAGCGCCGCATCGCCGCGCGTCCGCACGGCCTCGATTATCTCGCGCACCGCCGGTAAAACAGCGTCGTCAACCAATGACCGTCGTTCGATTATCTTCAAGACTTCCGCCGGGTCGATCGACCCGACCAGCTCAATGATTTCCATAATATGTCCAGTCTAGCACACCGGTCGGTATCCTCATTAGTCGCAAAATGCGCGCTCGTTAGGAATTACGGGCCGGGCCGGACTTGCGATATACCCGGAGATAGTAGTTAACAGGCCAGCCGAGGATCATCTGGAGCTTATAGCGTTCCGCAATCTCGGGCTCGGAGTCGACTCGTTTAAGCCAATCGAATATCATCCAAGCCCAGAGGGCGAGCAGGGCGAACAGGATGACGGTCAGGACAATAGCGATAGACAGCAGAACAATCAGAGTGTTTACAGCCGCTGGGTCGAGCATTAGAACTTATATTTGTTGCGCAGACGCTCGACTTCATCGTGGGTTTTCTTCTTGTGAGCGCGGGCTCGCAGACTGTCGCGGCCAAGTTGTCCGGTTCTGATGGTCCGGACGTCCGCTTTCAACCGGTCGCGTGCCGAGTGGATCACGCTTTCGCCTTCCGCGCCTAGCGCCTCAAGCGTCGCCAAACCGGCTTGCGTC
>JAHEXW010000014.1 GCA_023251915.1 Actinomycetes bacterium
ACAAACGCCGCCGGGCTTGAACACCTCCACCAGCCCCACGCTCAAACCTAACTGAGCGGCTCGGAACGCGGTTGAATATCCGCCCGGTCCCCCGCCAATGACAATTACGTCATATACGGTATTGGTCGCCACGCTCACGCCTAAATCCGGCTTACTCGGTACACGGCTCCGGCTTTGTCATCCGAGATATAGAGCGCGCCATCCCCGCCTTGCACGATTGCGACCGGGCGTCCGGCCGCACCGCCCGCCGTCAACCAGCCAGTGATGAAATCCTGGGCCGCGGCCGGCGTTTCATACGTGGATCCGCTCATCACAAAGCGAATGATCTTGTAGCCCGTCGGAACGCTTCGGTTCCAGGAACCGTGCAGAGTAACGAACAGATTATTGGCATAACCGGGGCCGAACCCGTTCCCCGTATAAAACGCGAGGCCGAGTGGGGCGGAGTGAGCTTGTATCTGGATTACGGGCGGCAGAGAAGCGGCCGCGCGGGTGGTGTCGCCATATGCGGGGTCAACGACCATATCACCGTACGCATACGGCCAACCATAGTCGCCGCCGTTGCGGATGACATTTATTTCGTCTGGCGGCAGATCGTCACCCAAGTAATCGCGTCCGTTGTCGGCGCCCCATAACTGTCCGGTAACCGGATGCCAGGTTAGTCCGACACTGTTCCGCAAGCCGCCGGCAAAGACCGTCATGCCCGTTCCGTCATCGTTAAAGCGCAGGACCGCGGCGCGCCGCGGGTCGGTTTCGGGTCCGGTGTTGCTGGACGACCCCACCGAGATATACATTTTGCCGTCGCCTCCAAATGTCACTGTTCTAGTGAAATGCTCGCCGCCGGACGGCAGATCGGCTAGCTTTTCTGCGCTTCCCAGGGTCGGCGGCCCGGCCGAGCTGGCGGTGTACGGAAAGCGGCTGATCTTATCGTTTTCCGCCACATATAGATATCCGCGGTGAAACGCCAGGCCGGATGGTTCGTTAAGCCCGGCCAGCAGGACTTCGACTTTTTCGGATTGACCGTTGCCGTCACGATCGGGCAACGAGGCAACCTCTCCCTCGCCTGTCAGGGTAACCGTTAAGACCCCGCCCGGATCGAATGCCAGCTGCCGCGCGTTGCCGATGCCAGCCGCAAAAGTCTGAATTCTGAAGCCGTCAGGCAATGTCAGCGGCAAACCTGTTTCGTTAATCGCGGGTTTCAGCGGACGCGGCAATGATTTCTTGGGGACCGCCCTGAGAGCGACCGGCGCCAGAGCGGGCCTAAGGCCGGGCCAGATACCAAAATAGAAATAGGCGGCCGCCGCTAGCAAAACAGTGGCTACGGCCAGCGAGACGTACGTTACGGATCGACGCATTCCCACCTCCTTAGCGCATTAGCCGCAGCAGGCCGTCCGAAAGACGACGGACCGGCGGCTCCAGCCGCGCCCAACCTCCCGATCGCAGCAGTCCGCGCTGGCTCAATCCCTTACCCATGGCAAACTTGAGTTTTACGATCGAGAAGTCGCCCTTGTAGAGCAGCGAATGACTGCGCGGCGACGTCCACGCGCCGGCACGCAACTTATCCTTCACCTTGTCATAGAGATCGGTGCCAGGCAGCGGGTACGGAACCGTATAGGAAAGGTAGTCAAGAGGCAGTCGGGACGAGAGGTTGACCGTCTTGGTAAGAGAGGCGTTTGTTTCTCCCGGATAACCGAGGATGAAGAAAGCGCCTGTTTTCAGGCCATGCCGGCCGGCCAGGTCGATTGCCGCCTTTCCTTCGGCGAAAGTCGCCTGTTTCTTCATGGTCCGCAATATCCCGTCGTCGCCCGATTCCAAACCAAAAAACAAACGAGCGCAGCCGGCGTCACGCATCGCGTCTAGGACTTCGCCACTCACGCCGTCGACACGGCTTAGACATTCCCAGGAAAGATTCAGCCCGCGCTCGATCATGCCCCGGCATATGGCGATTGTGCGCTGGTCGTCGATGGTAAAACAATCGTCTCCCATCCAGACGCGGTCGTAGCCGCGACCCGCGATCTCTTCCAGCTCATCGAGGACATTCTCGGCCGAGCGCTTCTTCACGGCGCTGCCAAACACAGGTTTGCTGCAGAACCCGCAGGTATATGGGCAACCCCGAGTCGTAATCATGGAGGTCACAGTGTAACCATATTCCCGCTTCCAGTATTTCTTGTAACCCGCGTCGTCGAACAAGTCCCGCGCGGGAAACGCGACTTCATCTAGGTTGTCAATGCGCCGGCGCGGCTTCGTTTTCTTTATGCCGCCGTCGGCCCGATACGCTACCCCGTCAACCTTGACGGGATCACCCTCACCACGAATCACCGCCTTGGCTAACTCGGTTATGGTGCGCTCCCCTTCGCCGATGACCGCCATATCGAAAACCCCGAGAAATTTGGCAGGGTCGGCTGACGGATATGGACCGCCGGTAATCAGCAGGTCGCAGTCCTCACGCAACTCACGGCCCAGCGACAGGGCCGTCTGTTCCATGGTCATCATGCAATAGAAGCCGAGAATCGTCGGTTTTAGGTCACGGATCCGGGCTACGACGTCGCGCCGGGTCGAATAGCTGCCGTCGACGATCGCAACCGAGAAACCCTCGTTTCGCAGGGCCGAGGCAAGGTACCCCAGACCAAGAGGCGGATATTTAAATATGGAACGGTCCTTGGACTCGTTAAAGAAATATGGATAGACTAAAACGACGTCGATCATGCGCTCTTCTCCTCTTCTGGCCCCGGGCCGCCGACCTCTATCCGATACGAAAAACTATCTCCGGGCCAATCGCTTAGATCGTATTCGATACCGGACCACGATAGTTGGCCATCAACGACTTCCCGTCCGCGAAACATGGCCGCACCGGCTTGGGCCCGCAAATTGAACCACCTGGAACCATCATCGGCGGCGAAGCCAGCCGATTCGGCTGAGACCTTAGCCCAGCCGCTTCTGTGTTCACGCGAGTCGACCCGGCCGTCCTCCCGGTAAATTGGGAAGGCACGGCCGCCCTGTTCGTTGAGGATATACACGCGATCGCGGCGCGACAAGGCCGTTAAGCCCGTCAGGTCAACCTCTACTTGAACGTTATCCTCCCCCAGCCGGTACTCAATGATAACCTCGGCGCGAGACCTCACCGGAAAAAAACCAACATTCGGTGTCAAGTTGCCCGTCGCTCGCTTGGCCAGCAGCCAACGCTGGGCCCAAGGCAATCCCTTATACACAAGTCCCTTGGCTTCCAGCCAAACATAAGGCCACAGACCGTCGCTTTGTCCGACGCGCTGAACGGCATCAAGGTGAAAGACTTTTTTCACGGTCGTTCCGTCGCTTGAAATCTCTACGGTCGGGGCGGTAAAAGAGAGATACGTACGCCAGCGCGACACGATTACGGGAACGCCGAAACCCAAACCCTCTTCGGATAAATCCGACCCGGACGCGAACATGCAGACACCCTTACGCAGCCCGGCAGTAAGTCCTTCACCGGGCGAGTCGTCGTTGGGAAAGCGCAAAGAAGTAGAGTGGTTCCGATCAGCAAGCATTGGGGCCGTCCTATAAACCGCATTCCTTGGAGGATTCGCACATATTGACTACTTTTGAACTCAATGGTAATACTATGGAGAAAACGTTTCAATCTTTTAATCCAGCACGATACCCCACGACTCCGCGCTTTTGTTCTAAATTCTTGACTCAAGTCCACCGGCGTGTAGATTGCGCTCTGCCGACTAAAGGGGTACTAATGAAAGAAGACAGCGCCAGTCGCAACTTTATGATTGCTGCTTCCATCTGGTTCGTGTTCGGCGTCTTGATGGGCCTTACGCTAGCTACAGAATTTGTCTTTCCTGACCTTTTTAAAGGCACATCCTGGCTGGTCTTCAGCCGCCTTAGACAAGCCCATGTGAACACAGTCATGTTTGCGTGGCTGTCGGGCGGGATGATGGGCCTGATGCTGTACATAGTGCCGCGGTTGACGGGCCGCAAACTATATAGCGAATTGTTGGGCAATATCTGCGTTGTCTTGTGGAATCTTGCTCTGATATGGGGTGTTGTCGCCCTGTTGCTCGGCCAGAGCCAAGGCCGCGAATACGCGGAACTGATATTCCCGGTCGATGTCGGAATCATGGTCGTCCTCTTGATCAACATGTTTAACGTCTTCATGACCGTCGCCAAGCGCATCGAGAAAAAGCTCTACGTCTCGATGTGGTACATCATCGGGACCGTTGTCTGGATGCCGATGCTCTATTTCATCGGTAACGTTATGTGGCACCCGGCGACGGGGGGCTTGACCGGGATAAACGATTCCATCTTCAACTGGTTTTACGGTCATAACGTCCTCGGTTTATGGTTCACAACCGGCCTGCTGGCAGTGGCCTACTATATTGTTCCGCGTGAAACTCACACCCCGATCTACAGCCACCTTGTTTCCCTGTTTGGTTTCTGGGGTATCGCCTTCTTCTATACCGGCGTTGGCGGCCATCATCTGCTGTGGGCGCCGATCCCTTACTGGGTTAAGACAGTCGCCGTCGCCGACAGCATCGGGATGATCATCCCCGTGGCGGCGATCATGCTCAATTTCGGCATGACGATGCGCGGCAACTGGAACAGGTTTTCATCAAGCATCCCGCTGCGCTTTGTTTTTACGGGAATCGTAGCTTACGTACTCGTGTCTTTCCAGGGGTCTCACGAGGCACTCCGCGGCATGAACGAGCTGACCCACTTCACGCAATACGTCGGGGGGCACGCTCATCTGTCTCTGCTTTTCTTCGCGGCGTCGATTGTAATCGGGGGGATGTACTATGCCATTCCGCGCATATGCCATTGCGAACTGTACAGCGACGCCATTGCGAACGTTCAATACGCAATCTACATAGTCGGCTTCACTTTCTTCTTCCTTGGTTTCTTGCTTACTGGTCTGGTGCAAGGCACCGACTGGGTGCACGTCGGCTTGCCGGTCTGGACGGCCTTACCGGCGTTGCGGCCGTTCATGGCGCTGCGCGTCGTCGGCGGTACTTTGCTGGTCATCAGTTTCATTATGTTTACGTATAACATTTTGCTCACGGTCTTTAGAAGTCGCGAGATTGCGGGTCCCGGGGCCCTGGTCCCCTCGGAGCAAGAAAGGAGGCCGCGCTAGATGAGAATCACATTCCGCGTCATCCTCGTTGGCGCCATAGCTATCTTCCTGGCCGTTGTTACTGTGGTCGTGTTCGTTCCCGCGTTTGTTTGGAAACCGCCCAGGACGGTCGTCGCTCACGCCTACACCCCGCAAGAAAATCATGGACGCGAGCTGTTCTACAAGAACGGCTGCCCATACTGTCATTCCCAATATGTCCGCAATGACGACACAGGCGACGGCAATATCATCTCTGCCGGCGGTGACTATGTGTTCGACAATCCAATGACTTTAGGGTCGGAACGCACCGGCCCGGACCTTGCCTATATCGGCCGGAAACGAAGCGAAGCTTGGGATATTGCCCACTATAAAGAACCGCGGCATATGTCGCCGCTGTCAATAATGCCGAGCTTTAAGTTCCTGTCTAATCAGGACCTCAAGGACTTAACCGCTTACATTTTCAACCTGGGCAACCGGGTGGCAATGGAGAGGATGATCATCCCGCCCATCGTCTATAAATACAAATCATCGCCCTTGCCCGATCCGACTTTCGTCCTGGACGAATCCGACACTTCGCGCCAAGGCTGGGATGCCTGGAACGCCGCCGGCTTGCAGGAGGGCAAACAGATTTTTGTCGATCGTTGCCAGACGTGCCATGGGTGTACCGGCAACGGTCAGGGTACGTACGCCGGGACTCTGGTGGTTACCCCGGCAGACTTTAAGGAGCAACCGATCCGTTCGATGCCGGACGATCAATGGTTCTGGCACGTCTCGGAAGGCGTGCAGGGCTCGGTTATGCCGACTTGGAAAACCACTCTTTCGTCAAGCCAACGCTGGCACGTGATCCGCTATGTCCAGCAGATCTTTGCCCGGCCCCACGAGCGCGACCCGGTCGAGGGAGACCCTGTCACTCCCTACGCGAATCTGACAAACCCGATCAAACTAACCGTCAAGGAATTGGAGCAGGCCAAGCATATATGGACACGCGAATGCGCCATATGCCACAACATGGCGGCTTCCGGAGACGGTCCTTTCGGAGATAAGCTTGAGCCTTTGCCGGCCGATTTTCGCGACACCGGACACTACGGCACTCTAGACAACCCACTCTTCACAGACTCTGATTATTACTGGCGAATCAGTGAGGGTTTGCCGTGGGCGGCCATGCCCCCCTGGAAGTCGCAGTACTCCGCTGCGGACAGATGGCGGTTAGTGCACTACATCAGGGTAAACTTTACGCAGACCGAAGCTAGGCCGAAAACGCCGACGCCCTCGGCTCAAAAATATCCTGCCTTCTATTTGGCGCAAAAGACGTTTCCCGGAGCGTCGTTTAGCCGCGGCCAGCGTGTCTACGTCAACGAATGCGCCAACTGCCATGGCTTGAGCGGGGAGGGCGAAGGTTGGGACGGCTTGTATCTGAATGTCCTGCCGACTGATTTTACCTATGGAAAAGCCAAGACGCATAGTCCGGCAAGGCTCTACACCATGACCCTGTTTGGTGTGCAGAATACGGCCATGCCAAGCTGGTCTGAATTACTGCCCGACGAACAGTTATGGGACGTTGTCACGTATATCAACAAGGCGTTTCAGACGGGCGGCGGCGTCAAGAAAAGCCAGTTTGGCACGGGCAAGATTGCTGCGACCTCCGTGACCCTGAGTGAGGCGGACTGGACGGATGAAGGTCATGTCATCTCGGCTGACAACGGAGCCGCAGTCTACGCAACCTATTGCGGGCAATGTCACGGCCGCACAGGCAACGGCAACGGCTATAACGGTCGTTTCCTGCCGGGAGGTCCACCTTCCTCGTTCAATGCCGCTATGACCCAGCAATACGCTTTCTGGCGAGTCTGGGACGGTGTGCCAAACTCGGTGATGCCGCCCTTCTCTCTCATGCTCACCGAATCCGATATCTGGGACGTCATTACATATACGGTAGGCATGACAAGCGGCAATCCTGTCGGAAATGCCGCCGCGGCCCCCGCTCAACCGGTTTACGGCGCCTTACCAACGGGGACATTGCCCGTAGGACTGGGAGGCGGTCGCTGATGGCGCTGGGAGTTTGGCTCTTCGTCGGCTGGATGGCGCTGGTGGCGCTCATCGCGTTCGGGATGTTTGTTTGGGGCCTGGAGGCCGGGCAATTCACCGATGTCGAAGAGCCGGCGCGCCGGATGCTTTGCGACGCTGACTCGCCGGGTTCGCGAACGGGTGTAAAGGCCGCAAATGACGAGAGAGGTGTGACACATGACCGATAATGTTACGGAACTATGGCTCGAGCTCGGTTGGATTCTCGGCGGCATATTCACGCTGTTGCTGGGGTTGATGATTCTCGCCTACCGGCACAGACCAACAACGGCCTCGGGCAGCAGCGGGCACCGGACCGGCGATGAAACATTAGAACACGAGGTAGTTCGGCCGGACGGGTATATCGATTCGTTCGCCCGCCAAGTTTCAGAAGGAGGCGGCGGCTTACCTGTCTATTTCAAGATCACGGTCGCACTAACCTTACTGTGGTGGTTGTCTTATCTGATCCTGTTTTGGCAATCGTAAAGAGGGGCGAATTATGGCCTATGTATATCAGGTGAGTTTCGATATCAAACCGGAGCAGCTGACTGACTTGGAGATCGGCTCAGCGCTCGAACGTGCGTTGATGGCCCTTCGGGCTCTTCTTCCCGACCAGGCCGGCTACGTTAGCTCGCGCGGTATGCACTCGATCGACCGCGACAGTGCTACTCATATAGTTTTTCAATCCGTGTGGAGCGACTGGGATGAGTTTCAAAATCACATCAAGTCGTCGATTGCCGAAGACCGGGTAATAAGAGAGTTCAAACCCCATTTGTCGGTTGACAACCTGACGACTCACCAGTTCGAAGAGGTCGACTAGGTGTCGCAGAAGGCAACCGTCAATTTTTCCGTAAAGGGCCTGACATGCGAGGACTGTGTCGTCGAAGCAGAGTCAGTCCTTAAAGCTGCCAACGGGGTTTCCGAAGCTAACGTTAGTTTCGGTGCGGAACAGGGCCGCGTAGAATACGACCCCGCACTCACCAGCCCCGACGAGCTTATGCACAAAATGCACGCACTGGGCTACCACACCCACTTGCCGCGGATAGACGAGGACTCGGCGGCGGCCCAAGCCCGGGCCGAGGGCATTTTGGTAAAATTGATAGTTGCCCTCGCCTTCGGAATGCAGATAGAACTCCTTTATCTCACTAATTTGTATCCCTATTACGCGCAAGGAGTATTTGGCACCGCGGGTCTCAAGGGGATCGAATACATAACCCTGTTTTTATGCTTGCCCGTCTATTTCTATAGCGGGAGCATTTTTCTGCGCGGTGCCTGGGAAGAACTTAAAGCCCGCACTGCGAATATGAACATGTTGGTCGGTATCGGGATTACCGCGTCATTCTGGTACAGCGTCTATATGACCCTGTTTGGCCGGGGACCTGTGTTTTTCGACTCGACGGCGCTTATCGTGACTTTTGTGTCAATTGGCCGGTACCTGGAAGCCGTCGGCGGAGACGACGCCAGGCGAGAGGTCCGCTCTCTGCTCGACATCAATCCAAAAACCGCAACGGTCATGCACGACGGCCGACCGATGTCCATGCCCGCGGCGACGCTCAAACCCGGCGATGTTATCACGGTCGACGCGGGCGTCCTCGTGCCGGCCGACGCCACGGTGACAGAGGGCGCTATTGAGGTTAACGAGTCTCTCGTGACAGGCGAGTCGACGCCGCTTGCGAAGACAGTGGGCTCGCTCCTTTTGGCCGGTTCGGCTGTTTCGTCTGGCAGCGCTACAGCCCGGGTCGACAAGGCGTTTGGCAATAGCCGACTGGCTGAAATGCGGTCGGTAGTCAAGCAAACCTTGCTGGCCAAGCCGGCCCTCCAACTTGTGGCCGACAGAGCGGCGGGCTGGCTTACCTACACGATTCTAACTGTAGCGCTGATCACACTCGTGGGTTGGCTGGCCACAGGACATACAGCCGGCGCGGGCGTCCTTGCCGCAGTCGCGGTCTTGGTGGTCGCGTGCCCTTGCGCGCTTGGGATTGCGACCCCTCTGGCGATAACAATCGCGTTAGGCCGATCAATCAAAACAGGTGTTGCGGTACGCAATCCTGAGGCGCTGGAAACGGCCGCCGGCATTAAGCATATGGTCTTCGATAAGACAGGCACATTGACAGTTGGTCGCCCCGTGGTCGCGGCAGTACGACCAAACCCCGCCTGGAACGGCGATCCGGACAGTCTGTTGTGCTTGGCTGCCGCGGTGGAGCAGTTCTCCACGCACCCCGTTGGCCTGGCGATTGCCGCGTCTTGTCCGCGGCCTGCCGTTGCGCGAGATTTCTCTCCGCTGGAAGGCATGGGCGGACGCGCCGTTACCATTGATGGAACAACTATCACCGTGGGAACGGAAACCCTGATCCCGTCCTCAGCTAGCTCCTCGTTGGCGGCTGAGGCAGCCGTGCGGCGCGGGTCGGGAGCCAGCGTCGTCTGGGTACAAGCGGACGAGGAGATCATCGGCTATATCGCTGTCGCCGATCCGATCGACCCCCAAGCCCGCCGGGCGATTGACGACCTGGCCAGCGAGGGCATAGCGTCGGAGATATTGAGCGGCGACACCGCCGCAACGGTTCATTCCATTGCGAACAAACTGAACTTGCCCGAGTACACGGGCGCTTTGTCTCCGCTGGCGAAAGCAAACGCCATCGGTAAAAAACAGGAGATATTTGGAAGGGTCGGCATGGTTGGTGACGGCGCCAATGACTCACTCGCTCTGGCGCAGGCCGATGTTAGCTTCACGGTTGCGTCCGGCACCACGATCGCGGGTGAGACTTCGGACGTTTTGTTTGTCCGCGACGACCTGCGCCTGGCTGCCTGGTTCATCCGTCTCAGCCGGGCGACCAACCGTCTAATCAAACAAAACCTCGCCTGGGCAATGGTCTATAACGTCGTCGCGGTTCCGCTAGCCGCTTTCGGCGTTATCCGACCGGCAATCGCGGCTATTGCCATGGCCGTCAGCAGTTTGATTGTCGTCGTCAACTCGCTCCGCCTTAAGAGAATCAATCTTGCTTGATGACCAGCCTAAGGCAGTACCCGCACGTGAAATAGGTAGGCTCCCAAAGCGATAGTGGCGTGCGTGAGGCCGACGTAGAAAATTACCATTCCATTGCGCCGGTGCCATTTGAAGTCTACCGGCAACCATTTCTTGGCGACAAAGACCTGAAAATTTACGAGAAACAGCAGCAGAATTCCCAGATATGCATAGACGGCTAAACCGAATATACTTGGGATCCCGAAAGTCACAATCAACGCAGCGACCGTGATAACCAGAAGTAGTCCCAGAATTATGTGCGTCGGTATACCTAATACCTTAGGCTGAATCGCCATTTCTTCCCCTTTTCGTCTCCCAACATTTACTTATACAACTAGATTAACCATACGGACAGCCTTATCTCAAGTTTCCCGCACCCGTAACCGATAGATAAGTAACAAGCCAGCTCTCTAGATAAGGACAGAACATGGTTCGCCAACTGCACCGGACATACTACAGAAACAAGAAGAAAGTCAGGGACATGAGATACGCTTTTCTGCTGTCTGTAGCCGTTTTTGTCTTATCCCCCGGTTGGGTCTATATTCAGGGATGGCATTTCTAGATATACTTGAAGGTATGTCTGAACCCCGCGACGACCACCACGACCACGATTTTGGTTTAGCCTGCGACGATTGCGCGGGCCCGGTTACTGATTCGTCCATCAGCCTTGCCTGGTACCGCCAACCAAAGATTGTCCTCCTGGCCGTCTCGGCACTGCTTACTGCCCTCGGTTTTCTGGCGGCGTTTTGGGCGCCGAATTGGCTGGCTATTGCGGTATTTCTGGCGGCCGTGATCTGCGGCGGTTACTACCCCGCCTTGGCCGCTTGGGATTCCCTTCTAAACCTCACGCTGACGATAAACACGCTTTTGGTCGCGGCGACGGCCGGCGCGATAATGTTGAATCTTTGGGGGGAAGCCGCAACCCTGGTCGTCGTATTCTCATTAGGCGGCGTGCTTGAAACGTTCGCGGTTGACCGGGCGCGCAACTCGTTGGAGGACCTGATTCGCCTGGCGCCGCCAACCGCCCGCGTCATACGTCAAGGCGTGGAAACCATCGTTGCCGTCGCACTGGTCAAGATGGGTGAGTTTGTCCTGGTCAAGCCCGGCGATAGCATTCCTCTTGACGGGTTGGTTCTGGCCGGCTTATCCACTGTGAATCAGGCAACCATCACCGGTGAATCCATTCCGGCCTTTAAAAAACCCGGCGATTCCGTCTACGCGGGGACCGTCAACCTCAACGGGTCACTGGAAGTAAAGGTCACTGCTCGCGCACATGACACAACCCTGGCCAAGATCATCCATGCGGTCGAGGAGCATCAAGCTCGCAAGTCCTCGTATCAGAGATTCAGCGAACGCTTCGGAGCGATATATACGCCGGCGTTATTCGGGGTCGCCTTGGCCGTCATGTTGCTCCCGCCTCTCATGGGCGGGCCCTGGCGCGATTGGTTCTACCGCGGCCTCGTAGTTCTCGTCGTTTCTTGCTCTTGCGGCATCGCCCTGTCGGTCCCCGTCGCCATCGTAGCGGCAATCGCCCGTGCCGCTAGACAAGGTGTCCTTATCAAAGGCGGGGTGTATGTAGAAATGCTCGGCCGGATAAAGACAATCGTGTTCGACAAGACGGGCACACTAACGTATGGCGATCCGGCGGTCGTTGACATTCTGACCTTCGCTGAGTTCTCGGAAAACAAGATACTCGAGGTAGCGGCAGCGGTGGAGCGCAAGAGCGGACATCCGCTGGCGAGCGCCGTCATTGCGGCGGCGGAGGCCCGTAAACTGCCCAAGCGGCGGGTGTTGGACTTCCGCGCCCTTCCCGGATTGGGAGCCTATGGCAGAATCGGCCGCAACGTTTACCACGTCGGCAATCTCAAGCTGATAACAGCGCATGATATTGTCACGGCCGAGGCAGCATTGGGCGCGGCCGCGCTGGAAAGCGAGGGTAAATCGCTGGTCTACGTTACTGAAAACGACAGACTCGTGGGTTTGATCGCGATCGCTGACACGGTTCGCGAGACTGCGGCGGCCGCGCTCGCCGACCTCAAACGTTTGGGTGTCCAGCGTTTGATAATGCTGACCGGCGACAATGTCACGACAGCCTCGGCCATCGCCTCCCAAGTGGGAATCGACGAATATCGCGCGGACCTGTTGCCTGATGCGAAAGCGGCGGTCGTCGTGGCCCTGCAAAATGAGGGCGGCGGAGCGGCAATGGTTGGAGATGGGATAAACGACGCTCCTGCTCTGGCGGCGGCCTCAGTCGGCATCGCCATGGGGGCGGCCGGATCCGGCATCGCCGTTGAGACGGGCGACGTTGTTCTGATGGCTGATGATCTAAGCAATCTAGCTTTCGCCGTGCAGCTGAGCCGCCGCGCCCGCCGCGTCATCGCTTTTAATATTGGGACCGCATTGACGATCGTGCTTGTCCTGGTGACGCTGGCTTTGCTAGGGCGGATCCAGCTGGTGCCCGGCCTTTTTATTAACGAGCTCGGCGCTTTCCTGATAATCTTGAACGGACTCCGGCTCCTGCGCTAAAACCAGGGTTTACACTAATTTACTTACCCCTTGCCTAGTGCTACGATTCTTTCACCAAAGACCTGTAATATCGGCTTGTTTGCCGATGACGAGGGAGGAATAATGGCTGTAGTATCAGTAAAACCTCTGACGTATGCCGAACTCCCAGGACTCTCAGCTAAGCTTCTTAGCGAACACCACGACGTACTCTACGCGGGCTATGTCAAGAAACTGATCGAGATCCAAGACAAACTTAAGACGGTTGACGAAGGCGCCGCCAACGGCACGTACAGCGAAATCGGCGAGCTCAAACGCGAAGAGACATTCGCGGCCAACGGCATCCGCCTGCACGAAGCTTATTTTGCGGGTATGGGCGGCGACGGGGTACCGACCGGCGCCATCCTGAAGCTCATCGACCGCGATTGCGGCGGCTTTGAGGCCTGGAAGAGCCATATGACAGCCAGCGGCATCGCCGCGCGCGGTTGGGTTATCGCCGCCTATGATCCCCAGTTGGAGCGGCTGGTAACCTATAGTTGTGACGCGCACAACCTCGGCTGTGTCTGGGATGCTGTGCCGCTGGTCGTTTTGGACGTCTACGAACATGCCTACTACCTGGACTACGCGACCGCGCGGAAGACCTACATCGCAGCCTGGCTCAAGAATGTTGATTTCGCTTATGCCAACGGCGTAATCGCGGCGCGAGGGATTCCTGCCTAGATGCAAGCCAGCCAATGAGCCTGAGCGGGGTTGTAATATTTAGCCTTATTGTCGGTATGTCGACAATGGGCGGCGTTCTTTTGGTCAGATTCTTCAGCGCCTGGACCAAGCGTAACTCTCTGCTGATGATCAGCTTCGCGGGAGGAGTCTTGGTTACGACCGCGTTTCTTGAATTGCTGCCGGAGGCGGCCGCCAAGAGCTCCGGCTGGGCAGCGGCAACGCTTGTCGGTTTACTGCTTCTCTTCACCGTAGAGCATTTCATGGCAATACACGAGTGCCAGGAAGTCGAGTGTGATATCCACAACATCGGCACCGTCACGGCTTTGGGCATCGGTATCCATTCATTCATAGACGGCGTCGTCATCGGCACCGGCTTCGAGGCGAGCGCGGTCCTAGGCATCATTGCCGCCCTGGCGGTCATCGTGCACGAGTTACCGGAGGGTGCTTTTACGTACGGGCTGTTGATTGCCAACGGCCAGGCTGCCCGGAAGTCCCTCTTTATAGGCTGGGCCGTCGCTTTGGCGACGCCCATAGGCACTGTTCTTACGTTTGTGCTCCTGAAAGGCATGGGTCCGGGAATCATTGGCCTGATGCTGGCCTTTTCGGCCGGTACTTTCATCTACGTCGGAACGGCCGATCTGTTGCCGCAGATACACCGCCGCCCCAACCTGCGGCTGTTGTTGGTAATGCTGACCGGCGTCGCGTTTGTGGTCGCGCTAGGTTATATTTTTAAGTAATCGTTCTTAGGAGGCGTTAATGAAAGTCAGAGTCGATCCGGATCTTTGCATTGGCGACGGCAGCTGCGCGGAGACGTGCCCGGAGGTGTTTGAGATGCACGATGACGGTCTAGCCTACGTCAAGAAAGACGCCGACTTTGAGGTGTGCGGGGCGCGCTTGACGGAAGCAGTCGAAAACTGCCCGGTTGGCGCTATTATCTTCGACGAAGCCTAGCTGGTTCATAGTCGTTAGTTCGTAGTTGATGGTCGTTTAGTTCGTGTTTCTCGGTCCAGTCTTACTAAGAACTATGAACCAATAACTATATCTTCGTGGCGATTGTGATTTATTTCTATTGACACTCTAAGCTGGTGGAGATACCATATAGGTGATTATTAGATTATTCGCATTTGAGACGAAAGAGGAATAACATCTATGGACAAGAATTACTACTGTCTTCACTCCGAGATCTGCAAGACACTCGCCAACCCGAAGCGCCAAGAGATTATGGATAACCTGCGTGACAAGGAGATGACGGTCAGCCAGCTGATCGAGGCGACCGGCGTACCGCAGGCGAACCTGAGTCAGCATTTGGCGATATTACGCACCAAGGGCGTGCTAGACAGCCGGCGGCAAGGGGCAAATGTTTATTACAGATTGGCGAACCATAAGATTATCGAGGCATTTGACCTCATCGGCGAGGTTATGCGGGAACAACAGATCAAGACAGGCAACACCCTAAATACAGCAAGCAAAACGCCGGCCTAGGGCCGAGGCGTAAAATCCAAGGAGGCGAACGTAAGCCATGGCGAAAGAACTCAACAAGAAAGCCGCGCTAGTCGTAATGAGCGGCGACTTCGATAAACTGTTCGGAGCGTTCATCATAGCAACCAGCGCCGCCGCGCAAGGAAACGAGGTGACCATGTTCTTTACCTTTTGGGGCCTGCGCGCGCTCAAGAAGAAAGTTCCGACCGGAAAGAGCCTGTTCGGGCGCATGGTCGGCATGATGTACGGCGGCGACATCAACCGGGCGACACCGAGCAAGTTCAGCTTCTTCGGCCTCGGGCGCTGGATGTTCAAGAAAATGATGAAGAATAAGAACGTCACTTCCCTCCCGGACCTGCGGCAGCTGGCAATCGATTTAGGCGTTCACCTCTATGCCTGCCAGATGAGCATGGACGTAATGGAGATTCCGCGGGAAGCCATGATTGACGAAGTAGAAGCTTGCGTCGGCGGCGGTTTCTTTGTCGAACAGGCCGCCAACGCCGATTTCACGTTATTTATCTAATTTATCCTAGGCACTTTAAGAGAAAGGGAGAACGATGGACGATATCAAGGTAGATTTGGAGTTGGACCTCAAGGGACTTCTATGTCCCCTGCCGATGGTCCGAGTAAGCCAGAACATTAGCAAAGTACCGGTCGGCGGCGTTATCCGAGCGACAGCCACCGACCCAGGCAGCTTAGCCGACATACCGTCATGGGCGCGCAGCACTGGCAATGAGATCATCAAACAGGAGCAAGAGGGCTCCAACCTGATTTATTACATTAAGCGCATTAAGTAGACCAAGATGAACTGGTTTCAGTACGTTTTCGCCGGATGGTTTGTCTATGTCGCGCTAATTGTCTTTGTCGGCGGTCTCATCTGGCAGATCGTCAAATGGCGCCGCGTCGCAAAATCAAGAATCGTGATGGGGATGTTCCCCAAGCCTGCCGGGCTTGGCGCGCGATCTGCCAAGATGCTCAAGGACACATTCTTCTTTCCGTGGGTTCTTGATTACAGCAAAAGCATTTGGCTGTTTGCGGGCGCCTTCCACCTTGCCGGATTGCTGATGTTTGTCGGACATCTGCGGCTTATACACGAATTCACGCCGCTCGTCGCATGGTTGGGAGCAAGCGGCATGGATCAGTTCGCTTTCCTTACCGGCGGGGCTTTTGGGATCGTGTTGACTGTGGCCCTCATCTATCTGCTGCTGCGCCGGTTCGGTACCCCTTATAAAGACCTGTCCGTGCCCGAGGATTATCTGTTGCTGATCCTGCTGCTGCTTATCGTCACGATGGGCAATCATCTGCGCTTTTTCGGCACTGTACATGTAACCGATTACCGGGACTACGTGATGAGCCTGCTTACGTTCAAGCCGGCCTTCAACGCCGCTATCTTGTCTTCGAACGTACCATGGTCGCTGACGACTCACGTCATGTTGGCGTGCGCTTTCCTGATCTACTTCCCCTTCTCCAAGCTCGTCCATTCGATTGGCGCTTTCGCCACAAACTTGGTCAGGAGTGAATGACATGACTCCCGAAGCCAACGCGCGAGCGGAACTTCTCCAGCTGATCGATAGCAAGATGAACCGTACCCTAAAATATTATCTAGATACATGCGTCCGTTGCGCCATCTGCAAAGACGCTTGTCACCAATATGTCGCCACGGGCGACGTATTGTATCTCCCCGCTTACCGGGCGGAGCTGATCCGTCGCATCTACAAGAAATATATGACTGGCTCGGGACGTCTTCTGCCCAAGCTATTCGAAGGACGCGATCCGGAAGACGACGTGCTGCTGGACGAGCTATACAAAACCACCTACGCCTGCACCAGCTGCCGTCGTTGCATGTTTTGGTGCCCGTTTTCCATCGACACCTCGTGGGTCCTGGCGGTGGCCAAAGCGCTGCTGCTGGCCACGGGCCGCGGCTCGGAAATCCTGACTCAGTTGGCCGATTCGGCCATCGATAAAGGCAAGAACATCGACCTGTATACGGGCGTCATCCGCGAGGTCTTGAAAGGCTCCGAGGAAGAAATGCGACGCATTGTTCAGGACCCGAGCGCCGGCTTCGTGTACGACAAGCAGGGGGCCGACGTTCTCTACGTGGCCTTGGCCGGCACCCATACGATTCTGCCGGCCGCAATCGTCTTCCACCAGGCCGGTGAGGACTGGACATTGTCGTCCTTCGAAGGAAGCAACTACGGCTACTTCTTGGGCGACACGGTCAAGGCAAAGGCTATCGCCCAGCGGATTGTTGATGAGGCGAAGACTCTGGGTGTAAAAGAGATAGTCATGAGCGAGTGCGGCCACGCGCATCGTGTAATGCGAGACTTCTATCGCATGTGGGCGAAAGAGGAGCTGCCGGCGCCGATGGTCAGCATCCTGAGCAAAGTTGACGGCTACATTAAGGACGGCCGTATCAAAGTAACGCCGGGGAAAATCACCGAACCCGTCACCTACCACGACCCGTGTCAGATCGGCCGCAACTTCGGTCTCTTCGAGGAACCGCGCAATGTTGTCCGGGCGACTTGCTCTGATTTTCGCGATATGACGCCGAACAGGCAGAAACAGTGGTGTTGCGGCGGGGGCGGCGGTCTCGTGGCCGAGACGGAATTCGACGATGTCCGCCTCAAGAGCGGCCGCCTGAAGGCCGACCAGATCAAAGCGACGGGGGCCAAAATACTGGTGACTCCTTGCGAGAATTGCCGCCTGCAGATTGAGTCCCTAAACGACCATTACGACCTAGGTGTCAGAGTTTCGGCCGTCCTGGATCTAGTGGTCGAAGCGATAGAAATTAAGCCTCGATAAGTTGGCCATTGACGTTCTCCTCGCCTGCTTCTAGAATATTATAAATGAGCGACTGCTCATTTATAATATTAAGTGCACTATTCTATTAGGAGGAGCTAGATGACCAAACGTTGCCTTGCCATGCTTGTGGCGCTAGGATTGCTGGGTCTCGTGCTGACCGGCTGCCAGACCAACAAGGCTGAGACACCCGACAACGCCCCCGTAAAAACCGTAACCATCCGCCTGGGCGTATTGCCCGTCGAAGACGCCCTCCCCATCTTTACGGCCGATCAAAAGGGCTACTTTAAGAAACATCACTTAGACGTTCAGGTCGTAAACTTCGAATCCGCGCTGGAATGCGACGCCGCGTTCCAGGCCGGCAAGATCGACGGTTTCATGGGAGATATTGTTGGCGCAGCGCTCTTGGAAAACGCCGGCTTTGACATTTCCATTGTGACAACTGTCTTAGGCGCGACCCCTAAAGAGGGGCGTTTCGCGATTGTCGTAGCGCCAAATTCCGGCATAACGACCGCCGCGCAACTGAAGAACGTGCCGATAGGCATCGCCAGCAATACCGTGATTGAGTACATGGTGGATGAATCTTTGCAGGCGGACGGTTTTCAACCAAATGAGATTAAGACGGTCGAAGTCAAAAAATTGCCTGTCAGGCTGCAGATGTTGCTAAGCGGCCAACTTAAGGCGGCTGGATTGCCCAACCTTATGGCTGTGCTTGCGGAGAAGCAGGGCGCCAAGGTCGTCGTAGACGACACCAAAGGCGCCAACCTCAGCCAGACCATCGTGCTATTCAAGTCCGCCTTCCTTAAAGACAACAAAGCGGGCGTCAGGCGTTTTCTTGCCTCTCTTAACGAGGCGGCTGCCGCGATAAATAAGTCGCCCAAATCATTTCGCGCGTTATTGGTCGAGCGAGCGAAATTACCCGCCGCGCTGGCTAACAGTTATGTCGTGAGTGTGTATCCTAAGGCCGGCTTACCAAAAAAAGCCGATGTCGACCGTCTGCTAAAATGGATGAAGAGCAAGAAGCTGATTAAGGCCGGTATCACCTATCAAAGCATAACTTCGGAGGTTCAAGCGCAATAATGGACTCGGTCAAAGTTTCTGACCTGAGCGTAACTTATAAGGCCGGCGGGGGCATCGTCGAAGCCCTCGCCGGTCTTTCATTTTCAATCGCTCCCGGTGAAACATGCGCGGTCATCGGGCCGTCCGGTTGCGGCAAAAGCACCCTGCTTTACAGCCTGGCTGGGCTGGTCAAACAGTCTGCCGGCAGAATCGAGATCAATGGGCAGCCGCTCACGTCAGAGCGGCCTGAAACAGCTGTCATATTGCAAGAGTACGGGTTATTTCCCTGGAAGACCGTGTACGCGAACGTGGCTCTCGGGTTGAAGCTGAGGCACGCGGACAAAAGCAGTGTCGCGCACCAGACCGAGACGATCATGCGCCTGTTGAATATCTGGGACTACCGCAGGCACTTCCCGAGGCAGATCAGCGGCGGCCAACGACAACGCGTCGCGATAGCGCGAGCACTCACCCTCCAACCAACATTGCTGCTGATGGATGAGCCCTTCAGCTCCCTAGACGCATTGACCCGCGAGGACCTGCAAAACACGTTTCTGGACATCTGGCGGCGCGACCGGCTAACCACCTTTATTGTCACTCACAGCGTCGAAGAGGCGGTCTTCCTGGGTCACAAGATCATGGCCTTGTCTGATCGCCCTGCCGCCATCCTAAAGATTATCGACAATCCTTTAATGGGAGACCCTGACTACCGCGACAGCCCGCAATTTCATACAACATGTTCTGAGTTGCGCGAATTATTAAGGCAGGCAAGACGCGATGTGGCGTAAGTTGCTCGAATACGGAATCGCTATTGTCATCCTGGGGCTGCTGTGGGAAGTGGCCGCGTTGGTACTCCACACCCCCGCCCTACCCGGACCATTCGAGGTCGTGTCCCAGCCGGCCATACTTTTCAACGCCGCAATGGGGCGCCATTTTGCGATCAGTCTGTGGCGTGTCGCTGCCAGTTTGGCGTTTGGCGTGGCGTTGGGGCTGCCGCTGGGACTTCTGCTGGGACGGGAGCGGGTTCTTGACCGGCTCAGCGCGCCGCTCATCTTCATCACCTATCCGATCCCCAAGATCGTATTTCTGCCCATACTGATGATCGTACTGGGCTTGGGCAACTTATCCAAGATCACATTAATAACCATCATCGTTTTCTTTCAGATCCTGGTTACGGCTCGCGACGCGGCCCGAGCCGTACCCGAAGAATCGGTATTTTCCATCCGCTCGCTCGGGGCCGGCAAATGGCAAACATACCGCCATATCATCTTTCCCGCCAGCCTGCCCAGCGTCTTCACCGCCCTGCGGATAAGCACCGGTACGGCCATCGCGGTCCTGTTTCTGGCCGAGTCTTTCGCCACTGAAGATGGTTTGGGTTACCTGATCCTTAACGCCTGGAGCAGTCTTAACTATTCCCAGATGTTCGCCGCGATTCTGGCTCTCGGCCTGATGGGAGTGCTCATCTACGAGCTCCTAGAACTCGCGGAGCGCAAGATGTGCCCGTGGGCGGAGGTCGAGCAATGAGTGCCAGACCAGAGGCGTCAGGTCTTGGAATCTTGCGTGGCCTATATGTCAGGATTCAAGACCTTACCCCCATCTGGTGGCTGGCGATTCGTCCGAAGACTCTGCCGGCGGCGGGGTCGGGTGTGGTCATGGGAGCCGCGCTCGCTCTAAAAGCCGGTCTGTTCTCTTGGGGACCGTGTCTGGCCGCATTGGGAGTCGCTTTACTGCTCCAAATCGGCAGCAACCTGGCCAATGACGTCTATGACAACGAGCGCGGCACCGATACGGCCGACCGCAAAGGTCCGACCCGGGTCACGCAAGCCGGACTGCTGAGCTCCGCCGCCGTCAAGCGCGGCATGGTTACTGTCTTAGCGGCAGCGTTCCTGCTTGGCGTCTACTTAACTTTCACCCAAGGATGGGTGGTAATGGCAATCGGGCTGGCGGCGATCGCCGCCGCTGTGGCCTATACCGGCGGCCCGTACCCACTCGGTTACCACGGCTTGGGCGAATTATTCGTGTTCGTATTTTTCGGCCCCGCTGCCGTGGCAGGCACGTATTTTGTAATTACCGGGACAGTCTCTTCACTGGCCTGGATAATGTCAGTGCCCGTGGGCTTAATAATCACGGCTTTGCTGATCGTGAACAACCTGCGTGACATCGATGAGGACAGAAGCGCCGGCAAACGGACGATAGCAGTCAAGATCGGCATAAGAGCGACACGCGCCGAATACCTGGGCTGCTTAATCCTTGCCTACGTGATTTTGGTTGGGCTAGTTATGCTCGGCAGCTTGCCGGTACTTACCCTGGCCACTTTGCTTTCGTTGCCACTGGCCGCAAAGGCCGCACGTGTAGTAGTGACGGAAGACGGCCGGGCACTCAATCCGGCGTTGTCTTTGACAGGCCAAACATCCCTGGCTTTTAGCCTTTTGTTCGCGGCCGGCCTTTTACTAAAATAACAGGGGTGCGGTACCCGGATACCGCACCCCTATTTGTCCTTCATTTAGCTCATAGTTCTTGGTTCATAGTAATTTCTAATAACTACGATCCATGAACTAGCAACTTGCAACCCTTCCTGGCCCTAGCCTTCCGGCGCGAGCTCCGCTTCTTCCAATGTAGTCATGTCGACCACTTTGGGCGCTCGTACCGCCATGGTCATCGCGGCGGCCGCGACGCACAGACCGGCAGCCAACGCGTAAGCGCCGTTATACGATTTGGTCGCGTCAAATATGGACGCGGCCGTTTGCGCCCCAAACACGCCGCCAAAGCCCCAGGCCGTAAAGACCAAGCCGTAGTTGACACCCATGTTCTTGACGCCGAAGTAATCGCCAACCGTTGCCGGAAACAGAGTTAAGTTGGCGCCATAGTTGAAACCGACGCCAAAAGCACCGATGACCAGCATGATCTGGCTAGCGCTTAACCACAGTACACCCATAAACAAGGCTTGCATCAGGAAGAAAGCCATCATGGTCATCGTTCTCCCGATCTTGTCGGAGACAAGTCCGGCGACGATCCGCCCGCTGGCGTTACCGATTGCAAGTATCGCGACGAGGATGAATCCGAGAGCAGCCTGATCCGCCGGCAGTTGTGCTTTGGCGATCTTGGCCATGTGCCCGATAATCATAAGGCCTGCGAACGCGACAAACGCATACATAAGCCACAGCGCGTAGAACTGCCAGGTCTTTATCATCTCGTGCCAGTCATAGTCTCTCTTGCCCGCGACGGGCGCCGCCTTTGACTTCACTTTAGTACTGGTGTCTTCCGGCACCGCGTAGTCCTTCGGGGGATTTATCAGAAACTGCGAGACGATCACGGTAACGACCAGAAACGCGATTCCCAGAATCATAAAGGTCTTGTTGACTCCCAACCCCAGCCCAGCGATCTCGGTGAACTTCAGGTCGACCTTCTTGCCTAGCAAATACGTCGTCAACGGCGATATATAGACAGATGCCAAGCCAAAGCCGGCGACGACTATTCCTGTGATCATGCCTTTCTTGGTCGGATTAAACCATTTGATTGCCGCCGGCGTTGCCGATGCGTACCCCAGACCGATACCGGTCCCGCCCAAGATACCGAAGCCCACGACCATAAGGGCGATGGTGCCCTTCGGCGCGAAGCTGGCCACGATAAGACCCAGACCGATCAGAGCGCCACCAATTGTCGCAATGATCCTGGGCCCGAATTTGTCCTGGGCGCGGCCTGCAAAAACCATAACAACGGCGAAGACGCCGAGCGCCACAGAGTAGGGCAGCGACGCCTGTGCGGCCGTCAATCCCCAAGTAGTGGCACTTACGGCTCCCGTCACGGGATCGACTTTCGGGGCCGAAATATAGGCCGCGATAACGCTCCAAGAATACAGGACGCCGAGACATAGATTTATTGCCACTCCCGAAGCAACGACCAACCAACCTTTATTTCTAGAGACTTCCGCACTCATAAGATCTACCTCCTTCTAATTAACTGCGCTGATATGACCTTCCCAAAAACCCGGGTGAACTTGCAAAAGATATACCTATTCTCTGCGCTCCTCCTTTCCTTAGAGATTTGTCGCGAAACGCCCGAGCGTATAACTTATGCTCTGGCTACGATGCTGGTAAGTATGATCAGAAACGGTACACGCCGGCGCGCGGTTTGGCGCGTGCGGGGGTTTGATTGCTCGAGGGCGAGCTTGCGTGGCTTCGGAAGAGACAGCCGGGACATGAATTCGTAATCACAGCACAGTGCTTGATTCATGTTAACCACCAATTGCTAGCGGTTCTTGTAGCAGGTGTTACTTATTCCTACGATTATGAACGTGGCGAACACGAAATGCAAGAAGTTTTTATAGAAATATTTACCGGGGGTTACGAATGCGTATTTTGCCAGTTCAAACGCACGCCCTGAACTACTTGCCTCGGCGATACCCGTTGGTGATTGGCAGGCGGCGATCCTTGCCAAAAGCCTTGGCGGTGATTTTTATACCAGGCGGCGCTTGCCGGCGCTTATACTCGTTGCGATCGATCAGGAGGGTGACTTTGTCCACAGTCGCCCGCTCGTAGCCAAGGGCTTCGATCTCATCCGGGCTGAGATCCTGCTCGACATACGCGTTAATAATCGGGTCTAGAACAGCATAGGGCGGTAAGGAGTCGGTGTCTTTCTGATCCGGGCGCAGTTCGGCAGTTGGAGCCTTGTGCATTACACTGTCGGGGATGACGGGAGACACGCCGTTCCGATAATCGGCCAGTTTGTAGACAAGCGTCTTTGGCACGTCCTTAATAACTTCGAAGCCGCCCGCCATGTCTCCGTACAAGGTCGCATAGCCTACAGCCATCTCGCTTTTGTTTCCCGTTGCCAAAACAATCCAGTGAAATTTGTTGGCCAGTGCCATCAGCATTGTGCCCCGGATGCGTGCCTGCAGGTTCTCCTCGGCCACATTAAACGGCAGCGTACCAAAATAAGGCCGCAGCGTCGCCAGGTAGGCCTCAAAAACAGCGTCGATATCTATATCCTTAAATTCTATTTTGAGATTCGCAGCTATCTCGGCTGCGTCATTCCGGCTGTCGTCGCTAGAGAAGCGTGTCGGCAGGTAGACGGCCTTCACGTTGTCCGCGCCCACGGCGTCGACGGCGATGGCGGCCGCCAGCGCGGAATCGATCCCGCCGCTTAGCCCCAAGACTGCTGTCGTGAATCCGTTCTTTCCAAGGTAATCGCGGATACCCAGAACCAGAGCGGCGTATACTTCGGCCGCATCGCTTAGAGGCGCCGCGGGTGCGGTAATCGCTTCGGCCGCTCCTGTTGCTGTGTCTAGGTCGACGACCAGCATATCTTCCTGAAATTGCAGTCCTTGTGTCAGCAAGGTTCCATCCGGCCGCACAAACATACTCTGGCCGTCAAACACCAACTCGTCTTGTCCGCCGACCAGATTCACGTACGCCAACCAGGCTCCCGTCTCAATCGCCCGGTCGCGCAACATCAACTCGCGCTCGCGTCCTTTCGACATGTGGTACGGAGAGGCGTTAATGTTGAGGATTAGCTCGGCGCCGCGCGAGGCGGCCTTCCAGGCGGGTCCTTTGTCTTCCCAAATGTCTTGACAGATGGTGATGCCGATTTTTGTTCCCTTCACCTTGAACACAAGGCTTTCCCGGCCCGCAGCGAAGTAACGCTGCTCGTCAAAGACCCCGTAGTTAGGCAGCTCGACCTTGCGATAGATGTGCCCGACTTGCCCACCTTGCAGCAACGCGGCGGAATTGTATATCTTCCCATCAGGGCCAGCTTCCGGAAAACCGACCACGGCGTAGATGTCCGAGACGGCTGTAGCGATGTTCCGCAGCGCAACCTGACAGTCATAGAGAAAGTGCGGTTGATGCAGGAGGTCCTCCGGCGGATATCCGCAGACCGTCAATTCTGGAAAAACGGCGATGTCCGCACCGGCTTCAGCCGCGGCGGCGCACCGGGCATTAATCCGGGCCGCGTTACCCTTCAGGTCTCCGACGACGGTATTTATCTGACACAAGGCTATCCGCAAAAGCGCCATGTTAGGTGAATTCCGAGGTGTAGTGGTAGGGATAAAGAGCCGGCTCGCTCTTGAGCTTGAACCCATAGCCGGCTAGCGCCGCGACCGCTTCGTCCTGTGAAATTCGTTCTGTTACCGGCGGACCCACCGGAGTATCTTCAGCTTTCCAGTCGACAACGACCAGCCGTCCGCCTACCTTGAGTAAGCGCCGAAACTCCTTTATCAGGGCGTCAGCGTCGGACAACTCGTGCCACACATTGGCCAGCAGAACTATGTCTGCCGTCCGGTCCGGCAGCTCAATTGTCTCACCGTCGGTCACCAGAGCGGTGATATTTGACCGACCTTGCTCCGCGGCCTTAGCGACCAAAAGATCGCGCATCTGCGAGCTGATGTCGACGCCGGTTACCGAACCGCCCGGCAGATGCCGAGCAAGTGGAAGCGCGATAAATCCCGTGCCCGAGCCGACATCGATGATTGTCTCGTTCCCGGATAGCGCCAGCCAGTCGATCAGCCTTTCCGGATCTTGCCAGCGGTAACGTTCAGCGTCGTCCAGCCTGGCATGGTGTTCCGGGTTAAAGCGATGCAATTGTCCTCCAATAACCGGCATAGTCTTGTACGTAAAACTCTATCATCTGCCGCTCCAGCAAGCAGCCTAAAAAGCCCTTAACCGTGGTGACGCTGAGCCAGTACTGGGCCGGGTTTTCCTTAAGCCCGAGCCGTCCGGAGACGCGGGCGATTATCTCTTCCGTCGTGCGCGGTTGCCTCAGCTCGCGCAACACCAACGCCTCAATTGCTTCGATCCGCGCGACGTGATGCTGAATATCCAACACGCTGTCTGCCTTGTCAACCGGGTGGCCGTGGGCCGGCACCAGCCAATCGAAGTCCAGACCTTGAATCAGGTCAAGCGAGCTTTTAACGAGGCCGACATCGATTGCGTACGGCAACGGATGCTTATCCCAAAGTTCTCTTATATACAGAGCGTCACCGGTGAACAAAACTCGGTCGGCGGTCAACATTCCCGTGTGCCCGAGCGTGTGCCCGCTCAGAGGGATGATTTGGATGCCTGGTCCGCTCCACTCGTCCAAGTAGCCGTCGACAAAACAGCCCTCGCCCCGAAACAGCTTGGTTACCATCTCGTCTGACGGTTTGGCCCAGCTGAACATGCCGCGGATGTTGACTTCGGGGTTCTCTACCAGGGCCACCTCTTCCCGGGGCGCGATAACCCTAGAACCCGCGCGCCTCAGCGCAGCGGCGCAGGCAAAATGATCGGCGTGGCCGTGGGTGATGAGAATCTCGGTGATGTCAACGTCTGTATAGATTGCGTCGTCCGGGGCGGTATCGATCAACCGACCGTCCCGATACCCGGAATTGGTCACGCCCGGAAACAAATAAGTGCTCCCGGCGAGCCGGGTTTTGCCCTGAAATCGATCGTTTTGCATGCGATTATCTTAGCACAAGCTTCGGCAATCCCCGCGCGGCCCGTTCAAATAAGAACGCGAGGCGGTAATTCCCACCTCGCGTTTTTATGTCCTGTGCGGTTAGCTCGTGATGTGTTTGTTTTTACTTGCCTGTCTAGAGCGACACCGTCGGATGACCCTGTGGCAGAGGCAAGCTGCGCTGCCTATGACAACCAGCGCTGCATACTGTCGGGGTCGGAGCCGGCGGCGGAGTTACCACCGGAGGCGGAGTCGGGACTGGCGCCCCGCCAACGTTCGGGTGACCGGTAGGTAACGGTAAACTGCGCGGCACATGGCAGCCCGCGCTGCATGACGTAGGCGTCGGCGTTGGTGTGGGCGTCGGTGTGGGTGTGGGCGCGGGCGTGCCGCCTACATTCGGGTGACCCGCCGGCAAAGGCAAACTGCGCGGCACGTGGCAGCTCGCGCTGCACGACGCGGTAGGTGGCGGAGTTGCTCCGCCGCCGCCACCACTGGGCGCAGGTTTAACCGCCCCATAGGGATGACCGGGACCGGGAGTCGCGTTACGGGCCGCGTGACAGCCGGCGCTGCAGTACGAAGCACCGGAACTGTTGCTGCCGCCCGCTGCTGCTACGGCGCCGTATGGATGGCCGGGGCCGGGAGTCGCGCTACGAGCCGCGTGACAGCCAAAACTGCAGTAGCCGCCGCTTCCCTGCACGCCTGGAACCGCGCCGTATGGGTGGCCGGGTCCGGGAGTTCCGGCACGCGCCGCGTGACAACCCGAGCTGCAGAATGAACCGAAAGCTAGGCTGCCTCTGGCTGTGATTGCCGAGATCTTAATATGCCATCCGGGCGGGTCGTTCAACGGCATCTGCTTATGGCATTTCAGGCACAAGCCCGCCGCCCTCGCGCTGTCAAGCGCGGACAACTGGCCGCCTTTGGTGCGGGTAAGATATGTGAGATCAGCGAGGGTACGTTTCTGCCCGGCCAGCACTTGCGGCGCGGTCGCACCGCCGGATCGCCCGGCGAACGTCACTATCGCGGCAATCATGATGATCACCAGCAGACCTATCGTCTTTCTTACTCTGTGACTCATTGCCATACCTCCTGGCATATAGTCCTATGCGGATATTCTTATATATTTAATTATCGGACGGTTTTACCCAAAACTCAAGTGAGCACTTGCATGCAGCCGACCGGCCTTATGCTAGAATATGCCTATGAATTGGCTGGATTACGTCATCATCATCTTCTTCATTCTCAATTTTCTCGCGGGTTTGAGTAACGGGCTTGTGCACGGCCTGTTCGAGCTTGCGCGGCTCGTAATCTCGATCGCCGTGGCCGTAGTCGCTTTCCCGGCGGCGGCCTCTTTGATGCGATTGTTCGGCGTACCTTCGGTTCTTTCGTACTTCCTCGGTTTTCTGGCCGTGATGATTATTGTTCAAGTCGTCCTGGCGATTATCGGACGGCCCTGGGCAAGACGGATCAAGCGAACTATGAAAGACGCGGGAGTGCGGCCGCTCGACCGCCTGCTAGGGCCGATACCCCAGGTAATAATGGTGTCCATCAGTCTATCGTTCTTCTTGGCGCTGTTCCTGAGCTTTCCTATCTACACCCCCATCAAAACGGCAATCACCAATTCCAGGTACGGATCCTCGCTGGCCCAACCGGCGTTGACCGTTCTGGCTAGTGTGAGCGATCAAGTAAAGCAAGATGTCAAAAGCTATTCTATTTGATCTCGACGGCACACTCCTGCCGCTGGAATTCAACGATTTCATGCCGCGCTATTTCGGCGGCCTGCACACGGCATTTGTCTCCATGTTTCCCGACGGTTCCTTGCCTAAACTTGTTCTAGCGTCGACTGACGCCATGGTCAACAACGACGGCAGTCGCACAAATGCGGCCGCGTTTTGGATTGATTTTGGGAAGCGCATTGGTGCCTCCAGGCAAGAACTGGAGCCACTGTTCGAGTCCTTCTACCGCGACTCTTTCGGCTCTTTGGGAGAAGGCGTCGGCGCCTGGCCTGACGCCGCGACAGCAGTAGCGGCCGCGCGCCGGCAAGGCGCGACGGTCGTGCTCGCCACCAATCCGGTTTTTCCAAGAGAGGCGATTGAGCATCGTTTGCGGTGGGCCGGGCTGGAACCGGCAGCTTTTGATCTTATTACTGACTACGAAAACATGCGTTACGCCAAGCCAAATCCGGGATACTATGGCCAGATTGCCGCTGATATCGGTGTTCCCGGGTCATCATGCCTGATGGTCGGCAACGATGTCAGACTAGACTTAGAGCCGGCTCGAGAGGTGGGAATGAAGACCTTTATGGTGCGCAGCGAATATTCTGACTATGGTCCGGACGGCTTCGCCGCCGACTACGAGGGCACTCTCAAGGACTTGATAGGGTTTCTAAGCTAGGACTTCCACAAGCGTGTAGATGCCGAACCCTATGAAAATCGCGGCCGACACAAGCTTAATTACGCGCTCCGGCAATTTCTTCCCGGCCACAATCCCAACTGCGATCGCCAGGCCGTCAGCAATGACCATGCCGAGTGTCGAGCCTAGCCAAACGCCCACCCAGGAACCGTATTGCGCCGCTAAGGAAATGGTCGCTAACTGAGTCTTGTCCCCCAATTCCGCCAGGAAGAACGCTAAAGCGACTGTCAGCATCGGCCCGAACCTGCCGCTCGCGGTTTCCGCACCATCCAGCTTGTCGCCACGCAAGGTCCACAATCCGAAGGCGATGAAAGACAGCCCGACCAGAATCTTTATGTAGCGCATTGGGATCAGCGCACTGGTTTCTCGACCGATCGCGACAGATAAGAGATGGACAACGAGAGTTGCTAGAAACACACCCGTGATGACTTTCCATGGTTTGTATTTTGTCGCGAAAGACAGCGCCACCAACTGGGTCTTGTCGCCCATTTCGGCGGCGGTAATGAAGAATAAGGAGGCCCAGAAACCGGCCATCTAGTGCCCCGTCTCCGGCTTCACCAGGCCTTCAACCTCGGCGCTTGTCAAAACGCGAAAGCCGCCTTCCGGCAATTCTCCCAACTCCAGCGAGCCGATGCGTGTCCGTGCAAGATACGTAGTTTTCTTGCCGAAGTAGGCCGCGAACCGCCGCACGACTCGCTTGCGGCCCTCGTGGATGACAATCCGGTATGTTTTGCCGCCCGCCGGCTCAAACCTATCGGGCACAAGCGGCCCGTCCGCCAGTACCACTCCCGCGCGCGCCTCCGCGGCTTGGTCGGGCGTAAAACCAGTGTCCGTCGTTAAGAGATACTCTTTGGCTTTTTCGAAGCTGGGGTGGGTCAGCTGTTGTGTCAGGCGACCGTCGTTGGTCATTACCAATAATCCTGACGTGTCCCTGTCTAGGCGCCCTACAGGCCATACGGGAGGGTCGGCAGGCACAAGCTCGGTTACCAAATGAGCCGCGTGCTTATCCTCTCGAGAACACGTGTAGCCGACCGGCTTATGCAAAGCGTAATAGACTAGCTCCCGGGGGGCCGCCTCCTCACCGTTAACGGTGACTTTGTCAGCTTCGGGATCGACATTATGGGCGGGGTCGGTGATTATCTCGCCATTGACGGCGACTACCCCGCTGCGCACGATCTGCTCGCAGGCCCGGCGTGACCCGCGTCCGCAGGACGCCAGATATTTTGCCAACCGCATCTAGACACGGCCTTTCATCTTCGTATAGTACTGTTGATGGTATTCCTCGGCACGATAAAATGGTCCTGCCGCCTCGATGCGTACGCGCAACGGCCGCAGCCGGTGCGCCGGTTGCGCCGCTTTGGATTCCAGCGCCAATTTCATTTGGTCAGGACTGGTCGTAAATATCGCCGATTCATATTGCGTCATGTACGCCCCCGAGTGATCCCGGAACCCCCAAAAATGGTGCAGCAGGTCATCGTACGTGATAATTGCCGGGTCGTATGTGATATTAATTGATTCCGTATGCCCATCCAGAGCATGGTAGGTCGGATTGACACTCGTGCCTCCCGTGTAGCCTACTTCTGTGCCGGTGACCCCGGCCAGCGAAGAGAAATACCTCTCCACGCCCCAGAATCACCCCAGTGAGAATATTGCGTGCTCTTCCATCTTTACCTCCAGTTACTCGATCCGATTGCGGCCCGCGCCTTTGGCGCGGTATAAAGCCTGATCTGCGTGAGCCAGCAGCGCGTCGCGCTGGGTCCCGTCGTCCGCGTAGACAGCCACTCCGCTGGATAGAGTGATTGTTCCCAAGGCCGCGCCCCCGGCCTCTATCCTAGCCGCCGTCGGGTTAACCTGATTCACGCCCCAATTCTAGCACATGCAAAAAAAGGCGCCCCTCGTGGGGCGCCTTTTTCTCGGTACGTTTACTGTCAGGCGACAGCCTCGTCAGCGTTATC
Organism: Actinomycetes bacterium; assembly: GCA_023251915.1. GTDB lineage: Bacteria > Actinomycetota > JAHEXW01 > JAHEXW01 > JAHEXW01 > JAHEXW01. The sequence goes on from JAHEXW010000014.1 coordinate 30,518, forward strand.
GGCCGCCGCTCGACCGTCGTCGATGACCGCCCCATCTCGCATCGTGATAATGCGGTCGCAAGCCTCGCCGACTTCCGGGTTGTGAGTAACTAGGACAAACGTCGTTCCCGTTGTCTTGTTGATATGCCGCATCATGGCCACGATCTCTTGCGAGCTGGCTGTATCCAGGTCACCGGTCGGTTCGTCGCCCAAAATCACGGCCGGCTTGTTAACCATGGCCCGGGCAATGGCCACTCGCTGTTGCTGACCACCCGACAGCTCGCTGGGCGCATGGCGCAGCCGATCACCCAGACCGACCTTAATGAGCGCCTCTTCCGCCATTTGGCTGGCCTCCTTGCGAGACTTACCGGCGTACTCGGCCGCCAGAGCTACGTTCTCCAAGGCCGACAGTGTCGGAACCAGGTTGAACCCCTGGAAGATGAAACCGATTTCTTGGCTGCGCAGCCGTGCCAAGTGTCCGTTGACTAGCGTGTCGACCCGCCTGCCGGACAGAGTGACCTCGCCGGAATCCGGCTTGTCCAAGCATCCCAACATATGCATCATCGTGGATTTACCCGACCCGGACGGCCCCATGATGGCGACCATTTCCCCAGACTCGATGCTGACCGTGGTACCGCGTAACGCGTGCACGTGATTGTCCTTGCCTAACTGATACATTTTGGCGACATTCGTCGCTTCGATAATCGCTGTCACGTTAATCACTCCTCTATTCGTAACGTAAGGCGGCGACCGGGCTCAACCGGGCCGCGTGATAGGACGGATACAAACCGCTTAAGACACCCAGCACTAAGGCAAAACTCAGCGACCCGGCAATCAGGCGCGTCGTCAGTAGGAACAGCGGGGTGCCGGTGTTGCCGGAATTAGCGGCGAACACGAACAGCGCCCCGAACAACAGACCCATGAATCCGCCGATCAACGCGATGACGGCCGATTCGGCCAAGAACTGGCGGACGATGGCTCGCTTGGTCGCGCCTATCGCCTTACGGATACCGATCTCCCTGGTCCGCTCGGAGACGGCCATTGTCATTGTATTTACGACCGACAAACCGCCCACCAAGAGTGAAATCATGGCGATACCGAAGATTATGGACGTGAATATCTTGGTCGAGCTCGCAATCTGCTCTTGGAAAGCCTTCGGGCCGGTTGCCGTGAAGTTAGGGAATTGCTTGTTGATTCGCTTGGCGACCGTCTCGGGATTCTGGCCTTTCTTGATGTATATCGTTAACCCGGTTGCCACTGTCGCCGGATCGACTTTGTCCCGCAGCATTACAGGCAACTGCTTCACGTACATGTCTTGAATGTCATGCAAAGACACTACAATCTCGGAATCAGGCGCGGTGAGTGTTTTGTCCATTATGCCGACGACCCTGAAGGTCTCGCCGCGAACTTTGATATTGCTTCCGACCTTTGCGTTCAACTTCTTAACCATGTCCGCGCCGACGACCGCGGCGCCATTTTCTCCCGGTTTTATATCGCGACCCTCGGCATAAGTGATCTTGAATGATTCGAGCCCCTTGCCCCTACCGTCAATGCCGCCTATCATCGGAGGGACGCCCATATTTACTGATCCGCCCTTGGGATCTTGCAGCAGCATGATCGATGCCGACGCCCTGGCTACCCCGTCGACCTTTTCGACCTCTTTGACGGTTTTCGTAGACAGCGGTTCAGTTCCCAGACTCATGGCCCCGCCCTTACCGGCCGTCATTGTCACTTTGTCGCCGTAATACTTAGTGCCGCCGTCGACCAGCAGCGTGATCTTCTCAGCCATCGCGCCCATGACGATCAAGGCGAACACACCGATCATTATGCCGCTTATGGTGAGGATTGCCCTCATCTTTCTCCGAAATATGTTCCTTATCGTTCTCATCTCACTTGCCTCCTAATAAGATTCTTGATTAATGGATAAACTTAATGTAGACCCAGTACCCGGCCGCCCACATCGCCAAGCCGGCGATCAAGCCCGGAATCGCGCTGGCCAGACCTTTTTGCGTCACGCCCGTGACGCCGCCCCCCAGGGCCAGCAGGCCTCAGCCATACAACGAAACGACTAGCAACCACCACCACATTACTCGCTCCCTCCTTCCCGACACTTCGAGAAACTTCTACGGAGAACACCCAGCAACTTCTCCGGGCCGTCCCCTTTACAGACAAATGCGTCCACACCGGCCGACAGAGCCGCGGTTTGAGCGTCGGGGCGAGAGCTAAGCGCGACAACCACAACGCCCGGCCGGTGAATACTCAGCACACTGGCGACGTCGTCGCGCATGGCGGCTAATCCCGGCAACTCCCAATCCAGCAGAATCAAGTCCGGCTGGACCGCCTGGGTCCGCCTGACCAGCTCCACCGCGTCATTCGCTTCGGTAACACAGGCGTCTACCGCTTGCTCGGCCGTTAAGGCCAAAGCAGAGCGAATTTCGGCTTGGTCGTCGGCGATAAGGATCTTCATCTTGTTCAACATTTTGTCTCCTAACTGTGTTGTTCCTTCCGTGCAATGCCAGTATCTCTCGGACGGCGATACCCCCGCATCAGGCGTTGCGCCAGTCTTTTACCTAGCCTAAGGACTAGGTATCGGGCGGTAGGAGTATGCGCGACCCGTATGCTAGTATGTTGATTAATCACTTTATCGAGGCCGCAAAGAGGTCAAATTGGTAAGACGAAGCGAACAGAGAGAGTTACAGAGACTTGTCGGCGAGCTGGAGAGGCGAGCCGAGGTCGCCGCCAGTCTGCGGGATATCTTCCGAATCCTGAACTCGAATCGGCCCTTGGAAGAAGTCCTCGACTTTATCATCGCGCACGCTCGCACTGTCTTGGGCGCCGATGACGTCGGCATCTACCGCCTGGAACCGCAACCAAACGATACCGTCGTCCTACAAACCTCGCGGGGCCTCGACAAACCCTATATCACGGACCTGGCCATCAGCATCGACGGCGGCGTCGTCGGCAGCACTATCTTGAAGAAGAAGCCTTTGATCATCCCGGATTCCGCGACGGTCGTCGAGATGTCGGCTTCATTGATGCTTAGCCCCGAACAAGAGGAACTGGTCCGGCAACTATATTCAACACACCGAGCCCTGCTCGGGGTCCCCTTTATCATCAAAGACGAGGTTTACGGCGGCATCGTGCTGTTCTACGACGAAACGCGCGAGTTCAGCGACGAGGATGTCGCTCTAGCCCTGGCGATCGGCGACCAAACGGCGCTGGCCATTGAAAACGCGCAAACGCGTGAACAAATCGAGCAGCGCGCCAAGGTCGCGGAGGGATTGCGAGACGTCTTCGGCATCCTTAATTCCAACCGGCCGTTCACGGAGGCCCTAGAGTACATAGTGGAACGAACCGGCGAACTGTTAGGAGCCGATAGCGTCGGCCTCTATAGCATCTCGGATGACCTGACGCGCGTGCAGCTAAACGCCGGCTGGGGCATGGGCCTGGAAAAGATGGCCGGGATGGTAATCCCCTTTTACGCCGGGAGCATGGACAAAAAATACAACAAAGAACCGCTTGTTCTGCCTGATATCAGTGTGATGCTGGACCAGCTGCTCGCCGCCAGCCCCACCGCCGCGACCGACGAAACGGGGATGCTCGCGGGCATAAAATCAATGATTGCGACACCAGTGATCGTCAAGGACAAGATCTACGGGTCCTTGCATTTGTATTACGGCAATCGCCGCCAGTTCTCCGACGAAGACGTCGAATTGGCCAAGACGTTTGGCAACCAGGCGGCGCTAGCGCTGGAGAACGCGACCGCACAAGAACAAACCGAACAGCGAGCCAAAGTCGCAGAAAGCCTTAGGGACATTATGGAGGTTTTGAACTCCGATCTGCCATTCAATCGCGTTCTGGACCGAATAGTAGAACAGGCCAGTAATCTGCTCGGAGCCGCCGCGGTCGCCGTCTATAAGCTCTATCCAGAAGAAGCGCTCCTGCGTATCCAGGCGGCTGCGGGTCTCAGCCCCGAATACGTTGAGCAAATGTCGATCCCGGTCGGCGAAGCGGCCGTAGGAAAGGCTGTGCTGGCAAAGGAGCCCGTCCAGGTATATGACATTACGGCGGCATTCACGGAGACGGACGACATCGCCGCGGACCCGACCCGCCGCCAACTCTTGCATGAATTGGTTGTCGAGTACCGCTCTGTGTTGGCGGTGCCGCTGATTATTAAGGACGAGGTCTACGGCGGGATAACGATTTACTACCATGAACCGCGCGAATGGTCAACCGAAGATATCGATCTGGCCAGCACTTTTGCCAACCATGTCGCGTTGGCGATAGAACACGAACGCCTCGACGCGCGCACTCGAGAGGCCGCCGTGTCCGGCGAGCGCAATCGCTTGGCCCGGGAATTGCACGACGCGGTCACCCAGACGCTGTTCTCTGCCTCTTTGATCGCGGAAGTGTTGCCAAGAATTTGGGAGAAGAACGAAGAGGCGGGCCGACAACGGCTGGAGGAACTGCGCGGATTGACCCGCGGCGCGCTGGCCGAGATGAGAACGCTCCTCTTGGAACTCCGACCGTCCGCTCTTTTGGATGCGGACCTGAGCGACCTTCTTCAACAGCTGGCAGACGCGGCAACGACGGCCGGAAGAGTTCCGGTTGATGTCGTCATTAAGGGCAGCACACCTGTTCCGGGCGATGTCAAGGTCACTTTCTACCGGATCGCCCAAGAAGCGCTAAACAACGTGGCCAAACACTCCGGGGCCTCGGAAGCCGAGATCACATTGCTCTTGGGCGACAAAACGGCGGAGATGCGTATCCTGGATAATGGACGGGGTTTCGAGGGCAGTCCCGGCAAACCGGATTCGCTGGGTTTGGGTATCATGAGCGAGCGGGCGGCTGTGATCGGCGGCGAGCTGATGATCAAAAGCGAGCTAGGCCGTGGGACGAGTGTAATCATACGCTGGACAAACAACAGAGGTCAGAAGGAGACAAAATGACCGACAAAAACCCTATCCGGGTCATGATCGTCGACGACCACGCCGTGGTGCGCAGCGGTCTTTCCGCTTTTCTGTTGGCCTATGACGACCTGGAGATGGTCGGTCAAGCGGACGGCGGCGCGGCCGCGGTGGCCATGTGCGTCGGAGTCAAGCCGGATGTAGTTCTTATGGACCTGGTCATGCCTGATATGGACGGCGCCGCAACGACTGAAGCAATATTGGCTGAATGCCCGAACGTTAAGGTCGTGGCCCTAACCAGCTTCCCCGAGGAAGACCTGGTGCAGAAAGCTCTGCGAGCTGGCGCAATCAGTTACCTGCTTAAGAATGTCAGCGGCGACGAATTGGCGGGAGCCATTCGCGCGGCCGCGGCCGGAAAATCGGTACTGGCGCCCGAGGCAACGGAAGCGCTCATCCATGCGGCCGCCAAACCCGCAGATATTGGAGCTGACCTGACCGATCGCGAACGCGACGTCCTGCGCCTGATGGCCGAGGGCAAAGGCAACAAAGAAATCTCCGACCTTCTGTTTATCAGTCAGTCAACAACGAAGTTTCATGTCAGCAACGTCCTGATGAAACTGGGAGCCGCCAGCCGTACCGAAGCGGTCGCCTTGGCTCTGACCAAAAAGCTGCTTCTCTAGAAGCAAGCGTAAAGCCAGGTCGGTTACCAGGTATGTCGCCCCGCTATTTGCGGTATTATGTGCAAGAACTTGAATGTCTTATCTTCATCTAATATGAATGGAGGATGAATGGCCGTAATCGAGACCAAGAAACTCACCAAGTACTATGGTAAAGACAGGGGCATCATCGATGTCGACATAAGCGTTGACGAGGGTGAGATCTATGGGTTCATCGGGCCGAACGGCGCCGGCAAATCGACTACGATCAGAATCCTGTTGTCCCTTATCTACGCCAGCAGCGGCACCGCGACCATATTCGGCAAAGACGTCGTCGAATACGGACCCGAAATCAAGAAAGAGATAGGCTACCTACCCTCCGAAGTCTTCTATTACGACAACATGCGGGTCAAGGAGCTGCTTGAATATTCCGCTAGTTTCTATAAGAAAGACTGCTCCAAGCGAATAAAAGAGTTGTCGGAGATCATGGATCTCGACCTCGGCAAAAAGATTGACGATCTCTCCTACGGCAATAAAAAGAAGGTGGGGATCGTTCAGGGGTTGATCCACGAACCGAAGCTGATAATTCTTGATGAACCAACTGGCGGGTTGGACCCGTTGATGCAGCAGAAGTTTTTTGAGCTAGTTCACGAGGAAAATCGCAAGGGAGCGACAATATTCCTCTCGTCGCACATCTTGAGCGAAGTTCAAAGACTCTGCGACCGGGTCGCAATCATCAAAGATGGCAAAATCATCCAGGTCGAAAAGATGAGCGATCTTGCCAACAGCAACTACAGCCAATTCAAGCTCACAACGACAACACCCTTGCCGACCGGCTATTTTGACATACCCGGTATTTCAGATCTGGAGACGAATTCGACACACGCGAGTTTCCTATTCAAAGGCAACATCAATACGGTGACCAAGAAGCTGGCCGAGCTCGATTTGTTAAGCCTTTTTGTCGAAGAGCCTGACTTGGAAGAAATATTCCTGCATTACTACGAGTAGGGGTGAGACATGAAAGCCCTCTTTTGGCATGAACTAAAACAGAACCGCCGCACGGCAATCATTTGGATAATTTCGTTAACGGCAGTGGCGGTGCTATACATGTCGATTTTTCCTGCGTTTGCCGACGCCGCGGATACCGTGAGCAAGATATACAGCCAATTACCGCTCGCCATCCGCAAAGCCTTCAATATCAATTTCGATCCTAAATTTGCGCTGGCAAGTTTCTATGCCCTTACCTTAGGCTTTACGACACTAGCCGCCGCGATCCAAGCGATGAACCTGGGGACCGCCTCGCTAAGCAAGGAGGAACGCGGAAAAACGGCCGAATTCTTGTTATCGAAACCGATCAAGCGGAGCGATATTGCGACAGCCAAACTGGCTGCCGCCGCTTTTGTTATCGCCATCACAAACGCCGTCTTCATAACTGCGACATGGCTGATCATGACAATGGTTTCAAAGGTATCTTTGTCCGCGAACGTCTTTTTATTGATGTCCTTTACGCTGATGTTCGTCCAGTTATTCTTCGTCGCACTAGGGTTCCTGATATCGGCAACAGCCAACAAGATCAAACGGGTCTTATCTGTTTCGCTGGTGACTGTGTTCAGCTTCTACATAATCGGTATGTTCGATGCGGTCTTAGGCGCGAAAACGGTTAGATATCTGACCCCGTTTAAGTTCTTCGATTTGATCTATATATTTAAACACGGTGCCTACGAATGGCCTTATCCGGCCATCGAGATAGTCTTTGTCATCGCCGCGGTCACGGCCGGGTACTATTTCTATAATCGCCGGGACATCAGTTCCATTTGATTTGCCGTTAACTGAAAGGGTGCTGCTGATATGAATGTATTCTGGCACGAATTGAAGGCCCATCGAAAGGGCCTGATCTGGTGGTCGCTCGGCATGTTTTTAATGGTCTATTCCGGAATGGCCAAGTATGGCGCCTATAAAGCGTCGTCAGTTGACGTAACTAAGGTCTTCGGGGCTATCCCCAAGGTTGTCAAGGCGGTTCTGGGCATGCGCGACGTGGATTTGTCGACAGCCATCGGATTTTTTGTAATTTTGTTTATCTACCTAATCGTTATGGCGGCGATCCATGCTTCGCTGCTGGGCGCGGGCGTGCTGACGGAGGAGGAGCTTGACCGGACGACGGAGTTCCTGTTCGCCAAGCCGATATCCCGCGTCCAAGCTGTTATCGCAAAGACATCCGCGGCTCTAGTGGCCGTGACGACTCTAAACGTTGTTACAACCGTTTCCTCAGTCGTATTTGTCTCTGCCTACAACAAAGACGCACCTGTCACACGCGAAGTGCTGATCCTGATGGGCGGCCTGTATTTGGCACAGCTTCTGTTTCTATCGGCCGGACTGGCGGCAGCGGCAATCGTCCAGAACCCGAAGCGGGCCGCGGCGGTTGTCTCTGCGTACCTCTTCGGAACATACTTCATATCGCTTTGGCTGGACATTACCGAAAAGGCGCAATGGCTTAAATACTTGACACCCTTTAAATACTTTGACGCGGCGGCAATCGTTAAGGCTTCGTCTTTAGACCCAGTCTACATAGCCATCTCGGCAATCCTGACGACTGTCTTGATCGTGCTGACGTTCGTGTTCTATCAGCGGCGCGACCTCAACGTTTAGGCCTTGCGGGCATGAGCGACCCCGTTTTCGTCATCCACGCCCATGATACAGCCCGTGACCGGGTTCACTACGATCTGCGCCTGGAGATCGACGGCGTGCTAAAGGGCTGGTCCATCCCGCGAGGCCCGTCTACCAACCCTCGAGTCAAACGTCTTGCTATTCCGGTCAACGACCAACCTCTTGCTTTCGCCCCTTTCGAAGGCATCATCGACGATCCAAGTTCTGAAGCCGGCACCGTCCAAGTCTGGGACATTGGCGTCTACCATAACCTAAAGAACATCCACGGGCAGACAACGATGTCTATGGCTCAACAGCTGGAGCGGGGCGAGATTCTGATCCATCTGGAAGGCCAGAAGCTCACGGGAGGGTTTGCCTTAATAAAGCTCCAGAATCCGAAAGGCGGCGGCAACCCCTGGTTGTTGGTTAAGATGCGTGACGAATTCGCATCGGTGCGCTCTCGGGCTAAGAAAGACTCATCGGCCGTGACAGGCCGGACTGTGGCCGAAATTCGCGCCGCGTCGAGATTATCTAAAGCTCAATCAAAGCCTTAAGATTAGACAAGACGGCACCAATATCGATTGCCTGGTCGTGGATGCCTTTCCATAGATCACCGCTTGTTCTCACCCGCGTCATGGCGTTCTCAATGTTAAAATCTTCGGCCTTCAATCCTTTCTTGACCTCGGCCCAGCGCAGCGGCATGGATACCGGCGCTCCCCGGTGCGGCCGCAGACTATAAGGCGCCGCCACTGTCGCCCCTTTTCGGTTCTGCAGATAGTCAAGATAGACTCGCTTCACACGGGTCTTCGGGTCGCGCTTCAGGCTGGTGATATCCGGCAGACGCCGATTAGTTAGTACACAGACCAGTTCGGCGAACTCTCTCGCTTGGTCATAAGAGTACTGAGCACCCAAGGGCAGGAATATGTGCATCCCGGTTGCCCCTGACGTCTTAACGTAAGGTTCTACATTCGCTTGCCGGAGCACGTCGTGAACTGTTTTAGCCGTCTCCACAACGGCCGAAAAAGGAATGTCTTCGGGGTCGAGATCGATGACGGCGAAGTCGGGGTTATCCAGATGGTCGACCCGGGACAACCACGGATTCAACTCTATACAACCGAGGTTGGCCAGATACAGCAGCGTTCGCTCATCCCCGCAAAGGATGTAGTTGACGGTCTTATTCTCCTCAGACGACGTCACAGCAACCGTCTTGACCCAGTCGGGCGTATCTTCGCCGGCGTTCTTCTGCCAGAACCCATTGTCCGCGAGACCGTTAGGAAATCGATGCAGTGATTGCGGGTAGCCAGCCAGATGCGGCAGAATGAACGGCGCGATTGCCTGATAGTAGTCAATCATGTCGCCTTTCGTAATCCCATCCTCCGGCCAGTAGAGCTTGGACGTATTAGTGCGCTTGACCGCGGCGGCCGCTTTTGCGATCGTGTTAGGTTTTGCTCGCGTCGGATCCGGGACAGCGCTCTCTGCAATGACGTCGCGCGGTTCCTTGTCTTCGCGCAGGCCGCGATAGGAGGGCTGTCGCAACAAACCCTCGCGCGTCCATTCGGCAAATTCAACCTCGGCGACCATCTGTGGTCTTACCCACGTCGCAGGCGCGTTCGTTTCTGGTATTGTCGTAAACGGGCATTTCCTGGCCTCCAGCTTGGTAAGCCGTTGCCAAAGGTCTTGCAGGGTGCGGTCATCGAAGCCTGTGCCGACATGCCCGGCGAATACCAGCTTGTCTTCTCGGTAAACGCCAACCAGCAAAGACCCGAAATACTGCCGTCCTCGCCGCGGCGCCGTATAGCCGCCGATCACGAACTCCTGGCTGGATCGGGCCTTTATCTTTAGCCAGGAACGACCGCGCGCGCCGGGCAGATAAGCGCTGTCTCCATCTTTGGCAACAATCCCTTCCAAACCAGCTTGCGCGGCAGAGGCAAAGAGAGCTTTACCCCGGTCGGCCACGTGGTCGGCAAATCTCACCATGGGGCTTTTAGGTAAGGTCTGAGCGAGGATTTGCTTGCGTTGCCGCGCCGGCAGAGACATCAGGTTATGTCCGTCCAACCACAGAATATCGAAGACGTAATAGGCCAGCGCTCCTCGGCCGTCTCGCAGATAGTCCTGGAGAAGCTGAAAAGACGGCCGTCCGGAGCTGTCCAGCACCACCACCTCGCCATCTAGCACCGCATTGTGGTCAATCCGCCTCAGCTCTTTGACAAGCGGCGCGAACCTATCATTCAGAGAGTGACCGGTTCGTGAGTATAGCAAGACCTGCCCGCTGTCTATCTGGCCGACGGCCCTGTATCCGTCATACTTAATCTCGAACAACCAACCGGGCCGGTCAAACGGTTTATCGATAAGTGTCGCCATCATCGGAACTACATGGTCAGGGAGCGGTCCGGCCGGCGCTTCGTCCAGAGGCGGATCACCGATCTCCTCGAGCCGTTTCCCCGAAACGACAGATTGATCCAAGGAAAGAACGTCCTCTTCGCCAGCGCTACTATCACGCGCCTTGATCAGCAGCCAAGCGTTTTCTCCGGCTCGCCTGGCGCGGACCAGAGCGAACTCACCATTGAGCTTCTCGCCTTGGAGGATGACGCTCAGGTGTCCTTTGGCCAGACCGGCGGCGAACGCTTTGGCCTGCTGCGCGGCTGATGTTTCCGGCCCTGCCCAGTGATACGTTCCCCTATCCCAGACCATGACCCGCCCGGCGCCGTATTCGCCGTCCGGAATGATTCCTTCGAAGTCGATATAATCGAGCGGGTGGTCTTCGACCATTACAGCTAAACGTTTGTGAGTCGGATCAAGGGAGGGTCCTTTGGGCACCGCCCAACTCTTCAAGACGCCGGCGTGCTCCAAACGCAGATCGTAGTGCAGGCGAGACGCGGCGTGCTTCTGGACAACAAAGCGGCCGCCCGGCTGGCCCGCCGCGATCTTTCCAGCCGGCTCCGGAGTCCTGTCGAAATGGCGCTTCTTGGCGTACTCCTCCAGAGCCATGGTGGCCTAGTGCTTCCCGGCCGGGTCCCGAGTCTTGTCGAGACTGGCTATTAGCGCCTCCATAAGATCCTTGGCGCGCGTCGGTTCGGGGGCTGACCCGACCGCGGTCGTTCGTTTTCCGGCAACCTTCTGGGCGACTATGCGCTCAATGTCTTCGCGATACGTGTCGTGATAATCGGTCGGATTAAACGGCTTGGCAAGCTGGGCAATCAGCGTCTCGGCCATAGCCAGCTCAGCCGTCGTCCCCAGCGCAGCCGCCGGAATCTTGAGCTCGGCGGTCTCTCTCACTTCAGCTGGGTATCTGACTTGCTCGAGCCATAGCATTTCCCCCGCCGCCCTGATCATCCCCAACCGTTCGCGGTTGGAAAAGACGAACTTTGCGAGACCTGCTTTGCCGGTTTTAAGTAGCGCCCGGCACAGCAACGAGTATGCCTTGTCGGCCCCGGAATTCGGCTCAAGGTAATAGGGTTGCTCCAAGAGGATCGGGTCAACTTCGGCCGGATCAATGAACGCGACTACGTCGATGGTCTTGGTCTTGCGCACATTGGCCTTCTCTAAATCCCTGTCCGAGAGCGCGACATACTCGCCCTTGGCGTATTCAAAGCCATGCACCAGCTCATCGTAGGGGACTTCTTGCCCATCGGCCTCGCTGACGCGCACATAGCGGACGCGGGCCATATCTTTCTTGCGCAACCAATGGAACCTCGGACGATCTTCCCCGGTCGCTTTGTAGACATTCACCGGGATGTTGACTAGCCCAAAGGAGAGAGAACCTGACCACATCGGACGCATGTTTCCTCCCGTCTTTGTGGGGTCAGGTCTTGCTTTTGACATAAGATTGCATAACCTGACACCATGGTCCAACCTATGGGTAGTATAACACTGGCTAAAACAGCGGTTCGTCTTTCGGTTCAGCCATCCCCAGTTCCGCGTCAAGCTCCCGGCTGGCGCTAAGCAAAACGGACTCATTCGTCTTGCGCAATTCAATCTCCGGGAGGTAAAAGGCTGCGACAACAGCTGTTAACGCGACAATCGCGGCAATCAAGAACACATGCGAAGCGGCGCCCGCGAACGCGGTTTTCAACAGTTCAGTCAAGTGATTCAGGGCCTCAACAATCGGCGCCTTGAAAGCGGCCGGCAGTTTGGCGGCTAGCTTCTGCAGCTCCGCCTGGCCGGTTGTCGACAATAGCGCTTGAACCTTGTTCACATCGGTCACCATGCCTGTCAGCGCCGGACTTACCTTAAACAAGGGCGCTAAGGTCTTGTCACCGGCCACGCCGCCCAGACGATCGATTAATCCGTTGTTGAGTATCGTGCCGAATATCGCGACGCCGATTGTGCCTCCGACGCTGCGAAATAGCTGCACGGACGCCGTGACTACTCCCAGCATCTTGTGTTCGAACGCACTCTGCACCGCGACGACGAAGATCGGCATGGATATACCGATTCCAACGCCAACGACAATCATATTTATCATCAAGGTTCCGCTAGTGGTCGTTCCGGTCATGCGGGACATCATGTAGAGCCCGGCCGCGGTCACGGCCGACCCGATGATGCCGGAAATCTTGTAGCGCCCCGTTCGGGAGATTATTTGCCCGTTAACCGCGCTGGCGAACACAAGCGCCAGCATCATAGGCGTCAGTATCAGACCAGAGTTTGTCGCTGATACCCCGGTAACGCTCTGGGCAAACAGCGGAATGTACATTATCCCGCCAAACATCGCCAAACCACTTATGAACGTTATGAAGACCGAAACGTTGAAGATGCGTTTCTTAAATAGAGCCAGCGGTAGAATCGGTTCCTTGGCCCGCGACTCGATGAATATGAACGCCGCGAGGCTGGCAGCGGAGCCAGCCAGGAGACCGACAGTTTGCCACGCGCCCCAGCCATATTGCCCGCTGCTCCACTCCATGGCGACCAACAATGCACCGAGGGTGAGCGCCAGCATTGTGCCGCCCGCGATGTCGATGCTCTTTTGCTTAAAGTCGGATGCGATCTTGGGCAGAGCCGCAACCAATACGAACGCAGCCAGGACGCCCAAGGGAATGTTTATGTAGAAAATCCAGCGCCAGCTGAAGCTGTCCGTGATCCAGCCGCCTACCAACGGTCCGACCACGCTTGCCAGACCGAAGATAGCGCCCATCGCGCCCTGCCATTTCCCTCGCTCGGCGGGGGGAAAAATATCGCCGATTACGGCCATCGCGTTTACCATGATGGCGCCGCCGCCGATGCCTTGCAGGCCGCGCGACAAAATCAGCCACCACATTGATTGGGCCGCCCCGGCCAGAGCCGATCCAATCAGGAAGATGATTATGCCGCTAACGAAGAACATTTTCCGGCCATAGAGGTCGCTCAGCTTTCCGTAAAGCGGAACAGATATGGTACTGGTCAACATATAGGCGGTAAACACCCAGCTAAGAAGGGACAAACCGCCTAACTCGCCAACGATTTTCGGCATCGCCGTCGCAACGATTGTCGAATCGAGCGCGCTCAGTAGCATTGCCAGCAACACACCGCACATGATCAATATCTTGGTTCTTTTCTCTTTCAAAATTGCTCCTTTTGTATACGACTTGAGTGCAACGTATTATAAGAGTGCAAGACTGGTGTCAGAGTGCAGGAAAACGGGAGAGAGGTATTCAACACTCCGCTCTTCCATCAAACGTGCACTCTTCCATCAGACTACGATTACTCGTACCTCAACGCGTCAATCGGATCCAGACGCGCCGCCTTGGCTGCCGGATAGATGCCGAAAACGAGGCCGACTATCGATGAAACACCGACGGCCAGCATAATCGCGTTCGGGGTAACCGCTGGCGCGAAGCCAAGCATCTTGCCAGCCGCTGTCGCGATTCCATAACCCAAGCCGATGCCTAGCAGACCGCCCGTTAACGTCAACAGGACTGCCTCGACGACGAATTGGCCCAAAATGTCACCGGTCTTTGCGCCCACCGCTTTACGCAAGCCAATCTCGCGCGTTCTTTCGGTCACGCTGACCAGCATAATGTTCATTATGCCGATGCCGCCGACCAACAACGATATGGCGGCTATGCCAGACAATAGGCTGGTCATGATGCCGGTGATCGAGCTCACCGTGCTTAGCAGGTCGGCGGAGGAATTGACGTTGAAATCAGCCAGTTTCTTATCCTTGATGCCATGGTTGGCCAGCAATGTCTTTTGAATGCTCGCCTTCGCGTCATTAACCCTATTTTCGTCGGTCACTAGGGCTGTCATCCCGCTGAATTTCTCCACCTGAAAGCTGTCGAACGCCGCTGTGTAAGGAATATACGCCTGGTTGTTAGGATTGGTAAACCCGCTCTCGTCGACCTTCTTCAATACGCCTACCACTTTATAGACCGCTTCGCTTATAGTCAGATCCCGGCCGACTGCCGCCTTGCTGCCGAACAGGTCCGTCGCCGCCTGACTGCCCAGAACGATCACCTTGGCCCGATTATCCACGTCGGTCTGTGAAAAGAAGGCTCCTTTACCAATGCTATAGTTTTGAATCTTAAAGTGATCCGGCTCGGTACCCGTTATGGAGAATCGGTTGTCTCCGGCTGTTGTCGTCAATATGGCCGACCCCGAGACCGTCCCCACCGCCATTTTGACGTATGGGTTCTTCTTCTTATCTCGCACGGTGGCCAAGTCAGCCGTCGTCAGGGTTGACGTTGAGCCCCCTCCGATCCCCTCCTGGGCTGTTGGGCCCGGCGCTCCGGAAGCGCCTCCGCCCATATGGGCGCTGGCGGCGTTCTGGCTTAATCCCCCGCCTGACCGGATTATCAGGTTCTTCGTGCCCAGTGTTGAGATCCGGCTGGAAATAGTGGTCTTAACGCCTGCGCCCAGGGCCATCAGCGCGATGACCGAACCGATGCCGATTACGATGCCCAGCGTTGTCAAGAAGCTGCGGCCTTTGTTGGCAAATATTGCTTTAAACGACTGTTTAATTATCGTAATCGCTTTCATGAAGCAGCCTCCGTGCCGGCGATAACGCCGTCAATTAATCTGATCACTCGGTCGGCGTAAGCAGCGACGCTTTCCTCGTGTGTGATCAGCACAATCGTCGCGCCTTTGGCATTTATATCCTTCAATAGATTCATTATCTCTTGAGACTTCTTCGTGTCGAGATTTCCCGTCGGTTCATCGGCAAGGATTATCGAGGGCTCCATGACCAGCGCGCGAGCAATGGCCACTCGCTGAATCTGCCCGCCTGACAATTGGTTGCTCCGATACTTGGACCGGTCGCTCAAGCCCACTTCGTCGATGATCCGGTCGACCCTCTGGGCCGCCTGCTTGTCCTTGCCGTAAATGGTCGGCAGTAATACGTTCTCTCTAACGGTTGTCCGCGGCAGCAGATTGAACTGCTGGAAGACAAAGCCAATCTCCTTGTTCCGGATTGCGGCGCGTTTACCCACGCTCAAGCGGCTCACGTCCTGGCCCGCCAGCATATATGAGCCTGCGGTCGGCCTGTCTAGTAACCCCATGATGTTCATCAGCGTGGACTTCCCGCTCCCCGACGGCCCCATAACAGCCACGAATTCGCCTCTCCGAACGTTCAAGTCGAGGCCTGCCAAAGCCGCCGTGTCCTCATCTCCAGTCTTGTAGACTTTCTGAATGCCTTTCAGCTCAATCACGTTTTCTGACATCGCTTCTCACCTGCCCTCTTTGTTCGCGAGACCGGTCATTATCTTGCGATGGATATCTCGATACGCTTTTAATTCCTCGATACTCAACGGCTTAAGCATCAGCTCCATATGCGCGCGGCGATGCTTTTCAAAACCCTCAATCTTTGCTTTTCCGGCTGCCGAAAGGTCAATGTTGACAGTCCGTCGATCGGCCGCGTCGTGTTCACGAGTAATCAAGCCTGCTTCGACTAACGCGTCGGCGAATTGCGTGACGGCGCTGCCCGTAACCCGCATCTGCTCGGCAATCTCCTTGACCGTCAGCGGCCCCCGGCAGGCGACGATGTGCAGCAGCTCCGCCTGGGCCGGAGGAACCGGCGGCAAACCCTTGGCATGGCCGCCTAGATGCTTAAAATAGCGTTTGAACAACGAGAATTCCTCGATAACCTCGTTGAGAACCTCGTCCCTCAGTGTTGTCATTGTTGACTCTCCTTTCGAAATCGCGAGCGCGGCCCTATTCCCACCGGAATGTCCAGACGCCCACGATAAATACGATTATCCCAAAGATCGCCAAGATGCCCATGTCATAGGCGACAAACTTAAATGACATACCGCGCATCATGACCTGGCGCAAAGCATCCGCTAGATAAGTGAGCGGCAGAACGTGGATTATCGGCTGGACAAACTTGGGAAATGAATCAGTCGGGAAGAACACGCCGCTCAGGAACATCATCGGCATGGTAATGATCTGAGCCAGAGCTTGCGCGGTTTGCTGGGTCTTGGCAAAACTCGATATCGCGAAACCAAGAGCGATGAAGACCAGAGACCCCTCGACAACGATGGCGGTCAAGAGCCACCAACTGCCGCTGATGTGCGCGCCGAAAGCGAAAATAGCGATTGCCAGCAAGATGGCCATCTGGACCAAAGCGACAAGCACACGCACCGCTATCTGCGTTCCCATGAATGACGATATCTTGACGGGAGTCGCCTTAAGCCGCGTCAATATTCCCTGTTCGCGATAGGTAACCAGGATTACCGTAACGGCCATCATACCGCCGTTCATTAGAAACATCGCCAGAATGCCCGCGACGAAGAAATCGATAGTCGAATACGTCTTGCTGGAAACCTCTCGCTCACGGACCTTGAACAGTTCCGGCGCTCCCGATGCCTTTTGGTTTAAGCCCATCGTTATCTGGGTCATAACCGATTTTGCCGTGCCCGATTTAGTCGGGTTGGTCTTGTCGTAATACACATCCAACATCGACGCGTCTATCTTCGTCGCCGCGGTAGCGGCAAATCCCGCGTTGGCCGCGGCCGCTTGCGCCTTTTTGGCTGCCGCCAGCTTGGCAATATTGTCGCCGAAGTTAGCCGGGATGACGATGACAATCGACCGATCGCCGTTTTGGAGCGATTTCAGCTCGTCGCTTTTCGTACCCTGGGTCACCTTGAAGGCGTCCAACTTCTTGAGACTTGTAATATACTGACGCGAGATGTCGCTCTTCGCGTTGTCTACTACACCGACGTTTAGGCTAAGAGTACCGGATTTTCCGAAGGCTAAACCAAACAAAACCATCAGGATGATGGGTAAAACGAAAGTCCACATCAAAGCTTGTTTATTGCGAAACGTCATCTTCAGGACAGCGGTAAACATTTTTGTAATAGACTTCATTAATCTCGCAACCTCCTTCCGGTCAAGGAAACGAAAACATCTTCCAAGCTGCCGCCGCGAACTT
>JAHEXW010000031.1 GCA_023251915.1 Actinomycetes bacterium
CAAAACCTCTACGGGACTCGAACAAAACACCGCCGCCTTGTTGAGCTATATCTTCACCTGGGTTACCGGACTTATCTTCTACCTACTGGAAAAAGACAATAAGTACGTTCGGTTTCACGCCCTGCAGTCGATCATGTTTGGTCTAAGCTGGGTCATATTGAGCGTTGTTATGGTTGTTGTCGTCAGGATACTCGGCTACATTCCTTTCCTCGGTGGTTTCTTGAGTCTTGTTCTTTGGCTCGTCTACGTTGTGGCTTATGTCGTGATACTTATCATGTTGATGGTCAAGTCCTTCCGGGGCGAGCGCTATAAATTGCCCATTATCGGCGACATCGCCGAACGCAACGTCTAAAGACCGTTAATAACTGAGCGCGAGGAGGTGAATACAGCATGAATCTAGTGAAAAAGGTCGGGCTGACTTTCGCGGGAGGCGCGACAGCAGTTTGGGCTGCCGCGGGAACTGCGCTGGGCGCGGACGATTTCACAGTTACATCTTCCTCCAGTGGGAGCGCGGCAGGCGGCATAATCGGTTTGATTTGCGGGTTGCTGGTATCCCTGGTCGCCTTGGTATTGGTGGTTTGGGTTGCGGTCTGGATATATCGTGACGCGACGAAACGCGGTGCCCCCGCCGTTTTATGGGTTCTGCTCTGGCTGTTCTTTAGCTGGCTAGCTCTCATCATTTACCTTGTGGTTCGGCCAAAAGAGTTTGTAGCGACAAGCCAGTCCGGCACGCCACCGCCACCACCACCGGTGGAGCCGGGACCGGGCGCCTAAAAAGACATTTAAATCGGCAGCTAAAACAATAGGAGGTACTTTGCATGGAAATGAACACACCGATGGGGCCAAAAGAAGAAGGTAACAAGATTCTGGCGTTACTAGCGTATTTGTTGGGCTGGTTGGGTATCATTTTTGTCTTTATCGATCAGGGCAAGAATGATCCCTGGCTGAGGATGCACGCGTGGCAGGCATTTTTCTTAGGTCTAGTCGCGATCGTCGCATCGATGATCACGTTCGGTATCGGCTGGGTTATCGTTTTCATCTTCCAGATCGTGTACGCGCTGAAGGCGTATAAGGGAGAATATTTCGAGATCCCGGTTATCGGCGGACTGGCCAAGGGACAGGCGCTAAAATAGAGGGAGCTTCCGTGAGAATCGCTAAGTTCTCTGCATTTGTCCTAGCCGGCACGGCTCTGGCAAGCCTGGCGTTCACGAGCGTTGCGCTAGGCGCGTCTTCAGATGACGCAGCCGCTGCGAGCGCGCTGACCGCCGTGGGCGGCGTGTCGTTTCTGTTCATCTGCTGCTACGCGCTGATGTTCTTGATCATTATCGGGTTGGCGATTTTCAACCTCATAATGTGGTACGACGCGGCGATGCGGGAAAAGACGGACTATCCGGACGACAACAAGTCGATGTGGATAATCCTGCTGATCTTGTTGAACTATTGGGCTGCATTGTTCTATTACTTCATGGTCAAAAGGAAAGCGGACAAGCAATAGCGCGTGGCTCTTTTGGCAGTAAAGATAGCAAAAAATAAGGCGGAGAGGAAATCCTCTCCGCCTTATTGTATTAATTGAGAACTTGGACTACTCAGCCGGCGGCATTGGCGGAGCAGGCGGTGTCTGAGTCATCGGCGTCATTTTGCCGGCGGCTCTTTTCACCATGAAGTAATAGATGATTGCTGCCAGCCAGTAGAACCCGATTAGCCACGATACCAGGAGAACAACCAACCAGATCGTCTTGCTGTTGCCGCTCGAGTTCGGGAATTCCGCCTCGGGGCGCTTGATGCAGTCTACCAGCATGATGATCCAGAAGATAAAGATGGCGAGGGCGATAAGCCCAATCACTCCGTAGCAAATCAGCATAAATATCCCTAAACCTGCCCCGACGGCGTCACTTGCAGCTTGGTCGGCGCTCGTAGCAAGAAGCAAAGCTAACATATCCTTCACCCCCCTTCGATGTCGCGGTTGCTTATAAATGCTGCCTAACTTATAGCACAGCCCTCAAATAGTGTCAATTAAACGCCTGTTAAGACGGTATTTATGCGGTTGACAAAACCCGCTTTATTCTTGGCTTTGATAATGGTAATATTTGGCTTGTCGTCTAAGTGAAGATAATCACAGCAACTATATGAGGCGGACATAAATGCAGACTTCCGATATTTTCAGACTTCTCCAGTTTTGGGCCGTTGTCACCGTTCTCTTTGGCCTGATGTTGTTTATGGCTTGGAAATTCAAAATCGGCGACGTCCGCATGGTGCGGCGCACCGCCATCTACTTTGTGTCGATATTCATCGTTCTGCCCGGTCTAACTCTGCTCCTTTTTACCTTCAGCGAAAGCCTGGCCAAAGCCATCTTTGTTCCCGCCCTGCTGTTAGGGACGGTTATTTATTTGGCATTTACGGTCATCGCCATTATTCGCCCCAAGGCATAATTACCGCTGCCGGCGCGAGTGCTAAACTAGGGCTATATTGCCCTGCAAGCGGGAGGTGCCCATGACTGATTTCCAGGACCGCATCGAAGCCAGACGCCGCGTTTTGGAACGGCTCGCCGGCCTTATCCCCGGCTATCACCGCTACCAGCAACTGGAAAAGCGGCGCGACGCTGATAAACTAAACCGCGATTTGATCTACGCGGACCTCAAGTCTCAACAAGACGCCCTCGAAAAACTTGTTCTTAAGCTAACTGACGCCGGCAAGCTCGACGTTCTGGACGACATCGACCGGACGGCGCGCAAGCTTAGAACCGTGGCCGACCGCATCCGCCTGGCGGATTACTGGGTCTCGGGCTTCTTCGACGCCGTAAAAGTGGAAGAAGAGGAGCTCGATCGGGTTTATGAGTTTGATCTTTCCGTAAGCGAACAAGTAAAAGCGATCTCCAACAAAGTGACCGAACTTCACGACGACGAAGATTCTTTCATCGAGCGGTTGTTAGAGCTCGACCTGTTAATTGACGGCTTGGACCAGCGCTTTGGTAAACGCGAGCGCGTCATTTTGGGGGTGTAGTCAATGGCGATCATTGAACTAATCGAGTTTCTGGATCCAACCGGGGAGTCGATGTGTCATCGGTTTCCGGAGCAAGGCTCGGCCGACATAAAGTGGGGCGCCCAGCTGGTAGTCCGCGAGAACCAGTGGGCTGTCTTCTTTCGCGACGGCAAGGCGGTCGACGTTTTTGACGCGGGGCGGCACACACTTACCACTCTGAACTTGCCGATTCTAACCAAACTGGTCGCCTCTCCCATCTTCGGCGACAGCCCGTTCCGCGCCGAGGTTTATTTTGTCGGCCGGCAGGTCTTTACTAACCTTAAGTGGGGAACAGCCGAGCCCATCGCGTTCAGAGATTCAGAATTCAAAATGATCCGACTGCGCGCTCACGGTATGTTCAGTGTCCAAATCACGGACGCCCAGTTGTTTGTAAACAAGATCGTCGGCACACAAGGCATTTATCAAACCGGGCAGATCGAGGATTTCTTGCGCTCGTTTATCGTCGGTCGCTTGAATGACCTCTTGGGAAATACGCTGGAAACGGTTCTGGATCTGCCGCGCTACTATGACGAATTGGACGCCGGTCTGAAGGCTAAGATCAAAGACGATTTTGCCCAGTACGGACTGGAGACAGTTGACTTTATTATCAACGCGATCACGCCGCCGGAAGAGGTCCAGAAAGTCATTGACGAGCGCAGCGGCATGGAAGCGGTCGGCGGAATGGCTCAATACATGCAGTTCAAAGCGGCGCGCGCCATGGGTGACATTGCGCAGCAACCCGGCGGAGCCGGAGGCGCGGGCGAAACGGCGACTGCCGGAATGGGTTTGGGCATGGGCGCCGGGTTGGGAATGATGATGCCGCAAATGATGAACCAAGCCATGCAGCAAGGGGCTCAGCCGATGGTTCGCTGTCCCGAATGCAAGAAAGATATCGCCGCGGACGCGAAGTTCTGTCCCGACTGCGGGGCCAACTTGGCCGCGACGACCAAATGCCCTAAATGCGCCAAAGAATTACCGACTAGCTCGAAGTTCTGTCCGGACTGCGGAACAAAAACAGGATAGCGGGAGGTTGCTTCGTCGCTCGCATCCGCTCTCTCCCCGCAATGACGCATCGCGTTTCGGTACCCTACGTTATACGTCATTGCGAGAGAACGAAGTAAGCGAAGCAACCTACGAGGAGACCAGATGACGCGCATCACTACAAGGATTTTTATTCTTGGTCTTGTCTTCTCTTCACTCTTCACTATTCACTCGTCACTTGCCCTGGCCAAAGACTACCGCTACAAATCCTGGGACGTTGATTTAACGGTAAACGCAAACTCCACTCTCGATGTCGTCGAGACACATCACGAGATTATCAACGGAGAATGGTTTGGCCGGTACCGCGACCTCATGTACGGCGATAACATCCTTGGCTTCTCCGATGTCTCGGTGTCCGAAGGCGACACGCCATATGTCCTCGGCGACGTAGTCAAGGGCGGCACAAACGCGCCCGGACTGTTCTCCGCCACCGATTTCCAATACTCGGGCGGCTACTACGAGATTCTCTATTCAATCCACGCGAAAGACGAAAGAAAGACGTTTACAATAAAATACAAGGTCAATGGCGGCGTCTATTACTATGACACGGCTGACAAACTGGAATGGAAGGCCATCTCGGAGACTCGTGAGCAACCTATTGACGAGGTAAACATCACCGTCCATCTGCCGAAAGTCATCAGCCTGAAGACCGACGATATCGGCTTGAACGCCGACGGCACCGCGCAGTCGATGAAACAAACCGACAAAACCACGGTCAAATTCTCCGGTAAGAACCTGGGACCAAATACGAAGTTCTGGGTCGGGATCCGCTTCCCCAAAGGCTATTTAACGGTCAACCCCGCGCTCCTCAGTAAAGAAAAAGAAGCTGTCGCCCGGCAGACGCGAGAGCGCTGGGGCTTGATTCTGTCTTTGGGGTTGAGCGTTATCCTTGTGATAGGCGTCTTTCTGGTGATGTTGTTGGTTTGGTACCGATGGGGACGTGACGCCGATCTCCCGCCTGTCGCCGAATATCTGACCGAACCGCCCGACAATACACCGCCGGCGGTTGTTAGCGAGGTTGTTTTCGAAACGACCGACGTTAAGGATATCAACGCGACCTTGGTTGATCTGGCGCGTCGCGGCTATCTCAAATTCTGGAAGACACCGGATGATACGGTTTTCCAGTGGCTGGGAGACAAGGGCAACATGCGGGCCTATGAGACACAGCTGATCGCCGACCTGTTCAAGGGGCAGATGACAGCCGACCTTTCGTCATTTAAGAATTCTTTTTACAGGAACATTCCGAAGATCGGTAAACTGATCGGTCAGGAGTCGGTCGCCATGGGCTTTTACAAGACGGCACCGGCTGTTATCAAACAAAGGTTTAGCGGCGCCGGTGTCGCGGTTATGCTGCTGGGCGGGGCGCTTACGTGTTGCACGGCCGGAACGATCAGTGATCAGTTCGTCGGTACGGCCGAGAATATCAAGAACATAATAGCCTTTTCTCCCCCGATCGCGGCTGTCGCCGCTGGGTTGATCATAATCATATTCGGACTGTTGATGCCGCGGAAGACCGCCGCCGGCGCGGAAGCTCAGGCCCGTTGGTGGGCCTTTCGACAGTACTTGGCCAACATCCAGAAATACGGCGTCTCGGGGAACGCCCAGGAAATCTTTGAGAAGTACATGGCTTATGCCGTGGCGTTTAAGTTGGAGCAAGTGTTTACGGATGCCTTTACAGCTATGCCGACCGTAGTGCCGCCGATCTGGTTCGCTCCTTACTGGTATCCGGGGTATCCCGGCGCAACAGTGACCGGAGGCGGCGAGGTGCCGGCAACCTTCGATCTGAATCAGATGAGCGATAGCTTCACCACAACGCTAAACGATGTTGCCACAACACTTACATCGCAGCCTAGCTCATCCGGCGGCGGAGGCTTCGGCGGCGGAGGCGGCGGTTTTAGCGGTGGCGGCGGAGGAGGAGGCGGCTCAGGTGGCTGGTAGAACTATCGGTATCATCATGATTGTCTTCGCGGTTGTGTTGGTCGTGGTCATGACCGGGTTTCTTCTGGCTGGAACATTAACGCAGGGAAAGGCTGTCACCCCGGCCGCCTTTATGCTTTGCGATGGCCCGACGATCCTGTTGGCTTTGGTGATTGCCGGCGCGGGCATATATATGTTGCTCTCGGGCAAAAAGGAACAGGCCGAACAGATAGAAGTAGAGAAAGAAAAACTCATTCTTAACATGATCGACACCCGCGGAAAAATAAAAATCTCGGAAGTCGCGATCGAGATGAACATTACGGCTAACCAGGTTTCCTTTTACATCTATGATCTGGTGGGTAAGAAATTATTCACCGGATACGTGGATTGGAAGGGCGGGACGCTTCAGTCAATCGAGGCTTCGAAGATTCCGGAACACAACTGTCCCAACTGCGGCGGCCAGGTCGAGTTGGCCGGCAAAGGCGTCGTCAAGTGTCCCTATTGCGGCAGCGAGATATTCCTGAAATAGAAGCACATTGCCATAGACAGTTGCTACTCAACTGGCTGACCCCTTAAACTTATCTTGTGAACAAGCGCATAATTCTACCTATCTTAATATTTGTCTGCCTGGGACTGACCTCAGCCGCGGCGACGCCAACTGTGCAGAAACCGGTGGCCGACACGCAGGCCGCGCCCGCGCCGGAGATGGCCGCCCAACCGGTTGTCATGCGTTTTGACGATGGCATCACGATTACTTGGAATGTGCCTGTCGTTGGCTTCACATATCGTTTGCCCGAGGGAATGCAGAGCCGTCTGTATATGAACGCCGACGGCCGGAGCGGCGTTATTCGCATCGTCAACTACGAGCAAGGACAGACTTTTAACCTTGAGATCACGGGCGCTCTCGGCGCTAATGGCCGGTCGCTGCGGCCGGGGACTTATGTCCAAACCATCGAAACGCCGCTCGCTCTAAAGGTTGATGTTACCCCTGCTCCGGGCCAGAATAGGGTTCCGAACATGAGCGAGATCATCTTTACGTTCGGGGAAGAGGTTAGTAATCCGGATGCTCTGGAGAAGTCTTTCAGCATCAATCCGCCGACTGCGGGACTCCTTACTTGGGTGACGACTAACCAGGCAAAATTCACACCCAAGGCAAAGTGGGCTTACGACACGGCCGTGCGCGTTGTGCTTAAGGGTGGCACCGGCAGCCTGGCTGGGATGAACGGCAACTACGTCGATCGCGACGTGGTGGATGAATTCACAACGATGCCGCAAAAGATGATCGACTTGAACCTGTCGGACCAGAAGCTCTATTGCTATGACGAGGGCAATCTGGTCTTCTCTTGTTGGATCGCGTCCGGGAAATCCGGCTATAGTACCCGGACCGGCGATTTTCGCATCTACGACAAGAATCAATTCGTTGATATGCAGAGCAGCCCGGGTGACGCCGAACCGTATTTAGTAAAAGACGTCCCGTATGTTAACTGGTTTTCCGGTGGTCAGGCGATACACGGTTGCTACTGGAGCAGCGAATTCGGATATCCCCGCAGTCACGGGTGCGTCAACGTAACCGTCTCCGACGCCGAGTGGATATACAACTGGTCTACAGTCGGCACGCCAGTGTTCTCACATTACTGAGATGACGCGATCAGGTGAGGTTGCTTCGCTCACTCCGTTCGCTCGCAATGACGTAAAGCGACACGGAGCCGATCGCGTTCACGATCGCGCGAAAACGCTCTACGTCATTGCGAGGAGCGCAGCAACGAAGCAAACTCACAGAAACCTCCTGACAATTTGTCTTCTTGTTTTCTCCCTAATTCTTTCCGGTTGTGCCCTGATTGAACCGCACGCTACCGCGCTGCCAAATACCGGAGCGGTGGAAATCAATCCGAACGCCGGCATCAAGTTGTATATCAGCGGTCTGACAACCCGGGTTCATGCATTAGAGGTCAAGGTAAACGGGAAAGCGGTACCGGCTCGTCTCGACGGCTCGACACTGGTTGTCGACGGCAGCGAGACGTTGGCGACGGACACAGAATATGAGATTTGGCTAAGGTTGAGCGGTTGGCACGGGCAGACATCTTTAGACCGCTTTGTTTATTCAACGGTTCAAACACCGCAACCGGTCATTCCGGCCGGTGGCTTGGTCGCGCGGGAAGAAGGCGGCGCCGCGATTAAGTGGAATATCCCGCTAAAGACGCTGCGCTACAGATTGGAACCCCCGGCGCGCTCCAAGCTAGAAATAAACAATAGCCGCAAGACCGCCTATTTGTTCTTGCCCGACTATCACCAGGGGCAGCAATACAAACTGACTTTTGTCGATGCCGTGGGCTTAAACGGCTATCATCTAAAATCATCCCCTGGCGCGTTGACGGCGAGCCTGTCCACCACGACCCCCTTGCTGGCCGGCGTGGAACCGCATTATGGCGCGCGCGAGGTTAGCCGGAGCACCGGCATCGTGTTCACGTTCAACGACGCGGTTGTTAACCAAAGTGTTGTGAAAGGACTGTTTTCCGTAACTCCGCCGGTTCCGGGCACATTGGCTTGGCCGGCGCCTAACAAGCTCACCTTTACCCCGTCACGGCCCTGGGATTTCGAAACCACAGTGACGGCGTCTTTAACCGGCGGACGACAGGGTTTGCGCGGAGCAAGCGGCAGCTTTATGGAAAACGAAGTCATTAACACGTTCGAGACCGGGATATATAAGAAAGTTGACGTGAATCTCAGCACCCAGACGCTCACCCTTTTAGAGGGCGGAACTCCCGTGTTTACTTGTCTGGTGTCGAGCGGCAAATCTGGGTACAGCACTCCGACGGGCGACTATAGCATTTACGCGAAGGATAGAGTGGCGGCGATGTCGTCGGCTCAAAACGCGGTCGAGTTCTACTACATTGCCGACGTTCCGTATGTGATGTGGTTCAATGGCAACTACTCGATTCACGGCGCTTACTGGCACAACGACTTTGGTAATGTCAGGAGCCACGGTTGCGTCAACGTTTCGGTCGCCAGCGGAGAGTTTATTTTCGACTGGGCCCCCGTCGGAACCCCCGTATCAGTGCATTACTGATACGGGAAAACAGAAACGGTCATCCTGGGTCCGCGTTTTGCACGGGCGCGGGACCTGAGACGAGGCTTACTTTACCGGCAAATCTCGTGCATGGTAGATCCTCACGAACAGCTTCTTCCCCTCCACCGCCAGGAACACAATCGACGACAAGCCCAGCGTTACTCCCAACTCCGCCAGGGACAGTGGTTTTGTCCGGAAGATCGGGTTCAGAAACGGGACGTAGATGGTCGCCAGTTGAAGCACGAGAGTCAATAAGAACGCGCCCAATAATGGCAAGTTCGAAAAGACTCCCTGCCGAAAGAAGGAATCACGGTCGGAACGAGTGGCCAGAACGTTACCCATCTGGCTGAGACATAACACCGTAAAGACCATAGTCTGCCAATGGCCATTCCCTTTAAGAAAAAAGGCCTGTGTGAACAGGCAGACCAGACCCATTAGCAACCCGACCCAAACGATATCTGTGCCCAGGCCGTGGGCGAAAATGCTTTCCTTCGGATGACGAGGTGGCCGGTCCATGACGTCGCGTTCGGGCGGTTCCACGGCCAACGCCAGGCCGGGCAGGCCGTCTGTCACTAGGTTGATCCAAAGTATATGGATGGGCAGGAGCGGGATCGGCAGGCCGAAGAACGGGGCCAAGAAAATCGTCCAAATCTCGCCGGCGTTGCTCGTCATGATATAGCGGATGAACTTGCGGATGTTGTCGAAGATCTGCCGGCCTTCCTTGACGGCCTTAACGATCGTGGCGAAGTTGTCGTCCAGGAGGATCATGTGCGACGCTTCCTTCGCGACATCCGTACCGGTGATCCCCATCGAGATGCCGATGTCAGCACGTTTCAGAGCCGGCGCATCGTTTACGCCGTCCCCGGTCATTGCGACAAACTGGCCGCGGTCTTGCAGGGCCCGAACAATCTTCAGTTTTTGTTCCGGTGCGACGCGCGCGTAGACCGCGATATCCTCAACCTGCTGTTCGAATTCCTCTAAGGACAACGCGGCCAACTCCGGTCCGGTGATTAGACGCCGGTGTTCATCCAATATGCCTAAGCGAAGCGCGATTGCTTGGGCTGTCAAAGGATGGTCGCCGGTTATCATAACCGGGTGTATGCCGGCGCGCCGGCATTCGACAACCGCTTGCCGCGCTTCTTCGCGCGGCGGATCCATCAAGCCGACAAAACCGAGCACCACTAATTTGCTTTCGACGACCTCAGACACGAGAACTTCGGGTTCTTTCTCCCAAAGACGCATACCGATTGCGAGAACACGCAGGCCATCTGCCGCCATACGATTTACGGTCCGGGTCAGCTTCTGCTTGTTAATTGGGACGGGACCGGCGGCTGTCAGAATCGTGTCCGCTTCAGCCAAAATCGTCTCCGCGGCGCCTTTGGTGAACGATACAAAGCCGCCATCCCTCCACTTGTGGATTGTCGTCATGCGTTTACGGTCGGAGTCGAAAGGCAGTTCTGCCAGACGCGGGTATGTTGTCGACAGTGTTTCCTTGGCAAAACCATGGGCGGCCGCCAGTTCGAACAATGCGACCTCTGTCGGGTCTCCCAGCACGGCGCCGTCCTTGTCTACCAGAGCGTCGTTGTTCAGCGCCAGGCTTTCCAGGAAGGCGTTAACATGCGTACCGGCTGCCTCGGTCGAGACGTCATATGCCGCATGGATCGTGTCGTCTACGTAGAATTCTTCAGCAATCATTTTGTTAAGAGTGAGAGTGCCTGTCTTATCGGAACAAATATAGGTGACGCTGCCCAGTGTTTCGACGGCAGGCAGAGTCCGGATGAGCGCGTTTTGCTTAACCAGGCGGCGAGCACCGATGGCCAGCGAGACCGTGACCAGGGCTGGCAGCGCTTCCGGAATCGCGGCCACAGCCAGAGAAATGGCCGTCAGCAACATAAGAAGCGGCGCCTCTCCCCGCAAAAGACCCATGGTAAAAACGACGCCGCAAATAACCAAGACGATGATGGCCAGATTGCGCCCGAAAACCCCCAGCCTTTTCTGCAAAGGTGTTTTTACGCCCGCTTCGCCCTGAATCAAGTCGGCGATTCGGCCGAGTTCGGTGGCATGTCCGGTCGCTGTGACGACGCCCACGCCCCGGCCGTATGTAACATAAGTCCCTTTAAAAGCCATGTTGATGCGGTCGCCCAATGGGCTGTCTTCTTGCAGCGCAATGCTGGCCTTCTTCTCCGAAGGAACCGATTCACCCGTCAGGGCAGCTTCCTCAATCTTCAAGCGGGCTGCCTCAATAAGACGCAGGTCGGCGGGAACAACCGCGCCCGCATCCAGAACCACCAGGTCGCCTGGCACGAGTTCGCCGGCCGGCACAGTTGTCGGCACGCCGTCGCGAATCACTGTCGCGCCCGGCGAAGCCATCTTCTTTAACGCCGCTATGGCCTGTTCGGCCCGATATTCCTGGAAAAAGCCGATGACCGCGTTGAGAACAACAATGACGACTATCGCTATCGTGTCGGACAACTCGCCGACAAAGCCCGAAATCACGGCCGCCGCCAGCAAAACGATAATCATGAAATCTTTAAACTGGTCCAGAATCATCGCGATTGGCGATTTGGCCGCCTTGGCGGTCAGCTCATTTGGACCATGTTGTTCAAGACGCGCGGCCGCTTCGGTCTCGGTCAATCCGCCCGAACCGGTTTGCAGGTCGCTGAACGTGGTTTCGATGTCTTTGGCATGCCACATAAGGAACATCATAACAAATGCTGTCTTTGCGGTACCTGGCGCGCCTGATGCGGATTCGCGCGTGGCTCGACCTCTTGAGGTTTGCCCGTTCATACGATAGAATAAAACGGCTTATCCATTGGTTAACAGCGCGCGTGCATGCGCGCGAACGTCCACAAGGAGGTTGGAATATGGGGGAAAAGATTACCCTAAGTATCATCAAAGCCGACGTCGGCGGTTGGGTCGGTCACTCGGCGATCCATCCGGAGATGCATGATCTGGCCATTGAACATGCCGCTAGGGCCAAGAAGGCTGGCATCGTCATCGACTACTTCGTCGGCCATTGCGGCGATGACCACGCGTTTATCCTGACTCACAAGAAAGGCATCCAAAATACAGAGATCCACAAGATGTGTTGGGACGCGTTTCTGGACATGACCGACCTGGCCCACAATCTGGGCTTGTACGGTGCCGGCCAGGACATCCTCAGCGACGCTTTCTCGGGTAACCTGCGCGGCATGGGCCCTGGTTATGCCGAGATGGAGTTTGAGGAACGCAAGAGCGAGCCGATCATCGTCTTCCTGGCCGACAAGACCGAGCCGGGCGCGTGGAACATGCCTCTATACAAGATGTTCTGCGATCCATTCAACACAGCCGGTCTGGTAATCGACCAAAGTATGTTCAAGGGCTTTGACATCGAGGTTGATGACTTGGTCAACGCGAAGAAAGTCATTTTCGACACGCCGCTGGAAACCTACCCGATGCTCTCGTTCATCGGCGCGCCGGGACGGTTTGTTATCAAACATGTCTATACCAAAGAGGGAGAGATCGCAGCGGTCACCTCGACGCAGCGCTTGTCCTTTATCGCCGGAAAGTACGTCGGCAAGGATGATCCGGTCATGGCGGTACGTTGCCAGAGCGGTTTGCCGGCTGTCGGCGAGGTTCTTAACCCGTTTGCTTTCCCGCATATCGTTGCCGGCTGGATGCGCGGTTCGCACCACGGCCCGTTGATGCCGGTCAGCATGACGCAGGATCACCCGACCCGCTTTGACGGTCCGCCGCGCGTTGTCGCCCTTGGCTTCCAGCTCAAAGACGGCAAACTGAACGGCCCGCGCGACATGTTCGCCGACGTCAGCTATGACCGGGCGCGCCAGATCGCCAATGAAATGGCGGATTACCTGAAAGCGCACGGCCCGTTCGAACCGCACCGTCTCCCGCTGGAGGACATGGAGTACACCAATATGCCTCTGATCATGGAGACGCTAAAAGACCGCTGGGTCGACGACGGCGAGAACAAGGCCAAGGGCAGCGGGAAACACATCTAAACCTTGTTAGCCGTGAGGTATACGGCGTATTTTGGGAGGTTGCTTCGTTGCTGCGCTCCTCGCAATGACGCATGGCGTTTCAATGGTAACTCGAGAAGCGTGAAAATGTAGGCGCCGGTCTTTAGACCGGCGCGAGAAACATTACGAAAGAGGCCGTTCGGGAAACCGAGCGGCCTCTTTCTTTTTGCGCCGTACTTCATTACTTCACTTAAGTGAAGTAATGAAGTACATTAGGCGTTAAGGGGGCGGTTGTTGTGGATTGGCCTGTGACAAGAACGGGTCGTGTGGCACTGTGGTTGGCCGCGGGCGCGGTTTTGATCGGGATGTTCTTGCCGGTATCGTACTGGATCCAGATGGCGGCACGCTCCGACTTTCTGACCACCCTCGGTCCGTATTTGATTCTAGCGGCCGGCAGTCTGCTAATTCT